>NZ_JBXAMW010000007.1:0-292519 GCF_058801025.1 Rhodoferax sp. GW822-FHT04A08
ACTTGGCGACTGCAGCAAATGAGCGCCTATATGCGTAACCAGAAGAATCAAATTGCGGCGGCGTTTGACAAGATACAACAAATTGCTACTCGCGACGAACTAACTGGGACTGCCAATCGTCGCTTCATGCTGGAAAAAATGCATGATGAAGTGCAGCGCACACAACGTTCTTCCTCGCCACTACTTTTAGCCATACTAGACATCGACTATTTCAAGCGAATCAATGACGAATACGGACATCAGGTAGGAGATCAAGCCCTACAGATGTTTACTACTGTGGTGCAGAATAATATTCGTACCAATGACACGCTGGCGCGCTGGGGAGGTGAGGAATTTATAGTCCTGCTCCCAGAAACCGAGGTATCGGTTGGCAAAGTTTGCCTCGAAAGAGTTCGTGCGAAAGTGGCGGAAATTGAGATTCCCGTGAGTGACAGTCACCTGAAAATGACTGTATCTATCGGGTTAACCCAATATTGCAACGGAGAGGCCATTGAGAAGACGTTGATACGCGCTGACACTGCGTTGTATGACGCCAAAACTCTAGGACGCAATCGGATCGTATTGGCTAACCCTTGTAATGGTTGATAGTTCCTTCAATTCGCACATGATCCACGTCCGTCTTCCACCGTGGGTACGGTGTAGAGACCAACGGATCGGCAGGGCGGCTAAAGTGGTTGGACCCGCTGTGGCTTATGGAATCAAAGGGAAAACAACATGCTGTTAACTGATATCGCCGTCGAGCACACGCGGGTGTCCAAACAGAATGGCGTTCGTCAGACGTTTTTGCTGCATCCGTTTACCGATACGCAGCGGGATACGCTGGGCAAATTCGAGATCGTTCGTGACATCAGTGAGCCAGGGCTCAAAGAAGTCAAACGCTCCACCTTCGTGACGTTTCAGCAACTGGCGGAGTTATATGCAAAAGGTGTACTAGAAGAATTCGGGTTTTCCGTTCGCATGTGTCCGGGGCCGGGCCAGGGCACGTACCCCACTGCGAATCCCACAAAGAAGATACTGCCAACCAGCATCAGGCCAGGCTCATCGTTTGACCTGGCTGTGCAAAAGGTGGATGTTTCAAAGCCTGCCACGCGCGAATTGAGAACCGCCTTGCTTCGCACCAACGTCAAGCTCTAAGGGTGCCCGTGAATTCATCTGATGCCCATGCCGAAATCATCGCCACGTTCAAGCGGGCGGAGGCAGATGCTGCCCACAAGTTCGGATTGATCAAAGCGGCTGCGCAAAAAGGGCCCAAGGCCATCCAAGCTGCCATGGATGCCGCTGCAAAGGCGGCAAAACGTAGGGATTCGTATGCAAAGAAGTTGGATGCTCTGGGAGTGCACCTCAAAGATTAAAGTGTGGCCCTGCCTATTGCAGAAACCTGTCTTTGGCGATTGACTCCAACTGCCTCTCAAGCGATAGCGGTAACCGACCCATTGCGGTCCTACCAATGCGCCAAATGGCCACCTGATAGCCGACATTCATCGTCTCACGCACCCACATCGCAGGTTACTGCTTCCGGCAAGGTGTCAGCTCGGTTGGATGGGCGACGGAAGGCATACCGGAACGCCTGGCCAAAGCTATCAAATCGAGCTTAAAGTTTCAAAGTACCAACGGTCATAGATGGCGCCGCGGATCACTGAACGCCAAATAGCTGGTCCAGTACCTCTTCTGCTTTCCCAGAATTCTGACTTTCTTCAAACCTGAGGACTTCAGCGAGTAGGCGTTTGCCAGTCACAGTAACTATTTCCCGTCTATCATCGTCGCGTTAGGTTACAAACCAACAAGCAGGCCTGGGAGGGGCTGCATATGACGATCCCCAGCGAAATTCAGAAGTGGGCCGAGAAGTTTCCGGCCTGGCAACAACGCATAGTCGCCGTGATCTATCAACGCTCGACTCTGACGGCCGACGAACTTGAGAACATCCTTGCTCTTCTTCAGTGGTCCAAGGGAATACCCGACTCCATCGGCCGCGAGGCCCGCAAGCTGACCAAAGAGCAGGTCACAGCGCCGCAAGTCGGCCATCCCGTAATTCTGTTGAAAGCAAAAATGAATCTACAGTACGTTGACGCGCTTGCACCGGGTAGGACGCTTCCCCTTGCTACTGCTGGGTTAACCAACATCTATGGCGACAACTGCGTTGGAAATTTTGGGTATACACGCGTACTTAAGAAGGCCTCTCTACGATGCGGCCTTATTGAGAAAAAGAAGAATCTCACCCAGCAAGTCTTTCGCCAGATGTTCTTGGACATTCCGACTGAGCAATTGAACCATGCCATTGCGCAGTTCGAGCCGAATCGCCTCTCAGACGCTGACAAGGTCTGGTGACTCGACCAGGCTGCAATGGCACATGGGGGCTCCCGATAATGATCAGCACCAAATTTAAGGGGAGGAAGAAGAAATGAACAAAGCGAGAGATTTGAACCAAGCAGTTGAATCCGATCCACTGGGACCAGTCGAACGTGCGCGTTCTAACTTCGTGCGCGATATGGTGCAGCGCCGCGACGGCTCGACACACGACTCTACGACCTGGTCAATTCCGGCTCCAAAGCGCATCGTGCAGTTTTGGGATGATCTGCAGCGTTTACCAGAAGACGTCAAGGCCTGCATGGAATCGTGGAGACGACTCAAGGGATTCGGATTTGAACTAGAGGTCTTCGACGAAAGCTCTGCGAGAGAATTTATCCGAAGTCGCTTAGGAGATCGTTATGAGAAGGCCTTTGACAAGTGTTACCACCCATCAATGATGTCGGACTACTTCCGATATTCGTACGTTTACGTAGAAGGGGGCTTTTACATTGATGCCGACGATGTCTACAACGGCATTCCAATCGATCAAATGTTTGAGGACGGACGGCTCAAGCTGCAGCCGTTTTGCTACGACGTTGCAACTTCCCAGATGGTGCCGCCGTCGCTATTTACGGAACCAGGAGCCAACCAACCGGGGTGGATCTTTTACTTCAATACAACACCTCTAATCGCGTCGCGCCATCATCCCATTGTAGAAAGAGCGTTGTTGAACGCTACCTTATCCCTCGAAGCTGGCCTACCTACAGGATTGCCCGAAGTACAGGCTACAACGGGCCCTGGGAATCTTACGCGCTCAGTGTTCGAAGTACTCAACGAAGGATGTTCGCCTGATGCAATGACGGTTGCCCACGATTGGGAACTGACATCGACCAGTCAGTGGCCACTGAGCTACCGCAACGACTCGCGAAACTGGCGGTTGTCCAATCAGCAGGCGTACCGTGCACCTGCACACTTGGACGCACGATGAATTTAACTCGACCTCCCCTAGCTATTTTCCGTTTGGCCCTACGCCTAGCGCATGGCCTTCGGAAGATGCTTCCGGTCCAAACGTCGCAAGTATTCGGCGTTCGACGAACGACGACTAGTCAGTCGATTGGAAAGATCTACGTAATCAACCTAGATCGCGAGCCATCTCGTTGGTTCAACGTCAAGCAGGAACTCAGACGTGTACGGGATTGGACCGGCAATGATCTTCTTAGCATCACGGAAAGGTACGCCGCTGTGGATGCGCGTGATTTTTCGAAGGACCCGCCCATAGACGTTGACGTTGACCCCCACTATACGTTGGCAGATCAACTTTTTGTGGAGCCTCAACCTCGAACACTTCCGACGCGGTACGAACTTGATGCACCAATCCGAATGAGCCGGGCTGAGATTGCGGTCGCCAAATCGCACATTGACGTTTGGAGGCGAGTTGCTCAGGGTGCGCAAGAAAATGTCCTTATCCTTGAGGACGACGTTTGGTTCCATCCTGGTCTTTCTAGAAATCTAGATAGAGCTTGGAAGGATATTGCAATCGAAAGTGGCGCCCACGAAAACTTTGACGTACTCTATGTGTCGTACGTGGAGGCGATGCATGGTGCTCCCAAAACGTTCGTATCTAGTCACGTGTTCCGACCTGCGCGCGGGTTGTGGCACCTGTCCGGGTACATACTCTCTCGACAAGGCGCGAATAAGCTACTTCGTCTACTGCCATGTCGCGGGCCGATTGATCTTTGGATCAACCATCAGTTCAGCAAGCTAAACGTGTGGGCGACTAAGCGGTCTTTTATTTTGCAGAGAACAGATGCACCATCTGCAAACTCGTACTCGATTCTTCCCGCCCTTACGACTATCGGTGCGATCAACAGCGAGAGTGCAGCCCTGTTCCACATCCGCCCAACTCATTTTCCTGTTTTCGCTTTCGGACCGGGAAATTCGGGCCAATCCTCTCTTGCAATGGCGTTGTCGATGCTTGGGTACCGCTGCTGCAGTGATCTGAACACGCTGCCATTGCGGGAGCTGAAGCGTCTTCGCGAAGGCAGTGTCGACAGGGTCTTCAATGCGTACGTCAACGTTGGGTGCCTCGAATCGATGGTCGAGGACCTGCGACACCGTTATCCTCAGGCCAAGTTCATCGTTACAGCCCCTCAAGGTGCTGCCCCTACCAAAAACGCCTGGAGCCCGCCGTTTGGCCTAGCAGGAGCGGATGTCGCAGTCCTTGATATGGGGAACGTCGATTCTTGGCGGATTCTTTGTGAACACCTTAGGTGCCCACCGCCTTCATGCGCGTTCCCAAGGTTGAGCGACCTGGGGCAACGGCATATCCTCGAATCAGACCCGCAGCCTTCTGGCATCGCTCGCAAGCGTGCGGCACCTGAGCGGGATCGCTCCCCGTGGGTCGTGGAGTCTGATCATCGCGGTTGGATGGGTGTGCATATCGTGCCCACGAACCATGAGGGCGAAGGACCGTTTGTCGACTTTGAAGATCGCTTGGAGCGCCTCGACCCCTTGCGCTGGCATTCAAGGACCGACACCTTCGCGGGCAATCTTGCGTTGTTCCGTCCGCTTAACGTCGAGTTCGAGAGTGTCGAAGGCGCAACACTTTACGTTCGACGAGAACAACTTGACGTTCGCCAATACAGCGCAGGTGCCCTAAGCAGTCATTCCCAGTATCTTTTCGGGAGGTTCGAGGCAGTCTTCCAAGCTTCTAACGTGCCGGGGGTAATCACCGGGTTTTTTCTCCACCGCAACTCACCACATCAGGAGATTGACTTCGAAATTGCTGGCAACATGCCGTCCCGCCTCCTTGTCAACGTTTTCTACAATCCGGGCAATAACGGCGCCAAGTTCGACTACGGTTACAGAGGAGCCCCAAGTCACATTGAGTTGGGGTTCGACGCTTCGAAGGGCTTGCATCGATATGCCATCGAATGGACTCCGTGCGAAATCCGATGGTGGGTAGATGACCGGCTTGTTCATCGGCGTGTGCTTTGGGACCCAACCCCGATACCACACTTGCCGATGAAGTTGCATGTCAATACTTGGCCCTCCCGATCCAACCAGCTTGCCGGACGAGTTATCGCCCGTCGACTCCCTGCCAAGGTCCACCTGCAGTCGATTCGTGTGAGCGCGCACGCCCCATCACTGATGGAGAACCACGTTGGAGTTCTTTCTACCCCGGTCAGGTCAGCCACTAACGAAGTTACTGCATGAAGATACTTTCTTATAACCCAGGACACGACGGTGCATTTGCGTATGTGGAGGACGGCCGTTTGGTGTTTTCCATTGAGGCCGAGAAGGGGTCGCAATACCGACATTCGTCGCTAACTGTGCCCGATGCGTTCGACGTACTTGCCGAACTTCAGACCGTTCCCGACGTGCTGTGCAGAGGGGGGTGGTGGCCCACCGATCTTCCGCTTGGGCAACATGCAGTGGCTGACTACCTTGGCAGCCATCACGATCAGGCTGTTGTCAGCAAGAAGCGTCTGTTGGGAAAGACCGTCGACTTCTTCTCATCGTCACACGAACGCTCACACCTCCTGTGCGCGTTCGGGATGTCAAACCTGCCAATGGGAACTCCATGCTACGCGCTGCTCTGGGAGGGTGTCATAGGAGCGTTTTACGAGATCGATGCGAAGCTGAACGTAACAAAGATTGGCGACGTGATGCAGGAGCCTGGCCACCGCTACGCCATGCTCTACGCATTGGCAGACCCGACTTTCGAAAAAAGTGCCGCCGATTACTCCCGGCTTTCAGATGCCGGAAAGTTGATGGCGCTCGCTTCGTTTTCGACGAGAACCCAACCCTCAGACGAGGAAGAGAAGATTACTTCGTTCTTAATGCAGGATTGCCAGCATCTTAAGCCCAGCCAGTTGGAAGCCTTGAAAGAGTTCAGGCACTTCAACGTGGGACCGGACGATCCGGAATTCCGAAACTTTGCTGGCATCTTTAGCGACCACCTTTTCGACCACTTTCATCGGTTCGCTACGAAGAATTTGAAACGAGGCATGCCGCTGCTGATAGCGGGAGGATGTGGTCTTAATTGCGACTGGAACTCAAAATGGAAAGAGTCAGGATATTTTTCTGACGTCTTCGTGCCGCCCGTCGCGAACGATTCAGGGTCAGCGATTGGTACGGCCATCGACGCACAGTTCCATTTTACAGGTAATCCCAAGGTCACGTGGGACGTCTACTCCGGGCTGCAATTTCTGAGCAACGAAGTTGTGGATGCTGCTTACTTCGACGAGTGGGAACCGAGCATGGCAACCGTTGCCAACATGTTGGCCAGTGACTTGATCTTGGGGTGGGCGAGCGGCCGGTATGAAATTGGACCGCGCGCGCTTGGTAATCGCTCCATCTTGGCCGAACCCTTTAAAGCCAGCACCAGAGAAAGGTTGAACGTCATCAAGCAACGAGAGCAGTTTCGTCCGATCGCTCCCGTCTGCTTGGAGGAGGATGCGGGAAAGTGGTTTGGATGTCATCTCCCAAGCCCGTTTATGCTTTACACGTATCGGGCCACAACGGATGCTCTGGCAGCGGTGACCCATGTGAATCGAACGGCTCGCATTCAGACGGTCTCGGCTCTGACCAACCGCCCGTTGTTTAAGTTGCTGACTGCATTCAAGGCACTAACGGGCTATGGGGTCTTGTGCAATACATCTCTTAATTTTAAGAGCAAGGGCTTCATAAACTCAACGTCTGATCTTTCGGCGTACACGTTGCAGCACCAACTCGACGGGTTTGTAGTCGATGGTCGAATCTACATGCGGAAATCGTCAATGGGGTACCAGAAGTACCTTCGTGGCGGCAACCGCCCCCTGGAAAATTACTGACCAGTACCTGCCCGTATTTGGATCGTGCTGGCAATTGATCCAGTAAGAAAGTGACATGAATGAATAGCAAAAACGAGGCCGACGTGGATTTATCGCCTGATGAGCATTACCTGCTTACTCAGGTACTTGAGCAAATGGAGCAACTTGGCAGTGCTGTTCCTGCACTTAAGTTTCGGGCCACCCATCGCGAACAACTCAAGCTGCTTGATGACCTTGAAGCCGAACGATGGCTCAAGCGTGACAAAGACTGCTACACAGTCCTGTCGATCATCTTGCCTCTCATCAACTCCGAGCCTGCACGACGCCTGATGGCCGGCATTGAGCTTGTTTACGCTGTGCTGAGGGAGAAATACTTGGCCTCTCAGCAAGATCCAGTCAAGGTGGTGAACATAGCCACAATCACCGGACTGCATGGGGAGGAGGTATTGACGATCCTGAGGCTTATGACGGATTGCACTGTCTGGTGCGCTGGCTGGTCTTTCGATATCGGCATCGAAAATGCGTATGTGATGCCTGCAGAGAAGGTAATCGAGTTCGAGTCCTATGCCAGCATGGCGAAGGAGGTCAGGAGCTGGTGGATATGGCCGGTGCGGGAAAGCACCTTCGCGGAGGCCGCTGAAGTCCAAATAGTCGAGCACGAAACGGGGCCAACTGGCGTATCCACTTCAATCATCCGCGCTTGGGGCCCGGCGCGGGTGTGTTTGGAAGAGTTGCAGTTCGATAAGATCAAGCAAGTAGCGGGGCTTGCTGGCCTCGACCTGCGCGTGGTTGCGCACTTAGTACAGCAAAAACCAGTCAATGCTACGAAGGGGCAACTCTTGGCATCCCTCGACGCGCAGCTGCGCGACATGAACGAGCAAGAGACAACACGTTTCCTCACGATCCTCATTGAGGAAATCCTTCGCCACAGCCCTACTGCCGGAGAGAATTTGGAGGGATACCTGAACCGGCTCGGATGGTCCTTCGTTGAAGGTGCTTTGATTCCCATCGCGTTATTTGATGTAGCAGTGCTCAATGACACACCAGACGACGCCCATTCAGGCTTACTGAGAGCAGCGCAACGTCTTCGTGACGGAGACCTCAACGGTGCCATCACGTCGGCGGCCGGTGCGGTTGACGCGGCAACATCGCAGGTCTACCTAGAGGAGAATCTGGGTGACCCGATGAGTGCCTCGTTCCAGGAGCGGTGCAAGAAGGCGTTGACGGCACGCGGGGTCCTTCCCGAACTCGAGCGGCAGCTAAGTGAGCTGGGATGGCCCGCAAACGAATGCGTGCCCTTCAAGAGGAACCTGGAACAAGCGTTCGGTCGGGGGGCCTACATCCTCCAAACCCTTCGATCCCAGATGGGTGATGTGCATGGCAGCAAGCCAATCGTTCGCTCCCTCGTATTCGATGCCATACGGTGGGCTGAATTGCTTGTCGGGGCGCTAGTTGTGAAGTCTGGTGACTGAGCCGAGGGAGCGCAGGACGGTATAGAGCATGCCTGGATAGGGCCGACATACCTCGATTCCTTTGACCTAAGCATGCTGTATAGACCAAGCGAAATCGACCAAAAAACAATGTCAACGAGGAAAGCATGCATCCTCAGCATTGAACTACCCGCCGGACGCCGAGTCGCTGCAAAGCGGCCGCTGTAAAACTTCCGCCTTCAGCCTGTCACCGGCACTCGCTCTTGTTGAAGCGGTAAGCTTTTTAAACGAAATTTGGCTCCGCCGAAGCAGTCATTCGCCAGTGACCGCAGATGGCCCACCTCAGACGTCTATACCAATTGAGAGGCAAGAGATTCGAATTCAGTTTGATTGCGAGTTAGATAGCTCCCCAATCCACATCGAACTCGCAGTCTACCTACCCCCCACCTCCACCCACTTCCCATCCCCCCGACTCGACTCCACCACCGCCGCAATGAACTGCATGCCGCGCAGTCCGTCTTCCACTGTGGGCACGCTGCAGGCCAGTGGGTCGGCGGGGCGGCCTTGCCAGCGGGCGTGGAGTTGTTCGGCCACGTCGCGGTAGAGCTGGGCAAAGCCTTCCAGATAGCCTTCGGGGTGGCCGGCCGGTATGCGGCTGGCGTGGGCTGCGGCGGGGCCGGCAGCGGCACCGGCGCGCGTGAGCAGACGCGGTGCTTCACCCAGCGGGGTGAACCAGAGCTGGTTGGGGTTCTCCTGGTGGAACTCCAGGCCGGCCTTGCTGCCGTAGATGCGCACCTTCAGGTTGTTCTCGTTGCCCGGCGCCACCTGGCTGGACCACAGCATGCCGCGTGCGCCGTTGGCATAGCGCAGCATCACATGGGCGTTGTCATCCAGCAGCCGCCCCGGCACAAAGGTGCTGAGGTCCGCGCACACGGCGCTGAGCTGCAACCCACTGATGTAGCGCGCCAGGTGTTCCGCATGGCTACCGATGTCGCCCAGCGAGCCACCGGCACCGGCCTGTTGCGGGTCCACGCGCCAGGCGGCTTGCTTCTGGCCGGTGGCTTCCAGGTCGGTGCTGAGCCAGTCCTGCGGATACTCGGCCTGCACCACGCGGATATCGCCCAGCGCGCCTGCTTCCACCATGGCGCGGGCCTGGCGCACCATGGGGTAGCCGCTGTAGTTGTGCGTCAGTGCAAACAGGCAGCCGCTGGCGCGCACCTTGGCCACCAGCGCTTCGGCATCGGCCAACGTGGAGGTGAGCGGCTTGTCGCAGATCACATGGATGCCGGCGTCCAGAAAGGCGCTGGCGATCGGCGCGTGCAGATGGTTGGGCGTGACGATGGCCACCACGTCGATGCCATCCTCGCGCTGGCTCTCGGCGCGCGCCATGGCCTGGTAGTCGGTATAGGCGCGCTCGGGCGCGATGTGCAGCTCGGCTGCGCTGCTCAGTGCGCGGTGCGGGTCGGACGACAGCGCACCGGCCACCAATGTGTAGCCATCGTCCAGGCGCGCAGCCATGCGGTGCACGCCGCCTATGAACGCGCCCTGCCCGCCGCCCACCATGCCCAGCCGTATGCGTCGCGGTGCGCCCGCGGCCTTGCCTGCTTCAATCGCCATGCGCTTCTCCTTCAGGCAATGCCCAGCATCTTCTTGTTGGCCGCGGTGTCCACGTTGCCACCGGCAAAGTCATCAAAGGCGCGTTCGGCCACGCGGATGATGTGGTCGCGGATAAAGGCGGCGCCTTCGCGTGCACCATCCTCTGGGTGCTTGATGCAGCACTCCCACTCCAGCACGGCCCAGCCGGGGTAGTCGTATTGCGCCAGTTTGGAGAAGATGCCGGCAAAGTCCACCTGCCCGTCGCCCAGCGAGCGGAAGCGCCCGGCGCGCTGCAGCCAGGGTTGGTAGCCGCCGTAAACGCCCTGCTTGCCGGTCGGGTTGAACTCGGCGTCCTTGACGTGGAAGATCTTGATGCGGTCGTGGTAGTAGTCGATGTAGTCCAGGTAGTTGAGCTGTTGCAGCACAAAGTGGCTGGGGTCGTACAGCAGGCAGGCGCGCTTGTGGCCTTGCACCCGCTCCAGAAACATCTCGTAGCTCACGCCATCGTGCAGGTCCTCGCCGGGGTGCACCTCGTAGCAGACGTCCACACCCGCATGGTCAAACGCATCCAGTATCGGGCGCCAGCGCTTGGCCAGTTCGTCAAACGCCGACT
The DNA here is from genome assembly GCF_058801025.1 of Rhodoferax sp. GW822-FHT04A08. Lineage (NCBI taxonomy): Bacteria > Pseudomonadati > Pseudomonadota > Betaproteobacteria > Burkholderiales > Comamonadaceae > Rhodoferax > Rhodoferax sp. GW822-FHT04A08. Next base: position 10,740 of record NZ_JBXAMW010000007.1, read on the forward strand.
CGATCAGCCCGGCCGGGCGCGGCGGCCACGAGTACAGATACGGCCAGGCCAGCGCGCCTGAAAAGGTCACATGCGCTACCAACCCCAGGTTGGCCGAGGCCTGCGCGGCCAGCATCATCTGCTCCACCGCCCACTGCTGGCGCAAGGCTGGGTTGCCGCGCACCTCGGGTGCGGCAAAACCGTCAAAGCCGGTGTCATACGCCGGATGCACTGCTACCAGCTGCCCCTGCAAGTGGGTGGAAAGCTCGGTGATCTCCAGCCCGTGTTCTGCCAGCGTACCTTTGACTTCTTCGCAGTAGGTCTTGCTCTCTGCGGCCTTTTTCAGGTCAAACAGGCGCGCATCCCAGCTGGGTATCTGCACGCCCTTGTAACCCAGGCCGGAGGCCCAGCGCGCGATGGCGGGGAGGGAATTGAACGGAGCCGTGTCACCGGCAAACTGGGCCAGAAAAATGGCCGGTCCCTTGATGGTCTTCATAGGTCCCCTTCGTTCTTGTTGAAGGACGAAGAATAGACCCAGGCCGCAGTGCCTGACAAGGTGAAAAAAGCTATGGGTGCATATGCCTTTAGAGATGGCTCAACCGCGCAACACCTTCCACCACCACAGGCCCGTCAGCGCCGCCAGTGCGCTGCTGATGGCAAAGATGGCGCCATAGCCCAAGGCCGCCAGCAGCCAGCTCGCCGCTGCGTAGCTCACGGCTGCGGTCAGCGCGCGTGCGCCGGACTCGGTGGCGTAGCGGATCTGGAAGAAGCTGTCGCCAAACGCCTGCTTGAGCCAGATCAGCGAAGCCGGATAGAAAAAGCCGAAGGTAAACGCATGCACCGATTGCAGGGGCACTGCGCACCACAGCGCGGAGCACATCGGCGTGGCCAACCAGCGCAGCGCCGATATGCCGCAGCAAAACAGCATCATGGCCGGGGCGCTGTAACGCGCCAGCAGGGCGCCGCCCTTCCACATGGCCAGAAACTCGGCCGCCACCGGCAGCGCGCAGAGCAGGCCGGTCTGCAATGGGCTGTGCCCGGTGGCCAGCCAATAAGCGCCAAACCAGGTGGTGGCAACGGCTTCGGCCAAGCGCATGACTGACACCGCGGCAGAGCCTATGACGCGGCGGCGCAAGGTGGCCGTGCCATAGCCGTTGGGGTCGGGTTCGCGTGCCGGAGCGGTTGGTGCCGCCGCAGCGGGAGCTGGATGTGGCACCTCCAGCGTGTGGTCCGGCGCGCTATCGCGGCTGGCACGCGCCAAGGCCACGCAGCAGAAAAAATACACCGCGCTGCACAACCCCAGGGCAATGGAAAACGAGCGCCCCACCCCGCCTACCGAGAACGCCGCACCGCCCAATGACGCTGCCGCCAGAAAGCCAAACGAACCCCATTTGCGCGCCCGCCCGAAGGCATGTCCCTGGCCCGCATGCGCCAGGTCTTCCAGCATCTTGGTTTCGCACAGTGTGTAGCTGGCAGAGCCAAAGAAGAATGCCGCCGGCACGCACCACGCCAGCCACTGTGGCGCCACAGCGGCGGTGCACAGGCTGATGCTCACGCCCGCACCCATAAGCACAATGGTTCGGGCAAAGCCCAGCCAGTTCCACAACGCCTTGACGAATGGCGTGGCCACAAAATAGACCAGCGTGATGACGGCCAGCGCCAGCGCCAGCGGCGCGGCCTTGGGGTCCGCCGCCATGAGCGCGCCCGGTCCAAAGGCCGTCCACAGGCCCAGGATGGTGAAATAGGAAGCGAACGCTGCGCTCCACTGGCGGTAATGCTTCATCGGCGGGAAGTGAATGGGTTGGTACCCATACTACCCAATCAGCTTGGCCCACTCCCCACGCAGCCACTGCGCACAGGCCAGGTTGTTGTCCCAGATGGAGTAGCGTGCGCCACCGCCATAGTCGGCAAACGGGATGAACTCGCAGCTGATCTGCTGCGGCGCGTGCCCCGGATGCGCGTGCATATGGGCCAGCAGGTCTTGCACGGCGGTCTTCCAGTCGTGCAGGGCGTCTGCATCCCACGCGCAATACAGCTGCTCCGGTGCCGGTTGCAGCAGCGGGTACTGGATGGCCCGGCCCGGCAGCGTGGGCGTGCGCCATGTGCGCGGGTTGTGCGCAATGCCGGTGGCCACGCTACGCGTGTGCGCATGCACCACCCAGCCTTGCTGCAGCCACTGTGTGTACAAGGTGTGGGGCTGGCGCGGCGCCAGGTAGCTGCGCCCACCGTCCGTGCCCGCATCCACGTCACTCAGCGCCAGTTCGTGCGGGTTGTCGATCTTGAAAACCAGGTGCGAGTGGTCCAGCGTCAGCGCCAGCTGCACATGGCTTTGCGCCAGCAGGTTGGCTACTGCCTCGATGCGGTGAAAGCGCTCGCTCCACATGTCCACATGCACTTCCAGGCTGGGCTGGCAATGACTTTGCTGGCCGTGCTCCAGGGCTTCCAGAAAGAAGTCGGCCACTTCGCGGTCGGTGATGGGGCGTGCGTCGGCGTGGCGCGCAAACAGCTGCATGTTGAAAATGCGCGCGCCCAGCTGGCCCGCCGTGCGCAAGCCCCAGCGCATGCGGTGCTCGTCCTGCCCGGCGCAGAAGATGCCGCCGAACACGCCAATCGGCACACCGTACTGCTGCACTCCATCCAGGTAAGGCTGGAAGTTTTCGCTGGGGTCCATGTTCTTCTCGATGTAGTCGAACGCGCCGCTCTGCTGCACCCAGGCCATGCGCGTGGCGGCATCGGGCATGCCCAGCCCGTCGTGCACCAACACGCCGTCGAGGTTGATGCCAATCGGCAGCGCGCGGATGTTGGGCTGCGCGCTCATGCGGCGTGTCCGTCTGCGCGCTGCAGATGCTTGCCGGCCTCGCGCACCGTCAGGTTGGACAGCTGCTGCGCGTGTTGGTCCAGGAAGTGCGTGACAGCCACCGGGTCGGTGCGGGCGTAGTCGCGCAGGGCCCAGCCTATGGCCTTGCGGATGAAGAATTCCTTCTCGCCACCCAAGGCCAGCGCGTAGCGGAACAGGCGCTCGGCATCGGTCTGCTCGCGCCAGCCCAGCTGGTGCAGCAAGGCGACGCGGCGCACCCACAGATTCTTGTGCAGCAGCCAGGCATCGGCATGGCGTTGTATGTGGGCATCCTGGGTGCGGGCTGCGAGCAGGATGTCACCCACCACACCGGCCAGGCCGTCCACCGTATCCCACCAGGCGTTGCGCTGCACCAGCTTGATCAGGCGCGGCAGTGCCTTGGGGTCCAGACGCGCATGCTGCTTGGCCAGCAGGTCCACGGCGGTGTAGTGGAATTCCCGTTGCGGCATGGCCCAGAGCGCTTCCGCCAGTGCCAGCAGTTCGGCCTGCGTGAAAGGCTGCTTCAGCAAGGCCTTGAGCGCGTCCCGCCGCACCGGCGCGCGTATGCCCAGAAACGCGAACTGGTTGAGCATGTAGGCCTTCATGCCCTGGGCCTGCCCGGCATCGGCCAGCGCGCCTAGCGCCGATGTGATGGCATGCAGAACTTCAGTGGCGGCAGGGGTCAGCGGCATGGGGACTCACTTCAGCAGGGATTTGAGTTTGGTGGCGGGGTCGGCCAATACCGAGGGGCTGGCGCTCACACCCCGCTCCACCAGGGTGCGGGCTATTTTGAGGTCTTTGGCGATGCGCGCGGTCAGGCCCCAGCCGCTGGCACCCACGATCTTGTCGTGGGCATCGGTGTAGAAGACCAGCACGTCACCGTCTTCCTGTTCGCGCACCGTGGTCTGCACGCCGGCTGTGGGCTCGCCGCAGACCTGCAACTGGTGGTCGTATTGGTCGGACCAGAACCAGGAGCTTGCAGCGAAGTCCACCTGGCCGCCCATCAGGTTGTGGGCCACCACCTGCGCCTGGGACTCGGCGTTCTGCCAGGTCTCCTGGCGCAGCAGCGTGCCCGACACGTGGCTGGGGAATTCGGCCACGTCGCCTGCTGCATAGATGTGGGGCACATTGGTGCGCAGTTGCCGGTCCACCAGAATGCCGCGCGCAACTGCCACACCGGCGGCCTGTGCCACTGCGGTGCCAGGGACGATGCCAATGCCCACCACCACGGCATCCGCCTGCAGCGTGCTGCCGTCGGACAGCGCCACTTGCACGCCCTCTGCCACCGGCGTGATGGCCAGCGGACTCACGCCGATATGCAGGTCCACACCGCGCGAGCGGTGCAGCGCCTGTGCGCGCTCGGCCAGCAGTGCGGGCACGGCACGGCCCATCAGCTGGGGCGCACCCTCGACCAGGCTGACGCTGCAGCCCAGCTTGCGGGCGGAGCTGGCCACCTCCAGCCCGATGAAGCCGCCACCGATGACCACCAACCGTTTGCCCGCCTGCAGCCAGGGCGCCAGGCGCAGCGCGTCGGCCTTGGTGCGCAGGGTCAGCACCTGGGGCAGGTCGGCACCGGGAATTGCCAGGGCACGCGGGCTGCCGCCATTGGCAAACAGCAAGGCGCTGTAGTGCAGTGTGCTGCCGTTGGAGAGTTGCGCAGTCCGGGCTGTCACGTCCACCGCAGTCACCCGCGCGGTATGGCGGCGCAGGGCCAGTGCTTGCAGCGCGTCGGGCGCCATCAGGTCCAAAACTGCCAGCGCCTTGGCACCGGTCAGTGCGTCCTTGGACAAGGCAGGGCGTTCGTAGGGTGGGCTCTCTTCATCGCCCACCAGGTCGATGCCGCCGGTCCAGCCGTAGGCGCGCAATGCCTGTGCCGTACGGCCGCCGCAGTGCCCGGCGCCTACGATCAGGATGGAATCGGTGTCCGGGGAGTGCATACTATGTCTTCCATTGAGAGGGTGGCGTTCATTCCAAAAAGCTGCTTGCCCTTGTGCAAATAATTTTTCATAATTTGCCTATATAAGAAAAGTTTTTCTTCTAACAAGAATCTCCGAAGCAATCCATGGCAACTGCGAAAACCCCTGGCCCCACAGCCGACCAAACCATCAAGCGCATCTCGGCGGAATATGAATCGCTGAGCAAGCAGCTCAAGGTGATTGCCCTGCATATCGAGAAGAACCGCGACCACGTCGGCATCGAGGGGATTCAGGAGATGGCGCGCCAGTGCGGTGTGCAGCCCTCGGCGGTGGTGCGCTTTGCCAAGCATTTCGGCTTCTCGGGTTTCAGCGAGTTGCAGGCGATCTTTCGGGAGAACCTCTCGCGCCAGCTGGCACCCAGCCGCAACTACAAGGCGCGCATCCGCGACCTGATCGAGTCGGGCTCCAACAACCTCTCCAGCGTGGACATTGCCAAGGAGTTCCTGGCCGGCAGCGTGGCGGGCATGCACGAGCTTGAAAGCAATCTGGACGCCACCGCCTTCAAGAAGGCGGTGGACCTGCTCACCGAAAGCGACTGCATCTGGGTGGCGGCGTCGCGCCGCTCCTTCCCGATTGCGGCCTATCTGGACTACGCGCTGCAGCACACCGAAAAGCGCATCTGCCTGGTCACCGGGCTGGGCAGCATGCACCAGGGCCAGATGCGCTCGGTGCGCAAGGGCGACGTGATGATTGCCATCTCGTTTTCGCCGTACGCAGAAGAAACCATCACCGTGGCCAAGGCGGCTACCGAGCGCGGTGCCAAGCTGGTGGCCATCTCCGACAGCCGCATGAGCCCGCTGTCCAAACTGGCCCACGTCACGCTGGTGGTGCAGGACAACTCCACCCTGGGCTTTCGCTCGCTCAGCAGCACCATGGGCCTGGCGCAAAGCCTGTTCATCGCCCTGGCCTACACGCTGGAACTGCCCTACAAGCCCACCACCTGAGTGCGCGCTAGCGTTCATCGCTCGACCCCTGGGGCAGATAGGCCTGGTGCGTGATGTTCTCGGCGCAGTACAGGCGAAAGTCGGTGGGCCGCGCGGCGGGCATGGCATCCGTCCATTTGTTGGCATGCAGAAGGTATTGCATGCCCGAGAGGATCTGGCCGTCGGGGTCCTGGTCTATCACCAGATCCATGCGGCCATCCACCAGATAGCTGCGGTGCTCATCGGTCAGCTCATGGCCCAGCCACAGCACATGCTGCGCACGGTTGCGCAAGGCCTTTGCAATGCCCAGTGAGCCGGCCCCGCTGTTGTAGATGCCGCACAAGGGCAGCGCACTGCCCGCGCGAATCTGCGCATCGACGGCGGCAAAGGTCTGGTCGGCATCGTCATGGGTTTGCACCACGGGCAGACAGTCCAGGTGCGCAAAGCGCTGCTGCAATGCCGCGATGAATCCGTTGGTGCGGTCGCGGTGTGCCCGAAAGGACAGGTCGTTGGTCAGCACCAGAACGCGTCCGGCCTGCGGCGCCAGCCGCCCCAGAAAATAGCCGGCGCTGCGCCCAGCCTGCACATTGTTGATGCCAGCGTAATGCAGGTTGCTAACGTCGCTCAGGTCACTCATCAGCGTCACCACCGGCACACCCTGGCGCACCACGCTTTGCACTGCCTCGCGCAGCACCGGCGTGTCGTGCACCACCACGATCAGGCCATTGCGCCGGTGCGGTGGCTTCTTGATGAAGGCGGCAATCTGCGCTTCGTCGGCCGGATCGAAGGCGTGGCGGTGCACCACGATGCGCCGGTCCAGCAACTGCATGTGGCGCTGCAAGGCAAGCTGCAGCCGCTCGAAGAACGGCGTCTGGCTGCGCGCAAATACAAAGTCAAAGCGCGTGAGGCCGCGGTGCACGTCCGGCATCACGCGCCGGGCGCCCAGCTGGCGCGCCGCCTGTATGACTTTCTCGCGGGTGCTGGCAGAGGCCTTTCCGCTGTCGTTGAGCACGCGGTTGACGGTGGCAATCCCCACCCCGGCGGCCGCGGCAATGTCGATCAGACGCGGCGTGCTTTTACGGCGCACAGGTGGGGTGGGATGCAAGGGACGCTCAGGCGGGTTGGGCTGCAGGCTGCGCTTGTGCGGCCACTGCACTGCGCAGGTAGGCCATGCTGGCAGCCAGGCGTTGTTCGATGTCGGTGGCCGCGGCAATCTCTTCGGCAAAGGGTTCGAACGATGCGTAGCCGGTGTAACCGGCCTGCAGCAGCGTGTGGAGCTGCGCGGCATTGCCCAGGCGGTCGGCGGCGCCCACCAGCACGCGGTGGCCGTCACGCATCTGCGACGCAGCCGGGCTGGTGTCTTCCACGCCGGAGATGTGGACCAGTCCGGTGTACGCGGGGAAGAACAGGTCTTCGCCGGCCAGATGGTGGTGGAAAGTGTCGTGCACCAGGCGGAAGGTGCTGCTGTCGCCCACTTCCTGGATGGCGCGCACGGCTTGCGACTTGCGGCGCACGGCGCACTCCTCAAAGCCCAGTGGCTCGATCAGGCCGACCAGGCCGGCGTCCTGCAGCAGGGGTTGGAGTTGCTTGAGGGCATGCACCAGGTCGGCGTGGCGCTGATCGGCACTGCGCGCATCGCGCAGGCTGTTGGTAGGGCACAGCACCAGGGCCTGGGCGCCGCAGGCCACGGCGTAGGCAATCAGGTCACGCGCTTCCGCGGCGCGGGTGGCGTCAAACTGCTCGAAGCGTTGCAGCGCGTTGATGGAGCGGATCACCAGGCCATGCGCCTTGGCAATGGCGCCAATGTCCTTGCCCGGCGTGCCGTCCACCAGTTCCACGCCAGCCAGGTCGTTGCGGATTTCGATGGCCTGCACGCCCAGGCGCCGTGTCAGCGCGGCAAACTCACTGAATGCAATGCGCGGCGCGCTGATGCGGTTGATGGAAAAGGAAAGGGTGTGGGCCATGGCGGTGTCTCCGTGTGTTGTGGATGGAACAGCGCGCAACTGTAGGTAAAACCGGGGCCGCCATCAGCCATTTTCTTGATCAAATTTGATCATTTGTGGGCAGTTTAATTGAAATTAAATTCAAAACACAAATTTGTTAGAAATTTCTTTTCAAAACCGGAAACTGCCTCTATAGTCGCCGGGTCGCCCATGCAAAGGCGCGTTCAAACAACCCCTGAAAAACCTGAGACACAAGGATTTCCCCATGAAAAACGTCGCCGTTTTCGGTGCCGGCCGTATCGGTCGCATCCACGCCTCCAACCTCGCTGCGCTCAGTGGCGTCAAGCTCAAGTACGTGTTCGACCCGGTTCCGGCCGCAGCCTCCGATCTGGCCCAGAAGCTGGGTGCCGAAGTGGCGTCTATCGAAGCCGTGCTGGCCGACAAGAGCGTGGACGCGGTGGCCATCTGCTCCAGCACCGACACCCATAGCGACCTGATCACGCGTGCCGCTGCCGCCGGTAAACACATCTTCTGCGAAAAGCCGGTGGACCTGTCGGTGCCCCGCGCCATTGCCTGTGGTGAAGCCGTCAAGGCCGCCGGCGTGTCCTGCATGATCGGCTTTCAGCGCCGCTTTGACCCCACCTTCAACGATGCCAGCCGCCGTCTGCTGGCCGGCGAGATCGGCACCCCCGAGATGCTGGTCATCACCAGCCGCGATCCGGGCGCGCCTCCGGTGGAATACATCAAAGCCTCCGGCGGCATCTTCCGTGACATGCTGATCCATGACCTGGACGTGTTCCGCTGGATTCTGTGTGCCGACGGTGACGAAGCCGAATGGCTGAGCGCCACTGCATCGGTGCTGACCGACCCGGCCATCAAGACGGCGGGTGACTACGACAGCACCGCCGTGACCATCCGCACCCGCAAGGGCCGCCTGTGCCAGATCAACACCACACGCCGCGCCGCCTACGGCTACGACCAGCGCTTTGAAGTGCTGGGCTCCACCGGCCTGCTGCAATGTGGCAACCACACGCCCACTGAAGTGGTGCAGTGGAATGCCAAGGGCATTACCTCCGACAAGCCCGAAGCCTTCTTCCTGCAGCGCTATGCAGCGGCCTACAAGCTGGAGATCGAGCACTTCTTTGCGTGCCTGCAAAGCGGCGCCCCCTTCCGCACCACGGTGGCAGACGGCGTGGCTGCGCAAAAGCTGGCCGATGCGGCCACGCATAGCGCCAACAGCGGCCAGCCGGTGCAGTTCTAAATGGCGGCAGTCGCACCGCAGGTTGCGCTGCGGGTCGGCATTGTGGGGCTGGGCCGGCTCGGCCAGCGCCACGCCGCTGCCCTGGCGCACAACACTCCCGGCTGCCAACTGGTAGCGGCGTGCAGCCCGGTGGAAGCCGAGCGTGCTTATGCCGCCAACCAGTTGGGCATTGCCAACGTTTACGCCGACCTGGACAGCCTGCTGGCCGACCCGGCGGTGGACGCGGTGGTGCTGGTCACGCCCACCTCGCTGCATGCCGACCAGACCATTGCCGCGCTCAAGGCGGGCAAGCATGTGTTCGTGGAAAAGCCCCTGGCCTTGAACGTGCCGGACTGCGAGCGCGTGTTGCAGGTTGCCGCGCAATACCCGGACCGGGTGGCCATGGTGGGCTTTGTGCGCCGCTTTGATCCGAGTTACCTGGCGGCCTACCAGTCGGTTGCCGCGGGTGAGATCGGCAAGCCGTTCCTGGTGCGCTCGCAGACCTGTGACCAGAATGACCCCGAAGGCTTCTTCGTCAAGTTCGCGCCCACGTCGGGTGGCATCTTCATGGATTGCAGCGTGCACGACATCGACCTGGCGCGCTGGATGCTCGGCCGCCCCAAGGCCCTGCGTGCATTTGCCACCGGCACCATCGCCCTGCACCCGGGCCTGGCCGACTGTGGCGACGTGGACAACGGGATTGCCGTGGTCGAGTTCGAAGGCGGCGCCAAGGCCGTGCTGTATGCATCGCGCACTATGGCGCATGGGCATGAGACCAGCACCGAGGTGATAGGTACGGCCGGCAAGCTGCTGGTGGGCGAACATGCAGCCGCCAACCGCGTGGTGAAGAGCGACCAGCATGGTGTGCGCCATGCCGTGCTGAAAGACTTCTACGAGCGCTTTGAAGCGGCGTTTGCCGCAGAGATGGCTGCTTTTGTCGCGGCTTGCCGCGGCATCACGCCATTGACGCTGACGCTGTCGGACGCACTGGAAGCCACCCGCATCGGGCTGGCCATCAGCCGTTCACTGGCCAGCGGTCTGCCCGAAGCGGTCTAGGTCAGCAGGCGTTGCAGGCGAGCAGCGCGCCATCCGCGTGGATGCGCGTCTGCTCGATCAGGTACTCCAGAAACACGCGGGTGCGCTCGGGCATGAACTGCCGGCTCGGCAGTGCTGCGTAGAGCTGCAACCGCCCGGCAATCCAGGGGCGCAGCACGCGCAGCAGCTCGCCGCGCATCAGATAGGGTGCCACCAGATCCAGCGCTACCGAGGTGATGCCCGCGCCGTCCAGCGCAGCCCGCATCACCGTGTCGCTGTGGTTCACCCAGAGGACCGGTTCCACCGCCACTTCGACGGGAGCGTCGTCATGGTCCGAGTCCAGCAGGCGCCACACGCGCTGCTGCTGACCCGGAATCTTCAAGCGCAATACATCGTGTTGCGTCAGTTCTTCAGGCTTAAAGGGTGTGCCGCGCAGCTTCAGATAAGCGGGCGAAGCCACCAGAATGGACTCGGCGCTGGAGATCTTGCGTGCAATCACGTCGCCGTTGAACTGGTCGTCGGTGGGCAAAAGCGTGATGTCGTACTCCTCAATGGGCGGCTCCTTGTAGGAGGCCACTTCGATGTTGAGCACGATCTTGGGATGCAGCTGGCGGAACCCTGCGATCAACGGCGCCAGCACGTGGGTGGCCAGCACAGGTGGCGCGAGGATGCGCAACACGCCGGCGAGCTGGTGGTTCTGGCAATTGGCCATGCGGTCAGCTTCGTCAATGTCCTGCAGGATGACGCGAACCCGTTCCAGATAGATTTCACCGGCCATGCTCAGCGAGAGCTTGCGCGTGGTCCGATGCAGAAGGCGGGTGCTCAAGTGCTCTTCCAGGTCCGCCACCAGCCGCGTGACCACGGCCGGTGACATGTCCAACGCACGTGCGGCGGCAGCAAAGCCACCTTCATCGATGACTTTCTGAAATACCCGCATCGACAGTAAACGATCCATGATGTCCCTATTGCAAACCAGGGCGCCATTGTTGCCGATGTAGACTCCCGGCGGCACATTCACCCATGTCCGACCAACCACTACCTTCCCCCAAAAAGCCAGCCGCCGCACCCCAAGGGCTGCTGCGCAAGCTGGGCCGTGCGGTGCGCGGCGATGGTGTGCTGGCTTCGCGCCCGATTGTCTGGATCATTGGCTTCTTTGCTTTCCTGAACGTCTATTCCATGCAGGCAGTGCTGCCTTTGGTGATGCAGGACTTTGCCGCCACACCGGTACAGGCCGGTGCCACCGTGGGCGCCACCGTGCTGGCCATTGCACTGGTGTCTCCCTTCATGGGCATGCTGTCGGATGCGCTGGGCCGGCGCATCATCCTGTGCAGTTCCCTGTTTGCGCTGACCATTCCCACCGCGCTGATTCCGCTGGCCCACAGCCTGGCGGGCATTGCGGTCCTGCGCTTCATGCAGGGTCTGGCGGTGCCGGGCATCGTGGTGGTGCTGATTGCCTACCTGTCCGAAGAGTTCCATGACGGCGGTGTGGCGCGCATGACTTCCACCTATGTGGGCGGCACCGTCATGGGTGGCTTTTGTGGGCGCTTCATCACCGGGCATGCGGGCCACGTGCTGGGCTGGCGCGGCGCCTTCTTCACCCTGGCGGTGATGAACCTGGTGGGTGCCGTGGTCGTGTGGCGGTTGTTGCCGCCTTCGCGTCACTTTGTAGCCAACCGCAATGTGCGCGGCGCTTTCCAGACACTGGGCCGGCATCTGAGCAACCGGCGCTTTCTGGCGATCTGCGCCTTGGGCTTTTGCGTGCTGTTCTCACTGGTGGGCGCCTTTACCTATGTCAATCTGTACCTCACGCAAGCACCGTTCAATCTGACGAGTGCCGGGCTGGCCAATGTTTTTGGCGTGTACCTGGTGGGCGTGGTGGTCACTCCCCTGGCGGCACGCCATATCGCGCGCCACGGTTTTTTGAAGGCGGTGCTGGTCAGCCTGTCCCTGTCGGCAGTCGGTCTGTTGCTGACGCTCGTGCCCTCGCTGGCAGCGGTGATCGTGGGACTGGCGGTGTGCTCCACCGGCGTGTTCGTATGCCAGTCGGCCACCATCAGCCACATTGCCGACAACGTGACCGAGGGCCGCTCGCTGGCCACCGGCATCTACTACCTCAGCTACTACAGTGGCGGAGCAGCGGGCACCTGGATCGCGGGCATGGCCTTTGAGGGCTGGCACTGGGGCGGCTCGGTGCTGTCCATCATCCTGTTTCAGGGCCTGGCTGGTGCGATTGCCGTCACCTTTCTGCAGCCCCGCAAATAAACCCCACTATCATCCCCACACTCAATCGGGCACCAAGGGGTGTCAGCACAACAAGGAATACACACTATGGGCGCGCAGTGGAAAGCAAAGGGCAAGGATCTGGTTGCCAATGCCAAGGGCAAGATGTTTACCAAGCTGGTCAAGGAAATCACGGTGGCTGCTCGCAATGGTGCCGACTCCGCCACCAACGCCCGGCTGCGCCTGGTGGTGGAGCAGGCCCGCAAGGTTTCCATGCCCAAGGACACGCTGGAACGCGCCCTGAAAAAGGGCTCGGGCGTGGGCGACGATGCCACCCATTACGAGCGCGTGATCTACGAAGGCTTTGCGCCGCACCAAGTCGCCGTCATGGTGGAATGCCTGACCGACAACGTCAAACGCACCGCGCCCGAAATGCGCGTGCTGTTCCGCAAGGGTCAGCTGGGCACATCCGGCTCGGTTGCCTGGGACTTTGACCACGTGGGCTTCATCGAGGCCGCCCCCGCTGCCGCCGGAGCCGATGCGGAAACCGCCGCCATCGAGGCTGGCGCGCAGGACCTGGAGCCCGGCGAGGAAGAGGGCAACACCCTGTTCATCACCGCGCCCGCCGACCTAGACTTGGTCAGCAGGGCACTGCCGGCACACGGCTTCAATGTGCTGTCGGCCAAGCTGGGCTACAAACCCAAGAACCCGGTCGACCCGACCAGCCTGAGCGCCGAGGCCCTGGAAGAAGTGGAAGCCTTTCTGGCGGCCATCGACGCGCACGACGACGTGCAAGAGGTCTACGTCGCCCTGGCGGGCTAGGGGCTAGCGCCCTGTCCTGGCCAGGCGCAAGCCGCTGCCGAAGGTCCACAGGCGCGTGACCTCCACCACGTCGTAGTCCATCGCTAGTTCGGCCGGTATGCGGCTGTAGGGCGCCAGCGAGGCGATGATGATGCGAATGGCGTCATCGATGGCCGCAATGCCGCTGGCACGCCGGAACACCACGCTGTCCACACTGCCATCGGCGCGCAACGTCACCGTTACGATGGGGTTGGTGTAATCGCCGCTCTTGGCGGCATCCAGAAACTCGAAGTCCGCATTCTGCTGAACCCGCTGGCTCCAGCTTTCCGCAAACACGGCCAGCCGCGCGTCCTGGTCTGGGCGCCCGATCAGCGTGCGCCTGCGCGGTTTCTCGGCGGGAAGCTCTGGCGCTTTTTCCACCGGGCGTGCCGCCTGCTGTTGCTCGCGCTGTCTTGCGGCCTCTAACGCCGCCTTGCGCTCAGCCTCCTGCTGCGCCAGTTGCCTTTGTGCTGCAGCGGCCTGTGCCGCAGCCGCGCGTTGCATTTCAGCCTGCCGCGCGGCCTCCCGTTGAGCGGCCTCCTGGGCCGCCGCCTGCTCCGCAGCCACACGTGCAGCTTCCTGCTGTGCGGCAAGCTGTCTTTGCGCTGCAGCCTGCGCTGCGGCTTGTGCCGCAGCTACCCGCTCCGCCTCTGCGCGCAGCGCCTGCTGCCGCGTGGCCTCCGCCTTGAGTGCATCCTGCCTGGCCTGCTCTTGTCGGGCTTGTTCTTGCCGTAACGCATCCTGGCGCCGCGCTTCGGCCTGCTGGGCTTCAAGCCGAGCCTGTTCCTGTCGGGCCAGTTCCTGTTGCCGCGCCATGGCTTGGCGTGCGGCCTCCTGAGCGGCTGCCTGCTCCGCCGCTACGCGTGCAGCTTCTTGCTGGGCGGCCAGCTGCCTTTGCGCAGCGGCCTGCGTCGCAGCCACCCGCTCCGCATCTGCGCGCAGCGCTTGCTGCCGAGCCGCCTCCGCCTTGAGTGCGTCCTGCCGCGCCTGTTCCTGTTGGGCTTGCTCTTGCCGCAACGCATCCTGGCGGCGCGCCTCGGCCTGCTCCGTTGCAATACGTGCGGCCTCCTGCGCGGCAGATGCCTGGGCTGCGGCGGCACGCGCGATTTCCCGCCGAGCAGTTTCCTGCTGGATGGCAAGCAGGCGCGCAGCCTCCTGTTGCAGCAGCAGTTGGCGTGCCGCCTCGGCGCGCTGTGCTTCCACGCGTTGCAGTTCCTGTCGCTGTGCGTCCTGTCGTTGCACCTCTTGCGCTGCTGCGGCCTGGCGTTCGGCCTCCTGCCGTGCAGCCAGTTGCTGTTCAACGGCCTCCTGCTGTGCACGTTCCTGCCGGGTGATTTCCTGGCGCGCACGGGTGTTGTCTTCGACCGGCGGCAGTACCTGCGCGATGGCGGGGGTCTGCGGCGCGGTGGCCGGCAAGACCTCTGCGGGCGGGCTTGTCGCGGGCAGGGGCGCTGCTGCAGCTGCGGGAGCGTCAGCAGTTGCCAGTGCGCGCGTAGTTGCGGGCTCCGGTGACGGTGACGTAGCAGTTGCCGAAGCAGGTGCCGGTGTGGGTGAGGTCTGCGCGTCGTCCGCGGAACCTGCATCTACCTGCGCAGGCAGCGGCTCCAGGCGGATGGACAGGGCGGGCTCCACGCCGCGGCGGTCTTCACGGAACAGGTCGTCGGGCCACTGCAGACCGGCCAGATCCAACTGCAGGGTTAGCAGCAGTCCGTGCAGTACCAGCGACAGCAAAACCGCGATGGCGAGCCGCGACTCTGGCAGGCGCCAGGGCACTTTGGTTTGACCCCACGCAAAGGGCGCGGAAGGGGTATCGTGGATCAGGACGGCTTCGGAAGGCATGCGGTGAAGGGGCTGTAAAAAGCCGCGTCCGCAATGCCCCCCTGGCACCGGTCGCGGGCATTCCACCCCCAGACGCTATTTCATGCGCAGCCGGGGCCTATCCGGCCTGGCAGGCACCAGATATTTGTAAGCGAATGTGTGCGGCTCAGACGCTGAGCAGGCTCGCCAGGTTGAACCCCGGGTCCTCGGCCTGCGCGGGCGTGGGCGATACGCCCGCATCCAGCAGCTTGCGCACGGCGAGGTGGTCCTTGGCCGCATTGACGCTGTCGGCGGCCAGCAGCTTAGTACCGCGGAAGTGGAACACGGTGAAACTGGACGAGGGGCTGTCGGTCCCCATGTCGCCGCGCACCGCCCAGGTATCTGCACCGGTGGACAGACCGGCCATCTGCAGCTTCTTGTCGTACTGGTCACTCCAGAACCAGGGGGTGGCAGTGAAGGGGCGGTCCTGGCCCATCAGCGCAGCTGCTGCCGACTTGCCCTGCTCGGTGGCGTTCTGCACCGATTCCAACCGCAGCAGGCTGCCGTCGGCCAGACGGCGTGCGGTGCAGTCTCCGGCGGCCACGATGCGCGGGTCCGCAGTGCGTGCACAGGCATCCACCACGATGCCACGCTCGCACGCCAAGCCAGCTGCTGCAGCCAGTTGGTCATTGGCTGACACGCCTATGCCCACCACCACCAGGCCTGCGGGAACCACGCGGCCATCGGCCAGGCGCACGCCGCTCACCGCGCCGTTTGCATCCACCTCCAGCGCAGCGACAGCCGCGCCCAGTTCCAGATGCACGCCGTGGCTGCGGTGCAGCGCGGCATACCAGTCGGAGAGCACCGGCGCCAGCACCCGGCCCAGCAGGCGCGGCGCAGCCTCCTGCACAGTGACGGACAAACCCTTTTTGCGCGCAGTGGCGGCCACTTCCAGACCGATGAAGCCGCCGCCAATGACGACCACGCCCAGTTGCCGCTCTACGCATTGCGCCATCTGGTCGGCGATGCCTGAGGCGTCGTCGCGCGAGCGCAGGGCGAAGACGCCCTGGGCATCGGCACCGGGCAGATTCAGCTGGCGTGGCGTGGAGCCGGTGGCCAGCATCAGGCCGGTGTAGGCCAGTGTTTCACCATCGGAAAGCATGACGGTCTGCTCGGCGCGGTGAATGGCCGCGACGCTCACACCGGTACGCAGGGTGATGTTCTTGCGCGCCAGCACTTCGGGGCTGCGCATCAGCAGCTGGGCCGCATCCATCTCACCCGCCAGCCAGGCCTTGGACAGGGGCGGACGGTGGTACGGCGGGTGGGCCTCGTTGCCCAGCAGCGTGATGCCACCGGCAAAGCCCAGTGTGCGCAGCGCTTCAGCCGTCTGCACACCGGCCTGTCCGGCGCCGATGACGACGACGTGGCCGTCGGAGCTCATTCCTGTGTCTCGGGCAGGCGCACGACCAGGCCTTCCAGCGTGGCGCTGGCCTTGATCTGGCAGGCCAGACGGCTGTTGGGTTTGCGTTCGCTGGCCACGTTTTCCAGCATGTCCAGCTCGCCTTCGGAAGGGGCGGGCAGGTCGCCCAGGCGGGCTTCGTCCACATAGCAGTGGCAGGTGGCGCAGGCGCAGGAGCCGCCGCATTCGCCGATGATGCCGTCGATGCCGTTGGCGGTAGCGCCCTGCATCAGGCTCCAGCCGTCGTTGAGGTTGATGGTGGTGGACTGCCCGGAGGCTTCGATGTAGGTGATGTGGGCCATGGCTTACTGAACCTGCAATTGCAAAACGAGAGGACTGCGGAAGGTGGACGAGGGCATCCAGGGCAACTGGTCTGCCACGCGACGGTAGTCGGGCACGACCTTGTGGAATTCGTCGAAGGCGATCTTGACCGCCAGGCGCGCAATGGCCGTGCCCAGGCAGGCATGCACACCACCGCCAAAGCCCAGGTGACCGCGCGGCTTGCGGGTGATGTCGTACACATCGGGGTTGGGGTACTGGCGCTCGTCGCGGTTGCCTGAGCCGTAGGCCAGGCAGACAAAGTCGCCCTGGCGCATGGTCTGGCCGTGCAGCTCCACGTCCTTCATCAGGCGGCGGCGGAAGCGCTGTGCCGAGGTGTTGAAGCGCAGGCTTTCCTCGATGGCATCGGGCAGCAGCTCGGGGTTGGCCACCACGGCACGGCGGGCTTCGTCGAAGGTCGCCAGGTTGTAGGCAAACATCATCATGAAGCCGCCCAGCGATTCCACGCCGGCCATGATGAGCGTGGTGGTGGTGAGCAGCACTTCGCGGTCATCCAGGCGGTCGCCATCGATTTCGGCCAGGGCGAAGTTGCTGATCAGGTCGTTGCGCGGTTCGGCACGGCGCATGGCAATCACCTTGGCCGCATAGTCCTGCATCCAGTTGTAGGCGGCAATGTGCTCGGGGCCTTTGGCGCGGGTGCGGGCATCGCTTTGCACCATCAGCACGGCGTTCTCGCGCACTTCGTGCTCGGGCACGATGGCTTCTTCGCCCATGGGTAGGCCGAGTGCTGCCATCAGCACCTTCACCGTGAACTGGGAAGACACTTCCTTGAAGTCGAAGCTGCGCACACCACGCAACTGGCCGAACACTTCCTGCGCCACGGCGCGGATGGGTTCTTCCAGCGCCAACAGGTTGCGCTTCATGAAGGCGTGCTGGATCAGGCCGCGCAGGCGGTCATGCTTTGGTGGGTCGGAGCTGCCCAGTGTGGCGCCGGCACGGCCGGGCAACTCGGTCATCAGGTTGCCGCTGGCGCTGGAGTAGGTCTGCCAGTCCTGCCCGGCGGACACGATGTCGGCGTAGCGCGACAGGATCCACATCTGTGCTTCCGGGCTCCAGAAGCAGGGCTGCTCGTCGCGCAGCTGCTTGTAATAGGGGAACGGGTCGGCGTCCACCGCGGGTGAATACGGGTCAAAACTGAACATGTCTTGTCTCCTGCTTGTTGGATGAGACCGAACTGTAGGGGTGAGCAGGCCGCAATGCACTGCATAAACCGCTGCGAGAAATGGTACTTTTCGATCAAAATGAAATCCATGCCCAATCCACCGTCCCGCTCCCGGCGCAAGCTGGCCCGCTCCAGCATCCCGGCATTTGCCCTGTATGGCGAGGATGCAACCTCCGACAAGGAGGTGCTGCACATCGAAGAGGTACGGGCCCGCAGCAGCCTCTACCAGTGGGAGATTTCGCCGCATATCCACAAGGGTTTGTACCAGGTGCTGTGGGTGCAGAAGGGGGCTGTGGAGGTGCAGCTTGACGAAACCGTGCAGTCCGTCGAGGGGCCGCTGGCCATCGTGGTGCCGCCGGGTGTGGTGCACGGTTTCAAGTTCGCACGCGATACCGATGGCCTGGTGCTCAGCCTGAGCGCGCGCTTCATGGTGGAGGGCGAGTTCCAGCCGGTGGGCGAGGCCTTCTGCGCCGCATTCGAGACAGCTGCGCTGCTGTCCATGGCCGAGGACAAGGGTCTGGCCACGCGCATGGCCCATCTGCTGCAGAACTTGGTGACTGAATTCCATACGCCGGCTTCCTCCGATGCGCCGGTGGTGCAGTGGCTGGCGCGTTCGGTGATCTGGCTGTTGACCCAGGTCAGGCCCGCGCGCGGTGATACCCGGGGCAACCGGACCCTGCGCAACCGCCGCGTGTTCACCCGGTTCCTGCAACTGGTGGAACAGCATCTGCTGGAGCAGTGGTCGCTGGCGCAATACGCCACCCGCCTGGGCCTGCCTACCCAGCGGCTCAACCGGCTGGCGCGCGAAGTCAGCAACCAGAGTGCGTTGGAGGTGGTGCACGAGCGGCTCACCCGCGAGGCCTGCCGCCGTCTGATCTACACAACGGCCCCGGTGGGTACCATTGCCGCGGAACTGGGCTTTGAAGATGCCGCCTATTTCTCGCGCTTCTTCAAGCGGCGTCTGGGTTGCACGCCCCTGACATTCCGCCAGCAGCGTGATCACTATCCCTTACCGGGCTTGGGGTAAGCGACAATTTGCCCGGGCTTCATGTGTGTGACACTGCGCCCCCAGGGTTCACTCTTTTAACGACAGGTATCACGATACATGGCCAACACCGGGCTCAGCCCTGCTGAGCGGGAATCACAAAGGCAGCGAGCGCTGGATGAACTCCAGATTCTGGACACTCAGCCCGAGGCGGGGTTTGATGAATTGACGCGGCTGGCTTCGCTGTATTTCGATGCCCCCATGGCCCTGGTCTCCTTGATCGACCGGGACCGCCAGTGGTTCAAGTCCCGCGTAGGGGTCGATGTGCCGCAGACGCCACGTGATATCGCCTTCTGCAATAGCGCCATTGAGTCGCATGATGTGATGGTGGTCGACGATGCGCGCAATGACCCGCGCTTTGCCAACAGTCCCCTGGTGGTGGGCGAACCTGGCATCCGCTTCTATGCTGGAGCCCCTCTGATAAGCCACGACGGTCATGCGTTGGGCACCTTGTGCGTCATGGATCGTGTGCCGCGTAGCTTCAATGCCGAGCAGCGCGAAATCCTGGCCTCCTTGTCGCGCCAGGTGATTGCCCAGATGGAGTTGCGTTGCGAGCACGACCGCCTGCAACGCAACAAGGTGGAGCTGCAAAAGACCAAGGCCCAGCTGGAGCTGGTGCTCAAGGGCACCAACGACGGCTGGTGGGACCGCGACCTGGCCACCGGGGTGATTTACTTCTCCGAGCGCACGCTGGAGATGCTGGGCCACCGCCAACGCGATTTGCCCACCGATACCGACCTGAGCCCGGTGCTTTTTCCTGAAGAAGACCTGCAGCACATCAACAACGTGATTCGGGAAGCGGTGCGTGGTGGCAATGAACGCTTCAGCGTGGAGCTGCACATGCGCCACAAGGATGACCATCTGATTCCGGTCGTGTGTCGTGGCTACATCACCCGCGACGAGACCGGCTGGGCCACGCGCATTTCCGGAATGATGACCGACCTGAGCGAATTCAAGCGCTCGCAGAAGGCGCATGAGGAATCCCAGGAGAGCTACCGGCAATTGTTTGAAAACAGCATGGACGGCGTGATCCTGGGCCGGGCCGAAGATGGCGCCATCTTTTCGATCAACCGGGCCGCCTGCGACATGCTGGGTCGCAGTGCAGAAGAGGTGATACGTGGTGGCGAGGAGATATTCGTCGACTTTGCCGACCCGCGCGTACCCAACCTGTATTCGACGCGTGCGCGCGACGGCTCGGTGCGCGGGGAAATGAATTTCCTGCGTGCGGACGGCACGCCTTTTGAATGTGAAGTGTCCTCCGTGCTCTACAAGGGCGCCGACGGCAAGCTGCTGGCCAGCACGCTGTTTCGCGACATCACTGCACGCAAGCGTGCCGAGGCCGAGCTGCGCATTGCCGCCACGGCGTTTGAGTCGCACGAGGGCATTTTTGTCTGCGATGCGGACTGGACCATCCTGCGGGTGAACCGGGCCTTCACCAAGATCACCGGTTACTCCAGTGAGGAAACCCTGGGCAAGAGCCCGCGGCATCTGCTGGGATCCAACCGGACGGATTCGGGCTTTTACATCGAGATGGCCAAGAGCCTGCATGAAACAGGTACCTGGCACGGCGAAGTCTGGGACCGCCACAAGAACGGCACGGTCTATCCGGTCTGGCTGATCGTCACTGCGCTGCGTGGCGACGAGGGTGAGGTCACGCATTACGTGGCCACCATGACGGAGATCAGCGACCGCAAGAAGGCCGAGGAAGAGATCCGCCATCTGGCCTTCTATGACTCGCTGACGGGCCTGCCCAACCGGCGTCTGTTGTTGGATCGCCTGGGGCAGGCGCTCAACACCAGCGCCCGTCACAAGCGCAAGGGAGCGCTGCTGTTTCTGGATCTGGACAACTTCAAGGTCCTGAACGATACGCGTGGCCACGACATGGGTGACCGCCTGCTGCAGCAGGTCGCGCAGCGGCTGGTGGCCTGTGTGCGCGAAGGCGATACCGTGGCCCGTCTGGGTGGTGACGAATTTGTGGTGATGCTGCTGGAGTTGAACGAGGAGACCTTTGCCGCGGCCACCCAGGCCGAACATGTGGGTGAGAAGATCCTGGAGTCGCTCAATCAACCCTATGTGCTGGGGGACAGCACCTATCTCAGCACACCCAGCATTGGCGTCACGCTGTTTGGCGACCAGAAGGAATCTACCGACGAGCTGCTCAAGCGCGCGGATCTGGCCATGTATGAAGCCAAGGCGGCCGGGCGCAACACCCTGTGCTTCTTCGATGCTGGCATGCAGTCCGCCATCAGCAACCGGGTGGCGCTGGAGTCGGACCTGCGCGAAGCGCTGGTGCGCCAGGAGTTCCTGCTGCACTACCAGGCGCAGGTCGATGTGGCCGGCCATGTGGAAGGCGCCGAAGTGCTCATCCGTTGGCGGCATCCGCAGCGCGGCATGGTTTCGCCCGCAGACTTCATTCCGGTAGCGGAAGAAACCGGGGCCATCCTGCCCATCGGGACTTGGGTGCTGGAGTCGGCCTGCAGGCAAATCGCGCTCTGGGGCACAAATCCGTCGGCGGAGCATTTGACGATATCGGTCAACATCAGTGGCCGCCAGCTGATGCGGCCGGACTTCGTGATCACCGTCAAGCAAATCCTGAAGGACACCGGCGCCAACCCCTCACGTTTGAAGCTGGAGCTGACTGAGAGCGTGCTGGTGTCAGATGTGCAAAACACCATCGCCAAGATGAAGGACTTGCAGTCCGTCGGTGTGGGCTTCTCGATGGACGACTTTGGTACAGGCTATTCGTCGTTGGCCTTCCTGAAGTTGCTGCCGCTCAACCAGCTTAAGATCGACCAGGGCTTTGTGCGCGACATCCTGATCGACTCCAACGATGCGGCCATCGCCAAGATGGTGATCGCCCTGGCCGACAGCCTGGGCCTGTCGGTCATTGCCGAAGGTGTGGAAACGCTGGCGCAGAAGGAGTTTCTGGCCGCACAAGGCTGTCATTCTTACCAGGGCTATCTGTTTGGCACACCCATGAGCGTGACGGAATTCGAGGCGACGTTCCTGGTCGATCCGGCCTCGCACATCTAGGGCCAGGATCGCATCGAGGTGGACGTCAGGCGTCAGGTCCGTTCAGAAACCGCCGCTTGACTTCCGGCTTGATCTCGTCCGTCTTTTGCCCAGGCCAATGCGTGTAAGGCTCCAGCACAAAGTGCTCCGTGCGCCCCACCGGCAGCGGCAAGCGGGTGGTGCCTTTGACCAGACTGGCCGTGAAGGTATTGAAGTCGTCACTGATGTTGACTTCCACCGTTGCCATGTCCGCCTCGGACGGAGCGTAGGCGTTGTCGTCCATGGTGCGGCCGGGAAACATGGCTTCAAATGCAGCCCATACCTCAGAAAGATCAGACTCCGATAGCGCTCGTTCCCGCAAGGAAAAGCTGACCCATAGATGGTGTCGCCCGCCAGAGCGATCATGGAACCAGAACTTGGCCGTATCTGGCACTCCACGCATGGCGGTGGTGTGCTCGTACAAAGCCATTTCCCAAGCTCCCACGGTCTGCGCCTCGGCGTTGCCCTGGTAGCTTTCCAGCTCGGTCATGCGCGTCACATTGCCGGTGAGCTTGTGGCGCCAAGGATATTGAACCCGAATGGTGCGCATGTACCACGTGGGGTCTGGTACCCAACCTGCCTTGATGCGCTCCAGGGTTTCGGGCTTCATGCGCCCACCCAGCAGAACCTTGTCGCGGTCTTCCATCAGGGTGAAGGTGCCGCCGGGAAGACTGGCGTTATAGGCTTTGCGCATGACGCCTTGCATCACGACTTGGCCGTGGTAGGTTTGCAGTTCCACCCGGTTACCTATGCCGGCAAGCCAAATCATGACGTTACCCAAAGGTGCTACACCAATGCGCAGCTCTTTAAAACGCTGTATCACCTCACCATAGTTCACGAACTTATCCATGGTGCGAGGTTTTAACAACTCCGCCATGCGCCGCAAGGGCAACTCGCCCTCTACCTGGTAGAAACGGTCCTCCAAATAGTCGTAGTAAGTGAGTCGGAACGTCTTGGGCAGGCGACTTCCACGTGGGTCTGCTCCACCCATGCCGGTGGTACCGGCCCCCCAGGCAGCGCCAAAGCCGGTAAAGAACCTGGCAACGATATTGCCATCAGCGTCTTTGAACCAGTTTTCACCTCTGAGGGTTTCAAGGTCACTTTGACCTTTGGGATCAATGTCGAGCCCGTAGGAACAAAAAGCCAGGTCCCATTTGAATCGTTCAGTGGCGTAGTCGTTCACGGTGTTTCCTTTGAAGGTCTGGGAGATGTTCTGGAGCCAGCTTTGGGCATTTGCAGATTTGCTGGCGGCAAGAGCACCTGCACCCAGGGTGAGCAGCAGGCGCCGGCGGTCCATGGTGTGTGCGGCTTGTGCAGTGCCGTTCTCATCCGGGCTCATGGTGACGCTCCAGGGTGTTGTTGTTCTTGTAGCGGGGCCCCATGCCGGTTGTGTCCAGGTTCAGAGACAGGTGCAGATGGTTGTGGCGAATGGCTTTGGCTGCCTCTGGGCCCAGTTCGGTGTTGAGGTCCCAGTTCATGTGGTTGGGTTTCCCAGGTTTGAAGGTGTTGGATGCGACGAAGGTGCGCAGCTGAATAGACTTGTAGAAGCCAATAGTGCAAGCAACAGAATGCACAAATAAATTAGGGTGTGGCATCAGGCCCGTTTTGCAAGCGCTTTACTTCTTCCGCTGTAGGGGTTTCCTGCCCATTCCAATGCGCAAACGGCGCCAAATCCAATAGCACCAAGCGACCTATCGGCAAGTCAATACGTTGATTTCCCTTCATCAAGGTAGCTGTGCAGTGCCTCAAATCTTCACTAAGGTTTACATCGACGGTAGCCATATCATCTTCGCCCGGTGCGTAATCGTTCTGCCACAGTTCCTGCTTAGGGAACATGGTTTCAAATGCGTCCCACACTGCACTTAGATCGCGTTCGCCATTAACTCGATATTTCTCAGAAAACCGCACAAAAATACTGTGGCGTTTGCCTGCGTTGTCGTTAAACCAAAATGTGGCAGAGGACGGAATACCACGCATGGTGCCAATTTGGTTGTACAGCGCCATTTGCCACGGGCCGTGGTAGAACTTCTCTTGGTTGCCTTGTATTTCGCTGAACTCCAGCAGTCGCGCATTACCACTCATGCGATAGCGCCAAGGGTATTTGATGCGTTGCTTACGGTAATACAGGTTGTCTGGCACCCAGCCCGCTTTGAGCCTTGCAACCGTGTCGGGCTTGAGTGAATGGTCGCTCAACTCTTCCCAGCGGTCCGGGTTGAGCGGAAAAGCCGGCTTGGTTTCGCTGTTGTAGCGCTGTACCGTCATGTTCGGCATCGGGGTGGCTTGAAACGGGCCTGCCAGTTCCACTTGTTCCTCTCCATCGGCCGCGTTGGCCCACAGCATGACAAGGCCACCCGGCGCTATACCAATCGTCAACTGGTCATAGCGCGGTATGACCTGACCCAATACAAAGTTTCTGTCGATGGTCTTTTGCTTGAATAGGTCGTACAGCTTTCTCTGCGGTATTTCGGCAGTGAGTTGGTAAAAGCGATCTTCCTGATAGTCGTAGTAGGTCAGTTGCATGGTCTTAGGTAGGCGCGCCAAGCGCTCCAGGCCCCCCATCGGTAAGCCGCCTGAGCCGTAGCGATTGGCTGAACCAAAGAATTGCAAGACCACATTGCCCTGCGCGTCCTTGAACCAGTTGCCGTATTGCAATGTCGAGATAAGCGGAATCCCTGCATCTATGCTGTAGTTGCTGACGCGCAACCCCCAAGTGAATTCTTCTGTTTCTATGGTGCTCATGGGTACTTCCTTGGCGGTTGTGGATATTGAAGTGGCGACCACGGGTGTGGTGGCTGCATAGGCGCATAGGCAAATAGGCAAACAGACCAGCAGCCAGGCAAACAAGCGTTTCTGCGGGCGGCGCATGGGTGCGTTTGAGATGGTGTGCATGATGATTAGCCTTGGATGACCTCACGTTCAAACACACCTGCACCGTTGCGTCTTGGCGGGTTGGCAACCGAGGTATCGGCAAATGACAGGTGCAGTACATCGTGGCGTATCTGTTGGGCCTTGGCAGCACCCAGTTTGTCCTCCAGTTTCCAATGGGTTTCTTTCTCGTCCTTCACTACGGCACGCAAGGCGTTGAAAATTTCCAGCACATCGTGATGGGTAGGCGGGATCAGCAATTTGCCCCGATATTCCGTATTGGTGTACTTCTTGGCCATATCCACCATTAGCGCCAATCCCACTTTGTAGTATTCGTTGCTAAGCGTGCGGCTGTGCCGGAAGGTGTTCCAGACGCTTCGCTGGGGTGCCAGGTCGCCAGACTGGTACCAGCCTTGTGCATAGACAAATTCACGGGTGGTGGGGCCGGGCAGGGGCTCACGCTCAGGGCCGCGGCGTGGCAAATCGGATAGGTCCCGCTCTTCCACTGCGCCATCCACATAGCCGCCACCTACGTCCGAGTGGGCACCGGGAATACACAGCTCGTATCCCATGGGCCAGCTCCGGCTATCGTTGCTAACCGTGTGTTCCACCGCACTGGCAATACTGGTCAGCGGAAAGTGCTGGCGGTACTCATCCGCGGCGGTCAGGTGAAACACTTTCTGCGCGTAGCTCTCTCCAAAGTGCAAATGAAACACATCCACATTGCTTTGCAGATTGGCATCTTTCACCGACGCCACCGTATCGAAAATGCCAACAAAATTGATGCGGGTGTGCACCTTCTCCCAGGTCTTGCCAAAGCGTTGTTTGCCTTCGGTGTTGACCAAGTGCACAAAGTAGCGTGCCGCTGCCGCACCCCGGCTAAAACCAAAGACGTTGATGTCTACGAGGGCAGGCGGACCTTCTTCTTGATTTATTTGGTCTGTGGTAACGGTTTTAACGATCTGGGCAAAGGCTCCATGCACCCGCTCGGCCACGCCAGTAGCCCCGGTGCCTGTCGCCTTGCCCCATGTGTCGTCAGGTTGCAGGCGGGTGGTACCGATGCCATCGATATAGACGGCATTCGCCAACGCCTCTCTGACTAGCGTCTCATACATCCGTCCGACGTTGGACAGCGCATTGTGGTAACTGTCTTCGCCTTTGAATTTGGCTTTGACATCATCGGCGGCGGTGACATTGAAGAAGTTGTTCTCTGTTCCATCAAAGAACACGTTGACCTCGGTACTGACAACCTCCACAACGTGGAAGGTTTCCTGCCCAGGTGTTGTCATGGTGGTGTTGTTCTTGAATCCAACGGTCATTTGGAAGTTCCTTTTTGTGTTTGATCTGTTGTCACTTACTTGATCAGGAAACGCCTAGCGGCTCAATCGTCAACTTCTTGCTTGCGCCTCCCGAACCAATACGAACAGCTTCTCCTCGTTCATTTGTGACGCCTCGCACGATCTTTCCGTCTGCGGTAGTGATCTGATAGGGAAATCCTCGGAGAGGTCGTCCGTTGCTGTTCCTGAGCACAAACATTTCATTCAGGTCATCCTGCGCATCTGGCAGATTGGTAGCGGGCAGGCCGATTACCGGCAAGCTCTTGGGCCCATCCATGGATGTACCCGCCGAATGCACTTGAAACTGTCCTGCCGTGTTGTGGTTGATTCCGCCCGCGTTGAGCACGCTGTAGCTGCTTCCACCGCCCAGCTCCAGTTCCTTCTTGGCGCGGAATTCGATGACGTCTGCCGTCTCGGTAATGCTGACGTTGGCCAGGAAGTGCACGCCCTTTTCCACTGCCGTGATTTCAATATCGCCCCCCCATGCAACGAGCCGTATGCCCAGCTTGCGGCCGAAGATGCGAACGGCCTCTTTGGCACTCACCAGCAAGCTCTTGCCCGCACTGATGCTGGCGTGCTCACCACTGGTAATGGCGTGGTGCTGCTGGCTGTGTTGATGTGTTGATCCCTGCGTGGTGGACCCTATACCCGCCGGACTGGAGAGAACGAGGTGCGGGTCACTCAGTTCCGGAAACTTGCCACTCTCTGCATCGTTGCTGCCCTTGCCCTCAATCGCATCGTTCTGCTCTTTGATGGCCTTGGCCACATCACCCTGATCACTCTGTTCTTGGGCCTGCAGTTGTTTCGCAAGATCCCCCAGCTGTGCATGCTGGTCCTGCGCCTGTTCGAGCCGCTGCGTTGTCTCCCCCATGTCCTTGGCATGTCCCTGGGCGCTTTGTCTGGCCTCTGTACTGATAAGCATGCCATCCTTGGCTCTGAGGACTCCATGGCCGTCCGTCCTGAGCTCAAAGCCTTCTCCCCGTGGATCCTTTCGTCCTTGGTTGTCCTCTATGCGGGTGATGTGGCCCAGGCTCAGACTGCTGTGCTGGTGGTCACTCTTGAGCTGGGCCTGGATCTTCTGCTCTGTGTCATCCAGGATCAGGTGGTTGCTGCGCCCGGCTGCGCTGTTGCCCCCGCCTGGGGTGAGTTCGCGGCTTCTGAAGCCTGACAAGGCCTGTTGGTCCGGCTGGCTCCAGGGCGGCATGTTGGCCGCGTTGTGCAGGCTGCCGGTGACCACAGGCAGGTCCGGGTCACCGCCGAGGAAGTCCACAATGACCTCCTGCCCTATGCGTGGCGTGTTCATTGCCCCCAGCTGGTTGCCAGCCCAGGGGTGAGAAACCCGCAGCCAGCAGGAGCTGTTCTGGTTCTTGCCGCCATAGCGGTCCCAAGGGAACTGCACCTTGATGCGGCCCAGGGCATCGGTGTAGATGTTGGACTCTGCTGTATCCGGTCTGGGGCCCACGACCAGGGCGGTTTCGGGGCCACCGGTCTTGGGTTTACGTTGTGTGATGGCGGGGCGCAGGGCTTCTTTTGTGGGTTGCACGTCAAAGGCCACTTCCACGCGCCACTGGCCTGTGAGGCGCTGTGCATCCGACAGAGCCACCACAACCCCATCTGCAAGGGCAGCAGCACTGCCCAGGGGGTTGGCCGATTTTGCGGTACCCCGCATGAGGCCAGCGCCCTGGGCGGTGTTGCTGCCCGTGGAGCGCTGGGTGTCCTCTCCGACGTTCTCGATCACAAACCGGGTATCGAGCACGATGTATTCGGCGTTGGCTGACTCCTTGGGATGCTCCGTGAGATGAAAGGTGCAGCCTGGCACGATGCCACGCACATGACCCACGCCACTGGCGCGGTTGCCGCTTTGGCGCAGGGCTTGCATGCGCAGGCGGGCCAGGTGGCGGCCCTGGTCTTCGGTCTGGTTGGCAGACTTGTCGGCACCGCGGTTGGGTTGGCTGTAGTCGGAGCCGCCCACACCAGCACCGTTGTTTCCTATTCCTTGGGTTTTATCACCACGCCACAGATAGACCTCGGAGTCCGCATGGCCTGTCTTGCGGGGTGAAGATTCTCTTGAGTCCAAAGTAGCCCGGGGCCGGGTGTAGTCGTACTCCCGGCTGGCGTACGCACCACTGGTGATCTGCTCGGTGACGGCAAAGCCGTGGATGTATTCGCGGTCTGTCTTGTGGCCCAGGGGGTAGAAGGGGATCTGGTGGTAGGAGCTGGGGCCTGGGCTGCTTCCCTGTTTCTGGTCTTGCTGGGTGACCTGGAAGGCTGCGTTGTGGTCGCTCCAGATCAGGCGGTGTACCCCACCAGAATGTTCAAAGTGGTAGTTGATGCCCCACTCCTGCATGAGGCGGGTGATGAATTCGAAGTCGGTTTCGTTGTACTGGACGGTGTAGTCCCGCTTGGGGTATTGCTCGATGAGGCGTTTCTCAGCGGCAAAGGGGTAGTCGGCCAGAACAGATTCGATGATCTCAACAGGCGTCTGGTCCTGGAAGACTTTGCAGTCGGTGGTGAGGGTGGCCAGGTGCAGCCAGGGGCGCAGGGTAATTTCATACAAGGCGTGGCGGGAGTCTTCACCGATGAAGCGTGCGTCGGTGATGAGGCCGTTGATCTCTCGAACCCCGGCGCCTTGCTTGGAAGATCCAGAGCCGCCGGGCAAACCGGGAGCAAAGTGGCCATGGCCTTCGAGCTCGATGCTGCAGGTGAGTTCCAAACCAATGAAGGAGGCCAGATCGAAGTTACTGCCGTCTGAGCCCATGTAGCACAGGGCGTCGTGGGTTTGCAGGGTGAGCTTGTATTCGAAGAGGCTGTTGACGCCTTCAGCACCTTCGAGCTTCAAGGGGACCAGCGCGGATGTACCTGCCAAATCTGGGATGGCGGGGCTCTTGACGGTGAGTGGCCGGGCGGCGGTGAACAATCCAGACATACAAACTCCAAAGGCTGGGCCGAACCACAAACCAATGCGGTTCAGCAAACACAAACATGAGGGGAGATGAAGGTCAGAACGACCTTCGGAGATGTATATGGGCGCGCACGGGACAGCCGCGGCAATGAATTCCCTGACGACGGGGCCGGTGGCTAGAGCAAGCGGCCCTGCGTTCGAAACGCGAGCGTCATTCTAGTGCGTTGCACTACACGGCAAAAGCGGGTCGCTGTGAAATTGCGGCTCCGTCAGCCCAGCGCCGCGATCCACTGCATGTTGGCGCGCAGTTTGCCGGCCATGTCGCGCCCCAGGTTTTCCAGCAGCGTGATCTTGAGCTGCGGTTCACGCCCGGAGATGCGCTCCAGGTCGCTGGCATGAAAGATCCAGCAGGTCACCTCGGTATCCGCAAACACCGAGGCGCTGCGCGTGGTCTGGCCCAGCAGCACCATTTCGCCAAACACCATGCCCGCGCTCAGGGTGGCGATGCGTTGGTACGAGCCGTTGCTCAGCGGCACCAGGATGCTGGTCTCGCCGGATGCAATGAAGTAGATCTGGTCGTCACTCGGCTCACCGCTCACCAGGATCTGCGAGTCCTTGGCAAACACCTGGGTGCGGCAGGCGTCTTCCACTTCTTGCAGCAGGGGAGCAGGCAATCCCTTGAACAGCGCCGCATCGCCCAGCCGTCCGGCTTGGGTCGGGGCTTTGGCCATTTCGCTGAGGATGCGGTTCTCGCACCATTCGGCCGCCAGATCGTTGTCCTCGAAGCTCAGGTAGCCCCGGTCGCCACGCTCCACCGCACGGCGCATCGGCGTGGCGATGGCGGGGCGGTTGTGGATGCGCGAATACACCATGGCAATGCCGTCCTGCGCAAAGCCCAATCGGGCCTGGTCCAGCAGGCGCGCCGCAGGCAGGGACAGGCCTTCCACACGGTGCATGTCCAGGATGAAACTATTGGCCTGTGACGCCAGGCTCTGCATCTTGCGGATGACGTACTCGGCCCCGTCCACCGCCAGAAAGCCGTGCAGGCACAGGTACTTGATGAGGTGCGAGCGCTGCGTCAGCAAAGCGCGCAGTGCCACCGGGGGCTGGCGGCGTGAAGGTGCTTCGGCGCCGGTGAAGATGCGCCCCAGGGCCATGCTGGGGTCGTTGCCGGGGCTGAAGATGTTCAGGCCAAAGTCCTTGGAGAGGCGCTTGCAGACTTCGATGCCGCGCACGCTGTTGCCCTTGGCGTCCAGTCGCGGTGAAAACACACCGATGCCAAAGCGCCCGGGCAGCACAGCCACAATGCCGCCGCCCACACCGCTCTTGGCCGGCATGCCCACTTCCGACAACCAACTGCCGGCATAGTCGTACATGCCGCAGGTGGCCATGACGCTGAGCACCCGCTCGACCTGCTCCGGTGGCAAGGCGCGCTCCTTGGTCAGCGGATGCACGCCGCCGTTGGCCAAGGTGGCGGCCATATAGGCAATGTCGCGGCAGGTCACCAGCAAGGAGCACTGGCGGAAATAGTTGTCCAGCGCAGCCATGGGGTCACCGTCGATGACATCGAAATTCTTCAGCATCCAGGCAATGGCGCGGTTGCGGTGACCGGTCTCGCTCTCGGAACGGTAGACCGACTCTTCAAGTGCCAGGGCATGCCCGACGAAGGCTTGCAGTGACTGCACGATGCGCTGCCACTGTGCGGCTGGGTCCGTGCCGCCGACCAGGCTGGTGGTGGCAATGGCACCCGCATTGATCATCGGGTTGAAGGGCGTGTTGTTGATAGGGCTCAGGCTGATGGAGTTGAAGGCGTCGCCGCTGGGCTCCACCCCCACTTTTTGCGCCACCGCATCCTTGCCGCGGTCAGCCAGGGCCGTGGCATAGACAAACGCCTTGGAAATGGACTGGATGGTGAAGGGCTCGTCCGCATTGCCCACGGTATAGGCCACGCCATCCATGGTGACGATGCAAATGCCAAACCAGTCGGGATCGGCCTTGGTCAATTCAGGGATGTAGCTGGCCAGCTCGCCGGCATGGTTGGCGGCTATCTGGTCATGCAGTTTCTCCAGATAGGTTTGAATAGGCGATTGCATCGTGACGGCGCTCCCAGGGATTTTTTGTATTTCCCCAGGTGAGCAAATGCCGTGCCCGAATAGTCCCCGGAGTACGCACCAAGCCAGTGCGGCGGAGGGACGGGGCGTATCAGCCGGCTTCGCGTGCCACGGCGTGGTTGAGCGACAGGGTCTTGCTTGCTGCGCGCAGCAACTCGCGCACGTCGGCCAGCTCGGGGCCCACATGGCGATCGATGCGGCGGATATACGGGCAGGTCAGCGTTGCCAGGGCCGTGTTGTCTGGGCCGAGGATGGGGAAGGAGATGTCCACCACGCCAAAGGACTGGGCGCTGTCGCGTTCCACATAGCCTTGCGCGCGGATCTGGGCCAGGGTACTGGCCAGTTGCTCCTGGGAGATCGGTACTTCGCCGTCCAGCGGCGTGTGCTCGGCCAGCATGCGCTGGTAGGTGAGCGCATCGGCATAGGCCAGCAGCAGATGGCCGGAGGCGGTATCCACCAGACCCACGCGCGCGCCGCGCTGCACTGAGAAGCTCCAGCCGCGCGGGCTGTTGATCTGCGCGGCGATCAGCACATTGCCACGGTCGTACACACCCATGTGGCAAGACTGCTCGGCCTTGCGCGCGAAGTCGTCCATGACAGGCAGCGCCTGGTTGATCAGGCGGCTTAAGGGCGGGTGCATATTGGCCAGCGCGAACAGCTTGAGGCTCAGTGCATAGCGGTCGCCACTGGGGTTGCGCATCACGTACTGCCGAGCCACCAAGCGCTCCAGCATGCGGTAGATCTCGCTGGCACTGCGGTCCATCTCCTTCACGATTTCGGCGCGGGTCAGACCCTGCGGCTGGGTGGCCAGCAGCTCCAGAATGTCCAGACCCTTGTCCAGCGCCGGTGCACGGTAGCGGTCTTCCGGTGCCAGGGCGGACTCATCCGGCTCTTCGGACTTGGGGCGTCGGCCGCGGGGTTTGGGGGCAGTAGGAATCATGGGTGAGAAGGCTCGCAGTGTGGGTTTTTATAGCAGAGCAGACCAGCACTAGGGTAAGTACTAGGCGTGGCACAGGCAAAGCTGCCTATCATTCAAATTCATAAATGAATTAATTATTCATATTTAAATTTACGAAATTCGGAGCCGCTAGTATGGATCAAGGTCGTTTGCAAGGGAAGACGGTGCTCATCACCGCAGCCGCCCAGGGTATTGGCCGGGCCAGCGCCCTGGCCTGCGCCGCTCAAGGTGCGCAGGTGATTGCGACCGACATCAACCAGGCATTTCTGGAGACACTCGCAGCCGAGCACCCCAGCATCCAGGTGGAGCTGCTGGACGTGCGCAGCGACGCGGCCGTGACCGCCCTGGCCGCACGCGTGGGTGCACTGGACGTGCTGTTCAACTGTGCCGGCATGGTGGCCAATGGCAGCCTGCTGGACTGCACCGAGGCCGATTGGGACCTGAGCTTTGACCTGAACGTCAAGAGCATGTTCCGCATGACGCGCGCCTTTTTGCCTGGCATGCTGGCCCGCGCCGAGGCGAACGGCAGCAGCCCCTCCATCATTAACATGGCCTCCATGGCGTCCAGCATCAAGGGCTTTGCCAACCGCTGCGCCTACGGTGCCACCAAAGCGGCGGTGATCGGGCTGACCAAATCACTGGCGGCCGACTACGTCAAGGTCGGCTTGCGCGCCAATGCGCTGTGCCCCGGCACAGTGGATACCCCCTCGCTACGCGGGCGCATCGCCGGCGCCGCCGACCCGGTGCAGGCCGAAAAGGATTTCATTGCACGCCAGCCCATGGGCCGTCTGGCCACGGTCGACGACATCACCCCCATGGTGGTATACCTCGCCAGTGACGAGTCGCGTTTCGTCACCGGGCAGACCCTGCTGGTAGACGGTGGCGTCACCATCTGAGCACCCCGCACACAAAGGCCCGCACGTGACACCTCTGGTCAGCGTAGAGAACCTCAGCAAATCCTTTCCCGGCGTAAAGGCGCTGGACGGCGTGCGCTTTGACCTCATGCCCGGTGAGGTGCATGCACTGATGGGCGAAAACGGCGCGGGCAAGTCCACGCTGATGAAAATTCTGGCCGGCGTCTACCGCAAGGACAGCGGGGAGATGCTGCTGGACGGCAAACCCGTGGAGATTGAAAGCCCGGCGCATGCGCAGTCGCTGGCCATCGGCATCATCCACCAGGAGCTGCACCTGATGGGTCACCTGACGGCAGCACAGAACATCTTCCTGGGGCGCGAGCCACGCAAGGCTGCCGGCCTGCTGCTCGATGAAGACCAGCTCAACCGCGATACACAGGCGCTGTTTGACCGACTGCATCTGGCGCTGGCCCCCACCACCGCCATCAGCGAGCTAACGGTGGCGCGCCAGCAGATGGTGGAGATTGCCAAGGCGCTGTCGTTCCGTTCGCGCGTGCTCATCATGGATGAGCCGACTGCAGCGCTGAACAACGCTGAGATTGACGAACTGTTCCGCATCATCCGCCAACTCAAGAGTGAGGGCGTAGGCATTGTCTACATCTCCCACAAGATGGATGAGATCCAGCGCATCGCCGACCGCATCACGGTCATGCGCGACGGCACCTACATCAATACCGTGCCTGCGACCACCCCGATGGCGGAGGTCATTGCCATGATGGTCGGGCGCCGCCTGGAGCACACGCAAAAGACCATTCCCGACACTTCGGGCAACGAGGTGCTGCTGGATGTGCGCGGCCTCAACCGCGGACGCATCATTCGTGACGTCAGCTTTCAGGTGCGCCGCGGTGAAATTTTGGGCTTTGCCGGACTCATGGGCGCAGGGCGTACCGAAGTGGCACGTGCCGTGTTCGGTGCCGACCCGATCGAGTCGGGCGAAGTACGTGTCAGCGGCCGCGTCATCCGGTTGACCTCACCGCAAGACGCGGTGCGGGCCGGCATCGGCTATCTGTCGGAAGACCGCAAGCACTTCGGCCTGGCCACCGGCATGGACGTGGAGGCCAACATCACCCTGCCCAGCCTGTCGCGCTGGCTCAAGCTGGGCATGTTCATGAACCGCCCGGCGATGCGGGAGGTTGCAGCGCAGATGGTGGAGAAGCTGCGCATCAAGACCCCGTCGCTGACGCAAACCGCGCGGCTGCTCTCGGGTGGCAACCAGCAAAAAGTGGTGATTGCCAAATGGCTGGTGCGCGACTGCGAAGTGCTGATCTTTGATGAACCCACGCGCGGCATCGATGTGGGCGCCAAGAGCGAGATCTACAAGCTGCTCAACGAGCTGGCGGCTCAGGGGCGCGCCATCATCGTCATCTCCAGCGAGCTGCCGGAAGTGCTGCAACTCAGCCACCGCGTGCTGGTGATGTGCGAGGGCCGCGTCACCGGTGAGGTGCGCGGTGATGTCGCCACCCAGGAAAGTCTCATGGCCCTGGCCACCCGGCGCGAATGAAACCTACAACAAGGCTAGCAATGACCCAATCAACTTCCTCTTCCTCCTGGTTGGCGCGTCTGTCCGGCGGACAGGCCAAACAGAAACTGCTGGCCTTTGCCAGCCTGATCGCGCTGATCCTGGTTTTCACCCTGCTCAAGCCCGATGCCTTCATGACCGAGGACAACATCATCGGCATCCTGCAGTCCACCACGGTGATTGGCGTGCTGGCCATTGCCAGCACGTTCATCATCATTACCTCGGGCATCGACCTTTCGGTCGGCGTGCTCATGACCTTCTGCGCCGTCATGGCGGGCGTGTTCATGGTGAACTGGGGCATGCCGCTGATGCTGGGTGCGCCGTGTGCCATCGCCGTGGGTGCCTTGTGCGGCACCACTTCCGGACTGGCCATCACCAAGCTGCGGGTGCCGCCCTTCATCGCCACGCTGGGCATGATGATGCTGCTCAAGGGCGCCTCCCTCATCATCACGGCCACCCGCCCCATCTACTTCAGCGACGTGAATGGTTTTGACCAGATTGCGCTGGGCTCGCTCATCGGTGACCTGATCCCCTCGCTGCAGATTCCCAATGGCGTGCTGATTTTGTTTGTGATGGCGGGCTTGTGTGCGGTGGTGCTCAACAAGACGGCGCTGGGCCGCTACACCTTTGCGCTGGGCAGCAACGAAGAGGCGGTGCGCCTGTCGGGCGTGAATGTGGACCGCTGGAAGATCATCGTCTACGCCTTCAGCGGCGGCATCTGCGGTGTGGCCGGTCTGCTGATCGCCTCACGTCTGAACTCGGCGCAACCGGCACTGGGCCAGGGCTATGAGCTCGACGCCATCGCGGCGGTGGTCATAGGCGGCACTTCGCTCAGCGGTGGTGTGGGCACGATTCTGGGAACCATCATCGGCGCCTTCATCATGAGCGTGCTGATCAACGGCCTGCGCATCATGTCGGTGGCGCAGGAGTGGCAGATGGTGCTGACAGGCCTGATCATCATTCTGGCGGTCTACACCGACAACCTGCGCCGCAACAAGAAATAAGGAGAGCTGCAAATGCGCGACGCCCAGCAGCCGCATGCCCACTATCCACAGGATTTTTTTCGTGTGACAACTTTTTTTCAACAGGAGACAACCATGAACGCAAAGAGAAAACTACTGGCCCTCACCGCTGGTCTGGCACTGGCAGGTTTTGCCGGCATCGCCTCGGCCCAGGAGATCTACATCCCTCTGATCTCCAAAGGCTTTCAGCACCAGTTCTGGCAGGCCGTGAAGCAGGGTGCCGACCAGGCTGGCAAGGACTTCAAGGTCAAGGTCACCTTTGAAGGCCCCGAGACCGAGCAACAGGTGGACAAGCAGATCGACATGCTGTCGGCTGCCCTTGCCAAGAAGCCTGCCGCCATTGGTTTTGCCGCGCTGGACAGCAAGGCCGCCATTCCCCTGCTGAAGAAGGCACAGGCCGCCAAGATCCCGGTCATCGCATTTGACTCCGGCGTGGACAGCGACATCGTGCTGACCACTGCACAGACCGACAGCAAGGCAGCTGCTGCGCTGGCTGCAGACAAGATGGCCGAGAAAATCGGTGGTGAAGGCGAAGTGGCCGTGATCGGTCATGACCAGACCAGCACCACCGGCACCGGCCGCCGCAACGGCTTTGTCGACCAGATCAAGGCCAAGTACCCCAAGATCAAGGTGGTGGACATCCAGTACGGTGGCGGTGACCACCTGAAGTCCGCTGAAATTGCCAAGACCCTGCTGCAGGCCCACCCCAAGCTCAAGGGCATCTTTGGTACCAACGAAGGTTCCGCCATCGGTGCCGGCAAGGGCCTGAAGGAAGCCAAGAAGACTGGTGTGGTCATCATCGGCTTTGACTCGGGCAAGGCACAGAAGGACATGATCAATGACGGCACCATTGCCGGCGCGATCACGCAGAACCCGGTGGGCATCGGCTACAAGACGGTTGAGGCTGCAGTCAAGGCACTCAAGGGCGAGAAGCTGCCCAAGATCATCGACACCGGCTTCTACTACTACGACAAGTCCAACATGGCAGATCCCAAGATTGCTGCCGTGCTTTACGACTGAAATGCACCCACTAGCGGCTGCGCCGCTCCCCCTCTCTCGTCTGCGGCGGGAGGGGGCGCACCCAGCGGCCTGGCAGAGCCAGTTCCGCGGGTGCCCTGAATTCGAATGTTGATTGAAAAGGAAAGATTGTGAAACTCGTACGCTACGGATTGCCCGGCCAGGAAAAGCCCGGTGTGTTGGATACCCAGGGCCGCGTGCGCGACCTCAGCGGCCACATTGCCGATGTAGCTGGTGCCGCGCTGTTGCCCCAGAGCCTGGCCGCCTTGCGTGGCGTGGATATCGACAGCCTGCCCTTGGTGGCAGGCTCTCCCCAAAAAGACCTGCGACTGGGCCCCTGTGTGGGCAGCGTGGGCAAGTTCATCTGCATCGGTCTGAACTACTCTGACCATGCCGCCGAGAGCGGCATGCAGGTGCCGCCTGAGCCGGTGGTCTTCAACAAATGGACCAGCGCCATCGTCGGGCCGGACGACGCCGTGGAAATTCCCCGCGGCTCCCTCAAGACCGACTGGGAAGTGGAACTGGGCGTGGTGATCGGCAAGGGTGGCCGCTACATCGAAGAGGCCGATGCGCTCTCCCATGTGGCGGGCTACTGCGTGGTCAACGACGTGTCCGAACGTGAATACCAGCTGGAGCGCAGCGGCACCTGGGACAAGGGCAAGGGCTGCGACACCTTCGGCCCCACCGGCCCCTGGCTGGTGACTGCCGACGAAATTCCCGATCCGCAGGCCCTGAAGATGTGGCTGGAAGTGGATGGCAAGCGCTACCAGAACGGCAGCACTTCCACCATGGTGTACGGCGTGCGCTTTCTGATCGCCTACCTCAGCCGCTTCATGAGCCTGCAACCGGGCGACGTGATTTCCACGGGTACGCCACCCGGCGTGGGCATGGGCCAGAAGCCACCGGTGTACCTGCGCGCCGGACAGACCATCCACCTGGGCATCGAGGGCCTGGGGACGCAAACGCAAACCACCAAACAGGCCTGAGATGACCAAGATCACCCACATGCGCGTCGTGGACGTGCGCTTTCCCACGTCCCAACATCTGGATGGCTCGGATGCCATGAACCCGGACCCGGACTATTCCGCCGCCTATGTCATCCTGGAAACCGACAAGGCCGGCGCAGAGGGTCATGGTCTGACTTTCACCATTGGCCGCGGCAACGAGATCTGCTGCGCCGCTATCGAGGCCATGCGCCATCTGGTGGTGGGGCTGGACATGGATTGGGTGGCAGAAGACATGGGGCGCTTCTGGCGCTATATCACCTCCGACAGCCAGCTGCGCTGGATCGGCCCGGACAAGGGCGCCATCCATCTGGCTACCGGCGCCGTGGTCAACGCGGTGTGGGATCTGTGGGCCAAGCTCGAAGGCGTGCCGGTGTGGAAGCTGGTGGCGCGCATGAGCCCTGAAGAAATCGTCAAGCTCATCGACTTCCGCTACATCACCGACTGCATCACGCCCGAAGAAGCCCTGGCGCTCTTGCGTGAGCGCGCCGTTGGCAAAGAAGAGCGTTGGGCCACGCTGGAACGTGAAGGCTATCCCTGCTACACCACCTCGGCTGGCTGGCTGGGCTACGACGACGACAAGCTGCGCCGCCTGTGCAAGGAAGCGACCGATGCCGGCTTCAACCACATCAAGCTCAAGGTGGGGCGCGACAAGGCCGACGACATCCGTCGCCTGCGCATTGCGCGCGAAGTGCTGGGGCCGGACCGCCATCTGATGATCGACGCCAACCAGGTCTGGGAAGTGAACCAGGCCGTGGAGTGGGTGCGCGAGCTGGCGTTTGCCAAGCCCTGGTTCATCGAAGAGCCCACCAGCCCGGACGACATCGAAGGCCACCGCGTGATCCGCGAAGGTGTGCACCCGGTCAAGGTGGCCACGGGCGAGATGTGCCAGAACCGCATCATCTTCAAGCAGCTCATCATGCGCGGCGCCATTGACGTGGTGCAGATCGACTCCTGCCGACTCGGCGGCGTGAATGAAATTCTGGCTGTGATGCTGATGGCCGCCAAGTACAAGCTGCCGGTGTGCCCACACGCCGGTGGTGTGGGCCTGTGCGAATACGTGCAGCACCTCTCCATGATCGACTATTTGTGCATCGCTGGCACCCGCGAAGGCCGTGTCATCGAGTTCGTGGACCATTTGCATGAGCACTTTGTGCACCCCTGCGTGATTGAGCACGCGGCCTACATGCCACCCACGGCGCCGGGCTTCTCCATCGAGATGAAGGCTGCATCGATCGCGCAGTACACCTTCAGGCGCGACGCGCAAGCAGCATGAAGATCGACACGCACCAGCACTACTGGCGCTACCAGCCCGAGGAGTTCCCCTGGATCAGCGCCGACATGCAGGTGCTGCGGCGCGACTGCCTGCCGGCTGACAATGCAGCAGCCATGCAGGCTGCCGGTGTCACTGGCGTGGTGGCGGTGCAGGCCCGCACGCTCGTCCAGGAGACGGACTTCCTGCTGCAGCTGGCCGAGCGCAACCCCACCGTGCTGGGCGTGGTGGGCTGGGCCGATCTGGCCAGCTCCGATCTGGAACAGCAACTGGAGCGCTGGTGCGCCAACCCGGCCTTCAAAGGCCTGCGCCACGTGCTGCAGGATGAGCCCGATGTGCCAGCCTGGGTCAACGCGCCTGCCATCCAGGTGGGCATGCAGACGCTGCAGCGCCGTGGCCTGGTGTATGACGTGCTGGTGTTCGCACACCAGTTGCCCGATGTCATCGACTTCTGCCGCCGCCACGACAAGCACCGTCTGGTGCTGGACCATGTGGCCAAGCCTGCATTGCGCAACTGGGCGCAGGGCGAAGCCGTACAAAAGCACTGGCGCGCCGGACTGCGCGAGCTCGCTGCCATGCCGCATGTGCTGTGCAAGCTATCGGGTCTGGTGACGGAAGCCGACTGGAGCGGCCGGCGCGGCCTGTCGTTTGAAGACGGCGTCAATATCCTGGCCTGCTTTGATGAAGCGCTGGCGGCCTTTGGCCCCGAGCGGCTGATGTTCGGCTCCGACTGGCCTGTCTGTCAACTTGCCTCGCCGTATGACGAGGTGCACGGCTTGGCCGCCTCCTGGGCCGCCTCGCGCCTGAGCGCACAGGAACAGCAGGCCTTCTGGGCCGACAACGCCGTGCGCTGCTACAGCCTGGCCGTGCCCACGGCTTAACCACACTGGAAAACCCATGGATCTGCATCTGAAAGACAAGGTCGTCATCGTTACCGGTGGCGCCAGCGGCATAGGCGCCGCCATCTCGCTCACGCTGGCACAGGAAGGCGCCATCGCCGTCGTGCTGGGCAAGAGCCCTATGCCCGCGGACTTCGCGGCTTCCTTGCAAGCTGCCGGCACGCAGCACCTCTTCATCCAGGTCGAGCTCTCCGATGAAGCCGCCTGCCGCGCGGCGGTGGAACAGGTGGTGGCGCGCTTTGGGCGCATCGACGGCCTGGTGAACAACGCTGGCATCAACGACAACATCGGACTGGACGCGGGCCGCGACGCATTTGTGGGTTCGCTGGAACGTAACCTCATCCACTACTACGTCATGGCGCACTACTGCGTGCCTCACCTCAAAGCCAGCCGTGGCGCCATCGTCAATGTGTCCTCCAAGACCGCCATCACCGGGCAGGGCAACACCAGCGGCTACTGTGCGTCCAAGGGCGCGCAGCTCTCGCTCACGCGCGAGTGGGCCGCCGCCTTGCTGAATGACGGTGTGCGCGTGAACGCGGTGATCCCGGCTGAGGTCATGACGCCGCTGTACGCGCGCTGGATCAACAGCTTTGACAACGCGGAAGAAAAGCTCGCCGC
Source organism: Rhodoferax sp. GW822-FHT04A08 (assembly GCF_058801025.1). NCBI lineage: Bacteria > Pseudomonadati > Pseudomonadota > Betaproteobacteria > Burkholderiales > Comamonadaceae > Rhodoferax > Rhodoferax sp. GW822-FHT04A08. The sequence goes on from NZ_JBXAMW010000007.1 coordinate 51,024, forward strand.
CATCACCGCCAAGATCCCCCTGGGTCACCGCATGACCACGTCCGAAGAAATTGCACGCACCTGCGTGTTCCTGCTGTCGGATGCGTCCAGCCACACCACCGGCCAGTGGCTGTTCGTGGACGGGGGCTACACGCATCTGGACCGCGCCCTTTCCTGAACATCGAGCTGCAATGGAGCACCGCATGCGTTACGCCCTGGCCCTGGATCTGGTGGACGATGCACAGCGCATCGCCGATTACGAAAAAGCCCACGAGAAAATCTGGCCCGAGGTGCGCGACCACCTGCGCGCGCAAGGCGTGCTGGCCATGGAGATCTACCGCCTGGGCACGCGGTTGTTCATGATCATGGAGGTGGACCCTGCGGTCTACAGTGCCGAGGGCATGGCCCGCGCGTCCCTGGAGAACCCGGCCATCGTGCGCTGGGAAGAGCTGATGTGGACCTACCAGGCGCCAACGCCTTGGACACCTGCGGGCGAGAAGTGGGTTGCTATGACGCGGATCTTTGATTTGGCTGCGCAGTAGCCTTGCTGACGCAGGACGTCATGGCGCTCAGCGCAGCGGCATCAAGGAGGAGGCCGCAGGCCGGGGGACAGCTGCGGAGCTGAGTGCCGTGGCGGCCTGCGTCCGAGGGGACGTTAAAAGTCCAACCGGTCCCGCGTATTGACCACCGGCACACCCACATCCATGGCGTAGTTGGTGCGTGATGGCGTGGCAGACACGCTCAGCACACCACCCGAGAAAGTACCCATGGCCGTGACCAGATCACCGGCTGCAACCGTCTGCATCGGCAGGGTATGCGGCTTGTAGATGGACGCAGGATCGGCACTCACCGCCACACCATGGATGGAGAAGGTCGTGGGCGTTCCGGAGACGGAACTGTTGGATACCGCGGGGCTGGCGTCCACCACGCCCGACACACTGGCGACCGTGGACGCCGGGACGATGGCAACCGAGAGAGCCGTGAGCTTGCCGCTGCTGTCGACCTCGGAGCGCACCACCACATGCTTGGAGGTGCTGGCACCCAGGTAGGTGGCAAAGGTGCTGATGTTGAAGGGGTTGACCGACTGATCGCGGTCATCCCAATGGCGTATGGACATATCCACCAGACGCGTTTGTGCATTCACATTCACGGTCTGACCCAGCAAGCTGAAGGTGTAGGTCGCACCGGCGCTGACCGTGGTGACATTGGATGCGTCACCCTGCAAACCCAGACTCACGGTGGCGGCCGCACGGATGGTCTTGAGCGTCGTGGCGCTCACGGTCTGGCCGGAGGTGCTGATGGTTCCCATCACTTCCACCAGATCACCCACTGCGGGCAATGAAGTACCCGAGGGCAGGCCGCTTGCATCCACCGTCACGCCACGCACCACAAAGGTCGTTGTGCCAACGGATGACACTACGCCTTCGAGCTCCAGTGTTTGGCCGGAACTCTGCACCGGCAGCTTGGAAGCCAGGCGGGCTACGCTGGGTGCAAAGCTGACCGCTGGCAACACGCTGGGAGCCGTGGCCGAGCCCACAGAGACCACCTGCGCGGCGGTATAGGCTGTGGCGCAGGGGGCGATGGTGCCCGAGACGCGGCAGGTGGTCGACGTGAAGTCCAGCGTCAACCCACCTATGGACGGAGTGCTTCCGGAGAAGTTGATGGGGCCTTCCACTTTGAAGTTGAACTTGTTGGAAGTGGAGGCGGGTAGATCTGCTGCGGAAATCAGGGTGGCTACGACATTAGTGCTGCCTGAAGAGCTCGAATACAGGTAGCCGTGTACCGTGATGTACGTAGTGGGCGCGCTGGTTGTGAGTGTGCTCAGGCCAGAGAACGGGGTGCAGGTTGCCGGAGATGCAGTGGCGCAGGCACGGTGGTCACTGAAATTCGTGGCGGCTGTGACCTGTACCGTTTGACCCATGACGGTAACCGTGCTGGCCGTGGTGTCCACTGCGTCGGCGTAACCGCGCACCAGCGGGTGGATGTGCAGTTCGCTGGCTTCGCTCGTGCTGCCGCCGGAGCCCGGTGTGACGTCCACCACCATGCCGACCTCCAGGTCCTTGGCAGTCAGAGTCGTTCCGTTGTCGTCATCGAAGAACTGAGCCCGTCCGGTGCCGAATTCGTGGCCATTGACGAATACGCTGCCGAAGGCGGTGATGGTTCCGCTGCTGCTGGCGACTGAAGTGCTGGCGCCGCTGGAAGAGCTGGATGAACCCCCACCGCCACACGCCACCAGGGCCGAAGCAAGCACCAGGCTTGCGGTGACGCCGAAATAAACAGAGCGCCTGGAAAGGAAGTTGGTATACGCAAACATGAAGGCTCCCAGAAATTTGCAGGCACACGCCCGAATGTGCGGATTCTAGGAATGGGGACTGCAAAAGCCCGCACCTTTGTAGGGAAATTGTGTAACCGGAGGTAACCACCGGCGACCCTATTTACTTCAAGGCAGTGTCACTCGTGGCGCAGCGCTTCAATCGGGTTCAGGCGGGCTGCCCTGCGGGCCGGGAAAAAACCAAATATCACACCGATGGCAGCAGAGAACAGGAAGGACAGCAGGTTCACCGACGGGTTGAACAGATAGGGCACCTGCATCACTGAGGCCAGCAGCACCGAGGCGCCCAAGGCCAGAACCACGCCTATCAGGCCGCCCAGCGAAGACAGCACCACCGCCTCGATCAGGAACTGGGACAACACCTCCCGCTCCAGCGCACCAATGGCCAGGCGCAGTCCGATCTCGCGGGTGCGTTCGGTCACGCTCACCAGCATGATGTTCATGATGCCGATGCCGCCCACCAGCAGACTCACGGCGGCCACTGCGCCCAGCAGCATGGTCATGACCTTGGTGGTGCCGGAGAAGGCCTCGGCCAGTTGCTTGGTGTCGAGCACATTGAAATTGTCCTCATCGCCTTCGGCCAGTTTGCGGCGCTCGCGCAGCAGTTGCGTGAGGCTGGCCTTGAGGCGGGTGGCGTCACTGCCTTCGGCCATGGATACCAGCAAGGTGTTGACGCGTGTGCTACCGGTGATGCGACGTTGCAGCGTCTTGAGGGGGATCAGCACGACATCGTCCTGGTCGTTGCCAAAACTGCCTTGTCCCTTGGAGCCCAGAATGCCGATCACTTCGCAGGAAATCTTCTTGACCCGAAGCTGTTCGCCCAGAACCGGGCGGCTGCCAAACAGTTCCTTGCGCACCGTTTCACCAATCAGACAGACGGCCGAGCCGGCAGTCAACTCGTCATCGGAAAACACGCGGCCGCTGCCCACCGTCCAGTTGCCGGTCACCAGCCAGGCGTTGGTACTGCCGACCACGCTGCTCGACCAGTTGCGGCCGTTGGCTACCAGCGTGGCTGCGCTGCGGCCTTCCGGTGCCACGGCCAGGATGCCGCCGATCTGGCTGGCAATCGCGTCGGCATCGCCGTCCTTGAAGGACGGTGCGGTGGCGCCTGTGCTGCCGGGCCCCATGCGTTGTCCGGGGCGTATCTGCAGCAGATTGATGCCCAGGCCGGATATCTGGTTCTGCACGGCCACCGTGGCGCCATTGCCCAGCGTCACCATGGTGATGACCGCGCTGACACCGATGACGATTCCCAGAATCGTCAGAAAGGATCGAAGCAGGTTGCGCCGGATCGAGCGCAATGCCAGGAGCAGGGTGTTGAGCAACATCAGGCCACCACCTTTGCACCCGTGGGATGGGGATTGATCTCGTCGCTGGCGACCAGGCCGTCTACACAGTGGACTATGCGTTTGGCGTAGGCCGCCATGTCCGGCTCATGGGTGACCATGAGTATGGTGATGCCTTGCGTGACGTTGAGCTGCCACAAGAGGTCCATGATTTCCTGGCTGCGGTGCGTGTCCAGGTTGCCGGTGGGTTCGTCCGCCAGCAGCACGGCCGGCTCGGTCACGATGGCCCGGGCAATGGCCACGCGCTGCTGCTGTCCGCCCGACAGCTCGGCAGGTGTGTGTTGTGCCCACTCGGCCAGTCCCACTGATTCGAGCGCCTTGGCAGCGGCGGCATGGCGCAATTTGGCGGAGCCGCCGCGGTACAGCAGTGGCAGCTCGACGTTCTCCTGGGCCGAGGTACGCGCCAGCAGGTTGAAGCCCTGAAACACAAAACCCAGCGAAAGCCGCCGCAGCCGCGCGCGCTGGTCGCGCGTGAGTGTCTCCACGTGCACGCCCTTGAACAGGTACTCGCCCGAGGTGGGTGTGTCCAGGCAGCCCAGCATGTTCATCAGCGTCGATTTGCCCGAACCGCTGGGGCCCATGACGGCCACAAAGTCGCCGGTTTCGATGGTCAGGTTGATTCCCTTGAGCGCCTGCAGCGCGGTCGCTCCCTCTCCATACACCCGGACGATGTTCCTCAGCTCGATCAGGGGCACAGCACTCATGGCGACGTTGCGGCCGTGCGTTGGTCCGTGATCACCTGCATGCCCACGTCCAGGGCACCGGGCTGAATTTCGGTCATGCGGCCGTCGCTGATGCCGACCTTGACGGCGACTGCCACCGGCGCACCGTCTCGCAGGACCCAGACCTGGGTGCTGCCGCCGGCAGTGCCATTGGCCGAAGACTTGCGCGTGTTGCCTGCGGGCATGCGGGGCAGCAGACTGGAGACGATGCCGCCGCCGGATTTGCCGCCAGCAGCCGCGTCGCTCGACGGGGTGAAGCGCAGGGCCGTATTGGGCACTAGAAGCACGCCCTCCCGTTCCGTGGATGTGATGGTGCTGGTGGCTGTCATGCCGGGGCGCAGACTCAGGTCGGTATTGCTCACATCCATGTAGGTGATGTAGGTCACCACGTTGTCGGTGGTGGTGGAGCCGTAGGCGACGCGCGTGATGGTTGCCGGGTACTTGCGCGATGGATAGGCACTGACAGTGAAGCTGGCCTTCTGCCCCACCTTGACGGAGCCAACGTCGGCCTCATCCACATTGACCTGCAGCTTCAGCTTGGACAGGTCTTCGGCAATGGTGAACAGGGTCACGGCCTGCAGCGATGCAGCCACGGCATTGCCTGGATCCACCGAACGGCTCAGCACCACGCCGTCAATGGGCGAGCGGATGGAGCCGCGTGTCAGATTGGTTTCATCGGTGGAGATGGTGGCCCGGGCCGACACCACGTTGGCACGGGCACTGGCTTCGTCGGCCACGGCACGGTCCAGGGTGGCGCGCGCGGTATCCAGCTCGGATTTGGCGGGCACCTTGCCACCCGACAGGCGTGACACTTCTTCCAGACGTGCCAGACTGGCCTGCGACTCCTTGACGGTGGCCACGGCTTGCGCGACCTGTGCCTGTGAAACTTGTAGCGCTGCGCGCGAACGCGTGACCTGGTCTTCCAGCTTGGAGGTATCCAGTTCGACCAGCACTTGGCCTTTCTTCACCTGGTCATTGACATCCACCAGAACCCGCTTGACCGTGCCCGAGAGTTCGCTGCCGATGCTGACCGAGCGCGTGGGCTGCAGCGTACCGTTGGCATTGACCGACAGCGTGAGCTTGCCGCGCGTGACGGCTTCGGTCACATACACGGGGGCGGACTTGGCCCGGTTGCTTGCCTGCCAATAGAGCAGACCGGAGACAGTAATCAACAGCAGCGCCGTCACGATCCATACCGTGGGCCGACGCCACCAGACGCGGCCCGGTGCATCTTCGAGCAGGGCCTGCAGTTCCGCAGTGGACTGTGTGTCTGTAGGTGGAGTGGGCGTTGTCATAGGGAAAGTCGGTTCAATGGGTTGTGATTCAGTTCCAGCCGCCGCCCAGCGCCTTGAACAGGCGTACATGGTCTGCGCTGATGGTTGCCTGCGTACTGGCAACACTGTCCTGCGCGGTCAGCAGGGTGCGCTGGGTCTGCAGCACGGTTTGAAAGTCGATCAGGCCACTGGCATAGCGTTGCCGGGCCAGCAGGTCGGCATTAGCCGCAGCGGTTGCCGCAGCCTCCAATCTTTGCAACTGGCTCTGATCACCCGAGAGTGCAACCAGCGCATCTTCCACGTTCTGCAGCGCGGTCAATACAGTTGATTCGTAATTCACGCGGGCCTGCTCCAGCACGGCTTCCTGCACCCGCACCTGCGCGCGCGCCGCGCCGCCGTCCAGCAGCGGAGCGGTCACGCTGGCAAGCAAGGAACTGACAGCTGGTGCACCGTTGAAGGCGCTGAGGGACAGTGCGCTCAGACCCAGGGATCCGCTCAGGTTGAAGCTGGGGTACCGTGCGGCGTCTGCCGCCGACAGGCGCGACAAGGCTGCGCGTATGCGCGCCTCTGCGGCACGCACATCGGGGCGCTGGCGCAGCGTCTGTGCCGGAATGTCCAAGGCCAGATCGCTGGCGGCCAGCGGTATGGGTTGTGGTGTGGAGACCAGGGCCTGCAAGGCATTGGGGGATTGGCCGGTGAGCACGGCCAGGCTGTGGCTGGACTTGGCGATGCTGGTCTGCAAGGCGGGCACTTGCGCAGCCGTCTGCTCCGTGGAGGTCTGTGCCTGTTCCACCTCCAGGGACGTGACCAAGCCCGCCTGGGCGCGCCATTGGGTGAGTTGCAGGGTCTCCTGCTGGCTGGCCAGGTTGTCGCGGGCGATCTGCAGCTGCGCCTGCTGGCCGCGCAACTGGATATAGGCCAAAGCCACCTCGGCGGCGATGGACACCTGCACATCCGCCAGCGAGGCCTGGGATGCCTGGGCGTCGAAATCGGTCGCATTCAGGGTGTGGTTCAGCTTGCCAAAGACATCCAGCTCCCAGCTGGCATCCAGGCCGACGTTGTAGGTGTTGACCGCATCGGCACTGCCGGTCTGGCTGCGCTGCGCACTGGCAGATGCATTGAGGCTGGGCGCGCTATTGCCCTGCTGCACGTCACGCAGCGCGCGGGACTGCCGCAACGTGGCCTGTGCCACGCGCACATCCGTATTGGATTTCAGGCTTTGCGTCACCAGGTCGCCCAGCATGGGATCGTTGAACCGGTTCCACCACCGGGCCAGATCGCTTGGCTGAGCCGATGCGGCAACAGACCATGCAGAGGGAACCGCAACCTCCACCCCGGTATCGGTTACCGCAACGGTAGAGGCACAGCCGCCCAGCCCTGCAGCCATTGCAATCCACAGCGCTGCGCCCATGCGGGTCAAAGGTTCATGGCGACTGCCGGGTGAATGAGAGACAAGGCGTTCAATCAAAAGCATGTCCTGAATTCTCCCATCGGGAATGACGCTATTTTTTCCTGATGGTAAAGACGAAAACCGTGGCGATAGGACCGGTTGCGCAGTGACCATTCCGCGGATGAAAGGCAGATTCGGATGGCTTGTCATATAGTGCATCCACCTGTCAGCTGCGATTAAATACATGTTGTACCGTCATACCTTTGGGCATCACACTTTTTCCTTCGCGGACTTGCGGACCCTGCTGGCATGTGCCAGCCCGCTACGCTCTGGCGATCAGCTTGCGGGGGTCGCCGCGGCCAATGCGCAGGAGCGCGTGGCCGCACAAATGGCACTGGCGCAAGTTCCCCTGAAGGCGTTTCTGCAGGAGGCCGTGGTGCCGTATGAAGAAGACACCGTCACCCGCCTGATCCTGGACAGCCACGATGCCGCCGCCTTTGCACCGGTCAGCCATCTCACGGTGGGCGACTTTCGCAACTGGCTGTTGAGTGAAGCGGCGGACGCTGCCGCGCTTGCCGCATTGGCGCCAGGTCTGACACCCGAGATGGTGGCCGCGGTGAGCAAGATCTGCCGCCTGCAGGACCTGGTGCTGATTGCGCGCAAATGCCAGGTCGTTACCCGCTTTCGCGGCACCATCGGTTTGCCGGGCCGTCTGTCCACCCGCCTGCAACCCAACCATCCGACCGATGACGCCAAAGGCATTGCAGCCAGCCTGCTCGACGGCCTGTTGCAAGCCAGCGGCGACGCCGTCATCGGCATCAACCCGGCCACCGACAACGTGCCCCAGGTCACACGCCTGCTCCACATGCTCGACGAGGTGATTCGCGGCCACCAGATTCCCACCCAGTCCTGCGTGCTGACCCATGTGACCAACACCCTGCAGGCCATGGAGCGCGGTGCACCGGTGGACCTGGTGTTCCAGTCGATTGGTGGAACCGAAGGCACCAACCGCAGCTTCGGCATAGACCTCAACCTGCTGGCAGAGGCGCGGGAGGCGGCACTCGCCCTGCGCCGCGGTACGGTGTTTGCCGACGGCACGCGTGGTGACAACGTGATGTATTTCGAGACCGGCCAGGGCAGCGCCCTGTCGGCCAATGCCAACCATGGCTGCGACCAGCAGACCATCGAGGCACGGGCCTATGCCGTCGCGCGCCACTACAAGCCGCTGCTGGTCAACACCGTGGTGGGTTTCATCGGGCCGGAATATCTGTATGACGGCAAGCAGATCATCCGCGCCGGTCTGGAGGACCACTTCTGCGGCAAGCTGCTGGGCGTGCCCATGGGCTGCGACGTTTGCTACACCAACCACGCCGAGGCCGACTCCGACGACATGGACGCCCTGCTCACCCTGCTGTGCGCGGCGGGCTGCAACTTCATCATGGGCATTCCCGGCTCCGACGACATCATGCTCAACTACCAGAGCACGTCCTTCCACGACGCGCTGGTGATGCGCCAGATCCTGGGCGTGCGCCCGGGTCCCGAATTCGAGGAGTGGCTTTTCAAGATGCATATCCTGCAACCGGGCAGCACCCGACTGACCCAGGCGGTGGCTCCCGGCATGCAGGCCGCCATGCTGGCTTTGACAGGTGCGCAATGAACAACCCCATCCCCTCTTCCACACCCCACGACGCGTTGGACGCGGACGCCGAAGACACGCTGAATCCGTCCCATATCCACCAACCCTGGTCCGCCTTGCGCCAGTTCACCGACGCACGCATCGCACTGGGCCGTGCCGGCCAGAGCCTGCCCACCACCGCCCACCTGCAGTTCCAGTGGGCCCATGCACAGGCCCGTGATGCGGTGCATATCCCGCTGGATGTGGCCAGCGTCGAACAGCCTTTGCAAGCAATGGGGATCGAAACCCTGGCCTTGCACAGTGCTGCACCGGACCGGCGCAGCTACCTGCAAAGGCCCGACTGGGGCCGCAAGCTGGACGAGCTTTCAGGCGTCACGCTGCAGCGCTGGCGCGCGCAGCATGCCGATGCCGCCCAGCCTGATGTCTGCATCGTGGTGGCCGACGGCCTGTCGCCCCTGGCCATCCACAGCAATGCGCTGGCCTTCATACAGCTGCTGCTGGAGCGGCTGCAGAACGACACACCCACTTGGCAGGTGGCACCGGTGTGCGTGGTGCAGCAGGGGCGCGTGGCGGTGGGTGACGACATCGGCGAGCGGCTGGCCGCCAAGCTGGTCATCGTGCTCATCGGTGAACGCCCGGGCCTGAGCTCGCCTGACAGCCTGGGGATCTACATGACCTGGGCTCCGCGTGTGGGCTGCACCGATGCGCAGCGCAACTGCATCTCCAATGTGCGCAGCGCCGGTCTGGCGTTGAAGGACGCCGCCTACAAATTGCACGGGCTGATGCGCCAGGCGCGTACCTTGCAGCTGACCGGTGTGGGGTTGAAGGACGATGCGCCTTCATTCATTGCCGAGTAACCACCATGTCTACACATCCCATCCTCAACATCCAGCCCCTGTCATTCCCCTGGCAGACCATAGACCCCTTCCTGTTCTGCGTGCATCACAACGACGCCTATCCCGCAGGCAATGCAACGATGGGGCCGCAAGCCTCGCTGGCGGGCCGCAACATCGGTCAGGACTTCTCCGGCAAGGACGGCTGGAGCATGTACCACGGTGAGGGCGTACCGGGCTTTCCCGCCCACCCGCACCGCGGCTTTGAGACCGTCACCATCGTGCGCAAGGGGCGTATCGACCATTCAGATTCCGCCGGTGCCACCGCGCGCTTCGGCGATGGGGATGTGCAGTGGCTCACCGCAGGCAAGGGCATCGTCCATTGCGAAATGTTTCCCCTGCTGCACCAGGACGCACCCAACCCCACCGAGCTGTTCCAGATCTGGCTCAACCTGCCAGCCAAAAGCAAGATGGCCGAGCCGCGCTTCACCATGTTCTGGAACGAAGACATTCCCCAGCAGGAGTTCCGTGATGCGCAGGGCGCGCTGACCCGTGTGGCGAACATTGCCGGTGCGCTGACACCGGTCCCTTGTCTGCCGCCACCACCGGATTCGTGGGCGGCCCAGGCGGATGCCGATGTGGCCATACTCACCATCAAGATGGCACCCGGTGCACGCTGGACCTTGCCCGCAGCGCAAAGTGCGCGAACACGGCGGCAGCTGTACTTCTTTGAAGGTGGTCATCTGAGCATTGCGGGGCAGGCCATCCCGCCCGCCTCTGCCGTCACCGTGGCGGGTGACCAGGCCGTGGAGCTGGTCAATGGTGCAGAGGAGTCCGAGCTGCTGCTGTTGCAGGGCCGGCCCATTGGTGAGCCGGTGGCGCAGTACGGCCCCTTTGTCATGAACACCCAGGCCGAAATCCAGCAGGCCTTTGCCGACTACCGCAGGACAGAGTTTGGTGGCTGGCCCTGGGGTGCTGCTGACCCGGTGCATCCCCGCACCAAGGGGCGCTTTGCAATACACACCGATGGCAAGCTGGAAGAGCGTTAGAAAAGAACACCACACATGACACGACTGAGCGCCAAGGATTTTCAGCCCGAGGTTCTGCAACTGTTCGATCGCTATGTGCATGGCGACATCAGCCGACGCGGTTTTCTGGATATGGCGACCCGCATGGCAGGCTCTGCTACTGCAGCGGCCGGACTGCTGGTGGCACTGAGTCCGCAGTTTGCACAGGCGCAGCAGGTATCGCCGCGCGATCCCCGCCTGGAGACCAGCTACCAGACCATTGCCTCGCCCCGGGGCAACGGCAGCATCAAGGGCTATCTGGTCAAGCCCGCCGGTGTCAGCGCCAAGTTGCCGACCATTCTGGTGGTCCACGAAAACCGCGGACTCAATCCGCATATCGAAGACATTGCGCGCCGGCTCGCGCTGGAAGGTTTTCTGGTCTTTGCACCTGATGCACTGACCACTTTGGGGGGCTATCCGGGTGATGAAGACAAGGCGCGTGACCTGTTTGCCAAGCTCGATGGCGGCAAGAACCTGCAGGACTTCCTGGCCTGTGCCAACGCCCTGTTGACCATGCCCCAGAGCAATGGAAAGGTCGGCGCGGTGGGCTTTTGTTATGGCGGCGGTGTGGTCAATGCCTTGGCCACACGCATGCCCGAACTGCTTGCAGCGGTACCCTTCTACGGAGCGCAACCGCCGGCCCAGGATGTGCCAAAGATCCATGCCGCGCTGCTGATCCACTACGCCGGTGCCGATGACCGTGTCAACGCCGGCTGGCCTGCCTACGAGGCCGCACTCAAGGCGGCGGGCAAGCCGTATGAGGCGTACATCTATCCCGGCGTGCAGCATGGTTTCAACAACGACACCACGCCGCGCTTCGACCCCGAGGCGGCGGCGCTGGCATGGCAGCGCACAGTGGCTTTTTTCAAGACCCGGCTCAGCGTGGCGCCTGCGTAGACTGTGCGCCTGCGCGGCGTGATACAGAGCGCGACGGCCTCCTTGCTGACGGTGAAGACCTAGGGCGGCGAAAGCGTCGCCCTGCAGTTGCCGCGAACCCCGTGATTTCGGAAGTGTTTCCCATGGTGCTGGCGGACATCCAGGTGGGCCGCTTCCTAGGCACCGCAGCCATGCCCAGGCAGATGGCAGCCTGAAGTCGATTGCGGTGATGGTGTTTCCGGAGTCAGCCCGCGGCAAGGCAGTTGTGCTGCCGTACTGAACGGCTTTCAGCGCATCACTCGGCTGCGCGAGGTGCTAAAGGTACCGCTGGCGAAGGGATGTTTCTTTCTTGAGCAAAGACGGCACGTCCGGCTTGTTGAGATGACATCCACCAACCAATTCGAATACCAAGTTTGCAATGCCAATTCCGCGGAATTGCTATGACAAAATGGTCCGCTAGGCAATTGAGGTGACCCGGCACTGCGGGTTCTGAATCAACAACGATTGGAAAGGGGAGCCAATGGCAATGGGCAGCCGTGCTGATGGAGTGAAGGCGTCGGGCTTTGGGCCTCTGAAATCGGCACTGTTCATTGTTGTCCTGGCGGCCCTGGGATACCTTGCCCTCTGGGGGGAATTCAGCGGAAAGGACTTCATCATCCCGCAGTACCTCATCCTGCATACCGTCATGGAGATGGCTGCCATCGTGGTGGCCATGCTGGGCGCGGGCATTGTCTGGAATGCCTATGCGTCGGAAAGGCCGGGGCATCTGGTGCTGCTGGGCGTGCTGCTGTTTGGTACCGGGCTGCTGGACTTTGCGCACATGCTCTCCGTTCCTGGCATGCCGTACATGATTACCCCGGCTGAAGTCCAGAAGTCCATCACCTTCTGGCTGGCCGCCAGAACCTTGCCGGCGATTGGGCTGTGCATCACGGCCGTGGGTTCCAGGGAACCGCTGAAGGATGCCCGCAGCCGGTTTGCCATGGCCGCAGGTGTGCTGCTGTACGTGGGGCTGGTTTATTGGGCAGCGCTGTTTCACATGGAATGGGTGCCCAGCTTCTATGTGCCATTGCAGGGCCTGACGGTCTACAAGGTCGGATACGAATACGTCCTGGTGGCGATGTATGGATTTGCCGCCTTGTGGATGCTGCGCAGGCTGTTGCGTGAGTACCGGCGCACCCTGGCGCATCTGTTCGTGGCATCTGCCATTGCGGCGATATCGGAGCTGTGCTTCACCCTGTATCGCTCGCATGGCGACCTGTTCAACCTGGTTGGGCACTTCTACAAGATTGTTTGCTATGTGTTCATCTTCCGCGCCGTCTTTGCCTCCAGCGTGCGCCAGCCCTTTGAGTCCCTGCATGCGGCGCTCGACAATGAAAAGCGACTGGCTGAGCAGAACCGGTCTGTCGTGCGGACGTTGGACTTGCTCGAGGAAGCGGTGCTGGAGCTCGACGGGCAGTGCCGCCTGATCAACTCCAATGCCGGATGGCGGGCCATCGCCGGAGATGACGCAGTGCGGGACACGCATCTGCTGACCCATGTGCACCCCGATGACCGCTCAGGGTTCGAGCTGCAATTCAACGCGTTGGTGACGGGCGTCAAGGATGAAGTGCATGGTCGCTTCCGGTTCGGTTCCGCTGAGCGGACCGACAAGTGGTTCGAATGCCGCTTCGTCGCGGAACGCAATGCGTTCAGCGGCACCACGTCTGTGCGTGGCGTGATGCACGACATTACCAAGGTCTATCTGCAGGAGCGCCACATTCACCACATGGCGCTGCACGATGCGCTGACCGGTCTGCCCAACCGCGTGCTGCTGGAAGACCGCATCCAGCAGGCCATCCAGCACGCAAATCGTTCGGCGCGGCGTATTGCGGTGTGCTTTGTGGACCTGGACCATTTCAAGGACATCAATGACGCCTATGGTCACAAGGTGGGAGACGAGCTGCTGCTGGCTATTGCACACCGGTTACGTGACTGCCTGCGCGAGGGGGACACGCTGGCACGCTGGGGCGGAGACGAGTTTGTGGCATTGCTGCACAACCTGAGTGAGCCTGGATCGGAACGGCAGGTTGCGCAGAAGATGATTGCCGTGGCGCGCGAGCCGCTGGAGATTGCGGGTATCGCAGTGAGCAGCGCCTTCAGCATGGGCATTGCGGTCTATCCGGATGACGAACCTTCGGGCGACATCGACGCCTTGTTGGCACAGGCGGACCGTGCCATGTTCTACGCAAAGTCACAGGGGCGCAACAACTTCCAGTTCTACTCGGAAGTGGCCGGCAAGGGAACCGGAAAAAAGGATCTGTACGTCCAGGCCAAGCTGGCACGTGCCATCCATGCCGGCACCATCACCGCGTGGTTCCAGCCCTTGGTCAATGCGCGTTCGGTGCTCGAGGGCCAGCCTCGCATGGAAGGCGTGGAAGTGCTGGCGCGATGGCACGATGAAGAACTGGGCTGGGTTGCGCCGGGCAGCTTCATCACCATGGCAGAAAACCTGGGGTTGATCGGAGACCTCAGCACGCAGGTCCGACGTACCGGCTTTGCGGCTTTGCGCGAGTGGCAGCAGGAGCTGCCGGATCTGAAGATGTCCATCAACATCTCCAAGCGGCAGCTGTTCTCGGTGGACTTCATCTCCGATCTGCTTGCCGATGTGCAGACTTACGGACTGCAGCCGCGCGACATCCAGCTGGAGATCACGGAGTCTGTCGCATTGGCTGATGTCACCTACGCGGACGAGCGCTTGCGCTCTCTTGCTGCAGCAGGGTTCAGCTTATCGATTGATGACTTCGGCACCGGCTATGCGTCGCTGTCGCAATTGCACGACCTGCCCATTGGTGAATTGAAGATCGACATTTCCTTTGTGCGCCGTCTGCATACCGAGGACGGCTACCGCATGGTGCAGGGCATTCTGGGCCTGGCCAAGGCACTTCGACTGAGCACGGTGGCCGAAGGTGTGGAGGACGCAGACACGGCGCGCTTATTGGGCGAGATGGGTGTGGATCTGCTCCAGGGCTATTTCTTTGCCCGCCCCTGCTCGCGCGAAGACTTTGTGGCGCTGCCTCTCTTTGCCGGTGTTCATTGAGGTGCTCGCATAAGTTGCTGTGCTATTGCGGGCATTGGTGAATGCAATTGGCGTTCATCCGCAAGCCCACCTACACTGAACTTCGCTTTCATCGCAACCGGAGTCCAGCATGTCAAAAGAAGCCCAATGTCCTTTTCCACACGCTGCCCAAAAGACAGCCACAGCCGCCGCGCCATCCAACGCTGACTGGTGGCCTCATCAGATCAAGCTTGGAATCCTGCATCAGCATGCGGCAGAGTCCAACCCCATGGGGGCAGACTTCGATTACGCGCAGGAGTTCAAGAGCCTGGACTTGCATGCCGTGGTCAAGGACCTGCATGCGTTGATGGTGGATTCGCAGGACTGGTGGCCTGCGGACTGGGGTCACTACGGCGGCCTCATGATCCGCATGGCCTGGCACTCTGCCGGCACCTACCGCGTGGGCGACGGCCGTGGCGGTGCGGGCAGTGGCAACCAACGCTTTGCTCCGCTCAACAGCTGGCCCGACAACGGCAACCTCGACAAGGCGCGTCGCCTGCTCTGGCCCATCAAGCAGAAGTACGGGCGCAAGCTCTCCTGGGCCGACCTCATCATCCTGGCCGGCAACGTGGCGCTGGAATCCATGGGCTTCAAGACCTTCGGCTTTGCCGGTGGCCGCGTCGACATCTGGGAGCCTGAGCAGGACGTCTACTGGGGTTCGGAGAAAGCCTGGCTGGCCACCAGCGACAAGGAAAACAGCCGCTACAGCGGGGACCGCAATCTGGAGAATCCATTGGCTGCGGTGCAGATGGGTCTCATCTATGTGAACCCCGAGGGCCCCGATGGCAAGCCCGATCCGGTGGCGTCCGGCCGCGACGTGCGTGAGACCTTTGCCCGCATGGCCATGAACGACGAAGAGACCGTAGCCCTGGTGGCCGGTGGCCATACCTTCGGCAAGGCGCACGGCGCAGGCGATCCGGCCCTGGTCGGTCCCGAGCCGGAAGCAGCGCCGCTGGAAGAGCAAGGCCTGGGCTGGATCAACAAGTTTGGCACTGGCAAAGGTGTGCACACCACCACCAGCGGTATCGAGGGCGCCTGGAAGCCCAACCCCACGACCTGGGACAACGGCTACTTCGACATGCTGTTCGGTTACGAATGGGAGCTGACCAAGAGCCCTGCCGGCGCCCACCAGTGGGTCGCCCGCAACGTCAAGCCGGAGCACATGATTCCCGACGCGCACGACGCCAGCAAGAAGCACCCGCCCATGATGACCACGGCCGACATGTCGCTGCGCATGGACCCGGTGTACGAGAAGATTTCGCGTCGCTTCCACCAGGACCCCGCAGCGTTTGCCGATGCCTTTGCCCGCGCCTGGTTCAAGCTCACCCACAGGGACATGGGGCCGCGCGCCCGCTATCTGGGTCCTCTGGTTCCCCAGGAAGAGCTGATCTGGCAGGACCCCATTCCGGCAGTCAACCACGCGCTGGTGAATGAACAGGATGTTGCAGGACTCAAGGTCCAGGTGCTGGCCAGCGGTCTCACCGTTGCCCAATTGGTCGCTACCGCATGGGCATCGGCCTCTACGTTCCGCGGCAGTGACAAGCGTGGTGGAGCCAATGGCGCCCGCATCCGCCTGGCGCCGCAGAAAGATTGGGCCGTCAACCAATCCGCAGAGTTGCAAGAAGTGCTGCGCAAGCTCGAAGGCATTCAGCAGCAGTTCAACAGCGCGCAGTCCGGCGGCAAGCAGATCTCGCTGGCGGACCTCATCGTGCTGGCGGGCAATGCGGCGGTAGAGGCCGCAGCCAGCGCCGCCGGTCAGACTGTGACGGTACCGTTTGCACCGGGTCGTATGGACGCCAGTCAGGCACAGACCGATGTGGAATCTTTTGCCGTGCTGGAGCCGCAGGCAGATGGATTTCGCAACTACACGCGTGCCGGTCTGGAAGATGCGGCCGCCGAGTTGCTGCTGGACAAGGCGCAACAGCTCACGCTGACGGCGCCGGAGATGACGGTGTTGGTAGGCGGCCTGCGCGTCCTGGGCGCCAACGCAGGTCACACCCCGCACGGTGTGTTCACCTCCCGGGCCGGAGCACTGCACAACGACTTTTTCGTGAACCTGCTCGACATGCGCACCAAGTGGAGCCGGTCGTCTACTGCGGGCGTGTTTGAGGGGCGTGATCGCAGCACAGGGGTGGTGAGGTGGACCGGAACGGTGGCCGATCTGGTCTTTGGCTCCAATGCCCAACTGCGCGCGCTGGCCGAGGTCTACGCCGCCAGCGATGCAGAGCAGAAGTTCGTGCACGACTTCGTGGCCGCCTGGACCAAGGTCATGAACCTGGATCGTTTCGACCTCGCCTAAGTGCCGCAGCCTGGCCGCCGCGCTTCAGTAGTGCGGCGGCGTGATCACCCACAGCACCTGGGTCGTGTCTTTGCCATGGTTGGCACAGCGGTGCACCTCGGTGCTTTTGAAGGAGAAACTGTCGCCCGCGTTCAGCGTGAAGTGCCGGCCCGATACCCACAGCTCCAGCGTGCCCGCCAACACCAGTCCGGCCTCGGCGCCATCGTGGCTGTAGTCCTCGCTGTCGGCACCGGGGGCGATGGAGCTGATCAGCAACTCCAGCGGCCCGCTCAGGTTGGGTGACAGCAGCTCTTCAGTGATGCCCAGACCGGTGAACGACATGCGGCGCCGGTTGTTGGCGCGCACCACGATATCGCGTTCGGCGGCCACACCATCGTTGCTTTGCTGGAAGAACCAGTTCATGTGCACACCCAGCACATCGCTGATCTTCTTGAGCACGCCTATGGGCAGACGCGAATGGTTGCGCTCCAACTGGCTCAGGTAACCCACTGAAATACCCGCGGCCTGTGACACCTCCTTGAGCGTCAGATTGCGTGCCTTGCGCAGGTCGCGCAGCTGTTCGCCAATCGACGCCTCCGGGTCGAACGCAGACGGCTGCGCATCGTCAGTCGCAGGGTCGTCGGGATGGGGCAGGCGGGCTGCTTGAATGGCCATGGCGTGATGTTAGCCCCGAATGCGCGCACCCTTGGGGTCGTAGAAGGCGGTAAGCGTTGCCTCGGCAGCAAAGCGCTCGCCCGCCACCTCGATCTCGTAGCGTCCTTGCAGTGGTGCAGCGGCTTGGGTCGCGTCACCGAACTCCACGTAGCCCATGCCCAGCGACTTGCCGATCGCGTGGCCGAACATACCCGAGGTGATGCGCCCCACGATCACGCCATCGCGCAGAATGGGTTCGTTGTGGTAGAGCAGCGGTGTAGTGTCTTGCAGTGCGAACTGCAGCAGCCTGCGCGTCACGCCACGGGCCTTCTGCGCCAGCAAAGCCTCCTTGCCGATGAAGCCATCGGGCTTGTTCCAGGCCACCGCAAAGCCCAGGCCGGCCTGCAGCGGTGTGTCTTCATCGCTGATGTCGTGGCCCCAGTGGCGGTAGCCCTTTTCCATGCGCAGGGAGTTGAGCGCGTGGTAGCCCGCGAGCTTCAGGCCAAAGGCCTTGCCCGCTTCCATCAGCACATCGAATACACCGGCAGCGCATTCCGTGGGAATGTAGAGCTCCCAGCCCAGTTCGCCCACATAGGTGATACGGCTGGCGCGTACACGCGCATAGCCCAGGTCGATGACTTGCGAGGTGCCGAAGGGGAAGGCGGCGTCCGACATGTCGGCTGGCGTCAGGCTGGCCAGCAGCTCGCGCGAGCGCGGCCCCATGACGCTGAGCACGGCCATGCTGGAGGTCACATCCACCGCAAGGGCGCGTGCGTCGGCCGGGATGTTGCGCTGCAGCCAGGTGAAGTCGCGCGTCTGCGTGGCCGCTGCCGTCACCACCAAGTAGCGGTCGGGCGCCTCGCGGGTGATGGTGAGGTCGGCCTCGATGCCGCCACGCACATTGAGCCACTGGGTGTAGACAATCTTGCCCACCGGCACGGCCACATCGTTGGCGCTGATCTGGTTGAGCACGCGTTCGGCATCGGGCCCCTGCACCACGAACTTGGCAAAGGACGACTGGTCGAACAGACCCACACTCTCGCGCACCGCCAGATGCTCGGCGGCGCTGTGTTCAATCCAGTTCTGGCGCCCATAGCTGTAGACGTACTGCGGCTGCACGCCTTCGGGCGCAAACCAGTTGGCGCGCTCCCAGCCCGCGGTTTCGCCAAAGCAGGCGCCCTGCGCGGCCAGGCGGTCGTGCAGCATGGATTTGCGCACGCCGCGCGCCGTCTCAGGTTGGCGGAAGGGCCAGTGCATGGCGTAGAGCAGGCCCAGCGTTTCCACCGTGCGGTCGCGCAGGTACTGCTTGTTGCGCTGGAACTGCATGCAGCGGCGGATGTCCACATCCCACAGGTCCATGGGCGGATGGCCGTCCACGATCCAGTCGGCCAGCACCTTGCCGGCACCACCGGCGGACTGGATGCCGATGGAGTTGAAGCCCGCTGCCACAAACAGGTTGCGCACCTCCGGCGTTTCGCCCAGCAGGTAGCGGTCATCGGGGGTGAAGCTCTCGGGGCCGTTGAAGAACAGGTTGATGCCGGTGTGTTCCAGCTGCGGCACGCGGTGCATGGCCGCAGTCAACAGCGGTTCGATGTGTTCCAGGTCGTCGGGCAACTGGTCGAAGCAGAACGACTGCGGGATGCCCTGCATGCCCCAGGGCTTGGCCACGGGTTCGAACCAGCCCACCAGCAGCTTGCCCGCATCCTCCTTGAAGTAGGCGCAACCGTCGGGGTCGCGTAGCACCGGAAGGTCGGCATGCAGCCCGGCCATGGGTTCGGTGACGATGTAGAAGTGCTCGGCCGCATGCAGCGGCACGGTGGTGCCGGCCTGGGCACCCAGCTCGTGCGCCCACATGCCGCCGCAGTTGACCACAGTGTCGGCGCGGATCTCGCCACGCGCCGTGCGCACGCCCACGGCGCGGCCGTTCTCGACCAGGATCTTCTCTACCGCCGTGTCTTCAAAGATGCGCGCACCCCGGCTCTTGGCGCCCTTGGCCAGGGCCTGCGTGGTGTCTATGGGGTTGGTGCGCCCGTCCTTGGGCAGGAAGACGCCGCCCACCACATCGCTGCCGTGCATGCCGGGCCACAGCGCCATCACTTCTGTGGGCGTGAGCGTCTGCACCTCCAGGCCGAAGCACTTGGCCATGGAGGCACCGCGGCGCAGTTCCTCAAAGCGCTCGGTATGGGTGGCAATGGCAAGCGAGCCGGTCTGGCGGAATCCCGTGGCCTGTCCGGTTTCCTGTTCCAGCGAGGCATACAACCCGGTGGTGTACTGCGCCAGGCGCGTCATGTTGTGGGTGGCCCGCAGCTGGCCCACCAGCCCGGCGGCATGCCAGGTGGTGCCGCAGGTGAGCTGGCGGCGCTCCAGCAGCACCACGTCCTTGCAGCCGCGCAGAGTCAGGTGATAGGCCAGGCTGACGCCCACCACGCCGCCGCCCACGATGACCACATTCGCTTGGTTTGGCAGTTCCATAAGGCCTCCGGAAAGTTAAAGTTTGGCAGAAATTTTTCCTACCGTGAAATTTTGTGACAAATTTTCACGAAGGCTACTACAATTTGCCAAGACCAACAATGGCGAGAAAAGACCAGGGCCATTGCCATAGAGATTCTTGCGAAGAACCATGGAGACAAGCATGACAGAGCACGTGCGGGTAGTGGTGATCGGTGGTGGCGTAGTGGGCTGCAGTTGCCTCTACCATCTGGCCAAGCTGGGGCTCAAAGATGCCTTGCTGCTCGAGCGCGACGAGCTCACTTCCGGCTCCACCTGGCATGCCGCCGGCAACCTGCCGACCTTTTCCACCAGTTGGAGCCTCCTCAAGCTGCAGAAGTACTCCGCCGCCCTGTACCGCGAGCTCGCTTCCAACCCGGCAGACCCGATCAATTACCACCTCACCGGCTCGGTGCGGCTGGCCCATGGGCGCAACCGCATGGACGAGTTTCGCCATGTGCAGAGCATGGCCAGGGCCAACGGACTGGAGTATGAAATCCTTTCGCCCACGGAACTCAAGGAACGCTACCCGCTCATCGAAACCCATGACCTGCAAGGCGCGCTGTGGGACCCGTTGGATGGCGACATCGACCCTTCGCAACTCACCCAGGCGCTGGCGCGCGAGGCGCGTGCGCTGGGTGCCACCATACGCCGCCACACGCGGGTGACGGCACTGCGGCAAAAGCCCGGTGGCGAGTGGGTGGTGACCACCGACAAGGGCGAGATCACCGCCGAGATCGTGGTCAACGCCGCGGGTTACCGTGCTGGCGAGGTGATGGCCATGGTGGGCCGGCATCTGCCGATTGCGGTGATGTCACACCAGTACCTGGTGACCGAAGATGCAGAGGAGCTGCTGGAGCGCGGCAGCGCACGCTTGCCGCTGCTACGCGACCCCGATACCTCCTATTACCTCCGCCAGGAGCGCAACGGCTTCATCCTCGGGCCCTACGAATGGAAGGCCACGCCCATGTGGCTGGACGGCCTGCCCGACGACTTTGCCAACCAGCTCTGGAATGATGACTTCGAGCGCCTGGAGTCCTACATAGAAGACGCCATGGCCCGCGTGCCGACGTTGGCGCGTGCGGGCATCAAGCGCGGCGTGAACGGGCCCATTCCCTATTCGCCCGACGGCAACCCCTACATCGGCCCCGAGCCGGGGCTGCGCAACTTCTTCCACTGCAACACCTTCAGCTTTGGCATCACCCAGGGCGGCGGTGCGGGCAAGGCACTGGCCGAGTGGGTGGTGCACGGCCAGCCCGAGTGGGACCTGTGGTCGCTGGACCGGCGCCGTTATGGCGACTACGCCACCACGGCCTACACCGTGGCCAAGGCGGTGGAGGTCTACCAGAACGAATACGCCAGCTCCTTCCCCTATGAGGAACGGCCGGCCGGCAGGCCGCTGCGCACATCGCCCACCTACGACACGCTCAAGGCCAAGGGTGCGCGCTTCGGTGCGCGGGGCGGCTGGGAGCGCGCTGTGTACTTCGACCTGCGCGGTGAACTGCCGCAAGACGAAGTGCTGTCCTTCCGGCGCGAGAGCATCTGGCATGGCGTGGTGGCCGAGGAAGTGGCCGCTGTGCGCGAGCGTGTGGGCGTGCTGGACCTGCCGGGCTTCACCAAGTACGAGCTCAAGGGCCCGGGTGCCACCGTGCACCTGGACCGCCTCACCTGCTCGCGCCTGCCGGGGCTGGGCCGCGTGTCGCTGGCCTATGCGCTCACGCCCGGTGGCAAGCTGTGGAGCGAGTTCACCGTCACCCGCGTGGCGCAAGACCATTACTACATCATCAGCGCGGCCATTGCCGCCACGCACGACATGGACCTGCTCCGCCAGGGGCTGGACGCAGGCAGTACCGTGAGCGTGCGCGACGTGTCGGCCGAGCGCGGCACGCTCATCATTGCCGGGCCGCGCAGCCGTGAGCTACTCACACACATCACCACGGCCGACCTGTCTAACGCCGCCTTTCCCTGGTTGTCGGCGCGCACGATAGACACCGTGGTGGGGCCGGTGTTTGCCATGCGGGTGAATTACGTGGGCGAGCTGGGCTGGGAGCTGCATGCGCCGGTGGCGCAGATGCAGGCGCTGTACGACGCGGTGTGGCAGGCGGGCCAGGCCTACGGCATACGCGACTTCGGTCTCTACGCCATGGACAGCCTGCGCGTGGACAAGTGCTACCGCGGCTGGAAGAGCGACCTGGAGAGTGGCTACACGCCGCTGGAAGCTTCGCTGGACCGCTTTGTGGACCTGGGCAAGCCCGACTTCGTGGGCCGCGAGGCGCTGCTGGCCGAGCATGCGCGCGGCCCGGCCTATCGCTTCGTGCCGTTGATCTTCGACGAGGACGGCGACGCCGAGGCGCCCTACTGCTCCCAGGTGTTCCACGGCACCGACAACGTGGGCCTGACCACCTCGGGCGTGTGGAGCCACACCCTGCAGAAGAGCGTGGCGCTGGCCTATATCCGCACGCCGCAGGCACAGCCGGGCACCAAGCTGCAGGTGGAAGTGCTGGGCCAGTTGCGCACGGCCACGGTGCGTGCCGAGCCGCTGTACGACCCCCGCAACGCGCGGTTGCGCGCCTGATGCTTCTACGAAGGGACACACCATGACCGAAGCCGAAGTTCCTCTGGCCCGCCGCGGCGGTGCCCGTGCCGCCCGCCGCGCTGCACGCGCCGCTCCTTTGCCCGACAACCTGCGCCCGGTACGCCCCGGCATGGAGGGCGGCAAGTACAAGCCGCTGAGCGATGCTGACGTCCGCAAGATCCACCACGCTGCACTGGATGCGCTGGAGTCCATCGGCTTTGCCGACGCGCTGCAAAGCGGCATAGACGCCATGGTCAAGGCCGGTGCCAAGCTCACCGACAGCGGGCGCCTACTGTTCCCGCGCGCGCTGGTGGAAGACACCATTGCCAACGCGGCGCGCCACTTCGTGCTCTACGGCCAGGACCCCAAGCACGACATGGAGCCCTGGGGCGACAAGGTGTATTTCGGCACCGCGGGTGCGGCGGTCAATATGGTCGATGCGCGCACCGGCGTGTACCGCGAGTCCACCACGCGCGACCTGTATGACATTGCCCGCGTGGTCGACACGCTGGAGCATCTGCACTTCTACCAGCGCTCGGTGGTGTGCCGCGACCTGCCTCTCCCGGAAGAGATGGACTTCAACACCACCTATGCTTGCGTGTCGGGCACCACCAAGCATGTGGGCTCCAGCTGGGTGGCGCCCGAGCATCTGGAGCAGAGCCTCAAGATGCTGCACATGATTGCCGGTGGCGAAGACCAATGGCGCGCCCGTCCCTTTGTCAGCCAGTCCAACTGCTTTGTGGTGCCGCCCATGAAGTTCGCTTTTGATGCCTGCAAATGCCTGGAAGTGGCCGTGCGCGGTGGCATGCCGGTGCTGCTGCTCTCGGCCGGTCAGGCCGGTGCCACCGCACCCGCGTCGCTGGCCGCAGCACTCGTGCAGGAGACGGCAGAGTGCCTGGCCGGTCTGGTCTATGTGAATGCCATCCAGCCCAAGGCGCCGGCCATCTTCGGGACCTGGTGCTTTGTGTCGGACCTGCGCACCGGCGCCATGTCGGGCGGCAGCCCGGAGCAGGCGCTGCTGTCGGCGGCCAGCGCGCAGATCTCGCGCTTCTACGACCTCACCGGCGGCACCGCCTCGGGCATGACCGACTCCAAGCTGCCCGATGCCCAGTGCGGCATGGAGCGCGCCTACAACCACGCCCTGGTGGGCAATGCCGGCGCCAACCTGATCTACGAGTCCGCCGGCATGATGGCCAGCCTGATGGGGTTCTCGCTGGAGAGCCTGCTCATCGACAACGACCTCATAGGCGCCGTGCAGCGCACCATTCGCGGCATCGAGGTGAACGACGAATCCATCTCGCTGGAGACCATGCGCCAAGTCTGTCTGGAAGGCCCGGGCCACTACCTGGGTTCGGACCAGACCCTGCAGCTTATGCAGCGCGACTACCTCTACCCCGCTCTGGGCGATCGCTCCAGCCCGAACCAGTGGGAAGAGAGGGGCCGGCCTTCGCTGGTGGACCGTGCCGCCGGCCGGCTGGAGGAGATCCTGGCCACGCACTATCCCTCGCATATTCCCAAAGCCATAGACGACGCAATCCGTGCGCAATTCCCGGTGCGTCTGCCACGCGAAGCCATGGAGCGCGGCGGGCGCTGATCGCGCGCCCACACAAGTGGTGCGTGCCTGCGGCCCGGTAGCGCCGGGTTGCCTCCCTTGACATCGCGCAGGACTGTGGCAAATTGACCGGCTGACAGATACAGTGGCCCAAACCGGAGGAGGCGGCATTCCATGGCGCAACGCAACCCCCAAGCAGGTGGATTTCTTGTCGCATACGATCCGCGCAACACCCACGCCCGTCGGGTCAGGCTGGTTGTGAATGTCTCCAGCCTGGTAATGGTTTTGCTTGGCAGCTGCTGGGCGATCTTTTTCGGTTTCGCGCATGATCGCTTCCTGCTCAGCGTTGACCTCTTGCTGGTTCTTGGCGGCGTGGCGATCGGGTTGCTGGCGCGCCAAGGCAATCTGCGGTTCGCGTCACTGCTTCTGGCGGGGCTGGTATACGTCCTGCTGTTCCTGCTCAACGCGCTCTTTGATATTCCCAGTGCGGATGTGCCGCGCTCCCTGCACACCTATTTCCTGTTGATCGCAGTGGGCAGCTATCTGCTGTTCAGAAGGGAGAGCGCATGGGTCCGCTATGGATTTACGCTGGCATGCTTTGTGGCCTTTGTCTACTTTGCCAGCCGCAACACGCCGCTGGTTTCCGGCTACGCCCTGCCCGACAGTATTCGACGTGGCGGCACATGGGTCAACAACATCTGTGCGTTTGCCATTCTGTATCTCATCGTCCACGCCTTCATCGGCGATGTGAATCGCATCGAGTCCTACCTGCATGAGGCGAACAATCGGTTTGTTGATCTGGTGCGTGGCATGTTCCCCAAGCCCATCGCGGAGCGGCTGTTGACCAGCGGACGCAGCTTCGCCGAGCGTCACCAGAATTGCTCCGTGCTCTTTTCCGACATCGTGAGCTTCACCCGGCTATCGGAGCAGATGGATCCGGATCGTCTGGTCGACATGCTGTCGGCCATCTTCTCGCGCTTTGATGCCCTCGTGGAAGCCCGCGGCCTTACCAAGATCAAGACGATTGGCGACGCCTACATGGTGGCAGCGGGAGTGCCGGAGCCAAGAGCGGACCACGCTCAGGTGCTGTTGGAACTGGGTAGGGAGATGCTTGCCGCATGCAAGGAGTTCGAGGGCATAGAGCTGCGCATCGGAATCTCTTCCGGCGAGCTGGTGGCAGGCGTCATCGGGAACTCACGGCAGGTTTACGACGTGTGGGGTGATGCAGTCAACATGGCCTCACGCATGGAGTCACATGGAATCGCAGGACAAATCCAGGTGTCGGGTTCTACGTACCAACTGGTCGGCGAACGATATGTGTTTTCGCGCAGAGAGGGTATCTCCATCAAGGGCAAGGCGGGTCGCCATGATGTATTTGTGCTGGCGCAGAATTGATCGGTTCCGCAATCAGCATCTCCCTGGCATTCGT
The DNA here is from genome assembly GCF_058801025.1 of Rhodoferax sp. GW822-FHT04A08. Taxonomy (NCBI): domain Bacteria; kingdom Pseudomonadati; phylum Pseudomonadota; class Betaproteobacteria; order Burkholderiales; family Comamonadaceae; genus Rhodoferax; species Rhodoferax sp. GW822-FHT04A08. Next base: position 76,548 of record NZ_JBXAMW010000007.1, read on the forward strand.
GGCAATCGCGCCAATTGCGCTTCACGGTCAACGATACAGTGTCGTTCCGGGTTATACAGGCAATACACAAAAAGGAGAAAGACATGAAGAAACAATGTGCGTTGGCGATTGGCATATTTGCCACCTTCAGCATATTTGCTGAAACAAGCGTTGGAATCTCCATCGGAATCAACCAGCCCGGTGTGTATGGTCAGATCGACATCGGAAATTTCCCGCCACCTCGGGTGATCAATCAACAACCCATCGTGATCATTCAGTCTCCTGTGAGGGAGCCTGTGTATCTGTACGTACCTCCAGGACATCAAAAGCACTGGGAAAAGCACTGCCACGAATACAACGCTTGCGGGCGCCCTGTGTACTTTGTGCGTGAAGACTGGGTAAGAGAGCGTTACGAGGAACACCGGCACGATGAGGGCCGTGATGGCGACCATGGGCGAGACCATGGCGACCACAAGAAGCGTAAACACGAAGACGATTGATGTGATTGTTCGGCAGGTGTTGCCTTACGGGCAGACAAGCAAGTGGGAACCTGCTGAATTCACGCCGGGTTGGGTGCGCCACTACAGGCAATCTGTTTCTTGATGAAAGACCAGGCAAGGCGCGATGCATCCGGGCCCAGCGGATCACTGTAAGGTAGACCCGCTGCTCCACCACTCCAGGCGTGGCCCAATCCATGGACCATGCAGAGTGTCGCTACCTGGCGTTCCCCGGCGTAGTAGTCCGTGATATCGGCAGCAAACCGTTTGCCACGCCGCACCGCGTGTACCCGGCCAGGCAGCGCGCCTTCCCTTTCGGCCCAAATTTGCGCAGACTGTGTTCCGTTGATGGATGCCACGATGGAGTCGCCACTGCCTTGAATGACCAGCAGGGCGGGCAAATGCTGGTCGGCATTCGTTCGGGTGAGTGCAACAGCCTTCGCACGTCCACCCATCGCTCTCAAGGCTGTTGCGTAGGAACTCGCCTGGCCTGGCGCAATGCCGCTGTGCATGACAACCGCCAGAAAGCGTCCGGGAAGACGAAGTGCCAGCAAACTTGCCAAGCCTGCACCAGCGGACATTCCCACCAGTGCCACCTTATGGCGATCGGCCGGCTGCGACGCGCAGACATGCTCAATGGCAGCAGCGATGGAGTCAGCCTCGCGTTGTGCGCGGCCGGTACGTGTCTCGTACCAATTCCAGCAGCTCTGCAAATTGGAGAGCCGGTCTTGTTGTGGATAGAGAACCATGAAGCGCTCTGACGATGCAAGGCGATTCATTCGGGTGCTCGCTGCCAGGGATTGTGCGTCTTGCATGCAGCCATGCAGCATCGCGACCAAGGGCAGGCTCTCGCCGCGCCCCATGTTCGGTGGCTTGAACAACAGGTAGCGGCGTCCCTGATGCACACCGGATGCCATACCCTTGGCCGCGCTCGAGAGCTTTGCCCGGGTGGGTGTCTTGGCGGTTTTGGCAACACGCAAGGGCATGGCACGCTTGCCGGCCTTGGCGCCTAGCGGTCTCTTTGCTGTTTTCAAAGCCAGCTTTATGGCTCTGGCGCCGGTGCGCAGCGCCAGACGCGTCATGGCCTTGAGCGATCGCTGGAGTAATTGATTCAAAATGGTGGGGTGAAGTAGTGTGGCAGATTGGGTTGCCGCGGGGCAGGGGTACAAGGGATCTGGCGTGGACAGCAGCGTGCAATCGATGGTGCCTAGTGTGCTGCCTGTGGCGCAATGCGTTTGTTGGATGGCGCACAGTCCAGGAGGATGGCACTCCGCCGAATCTTGCGGATGTATGGTGTGTCTGATCAGTCTCATCTTTGAAGGAACCAGGACCACGCAAATCCGGAAAGCGCAGGGTCTGCAGATATGGGCAACAATCCGGACATGAGCCTGCCCAAACCTTATCTAAGTGAGTCGGAAGCGCCAGCGCGCGTCGAAGTGGATGCGCTAGCGGGCCTGACCCTGCTCGAATTTGGTACCGATTGGTGCGGCTATTGCCGTGCCGCCCAGCCTGCAATTGTCGACGTGCTTTCGCAGCATCCGCAGTGGCGTCACATCAAGGTGGAAGACGGTCCTGGTCGGGCACTGGGCCGCAGCTACCGCGTCAGGCTCTGGCCTACACTGGTGCTGCTGCGTGACGGGCAGGAAGTCGCGCGCATGGTGCGCCCCACACAGGCGGCAGATATCTCGGCTGCACTGGATAACGTGTAGGGGCTTTTTACGGGCTGCAGAGGCCTATCGGTTTTGACGCCAGTCATCCTGTCGACCACCGTCGCGCGGCTCGGAGTGATAGCCATAGTGCTCATGGTCATGCCGGTCATGGTCGCCCCACCATAGCGGGCGTACCACGCATCCACTCAACGTGGTGATCAACATCACTGCAGCACCCACACCGACCAATCGACGAAAAAAGCTCACTCTGTACTCCTTGGCGGAATGCATCCACCTGAGTATGTAACGCTGGGTGTGGTGTGTGGCCGACCGCGGACACGTAACGGGAGGTAAAGGCGTACAGCGCAGTTACCTGTTTTCGGTGGGTGGCACGGAGTTGACCTTTGCCAGCCAAGCGGATTCAAACCGCTTCAATTCGCTGACGTCGGCATCGGTGATGCTCCAGATCTGCATGACGCCATCGCTCCAGTGCGCGATATGGAACCCTCTACTTTGCGTTGTCTGCGGAGGTACGGCCTGCTCCACGGGAAGCACATAAGCCGAAATGATGTGCTTGCGCAATTGGTACGCAAGGACGGCTGTGTCGTGCCCTTGCACCCGATCAATGCGTCCGCCCAACAGATCAAACCCAGCGTCGTGCAGGTCCGGAACTTCTGGCGCGTAATCGAGCTTGCCCTGGAACCAGGGCTTGACCGTATGGCGATCACTGGAGCCCACCTGGAACAAGGGGCCGGGGCCCAAGGAGCGCACATGCAGACCCAGCAGATCCCCCACCATGTTGTTCGATGTGTTGTTGTGAACTATCCAGTGCGGATAGTTCACAACCAAGGCCAGCGTCAGCAGCACGCCAGTGGCAAAGGCAAGCGCCAGTTGGGTCAGCTGCCTGACACCGTAACCACCGGGCGCATTGAAACCAGACAGGCCAAGCCATGCGCCCCATCGCCGCCAGGCATCGGAAGGGTGGGCAGATTCCGGTTCTGCGGTTGCGGCAGCATGCAATGTGATCTGGGTGCGCACGGCAGCCTTCAGGCGCTCACTTGCCTTGTGGCGATTGGCATGGCCTTTGATCAGTGCTGAGAGTTCTTCGTCGTTCATAGGTTGCTCACTCGCGAGCGCCTGAGAGAGTCAGTAGCTCACGCATGCGTGCGCGGGCTCGTGACAGGCGTGACATGACAGTCCCCACGGGGATGGAAGCGATCCTGGCAATCTGCTCATACTCCAGACCTTCCAGCTCTCGCAGAACCAGGACTTCGCGCAAGGCTGGAACCAAGGCGCTGAGTGCGGCATTGATGTGCTGCCGCTGGTAGCTTTGATGGAGCGCAACACTCGGCTCGTCCTGGGTCAGCCCTGCGGTGTACTGGAGTTCTTCCAGCGCACTTTCGTCCTGCCCTGACACTTCCCTCCAGTCCTTGCGTTCGTTCAGGTGGGTGAAACATACGTTTCGCACAATGCCAAGAAACCATGCGCGTGCATCATCGCCTTTGAGTTTGTCAAAGTACTTCAGCGCTCTGAGCACCGCCTCCTGCACCGCATCTTCCGCGTTGGCATCGTTGCGCAGCAGCCAGCGCGCCAGGTTGAAGCCGCTGTCCAGCAGAGGCAGGATGGTGGCTTCAAAGTTGCGCGCCAGTTTCACTGCAGTTCAATCCGTGACGTTGAAATAACCATGCATTTCCTCGTGACCGTCTCCGCAGAAGTTGTCACACAAAAAGTCTATGCGCCCCAGCTGTGTGGGTGTCAGACGTATGGGGGTGACCATGCCCGGCAACAGGTCAGAGCGTATCCCCATATCGGGAACATGGAAACCATGGATGAAGTCCAGGGAGCGGAGCAACAGCAAGACGGGTTGATTCTGCTTCAGCTCAATCACCGAAGGGGTGAACTTGAACCTTTGGGCCACGACTTCTATCTCGCGCACCGATTGTGCATGGGCCGCGCGCCACGCCGTGAGTCCCGAGACGGCGCCGACCGCCATGCCGGCAACGGCACGCCGGCGATTCCACAAGTTCACGCTCATCCCTGCACCACCGGAAATTCCATCAGGTCGTAGCTCTGTGCGCGAGACCCCACATGCAACTCCCGAAAACCCAGTCCTTTGTATGGTGCGGCCGGATCCCATGGCAAGGGCGTACGCTCCAGTTGCGAACCCGGGGCGGGCAAGGCAAATATCAATGATTTGGCCGAATGGTGGGCAATGTGCCCTGTCATATGGTGATGTTCCTGATGGATGTGGCCATAGAAGACCGTGACATTCTCGAAGGGCATGAGCATTGCGATGACCTGAGCGCCGTCACGTGTGGCCCAGTCCCATTTGGGCACCAGATCAAACAGAGGTCTGTGGGTGAGGACCACGATGGGAGTCGAAGGAGCAAGCCTGGCCAAATCCGCCTGCAACCAGGCCAACTGTTCGTCGCCGATCTTGCTGCCCGGATCCGATACGTTGTCGAGCACAATAAAGTGCAATCCGTGCCGGTCGAACGTGTAGTGGGTGGGGCCAAACAGTTCCTGGTAAGCCGCTCCGCGGTCAATCCCGGCGTCATGCTCGCCAGGCATGAAGTACACCGTCTGCACCTTGAGACCTGCCACGATCGACTGGAACTCCTTCATCCGACGCCTGCGCTCCTCCGGGCTATCGGTGGTGTGGGTCAGGTCGCCCGTGAAGACGATGAACTCCGGCGGGATGTCCAGCGCATTGACGGCGGCGACGGCCTTGTGCAGTGTGCCACTGGCATCTGGATTGGGCTTGCCCTGAAAGCCCCAGTGAATGTCGGACAGCTGGACAAAATAGAAGTCTGACGGCGATGCCGCCGAGGCGTAAGGGCCCGCTGCGCAGCCGGACAATGCCGAGAGAAATACGGCACCGCCTCCAGCGGCGGACAGGTTGAGAAAATCTCGACGTTGCATGGTGGCTTCCCGTGTAGTGTGTTCACATGCAATACCGAAGCCGACGGCAATTTATTCCATTGCAGGTGGAAATTTTTCCGACCATCCTGACGGAACTGCTTTGACGGTTTGTGCTACCTGGAGGTGGACTTGCTCCGCACTACGCGAGGTTGCGACTTCTCTCCCTCGCTGTCCGCAAAGAGCTCCACAAAAAGCTGCCTGATCCACATGTTGGCCGGGTCCCGGTTGAACTTGGCATGCCAGAACAGGTTGATGGCAATATCGGGCAATCGCGCCGGATGGGGCGACGTGACCAGGCCAAAGGGAACTTCGCACCGTTGCGCAAACCGCTGCGGCAAGGTGGCGATGAGATCGGTGGTCTGCAATACATGCCCCACGGCAATGAAGTGCGGCAACATCAATCGCATCTTGCGCTTGATACCCGCGCGTTCCAGCAGACCATCCACCTCTGCATGTCCCGTGTTGGCTGCAATGATGCCCACATGGTCCAGCTCGGTAAATTGCTTGAGTGTCATGGGTGATTTGGCTACCGGGTGCCCCTTGCGATAGACGCAGACGTAGGGGTGCCGAAACAGCCGCCGCTGGAAGAAACCTGCCTGCAAATTGGGTAGCAGGCCCAGTGCCAGATCGACCGTACCGGACTCCATGTCTTCGCGCAGGTTGCCACTGTTGGGGCGCACGGTGCTCACGCGCACGTTGGGCGCCAGTTTGGACAAGGCAAGCATCAATGGCGGCATGAAATACATTTCGCCAATGTCATTCATCGCCAGCTGGAAACTGCGGGTGCTGGTGAGCGGATCAAACGAATCACGCGTAGTGAGTGCGGTCTGCAATGCGTTCAACGCGTAGATCACCGGCTCTGCCAGATGCAAGGCGTAGGGTGTGGGCTCCATTCCGCGCGAGGTGCGCAAAAAGAGCTCATCCTTCAACACGGCGCGCAAGCGCTTGAGCGCATTGCTGACAGCGGGCTGCGTCAGTCCCAGCTTCTCCGCAGATGTTGAAACACTGCGGTCCAGCAACAGCTGGTTGAAGACAACCAGCAGGTTCAAGTCAATTTCGCGCAGATCCATAAGGCACTCCAATATTCACAGCAGTGATTTTATCTATTGGTTTTGCTTTATCGACTTATATGGCGCAAGTCTCCAGAATCGCCGCAAACAGGAGACAAGGGCAACAGCCTCAATAGCATGGAACTCGTCGTAGAACCTCTCAACGTGCGTCTGAACGTGGACAGCGGAAGCAATCTGCTGGACGTCCTCAGGGCTCACCAGCTGCCCATCTCCTACAGCTGCATGTCGGGACGTTGCGGCACCTGCCGCTGCCGCGTGGTGTCTGGTCAGGTGCGCAACAGCGGTCCCGAAGCGGGGCGGCCGCAGGCGGGAAAAGACGATTACGTGCTGGCCTGCCAGGCGGTGCTCACCGACAACTGCAGCATCGAGTTGCCTGAGGTGGATGAGGTGGTGGTGCATCCCGCTCGCATCGTGAAGGGAACGGTCACTGCCATTGAAGCAGCAACGCATGACATCCGCCGCCTCCGGGTTAAGCTGGCCAAGCCGATCGAATTCAGTGCCGGACAGTATGCGACGGTGCAGTTCACGCCCGAACACATCCGCCCCTATTCCATGGCCGGATTGAGTGAAGACGACGAGTGGGAATTCCAGATCCGCCGGGTACCAGATGGGCGGGTTACCGCTTTCATATTTGACGAACTGCAAGTGGGTGCCGCGCTGCGCATCAGTGGCCCGCTGGGTACTGCCTATCTGCGCAAGAAGCACACCGGTCCCATGCTCTGCGTGGGTGGCGGTACGGGTCTGGCGCCGGTGTTATCCATCGTGCGTGGCGCGTTGGCCTCAGGCATGCAGAACCCGATTCATCTGTACTTCGGTGTGCGCAGCGCCGAGGATGTCTATGACGCGGACCGCCTGCAGGCTTTGGCCGCCGCACACCCGAACGTGAAGGTTCACATCGTGGTCGCCACCGGCGCTCCCGGTGCAGGCCAGCGCAGCGGACTGGTCACCGACGCCATCGAGAAAGACCTCGGCTGCCTCGAGGGTTGGCGCGCCTACCTGTGCGGCGCACCGGCCATGGTCGACGCACTCAACCTGCTCGTCACCCGCATGGGCGTGGAGCCGGGCCATGTGCATGCCGACGCCTTCTACCCCAGTGGCGTCTGACGCGCGCTGCTTTCACTGACACCTGAACAACCAAAGGAGACAAGCAATGAGTGAAACCAATACCGTCTTCCCCGACAGCCCTGTATGGCCAGGGGAAGGGACCAGCCGGGTGCCCTTTTGGGCGTATACCCGTGAGGATTTGTACAAGAAGGAACTGGATCGCCTGTTCTACAACGGTCACTGGTGCTATGTTGGCTTGGAGGCAGAAATCCCCAATGCAGGGGACTTCAAGCGCACCGTGGTTGGCGAGCGCTCCGTCATCATGGTGCGCGACCCGGAAGGTCATGTGAACGTGGTGGAAAACGTCTGTGCCCACCGCGGCATGCGTTTCTGCCGCGAGCGCAACGGCCATGCCAAGGACTTCTTCTGTCCGTACCACCAGTGGAACTACAGCCTCAAGGGTGACCTGCAGGGAGTGCCATTCATACGCGGGGTCAAGCAGGAAGGCAAGGTCAACGGTGGCATGCCCAAGGACTTCAAGGTGGCCGACCACGGCCTCACCAAATTGAAGGTGGCAGTGCGCGGTGGCGTGGTATTCGCCTCCTTTGACCACGACGTGGAACCTTTTGAGGAATTCCTCGGACCCACCATCCTGAAGTATTTCGACCGCGTGTTCGATGGCCGCAAGCTGCAGATCCTGGGCTATCGCCGCCAGCGCATTCCGGGCAACTGGAAGCTGATGCAGGAGAACATCAAGGACCCCTACCATCCCGGCCTGCTGCACACATGGTTCTCCACCTTTGGCCTGTGGCGCGCGGATAACAAGTCCGAACTGAAGATGGACGACAAGTTCCGCCATGCCGCCATGATCTCCACCCGCGGCCAGGGCGGCAAGAATGCCGATGTGGTGTCCGGCGTGGACAGCTTCAAGGACCAGATGAAGGTCAACGACCCACGCCTGCTGGACATCGTGCCCGAACCCTGGTGGGGTGGCCCCACAGCCGTGATGACCACCATCTTCCCCAGCGTGATCATCCAGCAGCAGGTCAACAGCGTATCCACACGTCACATCCAGCCCAACGGACACGGTTCCTTCGACTTTGTGTGGACGCACTTCGGCTTTGAAGACGACACACCCGAAATGAAAGAGCGCCGCCTGATCCAGGCCAATCTGTTCGGCCCGGCGGGATTCGTCTCGGCCGACGATGGCGAGGTCATCGAATGGTCGCAAGAAGGCTTTGAGCAAAAGCCCGCACACCGCACGGTGATCGAGATGGGCGGATATGACATTGGCGACACCGATCACATGGTCACTGAGACATTGATTCGGGGTATGTACAACTACTGGCGCAAGGTGATGGGGGAATAAACATGATCGACTTCAAGACGTACTTCGAACTGCTCAACCTCTACAGCGACTACGCCATGGTCTGCGACTCGGCCGAGTGGGAAAAGTGGCCCGAGTTCTTTGTGGAAGAGGGCATCTACCGCCTGCAGCCGCGCGAGAACTTTGACCAGGGTCTGCCTCTGTGCCTGCTGGCGCTGGAGAGCAAGAACATGATTCGCGACCGGGTCTACGGCATCAAAGAGACCATGTACCACGACCCCTACTACCAGCGCCACATTGTTGGCACGCCGCGTGTGCTGTCGGTGGAGCGTGACCTCTATGGTGAGCGCATCACCTCGGAAGCCAACTACACCGTGATCCGTACCAAGTTCGACGGGGACTCCACGGTCTTCAATGTCGGCTACTACCGCGATGTGATCGTACGCACACCCGAAGGGCTGAAGTTCCAGTCCCGCCTGTGCGTCTACGACAGCGAAATGATCGCCAATTCCATCATCTACCCCATCTAAGGAAAAGCCATGGCTGACAACTGGATGGATGCTGCCGCCCTGGCGGATGTTCCCGAGGGTGACGTGATGGGCGTGCAGGTGGGAGGCAAGGAGATCGCCCTGTACGAAGTGGAGGGCGAGGTCTTTGCCACGGACAACTTCTGTACCCATGGCCACGCCCGCATGAGCGACGGGTTTCTCGATGGCCGCGAAATCGAATGCCCCCTGCACCAGGGCAAGTTTGACGTGTGCACGGGCCAGGCCTTGTGCGCGCCGTTGACCGAGAACATCAAGACCTATGCCGTGCGCATCGAGAACATGCGGGTGATGCTCAAGCTCGACTGAATTGACTGATCAATGCGCCCTGTGAGGACGCACAAACCATTGAGGAGACAAACATGAAATCAAAACCCTTTGCCAAGATATTTGCCTGCAGCGCGGCTGCGCTAAGCCTGAGTGCCGCCCATGCGGAAATAAAGATCGGCTTTACCGGCCCTTTGTCGGGACCGGTGGCCGCCGTGGGGCAGGACCAGTACGATGGCTTCATGCTGGGTATTGAAGCCCTGGGCAAAAAGCTGGGCGGAGAGGCCGTCACGGTGCTGCGCGAAGACGACCAGCTCAAGCCCGAACTGGGCAACCAGATTGCCCGCAAGCTGATTGACCGCGACAAGGTGGATGCCATCGTGGGCCTTGGCTTTTCCAATGTGCTGATGGCCAGCCTGCCACGCATTGTGGAGTCCGGTACGGTGGCCATTGCCACCAATGCGGGCCCGTCTCCGCTGGCCGGTGCCGGTTGCCTGCCCAATGTGTTTTCCATGTCCTGGCAGAACGATGGCACTGCAGAGGCCATGGGCAAGTACGCGCAGGACACTGGCTACAAGCGTGTGTATCTGATGGCCCCCAACTACCAGGCTGGCAAGGACTATGTCGCCGGCTTCAAGCGCTATTTCAAGGGTCAGGTGCTGGATGAGGTGTACACCCAGGTCAACCAGCCCGACTACTCTGCCGAGATTGCCCAGCTGCAGTCTGCCGGGCCGGACGCCGTGTTCGTGTTCTATCCGGGTGGCATGGGTGTGAACTTTGTCAAACAGTTCAGCCAGGCGGGCTTGATCAAGAAGATTCCCATGCTGTCGGCCTTCACCGTGGACGGCACCACGTTGCCGTCCTTGCGTGACGCCGCTGTGGGGACCATCTCGGGCGCCATGTGGGATGTGGCATTGAAGACACCGGGCAACGCCGAGTTCATCGCCAGCTTCAGCAAGAAATACGGACGCATTCCCAGCCACTACGCGGCGGTGGCCTATGACACGGCCCGTCTGCTGGACATTGCCGTGCGCAAGGCCAAGGGCAATACCACTGACAAGGCGGCATTCGCCGCAGCCGTCAAGTCCGCCGGTGCCGAGCTGAAGTCGGTTCGCGGCCCCTTCCGCTTCAACACCAACAACATGCCGGTACAGAACTACTACGCCTTCCAGACGGTCAAGGAAGGCAACGATGTCACCGTCAAACAGTTGAGCACTCCCTTGGCGGATCACCAGGATGCCTACGTGGCTCTGTGCAAGGCCAAGTGATGTCGGCATCCCTGCTTCTCGCACAGTTGCTCAACGGTCTGCAGTACGGCGTCATGCTGTTCCTGCTGGCCGCCGGCCTGACCCTGGTGTTCGGCATCATGAGTTTTGTCAATCTGGCCCATGGCTCGCTCTACATGCTGGGCGCCTACGCGGCTGCCGTGGTGGGCGGCTCTACGGGCTCTTTCGCGTTGGGCGTGCTGGCGGCAGTCGCTACCGGGGTTGTAGTGGGGCTGGTGCTGGAGTGGGTGGCCGTATCGAGGCTGTACCGGCGCGACCACCTGGACCATGTGCTGGCAACTTTCGGCCTGGTGCTGTTCTTCAATGAGGTCGTGCGCATGGTCTGGGGCCCGCAGCCGGTCTTTGTCAGCTTGCCGGAGTCACTCTCCGGCACGGTCGACCTGTTGGGTTTCAGCTACCCCAGCTACCGCTTCCTGATCATTGTGGTGGGCCTGCTGGTGGCCGCAGGCAGCCAGTGGCTGATCCACAAAACCCGCGTCGGCATGCTAATTCGTGCCGGTTCGGTCAACCCGCAGATGGTGGGCGCCCTGGGCGTCAACATCGGTTTGCTCAACGCCATGCTGTTCGCGCTGGGCTCGGCCCTGGCAGCGCTGGCCGGCGCCATGGCCGGACCCATTCTGTCGGTGCAAAGTGGTATGGGGGAGCCCGTGCTCATCACAACGCTGGTGGTGATCGTGATTGGAGGCATTGGCTCCGTGCACGGCGCACTCTATGCCGGCATTATCGTCGGGCTCGTTGACACGCTGGGCCGCACCTTTTTGCCCATGCTCATACGCGCCTTTGCCGACAGGGAAGTCGCCAATGCTGCCGGACCCGCCCTTGCGTCCATGCTGATCTACGTGCTGATGGCGGTGATCCTGGCCTGGCGTCCGCAAGGCCTGTTTCCCGCCATCAAGGGCAAATCATGAAGAACCTGATTCGACCGGCGCAGCACATCCCGGTGCTGTTGCTTCTGGCACTGGCCGTGCTGCCGCCCATTGCCACGGGGTTGCAGGACAGCTTCTGGGTTTCGTTCTTTGCCCGCGTGCTGGTCTACGCCATCGCCGCCAGCGCGCTGAATATTGCCTTGGGCTTTGGTGGCTTGGTCAGCCTGGGCCACGCCCTGTTTGTCGGCATCGGCATGTACAGCGTTTCGCTGCCGGCTTACTACGGTGTGTCGTCCGGCTGGATCCATCTGGGTATGTGCGTGCTGCTGTGTGCGCTGGTGGGAGGATTCACCGGGCTGATCAGCCTGCGCACGTCGGGCATCGCCTTCATCATGATCACGCTGGCATTTGCGCAGATGGGCTACTTCGTCATTGTCAGCCTCAAGCAGTATGGCGGCGACGACGGCATGGGCATTGCCTCCGCCAGTGCATTCTTCGGCCTGCAACTCAACACGCCTACAGCGGTCTACTACTGCGCCTGGGGTGTGCTGGTTGCTTTGACCTGGTGGGTTCTGCGACTGCGCGTCTCGCCCTTTGGCATGGCCTTGCGGGCCGGGCGGCAGAACGCAAGACGGGTGATGTCCGTGGGCCTGGCGCTGCAGCGCTACCAGCTGGCCGCCTATACCCTCTCGGCCGTTCTGTGCGGCGTGGCCGGCATGCTGCTGGCCAACCTCAACGCCTATGCCTCACCCAGCAGCATGGCCTGGACCGTGTCGGGTGAGCTCATCGTCATGGTGGTGCTGGGTGGCCTGGGCAGTGTCTTCGGTCCCTTTCTGGGGGCGCTGGCATTTCTTGGCGCAGAAGAAGTGTTGAAGGCTGCCACAGAGCATTGGATGGCGGTGTTCGGTCTGGCCATTCTGGCGGTCGCCGTGTTGGGCAAGACGGGTCTGGCAGGCTGGCTGCAGAACCGCACTGCGAAAGAAGGTTCCGCATGAAGACGCTGTTGCAAACAAACGCCCTGACCAAGCGCTATGGCGCCATTCTGGTCACCGACAAGGTGTCGCTGGACGTGCGGGAAGGGGAGCTGCACGCCATCATCGGCCCCAATGGTGCGGGCAAGACCACACTGATCAACCAGTTGTCGGGCGAGCTGCGGTCGGATAGCGGGAACATCCGCTTTGGCGACCAGGACGTGAGCGCCTTGGGCATCCATGCCCGCGCCCGCGCAGGTCTGGTGCGCTCCTACCAGATCACTTCGGTGTTTGACGAATTCACGGTCCTGGAAAACGCGACCCTGGCGGCACTGGGCGCACGCACCCATGCATTCCGGTTTTGGCAGTCCTTGCTGGGCGACCGCCAGGCGTATGCCGCTGCGCTGGAGGGCATAGAGGCTGCGGGCCTCTCTGCGCGATCCCACATTCAGGCATCCGAGCTGGGCTATGGTGAGCGCAGGCAGCTGGAGCTGGCCATGGCATTGGCTGCGCGCCCCCGGTTCCTGCTGCTGGACGAGCCCATGGCCGGCATGAGCGTGCAGGAGTCCGCCGCCGTGGTGGCATTGCTCAAGACACTCAAGCGCAAGTACACCATTCTGCTGGTCGAACACGACATGAACGCCGTGTTCGCTCTGGCCGACCGCATCAGCGTGCTGGTGTATGGCCGATTGATGGTGACCGGCTCGCCGGAGGAAATACGCGCCAACGAGGAAGTGCGCTCCATCTACCTCGGTGAAGAGGAGATCGCCTGACCATGAACCCCTTATTGACTGTGACGGGATTGCAGGCTGGCTACGGCGCTGCCCAGGTTCTGTTTGGCGTGGATCTGAGTGTTGGCGAGGGCGAGGTCATTACCCTGCTGGGGCGCAACGGCATGGGCCGCTCCACCACCATCAAGTGCCTGTTTGGATTGCTGGAGCCCAAGGCCGGAGAGATTGCTTTCGGTGGCAAGCGCACGGAACGGCTGGCTTCCCACCAGATTGCCAAGCTGGGACTGGGGCTGGTGCCCGAAGGCCGGCAGATCTTTCCGAACCTGACGGTGGAGGAGAACCTGGTTGCCACAGCGCGCAGCAACGCGGCCAATGGTTTGAAGGATTGGAGCTTGCAGCGCGTGTATGGCTTCTTTCCGCGTCTGGAGGAGCGCCGCTTCAACATGGGCTCGCAGCTCTCGGGCGGCGAGCAACAGATGCTGGCGATTGGCCGCGCCCTGATGACCAACCCGCGGTTGGTGGTGCTGGATGAGGCCACCGAAGGCCTGGCGCCGCTTATTCGCGCCGAGATATGGCGCGCACTAGGCGAGTTGAAGGCTGAAGGTCTATCGCTGATTGTGATCGACAAAAACCTGGGGCCCTTGCTGGAGTTGGCGGACCGTCACTTTGTGATGGAGAAGGGCGTGGTGGTCTGGTCCGGTACTTCGACCCAATTGCGGGCAACCCCCCGCATCGTGCACGAGTACCTGGGTGTCTGAAGAGAACCAGACCACAGCCGTGCGCAGCCTGAATCACTTTGGAGAACCACATGAAAGACAACAACCGTTTTGACACGCTGGGCCGTCTGGAAGACCTGCCGCAGGCCTACCGCGACCAACTTACCCAACGCAATCTGGTTCCGCTATGGCCCAGTCTGCGTGGCGTGTTGCCACCGGATATTCCTGCGCGCAAGACCCAGACCACGCACTGGCCCTATGCCGAGGTTCGCGAGCTGTTGATTCAGGCCGGTGCGTTGACACCGATCGAGAAGGCGGAGCGTCGCGTTCTGGTGCTGGCCAATCCGGGCCATGGCCTGAACAACATGCAGGCCAGTGCCGCCATGTACCTGGGCATGCAACTGCTGTTGCCCGGGGAACTGGCGCCCGTGCACCGCCACACACCCAACGCGGTGCGTATGGTGGTGGAGGGCGAAGGCGCGTGGACGCTGGTGGGTGGCGAGAAGTGCCCCATGCAGCGGGGTGACCTGATCCTCACGCCCACTGGCTTGTGGCACGAGCACGGCCACGATGGAAAGGACCCGGTGATCTGGCTCGATGTGCTGGACCTGCCCCTGGTCTACTACACGGAGACTTCCTACCACCTGGAGGGGCCCAGCCAAAGCGTTACCGAAGGCCAGGGCTTCAAGTCCTATGCACGTGGTGGTGTGGCACCTACCAAGGTGTTCCAGCGCGCAAACAAGGCATACCCCATGCTGCGCTACCCCTGGGCCGATGCCAAGGCGGCACTGCTGTCGCTGGCTGAAGCGCAGACCGGGCCGGACGCTGTGCAGGTCACCTACGTGAATCCGGAAACAGGAGCAGACGCAGAAAACATCCTGGGCTTCTATGCGCTGATGTTGCGCCCCGGAGAAACCTTGCGACTTCCGGCACGCTCACCCGCCCAGGTGTTCCACCAGATCGAAGGCCAGACGGATGTGCAGGTGGAGCAGACCGCCTTCGCCCTGGTCGAGGCGGACACCTGCTGCGCGCCAGGCTATACGGCCGTGACCCTGAAGAACCGCTCTGCCAGTGCGCCCGCCTTCCTGTTTGTGGCAGATGAAGCGCCACTGCATCGCAAATTGGGTGTGTATGAGAACCGGGGCTGAGTCCCTGGCCGCTTGACGTGCCCTTCACCCCATTCCACCTATCAACATCACTGCAAGAAAGCACCACCATGTCACGTTTCCTGTTTACGCCCCCTCCCACCATGTCGTTGGCCATCCGTGGATCGGACGCCCGCTTCCCCATCAACCGACTGTTTTTTGTGGGCCGCAACTACCACGCCCATGCGGTGGAAATGGGGCGCCCCGTGGACAAGTCCGTAGAGCGTCCCTTCTATTTCACCAAGGCACCACAGACCTTGACGGCCTCGGGTGCCACGGTGGCGTACCCACCCGAGACTAGCAACTACCACTTTGAAATGGAAATGGTGGTGGCCATTGGCAAGGCGGGCTTTCGCGTCAAGGCGGAGGATGCCCATACCCTGGTCTACGGCTATGCAGCCGGCCTGGACATGACGCGCCGCGATCTGCAACTGGTAGCGCGTGACAAGGGGCGCCCCTGGGACCTGGGCAAGGACGTGGAGCAATCATCCGTCTGCTCGGAGATTGTTCCCATGGAAGGTGTGATCATTGAAAAAGGCGCCATCGCCCTGGAGGTCAATGGCCAGACCAAGCAGTCGTCCGATGTGGACAAGCTGATCTGGAATGTGCGGGAGCTGATTGCCGATCTTTCCCTGTTCTACCACCTGCAGCCCGGTGACCTGATTTACACCGGCACACCCGAAGGCGTGGGTCCGGTGGTGCCCGGTGACAAGATTACGGGACGGGTGGACGGCGTGGCCGAAGTCGCACTGGCGGTCGGCGCACCCGAGTAGGCAGGTGTGATGAAGCTCCACAACTTCTTTCGCAGCGGCACCTCACACCGCCTGCGCATCGTCTTGAACCTCAAGGGTCTCAGCTACGACTATGTGGCGGTAGACCTGCGCAAGAACGAGCACCAGGGCAATGCATTCAAGGCCCTGAACCCGCAAGGACTGGTGCCCGCGCTGGTGGATGGCGACCATGTGTTGACGCAATCCGTAGCCATCATCGAATGGCTGGAAGAGCGCTACCCCACACCGGCCTTGCTGCCCACGGATATGAACGACAGAGCCCATGTGCGGGCGCTGGCCGCGGTAGTCGGTTGCGACATCCATCCCGTCAACAACAAACGCATTCTGGATACGCTGCGCGCCAGTTTTGGTGCCGACGAGGCTGCCATCAACCACTGGTGCGGCACCTGGATCCGTGATGGGTTTGATGCCTATGAAGCGTTGCTGGCTGCAGATACGCGCCGTGCAGGCTTCAGCTTTGGCAGCGCGCCGACCCTTGCCGATGCCTACCTGATTCCGCAGATCGAAAGTGCACGCCGCTTCAAGGTCGATCTGGGCCGGTGGCCGCTGATCAGCGAAGTGGATGCCAGGTGCGCAGCACTGGACGCATTCCAGCGGGCAGCACCCAAGGCACAGCCCGACGCGTCGTAACGTAAAGCCCCGGGCAACCGTTTCCTGTGTCAGCGCACGTTCTTCAGGGCCTTTACCAGAAAGTCGATCAAGGCGCGCACCTTGGGTGATACGTGTTGGCGCGTTGGATACACCGCATAGATGCCGAACTCGATGGAGCGATAGTCCGGCATCAGTTCCACCAGTGCTCCAGTTTGCAGATCTGCATTCACCATGAAGGAAGGTTGAAGGACCACACCTTTACCTTTGCGCGCGGCGGCAATGCAGGTGTCCCCGCTGTTGGTCCGCATGCGCGGCTTGACGGTGACAGAAACACCACCCTGCGGACCCTCAAAATGCCACTGGTCTCCGGTGGATAGCAAGCTGTAGGAAAGCACCGTGTGGTCCGTCAGTTCGGATGGGTGTCTGGGCCTGCCGTTTTTCTTGAGATAGGCCGGAGAGGCGCAAAGCACCAACCGGGTGGATGCCAACTTCCTGCTCACCAAGGATGAGTTGGGAAGGCGCGCAATGCGCACGGCAAGGTCGTAGCCCTCTTCCACCAGGTCCACGATGCGATCGGCAAAGGTGATGTCCAGCTCAATCTCCGGGTACTTGCCCATGAAGTCGGGCCACAGCGGCGCAAGTTCCCACAGGCCGAACGACACCGGCACATTCACCTTGATCAGGCCTTTCACCGCAATCGATGTGGCGGTGATCTCTTCTTCTGCAATCTCCACGTCGGCTAGAACGGTTTTGCAGCGTCCATAGAACTGCCGCCCTTCTTCGGTGAGTGAGAGCTTGCGGGTGGTCCGGTGCAGCAGTCTGACACCCAGGCGCTGCTCCAGTTCCGCCACGTGGCGCGACACCGCTGGCTTGGACATGTTCAGTGCGTCGGCAGCCTGCACAAAGCTGCCACCGTCAACAACGGCAGCAAAGGTCTTCATTTCCAGAAATTTGTCCATTTGTTATGAATATCGGAATAGTTCATGTCATTCAACCATATTTATCTTATTGGTTGCAATAAATACAGTTCACACATGCCTTCCAGCAACCGTGTGAAGGCTTTGAAGTTACCTACCAACCATTGAAAGGAAATCGTATGAAAGTTCTCGTTATCGGTGCCGGCAACATGGGTTCGGCCTTCGTCAAGCAAATCTCTGCCGCTGGCCATGAAGTCAGCGTTGCTGCACGTGACGCAACCAAGGTCGCCGCATTGGCTGCCCAATACCCGGGCGTGAAGGCGGTGCTACCCGCATCGGCCGCCGACGGCAAGGATGTGGTCGTGCTGGCCACAGGTTACGCCGATGCAGTGAGCGCGTTGCAGTCCGTGGGCAATCTGCAAGGCAAGGTGGTGGTCGACATCACCAATCCGCTGACTGCCGACTACATGGGTTTGACGTTGGGCCACAGCACGTCCGCCTCTGAAGAGATTGCCAAAGCCGTTCCCGGCGCGCTGCTGGTCAAGGCGTTCAACACGCTGTTTGCCCAGGTTCTGGCCCAGGGCGCCACGCTGGCCGATGGCAACAAGGCCACCGTCTTCTATGCAGGTGACAGCGATGCCGCCAAGCAGACAGTCAAGGCTCTGGCCGAGAGCTTGGGTTTTGCCACAACGGATGCCGGCGGTCTGAAGAACGCACGTTATCTGGAGCCCTTGGCCGGCTTGAACATCTATTTGGGCTATGGCGCCGGTCGCGGAACCGGGATTGCACCAACCTGGATTGGCGCGTAGGCGCATCGCTTTTGAAAACAGAAGCATTCACTTTTACATCACAAGGTATTCACCATGCACAACGTTTCAATCAAGTCTCTTATTGCTGTAGCCGTGATTTCCACCATGGGTTTTGCCCAGGCACAGACACCCGCAGAGAATCCCACCACACCGCCGCCCAAGCATGAAAGGCAGGCACCGCGTGTAGAGCGCAATCTCAAGGTTTTCGACACGCTGGACTTTGATGTGTTCAGCAACCAGAAGTGGGACCGTCTGAAGGAAAGCCATTCGACCGATATCGTGGTGACCTGGCCGGATGGCCACGAGACCAAGGGCATTGAGCACCACATCGATGACCTGAAGGCCATGTTTGTGTTTGCACCGGACATCACCATCAAGGAGCATCCGATCCGTTTTGGCTCCGGTACCTGGACCTCGGTCACCGGCGTGATGACGGGGACCTTTACCAAACCCATGCCGATTGGAGACGGCAAGACGATTGCACCCACCGGCAAGCGCTTTGCCATTGGCATGGCCACCATCGGTCACTGGAGCGGCAAGACGATGGACCATGAATGGTTGTTCTGGGACAACCAGGACTTCATGAAGCAACTCGGCCTGGGCAATTAAGCCAGCAGCTGCACTATTCAAGATCCATTTCACGCGCCGCGATCTTGAGGGCATTGCGCAGCCAGACCAGGCCCGGGTCGTTGGAGCGGTATTTGTGCCACTGCATCACCTGGGTCATGGGCTCGATCTTCACTGGCATGGGGCGACTGACGACGGGCAGGGCGCGTGCTGCTTGCCGGGCCAGTCGCTCGTGAATGGTCACTATGAGTGAGGTGTTCACCACCATGCGGGGGGCGGTGGCAAAGCTGAAAGTGGTGACGTCTATCCTGCGGTGAATTCCTTTGGCCGCCAACGCGGCTGTCTCATAAGCCGTTCCGTTATTGGGTTGCATCACCACATGTCCATGGGCAAGGTATCGTTCCAGCGTCAGCTCGCCGTGTGCCAACGGTGATTCCTTCCACACGAGGCATTGAAACGACTCGTTGAACAGGTGCTCGGTGAGGTGCTCCGTAGAGGCGAATCGTTCAGGGATGATCATCAGATCCACCTCGCCGCGCTCCAACGCGCGCTGTGGATTGACAACCTGTGGCAACAGGATAAGCCGCACCTTGCATGACTGTCTGTGCATCAGCGACAGTAGGTGGGGTACCAGTACGGCACTGGTGTAATCCGACACCGTGAGCCGGAACTCCCGGTCAGAAACACTGGGGTCAAACCGCGGTTGTGAAACGACCGCCGCCTCCACCCGTATCAATACGTCCCGCACTGGATCCTTGAGCGCCAGCGCGCGCGGAGTGGGCTCCATGTGCCGCCCCACCTGGACCAGCAGTTCATCATCAAAGAACTCCCGCAGGCGCGCCAATGCATTGCTCATGGCCGATTGCCCGATGTGCACCTTGTCGGCCGCTCGGGTGATGCTTTCCTCGCTCAGCAGCGCGTCCAGCGCAACCAGCAGATTGAGATCCAGTTTGTTGAAACGCATGGCTTGGTGTTAACCCTTGAGGAATCACTGCTATCAATACAGAGCATTGAATTAATCCATTTTCCAGATGGATGGTAACTCCGTACAGTCCGCCCAGTCCCGTTGATGGACGTCAAATTTTTGGCGCCATCAAACGTGTGACTACAAAAAATATCTGGAGACAAAAATGAAGAAACCGCAATCGCACAGGGCGCTGGCACGTCGATTGACCGCCATCAGCGCAGCTTCGATCATGGTCAGCGGAGTGCAGGCCATTGAACTGGATACAGGTAACTCGGACATCAAGGCGCGCTGGGACAACACCGTCAAGTACAGCACTGCTTTTCGTATGAACAGCGCATCGCCCTCTCTGGCGAGCACCCGTTTCGGTCCTACAGGTGTCGTGGGGCCCAACAACAGCAACCAAGACGACGGTGACAACAACTTCGGAACCGGCGTGGTATCGAACCGGTTCGACCTGTTCAGTGAGTTGGATGTGCAGGCCCAGAACTACGGACTGCGCCTGAGCGGCGCGGCCTGGTACGACTCGGTATACAACGGCAATACGTCCAATTCGACGACGACTTCAAACCACCAGCCCGCAAGCGAGTTCGCCTCGGAAACCCAGAAGATCATGGGCCGCAACGAGGAGCTGCTGGACGCCTTTGTATGGGGCCGCTTCGACCTGGCGGACAAGCCGGTCACCTTGCGCCTGGGCCGCCACACGTTGCTGTGGGGCGAGACCCTGTTCTTCGGTGCCAACGGCATCGCGGGCGGGCAGGCGCCGCTGGATCTGGTCAAGCTGCAGTCGGTGCCCAACTCCCAGTTCAAGGAAATCGCACGCCCCACCGGCAAGCTCTCGGGGCAGATCCAGCTCACCGACGACGTGACCCTGGGCGCCTACGTCGGCTACGAATGGGAGAAGACCCGCATGATGCCCGTGGGCTCCTACCTGTCGACCACCGATACCTTGGGTCCGGGCGCTGAACGCCTCAATGCAGGACCGACCGGTGTGTTTGTGAAGCAAGCTGACATTGACGCTAGCAACACGGGCGAAGGTGGCCTGCAATTGCGCTGGCACGCCGAAAGCATAGAGACGGATTTCGGCTTCTATGCCATCCAGTACAACGCCACCGCACCGAGCAACATCTACACCACGCTCACAGGATTTCCGGGCAATCTGACTGCCAGCAGCTACCGTTGGGCGTTTCACGAGGGCATCCGGTCATTTGGCATGAGTGCAGCCAAGACGGTGGGCGCCTGGAGTCTGGCGGGCGAAGCTTCGATCCGGCAGAACACGCCGTTATCCAGCTCGGGGCAATCTGTCATACCTGCCATCGGCGTGGGCGTGAACTACGACAACAAGAACAACCCCGGATACGCAGTGGGTGAAACAGCTCACCTGAACTTCTCCTGGCTGGCAAGCCTGGGCCCCAGCTTCATTGCTCAGGAAGCCAGCTTTGTGGGAGAGATTGCCTGGAACGCCCGCACAGCAGTCACCAAGAACGAGCAGATGCTCAACCCCAACGCGGACCGCGAGGCGACGGCCATGCGCATGGTGTATTCCCCCACATACCGCCAAGCCCTTCCCGGCATCGACCTCACACCCAGCGTGGGTCTGGGCTACACCTGGGGCCGCTCTTCCGCCGTTGGAGCCGCGTTCGGCCCCAACGAAGGTGGAGACATCAACGTGGGCATATCCGGGACCTATCTCGGCAAGTGGGTTGCCTCGCTCAACTACGTTCACTACCTGGGCCAGGCTGGTGGCTCGACCGACAACAACAACAACGTGCAGTTCCTGCAGTCACTGGCAGACCGGGACTTCGTGAGCCTCTCGCTGCGCGCAACTTTCTGAGGATGGAGACCACTATGTATTCACACACCCGAAATGGGCTGATTGGTTTGTTTGCGGCATTGGCTTGCACAGTGCCCGCCTGGTCAGCTGTCAGCGCTGATGAAGCCGCCAAGCTGAAGAGCGAACTCACGCCTCTGGGCGCAGAGAAGGCGGGCAACAAGGACGGCAGCATTCCCGCATGGACCGGAGGCTTCACCGGCAAGATTGCCGGAGACAAAGAAGGGGGGCGCCGTGGCGACCCTTTCAAGGGAGAGAAACCGCTTTATTCGGTCACCGCCAAGAACATGGCGCAGTACGCTGACAAGCTCTCCGATGGCGTCAAGGCACTGTTGAAGAAGTACCCCGAGAGTTACCGGCTGGACGTCTACCCCACCCACCGCACCGCCATGGCGCCGCAATGGGTGTACGACAACACGGCCAAGAACGCACTGACCGCCAAGCTCGAAGGTGATGTGCCCAGTGGTGCCTATGGCGGAATTCCCTTCCCCATTCCCAAGAATGGCGTCGAAGCGATGTGGAACCACAAGCTGGCCTGGCGCGGCGAGTCCTGGGAGGCCGAGCTCAACCAGTACCAGCTCACATCGGACGGCAAGGTCGTGCTGACCACCGACGGCCTGATCCGCCAGCGCATGCCTTATTACTTCAAGGACAGTTCGGCAGAAAAGTTCGATGGCTACTTCTGGGAGGTGAACCTGGTCAATGCAGGTCCTCCGATCCGGGCCGGTGAAATGATTGCCGGACGGCAGAACGTGGATGAAGACAAGTCCCAGTCCTACGTCTACCTCACAGGTCAACGCCGTGTACGCAAGCTGCCCAACGCCTGCTGCGACACGCCCACACCGGCTTCTGCAGGCGTGATGTCGTTTGACGAATTGAGCGTCTTTTCCGGCACTACCGAGCTATTCAACTGGAAGCTCGTGGGCAAGAAGGAAATGCTGATCCCCTACAACAACAACAGCTTCCTGCAAGCCAAGGACAGTGAGGCCGTCACACCCCGCCATCTGAACCCGAGCTATGTGCGTTGGGAACTGCACCGCGTGTGGGTTGTCGAAGCCACGCTGAAGCCTGGCCAACGCCACCAGGCGCCCAAAAGCACCTACTACCTGGATGAAGATACCTGGGTGGCCAATCTGGGTGATCGATGGGATGCCAAGGGGGATCTGTGGAAGACCCTGTGGCTCTTCAATTATGTGATGCCCGATGCCCCAGGCACGGTGCAACAGACCTTCGGGTTCTATGACCTTCAGTCGGGCAACGGCTATGTAGCCAACGTACTCAACGACAAGTCTTTCCACCACCGCTTCACCAAGCGCTGGCCGACCGATGTGTTCACTGGTCAGGGTCTGGCTGCCCAAGGCGTTCGCTAACCCAACCACTGCCACGTGCTGACAGTTCCCCACATGCTCAAGACCTCTCTTGCCGTTGCCGTGTTCGTGGCAATGGGTGCCAGTTCCATCCCTTCTCAAGCCACCCCGGTGGGCGAGGCTTTGCAGCGCCCGGCACTGCAGGTGCTGCATCCCGAGCGGGCCGTCCTTCTTTCGGCGACCTGGGCGGGGCGGCGCATTGTTGCCGTCGGTGAACGTGGCATCGCCATCTATTCGGATGATGGTGGCACGCACTGGCGACAGGCCAAGGTGCCAACCAGTGTCTCGCTCACAGCAGTGCAGTTTTTCGGCGACCACCGCGGCTGGGCGGTGGGCCATGGCGGCGTGGTGCTGACCACGGTGGATGCGGGACAGAGCTGGACCCTGCAGCTCGATGGCAGGCAGGTGGCAGCCCTGGTGGCCAAGAGCGCGCAGGCCAGCGGTGACGCCAAGGCGCAGGCCGAGGCCGACCGTTTGATTGCCAGCGGACCGGACAAGCCCTTTCTGGACCTGCATTTTCTCGATGCGCAGCGCGGCATGGTGGTCGGCGCCTACGGGCTGGCATTGACGACGCAGGACGGTGGCAAGACTTGGTCGTCCATGGGGGCGCGCCTGGACAACCCCGGCGGCATGCACTTGTATTCCCTGCAGTCCCAGGGCGAGAAGCTGCTGATCGCCGGTGAACAGGGCCTGGTTCTGCTGTCGCTGGATGCGGGTGCCAACTTTCGTCGCCTGAAAGTGCCGTATGACGGCACCTTCTTCCGCGCATCGTGGCTGGGGGATCGTTCCTTGCTGGTGGCGGGGCTGCGTGGGCAACTGTGGCGCAGCGACGATCTGGGAGTGTCCTGGGCGCAGGTCAGCGCACCGGTGCCAGTGTCATTCTCGGCAATGGTGGCGGACCCGCAGGGCACGCTGTGGCTGGCCAATCAGGCGGGCGGGCTGTTTGCGTACACGGGAGAGCAACTGCGTCCCATGGCCCAGAGCGCATTGCCACCCACAGCCGGCTTGCTCGCGCTGGATGCCGGTCGTCTGCTGGCGCTTACCGTGCAGGGTGCAATCGTTGTTCCCACGGCAGGAGCCCGCCCATGAGTGCGCATGTTTCCTCCGGTGTGGTGCCTCTCACTGCACTGAGCGACTTTGATCACCAGTCCGGCTCGGTGGTGGAGCGCCTGCTGTTCAACAACCGCCGTCTGGTGGTGTTCGTGTGTCTGTTGATCACCCTGGTTCTGGGCTGGCAGGCGTCCAAGCTGCAGCTCAACGCCAGCTTCGAGAAGACCATTCCGGTTCACCATCCCTACATCCAGAACTACCTGGCCAATGCATCGCAACTGAGCGGCTTGGGCAACGCGGTGCGCGTGGTGGTGAGCAATCCCAAGGGCAGCGTTCTGGATGCCGACTACATGGAGACGCTGCGCAAGCTCAACGACGAAGTCTTTTTGCTGCCCGGTGTGGACCGCTCGCGCATGAAGTCGCTCTGGACGCCCAGCACGCGATGGGTCGGCGTGACCGAGGAAGGTCTGGAAGGTGGCCCCGTCATCCCCGAGCATTACGACGGCAGCCCGAAGAGTTTGCAACGCCTGCAGGCCAACATCCTGCGCTCGGGCCAGGTGGGCCAGCTGGTGGGGCTGGACATGCGCTCCAGCATGATCTTCGTGCCGCTCCTGGCCCAGGACGCTGAGGGCAGGCCGCTGCAATACGGAACCTTGTCGGTACAGCTCGAACAGCTGCGCAGCAAGTACGCCAGCGCCGGTGTGGACATCCACATCACCGGCTTTGCCAAGATTGCCGGTGACCTGATCGAAGGCGTGCGCGAAGTGCTGGTCTTCTTTGCCATGGCGGTGGCCATTGCGGCTGCCATGGTCTTCGCCTACACCCGTTGCATCCGCTCGACGGCGCTGGTGGTCTGTGCCTCGCTGGTGGCCGTGGTGTGGCAGATGGGCCTGCTACCGCTGCTGGGGCAGTCGCTGGACCCGTACTCCATCCTGGTTCCGTTTCTCATCTTCGCCATTGGCATGAGCCACGGCGCACAGAAGATGAACGGCATCATGCAGGACGTGGGCCGTGGCATGCACAAGCTGCTCGCTGCCCGCTTCACCTTCAGGCGCCTGTTCCTGGCGGGACTGACTGCGTTGCTGGCGGATGCGGTGGGCTTTGCCGTGCTGCTGTCCATCGACATCCAGTCCATCCGCGAGCTGGCTCTGGCAGCCAGCATGGGTGTGGCGGTACTGATCTTCACCAACCTGATCCTGCTGCCCATCCTGCTGAGCTATACCGGTGTCAGCGCACGTGCCGCCGCACGCAGCCTGCGTGCCGAAGCGGCCGACAAGACCGGCGCCGCACGGCACCCGCTGTGGCGGTTTCTGGACCTGTTCACCCAGCGCCGCTTTGCGACGCTCGCGCTGGGTCTGGCCGCACTGCTGGCGGCGCTGGGATACGGTGTGGGCGCGCAACTCAAGATCGGCGACCTGGACCCGGGTGCGCCTGAGCTGCGTGCCGACAGCCGCTACAACCGCGACGTTGCCTATGTCAACCAGGCGTACGGCGCCAGCAGTGACGTGCTGGCCGTGATGGTGTCCACACCCGAGGGCGCCTGCTCCGACTACAACACGCTCAACAAGCTGGACGCACTGGAGTGGCAGATCCGCCAGCTCGATGGCGTGGAGAGCACCAACTCGCTCTCCCTGCTCAACCGGCGCGTGCTGACGGGCTTGAGCGAGGGCAGTCCTCTGTGGTACGAATTCCTGCCCAACCAGTCCATGCTCAACACCGTGACTGCAGGCGCGCCCCGCACCGGCTTGTACAACGACAGCTGCAACCTGCTCACGCTCTACATCTACCTGCGTGACCACAAGGCCGATACGCTGACGCGTGTCACCGATGCGGTGGAGGCGTTTGCTGCGGACAACGACACGGCCCAGGTCAAGTTCCAGCTGGCAGCAGGCTCTGCCGGAATCGAGGCCGCAACCAACAGCGTGGTCAAGCACGCCTGGCGGCAGATGCTGCTGCTGGTCTATGCGGCCGTGTCCCTGCTGTGCTTCATTACCTTCCGCAACTGGCGCGCCGTGGTGGTTGCCGTGTTGCCCCTGGTGCTGACGTCGTTGCTGGCCGAAGCCCTCATGGTGGGCCTGGGTCTGGGCGTGAAGGTGGCCACCTTGCCGGTGATTGCGCTGGGTGTGGGCATAGGCGTGGACTACGCGCTCTACATCCTGAGCGTCACGCTGGCACGCCTGAAGGCCGGTGACAGCCTGTCCGATGCCTACTACCGCGCGTTGCTGTTCACCGGCAAGGTGGTGGTGCTCACCGGCGTGACGCTGGCCGCCGGCGTGATCACCTGGGTGGCCAGTCCCATCAAGTTCCAGGCCGACATGGGGCTGCTGCTGGCCTTCATGTTTCTCTGGAACATGCTGGGTGCCCTCGTACTGGTTCCCGCCCTGGCGCACTTTCTCCTCAAGCCAGCAGGGCAGGCATCGCCAGTGCCCGCCATGGCAAGTGCGCATCCATGACAAATCCCTTTTTCATCAACCTGGCTGACAACAGCTTTCGCCTTTTTCTTTAAAGCACTCTCTTATGTTCAAGTACTTTCCTACCAACTACGTCTGGAATCTCTCCGTCGCGCTCGCCATTGAAATGGGCGCACGCATCGGCGAAATCGAAGTCATGTGCGGCCCGCTGCAAGATGCTGCCAAAGCGCCTGATGCCGCCGGAACCCAGGCCTTCCGCGAGACCTGGGTGCAGATGGCTGACCGCCTGTGTGAACTGGCCGATGAGGACAAGGCCCGGGGCCGACTGTTTTCCGCCGGTGAAAAGATCAACCGGGCTGCCAGCTACCTGATCACGGCCGAGCGCCTGCAGGCACATGGCTCCCCCGGTCGCCTGGCGCTGTACCGCCGCCACCTGGACCTGTTTGCCGAAGGTGTGCGCCTGAGTGGCGAACGCTGCGAGCGCGTCGAGATCCCCTACGAGGGCAAGCACTTGGCTGCCCTGTACATACCGGCCGAAGGCGTGAATGGCCCCGCACCGCTGCTGGTGCAAGTGAACGGCCTGGACTCCACCAAGGAGATGAAGTACCGAGTTGGCCTGCCGGCCTGGCTGGCAAAGCGGGGTGTGGCTTCGCTGATCGTGGACCAGCCGGGCACCGGCGAGGCATTGCGCCTGCAGGAGCTCACCGCGCGCTATGACAGCGAACATTGGGCCAGCCGCGTGGTGGACTGGCTGGAGACCCGCAGCGATGTGGATGCCAAACGCATCGGCATGGAGGGCGTCTCATTGGGTGGCTATTACTGCCCCCGTGCCGTGGCCTTTGAGCCGCGCTTTGCCTGCGGTGTGGCCTGGGGTGCCAACCACGATTGGCGTGACGTGCAGAAGCGCCGGCTGGAAAAGGAAGGAACCTTCCCCGTGCCGCACTACTGGTCGCATGTGTGCTGGGTCTGGGGCGCAAAGGACATTGACGACTTCATGCGGATCGCCGAAGACGTGCACCTGGATGGCGTGGTGGAAAAGATCAAGGTGCCTTTCCTGGTCACCCATGGCGAGAAGGATTCGCAGATTCCTCTGCACTGGGCCCACCGCACCTATGAGCAACTCACCAACAGCCCCAAGCGCGAGCTAAAGGTGTTTACCGAGCGCGAGGGTGGTGTGCAGCACGCCAGCTTCGACAACTCCATCAACGCCGGTCAATACATCGCCGACTGGGTCGCCGAGACCCTGGGGGGCCGCACGGCGGCGTGAACCGAGAGCACATCCACAACAGCATTCACATGACAACCAACAAACACACTATGAACATCATCGGACCTGACGCACTTGTCTTTGGCGTGGATGACGTGGCGGCCTGCCGCCAATACCTGATTGACTACGGCCTGACCGAAGTCGGCAGTGGCCGCTTTGAAGCCTTGGACGGCACTGCCGTGGAAATCCGTTCCAAGGACGATCCCTCCCTGCCAGCGCCCATGGGTACGGCCAGCATGTTGCGCGAAACGGTGTACGGCGTGGCTGACGTGGCGACACTGGACGCCATCGAGGCCGAGCTGCAGCGTGACCGCAGCGTGACGCGCCAGGGCGGCGTGGTCCGCGCGCTGGACGACATGGGCTTTGCATTGGCTTTCCAGGTCACGGTGCGCCGCCCTCTGGATCTTCCGGCCGAGGGCGTCAACGCGCCCGGCTCCGTGCCGCAACGCCGCGCCAACACCGTGGGCGTGCGGCAGGACATGGCGACCGTGCCACGCTCGCTCTCGCACGTGGTGTATTTCGTCCCCGATTCGGCCAAGGCCGAGGCTTTCTACCAACGTCTGGGTTTCGTCTGCACCGACCGCTTCACTGGCACCGGCCCCTTCCTGCGTCCGGCGGGCACGACCGATCACCACACGTTGTTCATGATCCAGACGCCGCCCTTCATGAAGGGCTGCGAACACTTCACCTTCCACATGGGCGGGCCGACGGAGCTGCTGCTGGCCGGTACGCGGTTCGTCGAGAAGGGCTACCAGAGCTTCTGGGGACCGGGTCGCCACAAGTTTGGCAGCAACTGGTTCTGGTACTTCAATTCCCCCATGGGTTGCCATGTGGAGTACGACGCCGACATGGACCTGCACGACGACAGCTGGGTCGCGCGTGAAGCGCCCATCAGTGCCGATACGTCGCAGCTGTTCCTGCTGCAACACCGCGAGAAATGGGCCCCGGGCGGCCCGCCCCCCGGTGCCAAGCCCGGCGCTCCCGCGCCCTGAGTTGCGGACAAAGGCCTATCGATCATGCACCTGTGTCACTTGGACGAGTTGCCGGAGTCGGGTTCGCGCGGATGTGATCCTTTGCGTACCGGGCAGGACAGCATTCTGCTGGTGCGAAAAGGTGGTCGGGTGTATGCGTATGCAGACCTGTGTCCGCACCTCGATACGCCACTGGCCTGGCGCAAGAATGCCTACCTCAACAGCGCGGGCGACCGCATCGTCTGCGCGGCGCATGGTGCCCTGTTCGAAATTGAAACAGGGCTTTGCACGCTGGGCCCATGCCTGGGGCAATCGCTGACATCCGTGCCCCTCACAATCAGCCCCAAAGGCGAGATCCTCCTCGCCCGTATTCAAACAAAGGAGACAAGACAATGAGCACCGCAGCACAACGCATTCTCATCATCGGTGGCGGTTTTTCCGGCATGGCCGCCGCCATCCAATTGCGCAAATTGGGCGCCGACGTGGATCTGGTGGAAATCGATCCCGGCTGGCGCAGTTACGGCGCAGGTATCAGCCTGGGGGGCGCGACACTGCGCGCCTTCCGGCAACTCGGAATACTCGAAGCCTTTCTGGCGCAGGGCCATGCTTCCGATGGCGTCAACATCTGCCTGCCGCACGGTCCGCAGATTGCCACGCTGCCAACGCCGCGCATCGCCGGTGACGACGTGCCCGGTGGCGCCGGCATCATGCGGCCGGTATTGGCGCGCATCATGGCCGAAGCCACCCGCGCGGCCGGCACCCAGGTGCATCTGGGCTGCAGCTTCACCCAGATCGAACAGGATGCCGATGGCGTGGAGGTGGGCTTCACCGATGGCCAGCGGCGGCGCTACGACCTGGTGATCGGTGCCGATGGCCTGTATTCCAAGGTGCGCCAGACGGTGTTCCCGAACGCACCGCAACCGCGTTACAGCGGACAGGCCGTGTGGCGGGCGGTGCTGCCGTGCCAGGAGGGCATAACGAACACCACCATGTGGATGGGACCCAAGGTCAAACCCGGTGTGAACCCGATCTCGGCAACCGAGATGTATCTCTTCCTGACCGAGCCCCGTGCGAACAATGACCATGTGGACCCGGCTACCTTTGTGGATCACTTGCGCGGACTCCTGGCCGATTTCCCGGCACCCGCATTGCAGACGATACGCGGGCAGATCGGGCCCGATTCGCAGATCGTCTTTCGCCCACTGGAGTCGCTGCTCCTGCCCCAGCCCTGGTTCCAGAACCGGGTGGTGCTGATCGGGGATGCAGTGCATGCGACCACACCGCACCTGGCGTCAGGTGCCTGCATCGGCATCGAGGATGCGCTGGTGCTGGCCGAGGAGATTGGCTGCAACACGGACACGCAGCAGGCGCTGGCGGCCTTCTCGGCGCGGCGCTGGGAGCGCTGCCGCATGGTGGTGCAGAACTCGGTGCGCCTGGGCGAGATCGAGATTGAGGGTGGTGACAAGGAAGAGCACGGACGCATCATGCGCGAGTCGCTGATGGCTCTGGCCCAACCCATCTGAGCGGACCACGCCATGAACCGAACCAACTCCAAGCGCGGCACGTTCGCGCTGATGGTGGCCCATTGCGCTGGCATGGTGGATCTGGTGGCCTTGCCCATATGGGTGGGCACGCTGATCTCGCAATACCGGCTGGATCCCCAGCAGGCCGGCTTGCTGGCCACGCTGTTCCTGGCCGGTGTGGTGCTGGCCAGCCTGCTGCTGGCGCCGCGCTTTCACCGCTTCAATGGCCGGCTGGTGGCCACCCTGGGCTTTGGCGTATCGGCGCTGTGCTTCGCTGGGGCCTCGGTGCTGAGTGACTTCGGCGCGCTGGCTGTGCTGCATGCGTTGGCAGGCTTGTCTTCCGGCTTTGCATTGAGCGTGACGCATGGAACGATATCGCGCAGCACGCGTCCGCATCGTCTCTTCGCCTTGGTGGGCATGGCTCTGGGCGTGTTTGCCATTGTCTTTGTCGGTGCCACACCTCCCTCGGTTGCGGCCTTGGGTGGGCCCGTGCTGTTTCGCATCTTTGCGGGTGTGATGGCCGTTGGCGCACTGGTGGCGGCCACGTCGTTTCCGCTGCCTGATGCACTGTCATCGGATCACGGAGCCGACGTTGCCGTGCGGGGCATTCCGCGTGCCGTGTGGTTCGGCATCCTGGGCATTGCCTGCATGGCACTGGTGCAGGCCATGACCTTCAGCTTTCTGGAGCGCGTGGGCAGGGACCGCGGCTTCGGGCTGGAAGCCGTGACCGGCGTGCTTATTGCGCTGGGCTTTGTCAACCTGTTCCCCGCCGGTCTGGCCGCACTGCTGGAGCGGCGCTGGCGGGCCCGCAACGTGATGTTGGTGGGGCCGGCGCTGCAGGTGCTGCTGGTGGTCACCATCATGAATGCCACGACCTTTGTGCCCTACGCCTTGGCAGCATCGGTCTTTGCTGCGGTGATGATCTTTACCCACACCTTCGCCTTCGGCCTGCTGTCCGGTATGGACCCCAGTGGCCGCTCCATGGCTGCCACGCCCGCAATGATGATGACCGGCGCAGCCATTGGCCCCATTCTGGGCGGCACGCTGGTCAAGCTGCTGGGCTACGGCAGCCTGGGCGGTGCGGCCCTGGTCATAGGCGTATGCGCCATCTTCGCGTTCTCTCGCATTCCGGCAACACAGCCATCACTGCCCCCGCAAGGAGTCACCCCATGAAGCCCCAACGCCGTTTCGTCGATCTGTCGATCTACCTCGAGAACGACGTGCTGTCCGATCCGTCTCCCTTGGCACCGAAGATCACCTACCAGAAACATGCCGATACGCTGCCCGAGTTTATGGCCATGCTGCCTGGCACCACGGCCCAGGACTTCCCGGATGGCGAGGCCGCTGCGGCGGAGTGGGTGACGCTCACCACACACAACGGAACCCACCTGGATGCGCCCTGGCATTTCCATTCCACACAGGACGCGAAAAATGGCGGCAGCCGTCCCAGCATCACCATCGACCAGGTGCCGTTGGAGTGGTGTTTCCAAAGTGGCGTGAAGCTGGACTTCCGCCACTTTCCCGATGGCTATGTCGCCACCGCAGCGGACGTCGAGGCCGAGCTCCAGCGCATCGGGCATGACCTGCAACCGCTGGACATCGTGGTGGTCAACACCCGCGCCGGCAGCCGTTACGGCAACAACGACTACCTGGGTGCCGGCTGCGGCATGGGCTACGAGGCCACCATGTACCTGCTGGAGCGCGGTGTGCGCCTCACGGGCACCGACGCCTGGAGCTGGGATGCACCGTTTTCCTACACGGCCAAGAAGGTGGCGGAGACCGGCGACAAGAGCCTGATCTGGGAAGGCCACAAGGCCGGACGCGACATCGGCTACTGCCACCTGGAGAAGCTGCACAACCTGGAGGCGCTGCCCGCCCACGGCTTCACTATCAGCTGCTTCCCGCACAAGATCCGCGGCGCCTCAGCAGGCTGGACGCGTGCCGTGGCCATTTTTGATGCGGCATAGGCCCAACACACAAGGAACCCAATCGTGAAATGCTTGGTAGGTATTGCAGCTGCGTTGCTGCTTGTGTTGCCGCTGGGGAATGCACAGGCCCAGACCCGCGTGATTACCCTGGGTACCCAAGGCGGCCCCATGCCCAGTGCAACGCGTTCGCAACCCGCCAACGCATTGGTGGTGGGTGACCGTGTATATCTGATTGATGCCGGTAACGGCGTCACCCAGCAACTGGTGAAAGCAGGTCTGGACTTTCGCCGCGTCGGGCAGATCTTCATCACCCACAACCACGATGACCACAACGCGGACTGGGGAACGCTGATGGGTCTTCAGTGGGCCACCGGGCGCCGCCAGCCCACGCATGTGTACGGCCCTGCAGGCACCGAGTCCATGCTCCAGGGGTTTCTTGGTTTCTTCAAGCCCAATGCCCGTATCCGCATGGCCGATTCGAAAGGCATGCTGCCACCGGAGCAGATGTTCCAGGCCCACGACTATGCGGGTGATGGCGAGGTCTACCGTGACGACCTGATCACCGTGACGGCAGCTGAAAACTGCCACTTTGCCAAGAACCGGGACGGGGCCAACGCGGCTGACCGTTCTTACGCCCTGCGCATACAGACGCCCGACCGTGTGGTGGTGTTCAGCGGCGATACAGGCCCTTGCGCAGCAGTGCAGACATTAGCCCAGGGGGCCGACCTGCTTATTCACGAAGTGATAGACCTGGACCTGATCGAGCAGGCCATGGCCAAGGCGATGCCAGCCTCTGCTGCGCAGGGTCTGATGCGCCATATGCGCGAAGAGCACACGACGGCGCAGGACGTAGGACGTATGGCCCAGGCTGCGGGTGTCAAACAGCTGGTGCTCAACCATGTAGTGCCCGGCGCAGAGGAGCCCGACAGTGTTTATCTGGGCCCGGTGAGAAAGAACTACTTGGGACCGGCAACCGTCGCCCGCGACTTGATGTCCTTTTGATGCGAAGCCCCTTTTCAATCCCCCATTTGTCCACGGATACCTGTATGCCATTTCCGCCCATTCACCGCGTAGTCACCGGCCACGACGCACAGGGCCGGGCCATCGTTTCCAGCGATGGACCACTGCCCACGGTCGTGGAGATTGCCGCCATCCCCGGCACCATCTTTCATGAAGTCTGGTCCACCAGTGGCGCGCCCGCGCCAGTAGACAACGGGCCTGACCCCAGTGTGGGCACCCTCATGTTGCCTCCTCCCAGCCACGGTACCCGTCTGCGCTTTGTAGACATTCCTCCGGATACGGAAGAGTTCCTGGCCCATGGCGCGAACTCCATGCAGCAAGCCTTCACGCAGATTGGCGACGCGAAGGCATCCACCGTCAAGGAGGATTCGCCGCACCCGCTGATGCACCGCACCGAGAGTGTGGACTATGGCGTGGTCATCGAAGGCGAGTTGACGCTGGTGCTGGACCGTGAATCCGTATTGCTCAAGCCCGGCAGCGTGGTGGTGCAACGCGGTACCAACCATGCCTGGGCCAACCGTTCCGGCAAGCCCTGCCGCATGCTGTTTGTGCTGGTGGATGGGCAGTATGCCCCCGCCATTGCACAGGCTCTGGTCTCCCACTGAAATCAGAACAAGAGAATGAATCCATGAAATTTGCATCGCTTAAAAATGGCACACCTGACGGACAACTGGTGCTGGTTTCGCGCGACGGAAGCTGTGTTGCAGCAGTCCCCGACCTGGCGGGCAATCTGCTGGAAGCCATCCAGCGCTGGGATGCAGTGGCACCGGCCCTGCAGCAGTGTTATGACGCCTTGAACGCAGGGAACCTGCAAGGCACAACTGCGTTCCAGGCGGCAGCTTGCGCTGCGCCGCTGCCACGCAGCCCACAATGGCTGGACGCCTCTGCCTTCCTGAACCATGGCCACCTGATGGAGCAGGCATTCAACACGCCGCCGATTCCGGACTTCGACACCATCCCGGTGATGTACCAGGGCGCCAGTGATGATTTCCTAGGACCCGAAGACGATGTGCCCCTGCCAAGCGAAGATGACGGTATCGACTTTGAAGGCGAGTTTGGTGTGGTGGTGGGCGAGGTACCTATGTCGGCCACAGCCGCGCAGGCGCTGGCGTGCGTTCGGCTGGTGGTGCAGATCAACGACTGGAGCCTGCGTGCCCTGGGGCCGCGCGAGATGAAAACGGGGTTCGGCTTTCTGCAGGCCAAGCCTTCCACCGCGTTCGCGCCGGTAGCGGTTACGCCGGATGAGCTTGGTGATGCGTGGCGCGATGGGCGTGTGCACATGCCCTTGCACGTGCAGTGGAATGGTGAGCAATTTGGCCAGCCCAACGGGGGTGAGATGAATTTCTCGTTCGGTGCGTTGTTGGCGCATGCGGCGCGCAGTCGCAAGCTGACCGCAGGCAGCATCCTGGGTTCCGGCACGGTGTCCAACGTGTCACGTGCGGCGGGCTCTGCGTGCATTGCCGAGCGCCGCGTGATCGAGAAGATTGACTTGGGCGAGATCCGCACCGGTTTCATGCGTTTTGGTGATCGGGTACGTATGCAGGCGCGCTTTGATGATGAACGTGAGGGCCCGTTCGGAGTGATTGAGCAGCGGGTGGTTCAACCTTCTTGAGAGCAAACTCCATGCACGTCATCATCACCGGGGCTGCGGGTTTCGTGGGGCGGGCGTTGGCGCAGCGCCTGATCAGCGAACGTAAGTTGGGACAGCGCGCAATAGGCCACATCACCCTGCTGGATCTGGCGTTTGCGCAACCTCCGGCCGACGGCGTTCGTCAGCTCGCGGGTGATATAGGTGACGCCGACTGGATGCGCTCCGTGCTAGGTACGTGCGCCATGGACGTGGTGTTTCATCTGGCCAGCATCCCGGGTGGCGCGGCCGAGAGCGACTATGCGCTGGCCAAGCGTGTGAATCTGGAGGCCACACAGACCTTGCTGGAAATGGGGAGGCTGCAGGTGGAGCGCGGCGGCGCGCCACCGGTGTTGGTGTTTGCCAGTTCGATTGCCGTGTTCGGCACCATGTCTGCGGAAGTCAACGACAGCATGCCGACACTTCCGCGGATGACCTATGGCTACCAGAAGCTGATCGGTGAGCTTCTGGTGAGCGACTTTTCCCGGCGCGGCTGGGTGGACGGGCGCAGCGTGCGCCTGCCCGGGGTGCTGGCCCGCCCGCCGGCGCGTACGGGTCAGCTATCGGCGTTCCTGAGCGACATGATCCGCGAGCTGGCAGCAGGACGTCCCTTTGTCTGCCCCATGTCGCCACGGGCAAGCACGTGGGCGTCGTCGCTTCCTTGTGTGGTGGAGCAGTTAGTGCATGCGGCGGCACTGGATGGTCATCTGCTGGACAACGGTAGGACGGTGACGCTGCCGACGCTCTGCTTCACCATGGCTGCTTTGGTGAATGCAGTGGCAAGAGTCTACGGATGTGCAGCGCAAGATCTGGTTCATTACGAGCCCGATCCTCGGATCGAGGCGTTGTTCGGCCGGTTTCCACCTTTGGTTACGGCACAAGCGCAGCGTGCAGGCTTTCAGAGAGATGCTGATCTGGATACTTTGGTGCGCAGGGCACTGGGCAATCAAGAGTCGCCAAGAATGTCCTGCATGGCCTGAAGAAACAAGGCATTGTCCAGGGCACTTCCGATGGAGACACGAATGAAGTGTTCGTATCCTTTCTCCTTCCAAGGCTTCACGATGATGCCGCGGGCAAGCAGGGCCTCCGCTACCGGGCCATTGGGGCGATGCAGATTCACAAACAGAAAGTTGGCAGCTGATGGTGCAACAAAGAGGCCCAGGGTACGCAGGGCTTCGGCCAATGTGTCGCGCTGTCCAACGGCATCGCGCACACTCATCTCCATGTGGTCGGGGTCGTTCCAGGCCGCCAATGCTGCGGTTTGTGCGGCATAGTTCACATTGAATGGGGTGCGGATGCGGTCCAGTATCTGCACCAGGAATATGTCTGAAGCAATGCCATAGCCCACCCGCAGACCGGCCAATCCCCAGGCCTTGGAAAACGTGCGCAACACAATCCATGGGCGCGACTGCTTGCGCAAAGTGGCCAATGCGTCTGCATAGCCCGGACTCAGCCTGGCGTATTCGTAGTAGGCCTCGTCGACCACCAGCACGGTGTCGGCGGGCGTGGCAGCAACAATGCGCTCGAATGCCTGCGTGTCCAGCATGCAACCCACCGGGTTGGACGGGTTGCTCAGAATCGCCAGCTTGGGTGACGGTCCTGTGGCCAGTGCCAGGCACCAGGCATCCACGTCAAACTCCATTGCCTCGGTGACCGGCACCATCTGCACGCTCGCACCCATCATGCGGGGATAGATGTCATGCAGGCCAAATGACGGAATCAGGGTGACCACACGATCACCCGGTGACAGAAAGGCCTGGCACAACACTTCCAGCAAATTTTCGGAGCCATTGCCCACCACCACGGCATCGGCCAAAGCGCCGCAGCGCTGTGCTATGGCGCTGCGCAGGGCGCGGCAATTGGCATCCGGATAGAGTCCCGCGCTTTGCGCCATATTGGCCAAGGCCGCACCCACGGCGGGGCTGGGACCAAAGGGGTTTTCATTGCTGCCCAGGCGGGCCACATGGCTCACGCCATAACGTTGGCGCACCACCTCGGATGAAAGGCCCGCGTTGTAGGCAGGTAGTGTCCGCACTTCCGGGCGGGCGAGTTGGGTGAGCTGGTCGGCAATCGCATTCATGCTGGCAGTACTTTCGAATCGAAAAGAGGATCAAACACCTTGCCCGGATTGAGCAGGTTGAGCGGGTCCAGTGCCTGCTTGACGGCGCGCATGGCGGCGAGTTCCTGCGGCGTGCGGCTGACAGCGAGGAAGTCTTTTTTGTGGGTGCCAATGCCGTGCTCGGCAGAGATGCTGCCACCGCGTGCGGCCAGAAGTCCGTAAACGATTTCTTCCACAGATCGGATCAGCGTTGCCTTGTCTGTCGCGGGGTCCAGGGAATTGGCATCGGTGGTCAGATGCAGATTGCCATCGCCCAGATGGCCAAAGCGCAGGGTCTTGTGCAGGGGCCATTGTTGGCTCAGTGCCCGCTGGCATTCCTCTGCGTAGTCACCGATGTGATGCACCGGCAAGCTGATATCGAAGCTGATCGGCACCATATGGGTCAGGAATTCGGCGGTGGCCTCACGGATATGCCAGAGAGCACGCGCCTGTGTCTGCGATTGGGCAATCACCACATCGGCCACATCACCCTGCTCCATGGCCTGGCTCAAGGTTTCCTGCAAGGCTTCTGTCAATGCGGTTTCCTCTGCGCCGGTCACCTCGATCAACACCCACAGCGGATACGTTTGAGCAAAGGGAGAAGCAGTCTGGTGCCACTGCAGCACGGTGGCATAAAAGTCTTCCCACATCAGTTCAAAGGCAGCCAGTGCACCGGGGAAATGGGACTGCATATGGCGTAGCACACGGATGGCGCTGGCATAGTCGTGAAGCCCCAGCAAGGCGGTGCATTTGGCCTGCGGTGCGGGACGCAACTGCAGCGTGGCGCGGGTAATGATGCCCAGCGTGCCTTCCGAGCCTATGAACCATTGCTTGAGGTCATAACCCGTGTTGTTCTTGCGCATGGGGCGCAGCATGGACAGCACGCTGCCGTCCGCCAAAACCACTTCCAGGCCTAGCGCTTGTTCACGCATCATGCCGTACTGCACCACGCCGTTGCCTCCCGCATTGGTGGCCAGGTTGCCGCCGATCTGGCAGGAGCCGCGCGCGCCCAGGTCCACACCAAACACAAAGCCTGCTGACAGTGCGGCTTCCTGCACGGCCTGCAAGGTCGCGCCCGCACCCACGGTCAATGTGGCCTCCGACATGTCGACGGGCTCCAGCGCAGTGCAGCGTTCCAGCGACAGTGCCACAGCGTTGGCGCTGGGTATGGCGCCTCCGGCCAGGCCGGTCATGCCGCCCTGGGGCACCACAGCTACGTGGTAGTGGTGACAGATGCGCATGGCAGTGGCCACCTGCTCGGTCCCGCTGGGTCGCAACACCGCCAGTGGCTGCACGCTTGCGCCGCCGCTCCAGTCCGTTTGATAGTGCCGGTCGATCGCCTCGCCCAGCAGAACGGCGTCAGCACCCAGCGCGGCGGTCAGGGCCATCAGGCAGGCACCCACGTGCTCGGCTGCGGCATAGCTAGGTAAAAGTCGTTGCAGGGGGGCCGCCCACTTGCGGCTCAGCGCCCACAGGCGCATGGCCTCCACATCGGTTGCCAGAAAGCGGTCCTGCTCAATGAACGCCACCTGGCTGCGGATGCGAGCAAATTCGGCCTCCACCAGGTCCGAGCTTTTCGGGCCGCGCCTGAGTTCAATGCCCTGTGCTGCGGCCATTGTCTCTATACCCACTACGACTGCCGTGTTGTTCACCATGTCGCCCAGACGGCGGGCCGCAAACGTGGCCATGGAGACATGGTCTTCCTGGTTGGCCGAGGTTGGCAGACTGTCCACACTGGCGGGGTGGGCCAGCGATTTGTTTTCCGAGGCGAGTGCTGCGGCGGTGACCTGGGCAATCATGAAGCCGGAATTGACACCCCCGTCGCGCACCAGGAAGGGTGGCAAACCTGACAGACCGCTGTCCAACAGCAGGGCCATGCGGCGTTCGGAAATCGCACCCACTTCACTTACTGCCAGCGCAATGATGTCAGAGGCGAAGGCAACGGGTTCTGCATGGAAATTGCCGCCGGATATGACGTCGCCGTTGTCTGCAAACACCAATGGGTTGTCCGACGCGGCATTGGCCTCCACCTGCAACACGCGGGCCGCATGGCACAGGTTGTCCAGGCAGGCACCCATCACCTGCGGCACGCAGCGTATGGAGTAGGGGTCTTGCACACGCCCGCAATGGGCGTGGGAAGCCACGATGCCGCTGCCATCTAGTAGCGTGCGCAGCGCAGCCGCCACAGCGACTTGGCCAGCCTGGCCGCGCGCCGTGTGGATGCGGGCATCCAGCGGTTTGACCGATCCCTGTATGGCTTCCAATGACAGGGCTCCGGCCATCAGACCCGCCGCAAAAACCGTCTCGGCACCAAACAGTCCGGACAATGCCAGGGAGGTGGACACCTGCGTGCCGTTGAGCAGCGCCAGGCCTTCTTTGTGGCCCAACACAAACGGTGCAAAGCCAATGCGCTGCATGGCCTCCTTGCCACTGATCACGCTGCCGTCGGGCGCCGTGGCCTCCCCTTCGCCAATCAGTACGCAGGCCATATGGGCCAGGGGCGCAAGGTCACCCGACGCACCTACCGAGCCCTTGGCCGGGATGCGTGGCAACACATTCGCATTGAACAAGGCCAACAGGGCGTCGACCAGCTCCGGTCGCGCGCCCGAGTGCCCACGCGCCAGACTCACTGCCTTGGTGGCCAGCACCATGCGCACCACGCCAGGTGCCAGACTCTCGCCGGTGCCCACGCTGTGCGACAGCACCAGATTGCGCTGCAGTTCTGCCAGACGCTCGGAGGGAATGATGGTCTGCGCCAGCTTGCCAAAGCCGGTGTTGATGCCGTAGACCACGTCACCGCTGTCCACAATTTTTTGCACCGCAGCCTGCGACTTCAGCATGTCTTCCCGCGCAGCGGGGTCCAGCGCCAGGAGAACATTTCCAGCTTCAATCTGGCGCAGTGTGTACAGGTCCACATGGCCTGGCTTGAGTGTGATGGTGGTGGTCATGAATGGCTTTTCTCGGCGGTTGTTGCGGGAGCGGCGGTGTTATCCATTGCGTATTGCATTTTTCATAATGTATAGACAAATATGAAAGAATGCAAGGACATCCACCTACAGACAGGAATGGACCGCAGCTTGTGTAATGCACCATATCCCGTCGTATTGGCCCACCAATCCAGTGCACGTGCACCAGTTCTGCGCATGTAAATTTAAGACGGAATTAGGGTAAACCCTTAGTTTTTGCGTGATGGTCGATGATTTAATATGTATAGGCAAATAGCCCGCGATGCTGGCAGTTGGCAGCATCACTTCCCAACCCTCAATTGGAGTCATCCATGACGAAACGTTTCTTTTTCAAATCGGCGGCTTGCGCGGTCATCGCGTTGGCTTCTCTGGGCGCATATGCCCAAGACGCACTGTCGCGCGTCAAGGCTGCAGGTGTGCTCAAGGTGGGTACGGAAACCGCCTTTGCTCCGTTCGACTTCATCAAGGACGGTGAACACGTGGGCATGAACATGGACCTGTTTGCCGAAATCGCCAAGGAAATGGGCGTGAAGCTGGAATGGGTGCTGCTGCCATGGGAGGGTGTCTTCCCCGGTCTGGAAGCCGGCAAGTTTGACGTGGTCGCTGGCCCAGCCACCATTACCAAGGAACGCATGGCGCGCTTCCGTTTCTCCCCTCCGATAGCAGAGGCAACCGTAGCCTTGCTCAAGCGCAAGAGTGAAACTTCGATCACCAAGCCAGCCGATATTTCTGGCAAGGCCGTAGGCGCTGGCAAGGCCACGGCCCAGCTGGCACAACTCAAGGCGTTTGGTGACACCTTGCCTGGCAAGGTGGACGCTCGCGAATACCCTGGCTACAACGAAGCCTATGCCGACCTGGCCGCCGGCCGCGTGGTTGCAGTTGCCAACTCCATCACCAACATCACTTTCGTGG
The DNA here is from genome assembly GCF_058801025.1 of Rhodoferax sp. GW822-FHT04A08. Lineage (NCBI taxonomy): Bacteria > Pseudomonadati > Pseudomonadota > Betaproteobacteria > Burkholderiales > Comamonadaceae > Rhodoferax > Rhodoferax sp. GW822-FHT04A08. Next base: position 117,173 of record NZ_JBXAMW010000007.1, read on the forward strand.
CCCAGCAGCGCCCCGACTTTGAAGTGGTGAAACCCGCCTTTGGTGCCAAGAGCTACTTTGGTTTCATTTGGCGCAAGGACGCGGACTCCGACAAGCTGGTCGCCGCCCTGAACGCTGCCATCCTGAAGATCAAGGCCGACGGCCGCCTGGCCAGCATCCAGAAGAAGTGGTTTGGCGATAGCTTCGACACGCCCAACGAAATAACCCAGGCCAACTTCTAAGCTACAGGCTTTTGCAAAATAGACCCCGGCGTCCTGGCCCCGTCCAGCGTCGGGGCGTCGATACGCGTTTGGCAAAGGTCTCGCATGTCCCTGAATCTTTTCTGGTTGCTGGTCAAGGCAAGTGGGTGGACGATTCTCATCAGTCTGGTCTCCATTGTTTTAGGCTTGGCGTTGGGCACCGTGATATCGGTGGCCACCTTGGCACGCAACCGTGCCGTTTCTCTAGCGGGCAAGACCTTTGTCAGCTTCTTTCGCGGAGCTCCCTTGCTGGTTCAGCTGCTGCTGATTTACAACCTGCTGCCCGCCATGGGCATCAATGTCCCTAGCGTGGTGGCGGCCATAGTCGGCCTGACACTTTGCACAGCGGCCTATCAAGCAGAGAACCTGCGCGGTGGCTTTGCCAGTGTGCCGCGCGGACTTCTGGAAGCGGCAGAGATGCTGGGCATGAATGCCTTTCAGCAGTTCTGGCGCATACGCACTCCCATCGCCTTGCGGGCCACACTACCCGCCATTGCCAATGAGGCCATCCTGATTCTCAAGGCGTCCTCGCTGGTGTCGGTGGTTGGCGTGGTTGAGCTCTCGCGCATGGCGCAGGATCTCTCGGCCAGCACCTTTCAGCCGCTGCCGCTGTTTGCCTGTGCCGGCTTGCTGTACCTGGTCATCTGCGGCGCAGTGGCATTTGGCGCCCAATATGTAGAGCGTTCCTTTCGCTGGGGAATCAAGCCATGAAGCTCGATTTGAACCTGATTGCATCCCTGGCCCCGGAACTGGCGCGCGCCGCCGGAGTCACCATGAGCGCCTGGTTGGGCGGAGCCTTCATGGCGATTGTGCTGGGCTTCATCGTGGCGCTGCTGCGACGCTTCGGCCCCAGATTCCTGAGCCGCATTCTGCTGGCTTATGTCGAATTGATGCGTGGAACGCCGTTTCTGATTCAACTGTTCCTGCTCTACTACGGTGGCCCCTTCATCGGCATCGCACTGGATCCGTTTCCTGCGGGGTTGCTGGGTCTGGCGATTTATGGCGCAGCGTATTTCAGCGAAATATTCCGCGCGGGTTTTGAAGCCATTCCGCGCGGCCACATTGAGGCCGCCGAGTGTCTGGGCATGACACGGCGTCAGGTGGTGATGCGCATCATGTTGCCGGAAATGACCATGCTCATTCTTCCGGCTGCAGTCAACATGCTCATCATCCTGCTCAAGGAAACGGCCATCCTGTCCATCATCACAGTGCCCGAGCTCACCTTCAAGATCAGCGCGATAGGCACGGAACAATATGCGTTCGTGGAAGCACTGTTTCTGTTGGCTTGCTGCTACTGGGGCATGGTGGAGCTGTGCGGCTATCTGGGTCGTGTGGCGGAAACCAAATTGGCCCGCTTCACTTTTGCCCACCCTTAAGTCAACCTGCATCAACCTATCATTGGCAACCCCATGGCTACACACGCAATCACAGTCAAGAACCTGAGCAAGAGCTTTGGCCAGACAGAAGTCCTGCACAACATCGATCTCCATATCGAAGCAGGCCAGGTCACCTGCCTGATTGGTCCCTCCGGCTCTGGCAAAAGTACCTTGTTGCGTTGCATGGCCTTCCTGGAAGAGGCCACGACCGGCTTCATCCACATCAACGGCGCTCCATTGGGCTTTGAGGAACAGGCCCAAGGTGGTCGTGTACGCATGAGTCCTGAAAATATCCGCGGCGTACGCTCCAAGATCGGCATGTGCTTCCAGCAGTTCAACCTCTGGCCGCATATGACCGCCGTGGGCAATGTGGCCGAAGCGCTCAAGACGGTGAAAAAGATGCCCGCGGCCGAGGCCACTGAGCGTGCCATGGTGCAACTGAGGAAGGTGGGCCTTGAAGCCCGCGCTGGCCACTACCCTTCGCAGCTGTCGGGCGGGCAGCAGCAGCGTGTAGCCATTGCCCGTGCCCTGGCGCTGGAGCCTGAAATCATGTTGTTTGACGAACCGACCTCTTCACTGGACCCGGAGCTGACCGGTGAGGTGCTCAATGTCATGCGTTCCCTGGCGGCCGATGGCATGACCATGGTGGTGGTGTCGCACGAGATCGGTTTTGCCGCCTCCATGGGTAACAAGATTGCCTTTCTCGATCACGGCAAGCTGCTGCTGGAGGGTACACCTCAGCAAGTGTTCGGCAAGCCGCGTCACCCGCGCCTGGACCAGTTTCTCGATACCTACCTGGATCGTGGCGCCGCCATGCTGGTCTGAAAGATGAGTGAAAAGACCGCTGCACCAAGCTCGTCCCTGCACCAGCGCATACTGCACGAGATAGAGCAAAACATACTCACCGGCAAATGGTTGCCGGGCTACCGCATTCCGTCCGAGCACGATCTGGCCATTCAATACCAATGCTCGCGCATGACGGTCAACAAGGTGCTGACCCAATTGGCACAGGCCAATATGGTGGAGCGCAAGCGCAAGGCGGGCACCGTGGTGCTGCGTTCGCAATCCCGCTCGGCTGTGTTGGTCATTCAGGACATACGCGCGGAAGTGGCAGCGCTGAATCTGCCCTATCGCTACGACATCCTGTCACGCAAGAAGCGTCGCAGCACACGCTCCGACATGAAGCTGCTGGACCTGCAGGTACCCGGTCTGGTGCTGGATATGCAGGTCCTGCATTACGCTGGCTCCCGTCCGTTCTGCCTGGAGTCGCGGCTGATCAATCTGGATACCGTGCCGCGCGCCAACGTGGAAGATTTTCTGGATCAGTCGCCGGGGGCCTGGTTACGCGGCCACGTGCCCTGGACATCCGCTGAGCACCGCATACGTGTGGGCAGTGTGGGGCCTGAGCTCACCGAGCTGTTGAAGGTGGCCGTTGGAACGCCTGGGCTCATCATTGAACGCAGCACCTGGTTGCAAGGCAAGTCGGTAACCTTTGTGCACCTGTTGTACCCAGGTGAAGGCCATGAGCTGGTGGCGCGCTTTTCACCCACCATTCAGGCAGGCGGAGCCGAAGAGCAAGGCCCGCTCACCTGACGGGCAAGGGACCAATCGACGCCTTGGCCTGGCGCTTGCCCATGGCCAGCAGCCAGGATCGGAACTGCGGCCCATGCGGCTTTTGCAGCACCGCTCGGTCCCATGCCAGGAAGTAGGGCTGATCCAGAGGCACCCGGTGATCAAAAGGCGCCACCAGACGCCCTGACGCAAGGTCGTCGCCTATCAATGAGACCTGGGCCAGTACCACGCCGCGGCCATGCACAGCTGCGTCGATGGCTGCGCTGGACAGCGAATACGCCAGCTCGCTCGGGGTGCGGTGACGGGAGGCTGCACCAATGCTGGCGGCCCACTCCTTCCAACTCGGCGCATTGCCGAAGCTGCTGTCCCACTCTACGTTGATCAAAGGTAGACGCAGCAGATCCGAAGGCTCCGCCACTGCGTGGGTATGCAGGAGCGACGGCGCACAGACCGGAACCGCCCAGTCATGGAACAACTCCGCGGAGTGTTCAAAGCCACGCACGGCGCTTCCATAGGAGATGCGGAAGTCGACAAACTCACCGGTCAGACGCGGTTCGGTTTCTGCACCGGTCAGGCGGATCTTGGCTTCGGGATGGGCCGCTTGCCAATCGAACAATTGCGGTCCTATCCATCGCGTGGCAATGGACGACAAGCAACTCAGCACCAGGCCGCTGCTGGTCTTGGCGTGCAGCAGTTTTTCCTGGGCACGCCGTAATTGGTCAAAGGCGGGACCCAGTTCCGTCAGATACAGACGACCGAAGAAGCTGAGCTCCAGGCCTTTGCCCTTGCGCTCGAACAAACGCAGCTCCACGCTCTCCTCCAGCTTGCGCAGCTGCTGGCTGATGGCGCCGGAGGACACGCCCATCTCGGCAGCCGCACCTGCCACACTGCCGTTGCGGGCCAAGGATTCAAAGGCCTGCAACGCGCGCAGCGGTGGCAATTTGATCGCGTGATTCTTGCGGGTAGCCATGGTTTTCAGTTTAGCTTATCTAAACTAAATTGCAGAGGAAATGACTTGTATTCCCAGTGGGCCCCTACTAAATTCGTTGCTGATCACCACTTCACTTCAATTGGGGAAAACACATGTTTCTACGCAATGCCTGGTATGTCGCCGCCTGGGATAGAGAGCTGACCGACGCGCCTCTGCCCCTCACGATCCTGGGCGACAAAGTGGCGCTGTACCGCAAGTCGGACAAAACGCCTGCAGCGCTCGAAGACGCATGCCCGCACCGCAAGCTGCCGCTGTCGCTGGGGCGCATCAAGGGCGACCATATCGAATGCGGCTACCACGGCCTGACCTTTGATTGCAGCGGGCAATGCGTCAAGGTGCCGGGCGCCAGCAACATCCCCAAGGCAGCAGTGGTGCGTTCCTATCCGATAGAAGAACGGTTTGGATTGCTGTGGATCTGGATGGGTGAGGCAGACAAGGCCAACCCTGCGGACATCTTTGCGGTGGAGCACTGGGGCGATCCGGCCTGGGGCATGAACCAAGGCGACGGCATGACCATTGCCTGCAACTACTTGTACATGACGGACAACCTCCTGGACCCGTCACACGTGTCCTGGGTGCATCAGACATCGTTTGCTGGCGCTGCGTGCGAGGACACACCGCTGCAGACCACGGTGGCGGACAACGGTGTCACGGTATCGCGGTGGATGATGGACACGGAGCCCGCACCGTTCTATGTACCCTTTCTGAAGTTCAAGGGCAACTGCGACCGCAAGCAGCAGTACGAAGTGCGTTTCCCCTGCCTGGCGTTGATCAGGGCCATCTTCACGCCGGCTGGCCATGGCGGTGAGGGGCGTGCTGCACACCCGGACCTGTTCCACATGGACAGCTACAACTTCATGACGCCCATTGACGAAAACACGACGCGCTATTTCTGGTTCCAGATGCGTAACTTCGCACCCAACGATGCCGAGGTTTCGCGCCAGTTTGCCGAGTCGGTGCGCCAGGCCTTCAGCGAGGACCGCGTCATTCTGCAGGCGGTGCACAAGGGCATGGCAGAAAAGACCGCGCCCAACATCGATCTGCATATCGACGTCGGCCCAATGCGCTTCCGACGCAAACTGGCGCAGCTGATCGACGCTGAAAATGCGCGCTTGTCATTGGCTGCGTGAGTGATGGTGGCGCAGACGGCCAGCAGCCGCGGTTTTCGTCCGCTGAGGGTCAGCGCAAAGATTCGTGAAAGTGACACCATCACCTCGTTTCACCTGAATCCGGTGGACGAAGGGGACTGGCGCCATTTCGAGCCCGGCCAGTTCCTGGTGTTCAAAATCCCGGGGCAGTCAGACGGACAGTCCGTGCTGAGAAACTACAGCGTGTCCTGTGCGCCGGGACAAGTTGGGCACTACCGCATCTCGGTGAAGCGTGAGGCCGCTAGCCAGCCTGGGGTACCGGATGGCTTGGCTTCCTGCTATCTGCATGACCATGTGCAAGTGGGTGATGTCCTGATGGCTGAGGGCCCGCGGGGCGAGTTCGTGTTGGACCGCGCAAGCAACAGGCCGGTGGTATTGCTCAGCGGTGGCGTAGGACTCACGCCCCTGGTGTCCATGTTGCATGCGCTGGCCAGGCAGAGCGAACGGCGCGTGGTGTTTGTGCACGCCTGTGACAACGGATCGGTCCATGCGCTGGGTGATGAGGTGCGTGAACTGGCAGCGTCGCGCAACGGCATTACAAGCCATTTCGTCTACCGATTCCCCACGGCTGCGGATAGTGCCACGGCGCGGCACCATGACGAGGGCGTGATAACGCGAGCACTGCTGCAAAGGCTGTTGCACCTGGATGACTACGATTTCTATCTGTGCGGGCCGCCCCCTTTCATGCAGGCCGTGTACGCACTGGTGCGCAGCCTGGGCGTAGCCAGGAAACGCATTGCCTATGAATTTTTCGGGCCCGCCACGGTGCTGGAGCAGGACCTTGCAACGCAACCCCAAGCAACGGCTCCGGCGGTGAGTACGGCCGCTGCATGCGACGCGGGCATCCAGATCCATTTCAGAAAAAGTGGGCGTACCGCCCCATGGAGCTCCGACGCACGGTCACTATTGGAATTTGCCGAAAGTGTCGGTCTCACACCAGATTTCAGTTGTCGCGCTGGCGTGTGTGGAACCTGTTGCACCGGCCTGCTGGACGGCCAGATCAACTACTTCGAAGAACCGCTCGATGAACCGCCAGCCCATCATGTCCTGCTCTGCTGCGCGCGTCCATCGGGTTCGCTGGTGCTGGATTTGTAGTTTTGGATTGCACTTGGGCCCGAAGTCTCGGGCGGCGATTGGTCCAAATTTTCGACCCTACTTGTTTTCCTGGTGCAGCATGCGGTCTGTTATCTGCTTACGCAAGCTGGCCAGTTCACCACTTGACTTCATCTGACGAATGACGCCTTCGACCCGAGGCACCAGTGCACGATGTCGTTCATTCAGGAAGTGGTATAGCTCGATATGTTGCAACATCGGGAAAAGAGGGTGAATATCCGCCTGAATTCCAAGCCGATTCAAGACAAGCATGCCGCTGAAAAGATCGTTGACTGCCACATCGATGTGGCCTGCATTGAGCATAAGCATCATCTGATCCATGGTCGTGGTCGGAGATACATGTGGCATGCCGGAAACTCCCCGTTCTGACGAGCCAACGCCCCGCACGATTCCTATCTTGTAGGGACGAAGTGAGTCCCAGCCACTTACAGCAAAGCTCAACGATTTGGTAAATGCAATTGGCTCGATGTAGTTGATGGGTTCGGAAACAGCGATCAGCGAGGGGTATTCGCTTTGTACGGCTAGCACGCGCTGTATCTCTCCATCGAGGCGACCTTCGCTTGACTCAATCAACGATCGCTTTGCCGGACCATCTACGAACTGAAGTTGGATACCTAGCTTGCCGTAGACCGCTACAAGAATTTCAGCACCAACCTGTTGGTCGGGAACGTTTTCGATCCTGGCCAGTCGCAAGATGACTTGGGCGTCACATTCGAGGCAGGCAAGGCCGAACAATACGCCGAACAGCGCAATGTATCTCCAACGAGCGAGTCCGAGGCTGCTGCCAACGCACAGCGCACTCATGAGTCATGGCCCTTCAAGAATTTCTACTGAATGGACGTCTAACCTTCTTTCCGCAATTGAAAACACAATTTTCGAAGTACGTCAAGGGCTGCTTCAACTAGCGCTCTTCTCGAGCTGGAATTGGTCTACGCGGCGGCAGTGGAAGCCTCCGCCAAAAGTCAGACTGCCCCTAGAGCGTGGATGTGATCTTGGAAAGATGCCGTGGGGCGTCAGGATCAATCCCGCGCGCGCGCGAAACTGCCTCAACCAGCAGGTAAAAGGACTGTATTGCCACGATCGGATCAAGGTCCGGAATATCTGCCGTGGCCAATGTCAGATCACGTTCGGCAACATCATCAGGCGCGGCGAGCAGCACGTTGGCGCCTCTTTGGCGCATATCTCGCGCGACTTGCAGGAGGCTGGCCTGCGCCGGGCCACGCAGTGCAAAGATCAAGATGATGTACCCCGTATCTACCAATGCCATGGGTCCATGCTGTACTTCGGCACCACTGAATGCTTCGGCCTGAATGCCACAGGTTTCCTTGAACTTCAGCGCCGCCTCATTGGCAATTGCCAGACCCGGACCGCGACCGATGACCAGCAGGCGGTCAGCATCCCTCAGTGCAGGCAGGGCGCAGCTCCAGTCCAGGGAGCAGGCGGTGGCCAAGGCTGAGGAAATATTCCGCAACCCGGCTATCAAATCGAGATAGCCACCCCAGACCGCCGCAAGACGTGCCGCCGCGACCAGTGAGCAGATATAGCTTTTGGTCGCTGCAACACTTTCTTCCGGGCCGGCATGCAATGCCAGTGGCCATTGCACCGCATCTGCGAGCGGAGACTGTGCGGCGTTTACCAATGCCACGGTCGTTGCACCCGCATCGGTAAACATTTGCATGGGTCCATACAAGTCGGGACTGCGGCCGGACTGCGATACCGATACGGCCAGCATGCGCTGATGTGCAATGGGTGCCCGATACAGCGTCATCAGGGACATTGGCAATGACGTCACCAGCTGACCCGTGCGTGACATCACCAGATACGAAAAATAGGAAGCAGCATGATCCGAGCTTCCACGCGCAATGGTCACAATGCCGGTGGGTGCAGAGCCGCGCAACGCGGCTCCCAAGGCCTCATATCGGTCAGTGTCCAAAGACAGTTGCAAAGCTACCTGAGCGGCCGAGGCGCAAGCCTCCTGGTACATCTTGGTTGTCATAAGAGAAATGGATGAAAGGAAGAGCGAAGGCGTATTTATTCACGCAATCAGAATGTCTTGAGCAGCAATTGCGCTGCCCCTTGCATGGCGTCACCTTGTGCACGGGCGATGCGATCGGTGACGGAAAGCGGCAGTCGAGAAACGAGCTGCTGGCCAATGCCTCCAGCAACGACCAATGGAAGCGTATGTCGGTGATCCAGTGCCTCTGCCATGGTGCACAGACTGTCCACGGCCAGCTTGATCAGGTCTTGCGCGGCGGTGTCCTTAGACGCCATGGCAAAGACCAGAGGGGCGCAAGTGGCGTAGGTGTTCTGGTTGGCTTGACCGCACCAATTCAATAATGCTGCGCGACTGCCACCCACATGCTGCAGGATGGCCTGCGTCAGCGCGCAAGGATCCCTGCGACCGTCAAGCGCCTGTTGTGTCAGGCGTATGGCGCGAAGTCCAAGATCGGCTCCGCTGCCTTCATCACCGCTGGGAAAACCCCAGCCACCCACGGTGCGCAGAGCACCATCGCCATCCTGGGCCATTCCGATGGCACCAGTGCCGCAGATGATGAGCGCGCCGGCGGACCCTGCATGTGCGCCATGTAGCGCGGTGAGTGCGTCTGAGTGCAAGTCCACATGCGGGTAGCCAGGATTGGTCCGCAGTAGGTCGGCCGCCCAAACGGGATTGTTGGCACCAGCCAGGCCCAGTCCCAAAGCGGTGTTCGTCCGGATGGGTTTCTGCCAATCGGGGTCGAGATCCGCTGGAGTCGCCGTCTGTATTGCGCATGCGATGTTTTCCCAGGCTTGGGCGCTACCCTGCATCAGTCCTGAAGCGCCAGCGCGCCCCTCTCCGACGAGTACACCACTTCGATGCCAGACCCGGGCTCTTGTACTGGTTCCGCCACCATCCACGGCTGCCAAGTAACTGATATTTGCCGGCAAGGATTGCGGCACTGCCAGCGTACTCATCTTGTGTGCGCGGCGCGCATGTTGCCGGGATTCAGACGCAAGCAAGCAGTGCCATCTACCCGGAAGAGATGCAGTGAATGTGGCGCCGCCCGAACAATTAAATGATCGCCAAGGTTGACTTCCACGTTGCCGTCTCCGCGCAGTATCAGGTCCTGTCCGTCATCGGTGCGGACATACAGCAGATTCGATTCACCCAGGTGCTCAACCAGGGTGATCTCGACGTTCAGCAGCAGATCGTTGCCCACCGGGCGTGCATCGGCGGGCAGTACTTCACAGTGCTCCGGGCGCACACCAATCTCCACCGTCTCGCCAGGCTGAAGCGAACTTGCTTGAACGGTAGCAAACGCAGTGGCGCCATTGCCAAAGCGAACCTGAACGCCTTGCGCATTCACATCAATCACGCGGGCCGGTAGCAAATTGATCGTCGGTGAGCCAATGAAAGTGGCAACAAAGCGGTTGGCAGGCTGCTGGTACAGCGTCAGTGGAGTGCCTGCCTGCTGTACGCGCCCTTCGTTGAGCACCACGATCTTGTCGCCCAATGTCATGGCCTCAATCTGATCGTGCGTGACGTACACCATGGTAGCGGCCAGATCCCTGTGCAGGCGCGCCAGCTCGATACGGGTCTTGGCGCGCAGTGCCGCATCCAGATTGGATAGTGGTTCGTCAAAAAGAAAGAGGCGTGGCTCACGCACAATGGCGCGTCCAATCGCAACGCGCTGTCGCTGTCCTCCGGACAGCTCGCGGGGCAGGCGTTCGAGCAAGTGGTCTATGTGCAGTACACGCGCGGCCTCACGGACACGGCGGTCAATATCGCTGCGGCTGGCTCCGTGCAACTTGAGGCCGAAGGCCATGTTGCGGTACACATTCATGTGCGGGTACAGGGCGTAGCTCTGAAACACCATGGCAATGCCACGTTCGGCGGGTGGCAAGGCGTTGACCACCTGGTTGCCAATGCGGAGTTCGCCGCTGCTGATGGACTCCAGGCCGCATAGCATTCGCAGCAGTGTGGACTTGCCGCAGCCGCTGGGGCCCACCAGTACCACGAGTTCGCCGTGTTCAATATGCAGATCCACATCCTGCAGGACCGGTGGATTGTTGCCATAGGACTTGGTGAGTTTGGAAAGGGTAACGCTTGCCATGGTGTGTACCTTATTTGACGGCGCCCGCGGTGATGCCGCGAATGAGTTGACGGGAGAAGATTGCGTAGAGGCTTACCACTGGAACAATGGCGAGCGAAAGGGAGGCCAGCACGGCATTCCAGTCGGTGGCGTACTGCCCCACAAACTGCTGGATGCCCAGCGTGATGGTCTGGGTCTTTTCGGAAGGCGCCAGAATCAGCGGGAACCACAGGTCATTCCAGATCGGCACCATGGTGAAGACTGCGACCGTGGCTATTGCCGGCCGCACCAAGGGCACTACCACCTTGAAGAAGATGCGAAATTCATCCACCCCGTCACAGCGCGCGGCGTCCTTGAGCTCGCTTGGTACCTGCGCCATGAACTCCGAAAGAATCATCACAGCCAGAGGCAGGCCTTGGGCCACATATACCAGCACCAGCGCCGTCAGCGTGTTGACCAACTGCAGTTCCACCATCAGTTGCAGGATGGATACCGTGCCGAGCCGGATCGGAACCATGATGCCGAAGGCGAAAAAGAATTTCAGCCAACGGTTGCCTGTAAATCTGTACTCCGTCAGTGCCCAGGCGGCCATGGCGCCAAACAGCAATATGAAGAACAGCGAGGCGACCGTCACTGCAAAGCTGTTGCCAAAGTAGTGCATCACGTCCGAGCGCCCCAGTACTTTGGTGTATCCGATGAGCGAAAACGTGTCGGTGGTTGGCCAGGCCAGCGGGTCGTTGAATATTGCGTCGCGGCTCTTGAACGAGTTCATTAGTACCAGCAAGACGGGCAGTAACGCCAGCAGTAGGTAAGCAATCAGCGTTGCGTGAACAAAGACGCGGCTGGTGTCAAACCGCGGACGAATCAGATGGGATGTGCGGTGCATAAACGAGTCCGGGGTTCAAAGTGCAAAGCGCTGCAGACGGCGCTGAACGGCCAGGAAATACCCAGCCACACCACACAGAATGACCAGGAACATGATGGTGGCTACCGCAGCCCCCATCGTTGGACTTGCAACTTGTGACTGGTAGCCAAAGAAGGTCCGATAGAACAGGGTGCCCAGGATGTCGGTGCTGTAGTTGGGGCCGGCCATGGCACCCTTGACGGTATAGATAAGGTCGAACGCGTTGAAGTTGGCGACAAACGTCAGAATGGTGACCAGGCCCAATGTCGGAAGAATCAGGGGCAGGCGGATGAACCAGAAGATGCGCCATGGTGTGGCCCCTTCCACAAGTGCCGCCTCCACGATGTCTTCCGGTATGGCAATCAGTGCGGCATAGATCAGCATCATGGGAATGCCGATGTACTGCCAGACTGACATCAACGAAACTGTAAACAGTGCGCTGCTTTCCAGACCAAGCCATGGCTCGAACCAGTCACCCAGACCAAGCAGTCCGAGCAGACGCTCGGACACTCCCCACAAAGGCGACAGGATCAGTTGCCAGATAAAGCCGATGATCACGACCGAGAGCAAGGTCGGAAGAAAGAAGATGGTGCGGTAGGTGGCAGAAAAGCGCACATTCTTCAGTGACAGCAGTGCTGCCAGGAGGAGTCCAATGGGATTCTGGAAGACCATGTGAATGCCAAAGAACTTGAGGTTGTTGGCCATTGCATTCCAGAAGGCATGCGACCACTGTGGGTCCTGCAGAATGGTGATGTAGTTGTCCATTCCCGCGAAGCTGCGTACTCCGTTTTCATTGGCGGTGTACAGCCCCAGACGCAGGGTGTCCAGCAGTGGAAAGGCACTGAACAGTGCGTAGATGCACAGCGCCGGCAGCAGAAACACCGCCACACGCCATGAGAAACCCGATTGCATGGGGGACTCCCTTCAGATGGAAACTTGGGTGCCATATCCAGCCAACTCGCGCGCCCCAAGAGGTGCGGGAGTTGGCTGATCTTCAGGAAGGCCTACTTGGCGGCCGCGTACCACTTGGCAAAGCCAGTTTGAATCTGGGTCGCCGCTTCCTTGGGCGACATCTTCAGATTGATGACCTGTGAGCCCACGTTCCACAGTTCGTTTTCCATGCTGGGCGTTCCACGACTCATGATCTGAGCGTTCAGGCGGATCGTGCTTTTGCACTGATTACGCCAGCTGATCATCTCCTTGGCTACCGGGTTCTTCACGTCAATCTTGTGGTTGGACAGCGAAAAGAAACCTGTGACCTTGTTGGTATAGAGGTCCGCAAACTCCTTGCTTGCCAACCAGTCCAGAAAGACCTTCGCATCGGCCTTGTTGGGGCTCTTGCTGTTGATGCCCATGGCAATGTCGGTGTGATCCGAGATGTAGCAGGTGTCGCCCGCCTTTTGCACCGGTGGCTTGAACGCGCCGAAGTCCACCTTGCTGTTCTGTTCGAAGTAGGAGATGTCCCAGGAGCCCGCAGGGTAGATGGCTGCGCGGCCGGTGCCAAACAGATTTTGGGAGTCACCGTAGGTCTGGGCTTGGTAGCCCTTTGGCAGATAGGGGGCCCACTTGGCCATCACGTCGAAGGTGCTGACGAACTCGGGATCGGTGAACTTCTTCTTGCCCGCGATCAGCGCCTTGCGACCTTCCTCACCCTTCCAGTGGTTGGCGCCAATGCTGGTGAATACGATCTGGTTGGTTTCCCATTGGTCTGCAGTGCCCAATGCCAGGGGAGCGACCTTGCCAGCAGCCTTGATCTTGTCCAGGACACCAAAGAATTCGGCTTCGGTCTCCGGTACCTTGAGGCCCATCTCGGCAAACACCTTCTTGTTGTAGAAGAAGCCATGGATCACGGAGGCCATCGGCATGCAGTAGGTGGATTTGCCATCGTCCGTTTGCCATGCCACCTGCGCGGATTCGGGAAAGTTCTTCAGTCCGGGTGCGCCGTTCAAGGCGTCGATCTGCCCTTTCTTGAACAGATCCAGCGATACATCGAATGGGCGGCAAGTAATCAAGTCTCCTGCAGTGCCAGCGGTGAGGCGTGCATTCAGTGCCGAGTTGTATTCGGGTGGAGACGTGGGAGCGAACTTCACCGTGATGTCGGGATGGATCTTGTTGAATGCCGGTAGCAGCACATCTTCCCAAAGGGTCTTGTCGTCCACGCGCCAGCTCTCAATGGTGAGATTGCCGGCATGGGCCAAGGTGTTGCAAAGAATCAAAGCACTTGCGGCGACAAGGCGTAGGTTGGATTTCATAACGCACGTTCTCCAAGTTGTTGAGGGAGTGAACTGAAGGTTTATGCAGCGTCCACTGGATGCGCCTACCCGTCAGTGCCGCGGAGGTTATGCTGATACCCATGTAAGCTCAAATGCGCCGCAGAGAGCTCGAATACATTGCGTAACGCATTGATTTGATTCAATAAATTTATGTTTATCACGGCAGTGGCTGACAGGTTTTTTAACGCGCTATCCAACGTTCCCAATAAGGCAACGGTCATGCCTTCGTCTGCCTGCAACATAAAGTTACAAAACGAAATGAAATGAAAGCCTCTATTCGCGCCTGGGGTTCGCTGGTGTTCGGGTTTTCCCTTGCACTGACGGCGATTGCGGTTATGGCGCAGACCCCGGGCACATCGGTCGATGTGTTGCACTGGTGGACGTCCAGCAGTGAACGGCGAGCTGCTGACCAGCTGGCCAGCCAGCTCGCGCTCGCGGGTGTGCAATGGAAGGACGCCGCAATTCCCGGCGGTGGTGGCATGGCCGCAGTGAAGGTGCTCAAGAGCCGTGTGCTGATGGGCGACCCTCCCGATGTTGCACAGTTGATCGGGACCACGCTCACGGACTGGGCAGACATCAAGCTTGTTTTGCCACTCAATGGTGTAGCGCAGCGGCAGCGGTGGCAGAGCGTCCTGTTCCCCACGGTGCTGGACCTGGTGACCTACAAGGGTGACGTGATCGCGGCTCCTTTGGGCATCCATCGCATCAATACGCTGCTCTACAACCGCAGGCTGTTCGCGCATATAGGACTTGCGCCACCGCGCACATGGGCCCAGTTTGAAGTTGCTGCGCAAAAGCTACAGCAGGCGGGCATTCGGCCACTCGCATGGAGCGACGAACCATGGCAAATTGCCACCGTCTTTGAGACCGTTTTGCTTGGCGAAGCGGGCCCTACCCTGTACCAGGATCTCATCGTGCGCAGGCATTCCGCTGCCTGGCTGGATCCGCGCGTGGAGCGGGCGCTTCAACGCCTGCGCTGGCTTCGCAACCTGGCAGGTGAAAATCCGCAGGAGCGGGTTTGGACGGAAGGTGCGCGCGAATTGATGAACGACACCACCGGCATGATGATCATGGGTGATTGGGCCAAGGGGGAGCTGATGGCGTGGGGCGCCAATCCCGCACGGGACTTCGGTTGCATAGAAGTACCTGGCACCAGTGGCATGCATCTGTACAGCATCGATACTTTTGCCATGCTGGTAAGCCCACGCCAGCGAGAAGCGGTGCAGGAGAAAATTGCAGAAGTGGTGGTCGGACCGGTGGCGCAAATCGCCTACAACCGCATCAAGGGCTCTGTTCCGGTGCGGCGTGATATTGATCCTTCCGTACTGGATAGCTGCGCGCGCCAATCGTGGGATACGTTTTCCAATCCGGCCAGCGCCCGGGTGCCAAGCCTGGCGCACAGAATGGCTGCTGACGAGAACATCAAGGATGCCGTGGCGCAGGCGCTATGGCGCTACCTGACTGACCCCAAAGGCGATACGCTGGAAACGCAGCGACGCCTTGCCACCATCATTCGTACTCCAGTTATGGAGCGCTAAGAAAGCCCGCGCCATGTCCCGAACCATATTGGTTGTTGATGACGATCTGAAGACCAGAAACCTGCTGAAGACCTATCTGGAGAAGCAACAGTACGCGGTGCGGGTTGCGCATGATGGTGCCAGCTTCATTGCCGAATTCGAGCGTGGCATGGAGGAACTCAGCCTGGTGATACTCGACGTCATGCTGCCCGACACCGATGGCTTCACGCTGTGCCAGACCGTGCGGAGGTTATCGAGCATCCCCATCATCATGCTCACTGCAAGCGCGGACGATACGGATCGGATCGTGGGCCTGGAACTGGGCGCCGATGACTACATTGCCAAGCCATACAACCCGCGTGAACTGCTGGCACGCATCAAGGCCATTCACCGGCGCATGCAGCTGGGAACACCTTCCGGACCCGTTCGCTATTTGCGATTTGCTGGCTTCACCATGGATCTGGTCGAACGGCTGCTCGTCGATCAAGGCGGCCAGACCATTGCGCTGACCAGCATGGACTTCAATCTGCTGCGCTTTTTTGCCGAGCATGCAGGAGAGACGCTGGAGCGCAGCCGACTGATGGAGCAGACCCGGGGACGCGACTTGGGGCCCATGGATCGCTCGCTCGACGTGCAAATCAGCCGCTTGCGCCAGCGTCTGCAGGACGATGGTAAGCAAACCGCCTTGATCAAGACCGTAAGAGGAAGTGGCTACGTCTTTTCAGCGGAAGTCTCACACCATGGCGATGCCTGAGGGTTCGCGACGCGGTTTGCGATTGCTGCCCGACAGCCTTCTGGGCCGTATCGTGGTGGTCATGGCGCTGGGTGTCATCTGCGCGCAGATGCTGGGAACCCTGCTGTGGGCACGCCAATTGCGCGAGAGCGCACGCGCCGAAGCATTGATTGCCGGTCAACACATTGCGCTGAACGCGGCTGGCAGCATCCGCTTCTTCCGCGATCTGCCGCCGCAATACCGTCCCTTGCTAATTGAGCAGTTACGCACCATGGGAGGGACACGTTTCTTTGTAAACGTGAACAAGTCGGAAGTTCCGCTGCGGCCAGTTGAAGGCAACACGCTGGTTGATGCCGTTGTGAATGTCATTCAGAGCGAGCTGCACAAGAACCTTGGCAATATCCAGACACCGTCTGTTGCCTTCGCCTGGCCCGAAACATTGCAGGTATCAGATGACGGCCGCACAGTGCAAGATCTGCCGGAGTCCTGGGTTGAGGCGACCTTGCTGCTGCATCCGCGCCCGGCTCCGGTATTGGTTGTACAGAGCGAGTTCGAGCCCGGTCGATGGCTGTTCCTTGCCGCTCCTATGCCAGACCCGTACTTTCTCGACAACGCCAATCCGCTCACCATTGATCGGGTGCTGATGCAACTGGTCACGCTCGCAACGGTACTATTGCTGTCGGTTCTGCTGGTGCGTGGGCTGATACTTCCCATCAACCGGATAGCGTCTGCCGCCAACGCATTTGGCAACGACATTGCGCCAGAGCCCGTTCCGGAAACCGGCACTGCCGAGCTGCGCCGTACGGCACGCGCATTCAATGACATGCAGGCCCGCATCCAGGGCTATCTGGTGGACCGTGAGCGGCTGTTTCTGGGTATCTCGCACGGGTTGAAGACTCCCATCATGCGACTCAAGCTGCGTACGGAACTTCTGGACGACGAGACTCTGCGCACGGAGTTCCATGAGGATCTGGATGACCTCGATGTAATGGTCAAGTCGGCTCTGCAAAGCTTGAAAGACACCGATATCCATGAGAACGTCACGCCAGTGCGACTGGACACTCTGCTTGAACGGTTGGCCAGGCGTCCTATTCATCCGGACGCCCGCGTGGAGTGTGACCTGCTGCCGGTTGCTGTGTTGGGCAAACCGCTTGCGCTGGAGCGCGCGCTAAGCAATCTGCTCGACAACGCGGTGTTGTACGGTAAGCGCGTGCAACTGCGCTTGAGCCGCATGGGGTCCAGTGCACTGATTGAGGTGCGGGATTTTGGGCCGGGTATTCCCGTGGCCAGCATGTCTTCAGCGTTTGAACCCAATGTCCGGTTGAGCCATGGACAGCAGCAGAACCGCGCAGGAACAGGCCTTGGCTTGGGCATTGCACGCAATATCGTTCAGGCGCACCACGGTGAAATACGTTTGCACAACCATGTGGAAGGGGGGCTGGTGGTCACAGTGATACTGCCAGCCATCGATGATGTTGCGACTAGCTGAACTTGTCGGCGTGTTGAAGCAGAGGAAGGCTAAGGCCATTGCGAACTACTTCCCCTTCCACCCAGACTTGCTGCACCTGCAAGTCGCGGTCGAGTATTACCACGTCGGCCCACGCGCCCGATGTCAGACGCCCCCGGTCATGCAGGCCGAGATGCTCCGCTGCATAGGTGGATACCCGCCGTGATGCGTCCTCCAAACGGAGACCTACAGCGTCCACCATATTGCGCAACGCGGCATCCATGGTGAGAACCGAGCCGGCCAAGGTTCCGTCAGCTAGGCGTACCCCGCCCAAACATTTGGTGACCGTGTGGCGACCCAGGCGGTAGTCGCCATCCGGCATACCAGCTGCAGCCGTGGAGTCCGTCACACAATAAAGCTTGGGAATGGCCCGCAGCGCCGCCCTGATGGCTCCCGGGTGAACATGCAACAAATCAGGGATCACTTCTGCATATTCTGCATGGCCCAGTGCGGCACCCACCATGCCAGGCTCGCGGTGATGCAAGGCCGACATGGCATTGAACAGGTGGGTAAAGCCGGTAGCACCGCAACGCAGTGCTGCCACGCCCTGTTCATAGCTGCCGGTGGTGTGACCCAGTTGCACGCGAATGCCCATGGCAACCAGTTCAACAATCATTTCCTGGTTGTTGCTCACTTCAGGCGCCAGGGTAAGCAGTCGAATGGGGGCGACGGAATGCAGGCGCCTGATTTCTTCGAGATTTGCGGGCCGAGCAAACGGTGGTTGAGCCCCGAGGCGGGCTTCGCTGATGTAGGGCCCCTCCAAGTGCACGCCCAGCACGCGCGCTGCGCCATGCATTCGCGCAGTGCACACGGCTGCGAGCGCGGCAAACGCGGCATCCAGATCTTCTTGCGGGGCTGTCATGGTGGTCGCCAGCAGCGATGTCGTGCCGTGCGCAGCATGCAGGCGGCTGACCTGTATTGCGGCATCACCGCCGTCCATGATGTCATGCCCCGAGCCGCCGTGCACGTGCAAATCGATAAAGCCCGGCAGTGCAATGGATGCGCGTGCAGCCCGAACAATGCTTTCATCAACGGCAATTCCGCTGATGGATTCGATTCGACCCGAAGTGTCAGTCAGCATGCGGCCCTCCAGGAAGCCGCGCGGCGTGAGAATGAATCCTTCAAATTCGGACATCGGAATCTCCAGTCAATGTGACTTCAAACACGCATTTCGGAAACGAAATCGTAGTAATCACTTCTGCAATAGGACTGCGTGATTTCTACGACGCAGCCGTTGGTTTCAGTGGCAACACGGCTGGCCCACAGCAATGGGGTACCTTGCGGAATCTGTAGATGATGGGCCATCTCTGCACTTGCGCCGATGGCACGGACATGTTGTGTAGCGCGTACAGGCGCACGACCCAAACGGCGCAAATACGCATACAGCGAGCCCTCCAGGCGCTGCGGCTGCGGCAAGATGGCGACAGGCAGAATACTCTGCTCCAAGGCCATACGCACACCGTCTGCAAGTCGGACGCGGTGCAGACGCGCGACGCGTGCGCCCTCTTCCAACCCCATCTTCTGACGCTCGTCATGGTTTGCCGGTCCTACCTTGCGCAACAACCACTCGGAGCTTGGCTGATAGCCGCGTCGCTCCAGCTCTTCGGTAAAACTGCAAAGACGCACTAGAGGCTGTTCCAGATAGGGGGCAATGAAGTTGCCCGAGCCCTGGCGCTGCACCACAAGACCTTGTGCCACCAATACGGCAATTGCCTTGCGCGCTGTAACGCGCGACACCTGAAGTGATTCCGCCAGCACACGTTCGGATGGAAGCGCCTGGTCAACGCTGTAGCGACCCTCGCGAATGTCTAGCGCCAGATCCCTTGCCAACTGCAAATACAGGGGAGAACTATCACTTGTGTCCATGGATATCACAACCGGTAGTTGGTGAATGTCAGTTAATAATACCACTTTAGTACCAGTTATTGAAAGCTCGTTTGATGGCAATATTTGCCGGTCGATCGGCGTACTAGCTACTCTCAGCGATTGCTACATGACGATCGTGCTTCTTCAGATACGCCACATGGCTGCCTTCAATGAAAGAAGCGTTGCAAAGGCGTCTTGCCCTGATCCGGGCTCGCCTAATCCTGCACAGCGGTGAAGAATTGGCTGGGCGTTTGCCCAAACTGCCGGCGAAACATGGTGGCAAACGCACTTGGGCTGTCGTAGCCCAGTGCCATGGCAACTTCAATCACCCTCTCGCCCGTAGCCAGCATTTCCAACGCGCGCAGAAGGCGTGCCTGTTGGCGCCACTGACCAAAGGTCATACCGGTCTCTTTCACAAACAGGCGCTGTATGGTCTTCACATCCACTGCCAGGCGCTGCGACCAATCGGTCATGGTGGAGGCATCGTGTGGGCGTCTTTGCAGACGTTCGCATATCTGCAGGAGACGCGCGTCGGTAGGTAGTTGCAGATGCAGTGGTAGCACGGGCAGGGCGCGCAGCTCGTCCAACAGCAGCCGCATCACACGTCCATCGTGTGTACCTGACGCATACGGCTGCTGTACAGCCATGGCAGCTGCAATCAGTTCGCGCAACAGCGGCGATATGCCCACGGCCTGCGTCTCGTCCAGCAGCTTGGGTGCGGCGTCGGGCATGACCAGAAGGCTGCGCATGTGCACCTCGCCAATGCAGCGAATTTCGTGGCGCATGCCAGCCAGCATCCAGATGGCGCGCGTGGGAGGCACCACCCAGCGCCCCGCCTCGGCCCGTACCACCATGACGCCTTGCACGGCATAGATCAGCTGATGCTTGCTGTGCTCATGCGGCTGTATATGCCAGCCGGACGGATAGTCGGTGGCCCGCCCCATGACGGGTGTGCGGGCCTCTTCTATCTCCCTGAGCGACTGCTCCAGGGCTTTGGGGCTGCGGGAATGGTCCATGTCCTTTTGGCGAAGGTTGTTGGTTTTTTGGCGCGAGGCGGACGTTAGCATGCTTTGCATAATCCGTCCTCGCCGTACTGATTTCCCATTTGAAAGTGAACGCATGACGACTAACGCCGCCAGCCTCGATGGCAAGCAAGCCCGCGCCGCCTCGCCCAAGGCCAAACCCACCTTCGCCATACTGGGCGCCATCAGCAGCGCCCACATGATCAACGACATGATGCAGTCGTTGATACTGGCCATGTACCCCATCCTCAAAGGTGAGTTCTCGCTGAGCTTCAGCCAGGTGGGGTTGATCACGCTGACCTACCAACTGACCGCCTCGCTATTGCAGCCGCTGGTGGGTGTGTTCACCGACCGTCACCCGCAGCGTTACTCCTTGCCCTTCGGCATGACCTCCACGCTCATCGGTCTGATGCTGCTGGCCTTTGCGCCCAGCTTCAGTTTTGTGCTGTTGGCAGCGGCATTTGTGGGCGTAGGTTCATCCGTCTTCCATCCGGAGTCATCGCGCATTGCGCGCCTGGCCTCGGGTGGACAGCATGGCCTGGCCCAGTCGGTGTTCCAGGTGGGCGGCAACACCGGCACCGCCATTGGCCCGCTACTGGCTGCTCTGGTGATCGCACCCTACGGCCAGCACAGCGTCGCATGGTTTGGCCTGGTCGCCTTGCTTGGCATCATTCTGCTGGTCGGGGTCAGTAACTGGTACGCCACGCACCACATGGCTGCAAGTGGGCGCAAGAAGGCCGCGGTCGTGAGCCCTTACCCGCGCAACGTGGTGATAGGTGCCATCGCCGTGCTGTTGATACTCATCTTTTCCAAGTATTTCTATCTCGCAGGCATCAGCAGCTTCTATACCTTCTACCTGATAGAGCACTTTGGTCTCACCGTTCAGGACGCACAGCTGCATCTGTTCCTGTTTCTGCTGGCTTCGGCCATTGGCACCGTGATGGGTGGGCCGATTGGAGACCGCATTGGCCGCAAGCCGGTGATCTGGGTATCCATTCTGGGTGTGGCTCCATTTGCTCTGTTGCTTCCGCATGCTTCCCTGTTCTGGACCACCGCACTGACCGTTGGCATCGGCCTGATTCTGTCCTCGGCCTTCTCCGCCATCCTGGTTTATGCGCAGGAACTGGTACCGGGCAAAGTGGGCATGATCTCCGGCATGTTCTTCGGTTTTGCGTTTGGCATGGGGGGCCTGGGCGCTGCGGTGCTGGGTGTCTTGGCTGACCACACCAGCATTGACTTTGTCTATCAGTGCATCGCCTACCTGCCGCTGCTTGGACTGGTGGCAGCATTCCTGCCCAAGAGCCCGCGCAAAGTCTAGGCAGAGGATCAGGGTGAGGATGTGGCAGAAGTGGCTTCGCTTATCTGAACAGTTTTACCCCAAGAGATAAAGAGACTGCGGGCGGGGTGAATTGATGCAGAGTTGTTCACGCCGCAAGCGGTGGGCAGCTCGGGGCGCCTGGAAATCTCGCGGACGGACATGCTTTCTCGCAATTCCCAACGCCTGACGCCATTCAATGTCGCCACGTTTATCACTCCTAAGTCCCTTGCTTTAAAAACTAGTAGGGTAGGTCCTACGTGGGTCACGTTTTGAATGGAAATTTTTGTCCCAGGTTTCGACGAAACGCAGCACCATAAAGCTGACGTTGGTGAGTACCTTCAGTGTGCCCTAAGCGGAATTCGGCAGCCACAAACTCGTAGCCGGAAACCGGACATTCGGCTTTCGAACTTCCGACAGATGCGGTGGGCGGCTGGAATGGGCTGAAAGAGCTACAAGCAAAAGTCCGCTTTTAGACCGGTCCCTTCGGATTTGTTGAGCAATCAATTTTGACCACTTTCGTTTCAATTCGACCCAGAGTCCTTCTGGGTATAAAGCTGCCTCTCTGTTGCTCAGCTCCGTCGGTCCGTGTGTCCGAGCAAGCAATAAATTAAATACTGAGCTGCTTTGTGTCGTTCGAATGCCATCCCTTGAGATGGTCAATAAACCACCGTCCCGCAGGTCCTGGAGGTGCCGCCGCTTGATGGACTGCAGACATTGGAAGGGGGTAGCCCGTGCGGGGCATGTCGTCTACATCCAAGGCAACCAGTTCTCCCACATCCATGTCGTGCTCAATCATGTGAAGAGGCATGCTGCCCCATCCGACACCGTCCTTGAGGAACGCGTACTTGGTTGACAAGTCCGCCAAACGCCAAGTGGAAGGGGACATCACGCCATAGTCCCGGCCAGCCATCAGCTCTGACCGGTCTGTGAGAACCAACTGCACATACTTTGCAAGTTCATGTCGCGGAATTCGACCCTTGAATTGGGCAAGCGGGTGGTTCGCGCAGGCCACTACAACCAACGGAATTTCACCAAGACGCTCACTCACAAGCGAGGGAAATGCGACAGGCAGTGCGGCCAGGATACCAACGCTGCAACGGCCATCCAGCACGGGTTGGTAGCCTGCCCCCAAGCCCTCCACAAAAAGTCTAAGGGGAGTGAAGGGAAATCGCTCTGCAAATGCCTTGACGGTTGCACTAACCACGTACGTCGGAAAGAAGACGTCAACAACGACAGACAACTCCGCCTCAAGCCCGGCAGCCATCAATTTGGCCCTGGCCTTCAAGGTGTTCACTCCGGATACGACAGCCCGCGCATCTGCCAGTAGCAGCACGCCCTCCGGAGTCAATTTCGGAAACCTCCCAGTGCGGTCGAACAGGCGCACACCGATTTGCTCCTCCAAGCTATTGACCCAACCACTCACTGCGGACTGAACACGGTTGAGCTTTCTGGCAGCAGCAGAAAAGCTCCCCTCATCAACAGCTGCAATGAACGTCCTTAGCTGGTCCAAAGAAACGCCGTCAAGCATCAAAACCTCCTTCTATCTCATATGAAGATAGTTCACATCTCAATATACCGTCTTTTCAGAAGTTGGATTGACCTGCATCATTCGTTCCCATCAAAGCATCTCATTAAGGGATATGACATGAATGCAATCCATCTGAATTCTAAGGGTCACGAAAGTCGGCTGAATACCTCAGTGAATAGAGACCCTGCGGCGGCGCCTAAGCGCTACAGCACCACAGCCATCGTGCTGCATTGGGTGCTGGCTTTGGTCATCGTGGCAATGTTTGGTGCCGGCCTGTACATGGCAAATCTGCCGTTCTCGCCGCTTCGTTTGAAGCTCTACAACTGGCACAAGTGGATTGGAATGACACTTTTGGCCCTGTCGGTGTTTCGCCTGGTATGGCGTGTCACCCATCGCCCGCCCGCACTTCCTGGACACATTGCGGTCGCCATGCCTACCTGGCAACACCATGTGCACCACGCCTCGCATACCGCGCTGTACATCCTGTTCTTTGCTGTGCCCCTGCTCGGATGGGCTTACAGCTCAGCCGTCGGATTCCCCATCGTCCTATTCGGCGTACTGCCTCTGCCTGACTTTGTGGCCGCCGACAAAGCCATGGCGGCGTTCCTCAAACCATTGCACCTGGCCACTGCCTACGCCCTGATTGGCCTGGCGCTGTTACACGCCGCTGCGGCACTGAAGCACCAGTTCATTGACCGCGATGGCCTCATAAGCCGGATGTGGTTCAGCAAACGTTAACACGCGTCACTTCCTCGTTCACCTCTTTTATTTGGAGTTTTTATGAAAACCTATCGTTTATTCATTTCCGCTGCAGTGACTATCTGCGGCCTATGTGCCGGGTCAGCCGTCCAGGCTGAGCAAAAGCTCGTTCAACCGCAAAGCGAAATTGTCTTTGTAAGCAAGCAAATGGGCGTGCCAGTTGAAGGTCACTTCAAGAAGTTTGACGCGCAAATCGCTTTTGAGCCGACCAAGCCTGAAGCCAGCAAGATTGCCTTCACGGTGGACATTGCCAGCGCCACGATTGGTGTGCCGGAAACCGATGCGGAGCTGCCAAAGGCGACCTGGTTCAACACAGCCAAGTTCCCACAAGCAACGTTCCAGTCCACAAGTGTCAAAGGACTGGGCGCAGGAAAATTCGAAGTCAGCGGCAAGCTCAGCATCAAAGGCGCTAGCCGTGATGTGGTGATTCCCATCGCGTTGGTACAGGCCGGAGCCACCACCACCGCAATCGGAACGTTCGCGCTCAAACGTCTGACTTTCAAGATTGGCGAAAACGAGTGGGCCGACACATCCATGGTGGCCGACGACGTTCAAGTCAAGTTCAAGCTCGCACTGACCGGCGTGGGCAAGTTGTGAGTTCCCTCGTTTTTCCCTTTTTCTCAACCTCTCTTTAACTTTTTCTGGAGATTTTTTATGCGTACTACCCTTATCGCTGCAGCATTGGCATCCGCCTCTCTTATCAGCCTGGCCCATGCAGAGGTTTCGACCTACAGCATTGACCCGACCCACACCTTCGTGACCTTTGAAGTCACCCACTTTGGTACATCCACCAACCGTGGTCGCTTCGACAAGAAGGAGGGAACCATCGTGTTGGACAAGGCTGCCAAAACGGGCAAGGTCGAATTGACCCTCGATACCAGCTCTATCAATACCGGCACAACCGCTTTTGACAAGCACCTGCAGGGCGACAGCTTCTTCAACTCAGCAGCGTTTCCCAATGCCAAATTCGTTGCCAACAACTTCAGCTTTTCTGGCGACAAAGTAAGCGAAGTGACTGGCCAACTCACGCTTCTGGGCAAGACCAATCCAGTCGTGCTCAAGGCGACTAACTTCAACTGCTACATCAACCCGATGCTCAAGCGTGAGGTGTGTGGTGGTGATTTCGAAACCACCATTGTGCGCAGTCAATGGGACATGGGCTGGGGCGTCAACCTGGGCATTCCTGACAGCGTGAAACTGGCCGTGCAAGTTGAAGCGGTCAAGCAGTAATCCATTCCAAATTCATTCACCTACACATTCTTTTGAGACACATCATGCAAATCCTACATCTTGACTCCAGCGTACTCGGCACTGCTTCCGTGAGCCGTCAACTCTCTGCCGGAATCGTTGCTCGTTACAAAGCCCTCCACCCGGACATCACCATCGTTTCTCGCGACCTCGCGGCCGACCCCGCATTGCACTTGACAGGCACACACATGGCAGCCTTTCAAGGCGCAGTCGTAGAAGACGCAACCATCACCGCGGATCTCCTCAAAGGCAACGCCTATATGGAAGAACTGTTCGCCTCGGACGTCATCGTCATTGGCGCGCCCATGTACAACTTATCCATTCCCACGCCGCTCAAAGCCTGGATTGACCGCATCGCAGTCGCGGGCAAGACTTTCCAGTACACCGCTACAGGCCCGGAAGGTCTTCTAAAAAACAAGCGCGCATTTATTGCTTCCGCACGCGGTGGCGTCTATTCTGCTGGAAGCCCTGCTGCAGCCATTGAGCACCAAGAGAGCTACCTCATCGGGTTGCTGGCTTTCTTGGGTGTGACGGATGTGACCATCGTTCGCGCTGAGGGCATTGCGTTTGGCCCTGAGGCCAAAGAGGCCGCGGTTACACGCGCACTCGCTGAAATCGAAGCCATCGCGGCTTAATCCCCAACTTTCAACTTTTTCAAGGAAATCATCATGACTTTTTCAATCATCGGTTCAGGCAATGTAGGCTCTGCCCTGGCCCGTCAATTTGCCCGCAATAACATTCCTGTTGGTATCGCCAACACACGTGGTCCAGACTCCATTGCGAAACTCGCCTCTGAGCTGGGTGGCGCAGTCACTGCCATGACGCTCCAGGACGCCCTGAAGGCCGACGTCATCATCTTGGCTGTTCCCTTCATGGCCCACACCTCGGTCGCCGCCGCAAGTAAGAACTGGGCAGGCAAGACCATTGTGGACGCGATGAACACGTACGGCGTGCCACCTGAAGTGATAGCCGGCAAAGCATCCAGCGATGTGGTGGCAGCAGCATTCCCCGGTGCCAATGTGGTCAAGTCCCTCAATCAATTGCCAGCTAAGCTGTTGGCTGCGTCTCCTACTGAAAGCGGAGGGAACCGCGTGATGTTCGTAGCGGGCAATGAAGCGAATTCCACCGCGGCGGTAGTGCAACTTGTCGCCAACCTGGGATTTGCGCCCATCGTTCTTGGCAAGCTTAATGAAGGCGGAGTTTTGCTTGAAAAGGGTGGCCCCTTGGTTTTGCAGAACCTCATTAAATTGGGCTAACCCAAGGTGTGGGAGCCATGGCCACATGGCTCCTATCCTCCATTTCGCGTGCAACGAATATCCAGAATTCTTACCACGCAGAAGAAGTGCACGAAGAGTGCCCGGCTTCCTGAACCCAAAATAAAATGACTTCTGCAATCATCAATGTTCAACCGCTTGGCTCGCACTGGGAGACCATTGACCCTTTTTTGGTCTGTGTCCATCACGTAGACAACTACCCTGCGGGAAACGGCCTGTTCGGACCCGATAGCCTTGAGGGGCGCAACTTGGAGGGGACGAATGGCTGGCGTATGTACCATGGGCGCACAGTGCCAGGGTTTCCCGCACATCCCCACCGCGGATTCGAAACCATCACCATCCTTCGCAAGGGGGTAGTCGACCACGCCGACTCTTTAGGCAACAGTGCCCGATTCGGCGACGGAGATGTCCAATGGCTTACCGCCGGCCGAGGCATTGTCCATTCAGAGATGTTTCCGCTCTTGAATCAGCTCGGTCCCAATCCGTTGGAGCTCTTTCAAATTTGGCTCAACTTGCCTGCCCGAAGCAAAATGGTGGAGCCACATTTCAAAATGTTCTGGGCCAATGACATTCCCGTCCACATGCCAAATGGTGATGACGGAAGTGTTGAAGTTCGATGTATCGTTGGTGCCCTGGAATTAGCCATCCCCTCTCGTCCTCCAGCGCCACCCGTTGATTCATGGGCTGCTGAGCAGAATGCGGATGTGGCTATCTGGACCATCAAAATGGCGCCAGGGGCGAAGTGGACCTTGCCAGCGTCCTTGGTCAAGCTGACACGAAGACAGCTGTTCTTCCATAAGGGAGAAAGCATGACCATAGACGGAAGTTTCGTGCGGGCTGACTCGGCAATTGAAGTCCATTGTTCCGAGAAACTTCAGTTAGTCAATGGCTCCGAACCCAGTGAGCTCTTAATGTTGCAGGGTAGACCTATTGGCGAACCAATTGTTCAAAGTGGACCGTTTGTAATGAATTCAGCCAGAGAAATAGAGCAAGCCTATGCCGATTTTGAACGCACACGATTTGGCACGTGGGACTGGCCAACAATTGACCCCGTCCATGGCAGAGAGAAGTCAAAATTTGAGTCCCCCCAATCACAAGAAAACTCATTTGTCACGCCATCTACATCACTTGGGCGGCACTGTATCTCGTGATACTGCACTTGTGTTGAAGGACCGCTTCTTGCCCTGGGAACATCCCATACGCAATGTCACCTCAGTTCGGCACATGGCACCTGATTAGTTAAAGGCGTAGACCGGTAGCCGAACGGTGAACGTATTGCCAAAAAGCGGACATGGGCAAATGACCACTTCTGGTCGACTCCTGAATGAGAGGCACCAAATCGACCTTACCCAAAGCTGCCGTTCAAATCAGATTGCCAGATTGCTGACCTTGGCGAGTAGCGCCAGTGTGCCCATTGCGGAAGTCCGAGGCCAAGATTGCACTAGCCGCAAACCGTATTCGCTTGATATTGAAATCTGTCGAACGATCTTACGACGTTGATGCTGCCAGTTTGGATGACGTGCATTCAGCGAGAAGGAATGTTGCCAAGACAAATTTCGATATTTCCACAGCGAATCTTGAAATTGCGTGGGCAATAGTTGCCTCGGCTAGAACTCTTGGTGGGCCAATAGCTGATTAACGTTTGAAATATGCTCATTAGAGCTTCGGAATGCGACCCGGCGCAGTAACGTCGCAACTGTCTGAACATAGTGACAGGAGAGGGACTGTATGGAACAGCCAAACTCTGCCCAATGGCATAAATTCATGCCGCTATTAAATGGAAGAATGCGGCCTGGAAACGTTGTACTTACCAAGGCAGCGTGGCGAATCGTTCCACCAAAAAATCCAGCAAGGCGCGCACGGCGGGTGACAGGTGTTTGCGCGAGGGATACAGCGCGTAGATCGCCATGTCGGGCAGCTTCCAATCGGGTAGCACCACTTGCAAGCTGCCATCTCGCAAATACATGTTTGCCTGATAAGTTGGCTGCAACGCAATGCCTCCGCCGGTGCGTGCGGCCCAGAGCAAAGCCGTTGCCTCATTGGCGCTGAAGTGGCTGGCCACCCGGACTTCGCTGGTCTCTGCACCACGCCGAAGCTTCCACACGCTTTTGCCAAAATTGGCGTAACTCAAGCAGCGGTGCGTGGCCAGGTCGGCAGGCGTCTGGGGCACGCCATGCTGTGCCAGGTAGGCAGGTGATGCCACCAGTACCGAGTGGCATGGCGCCAGCACGCGGCCAATGAGAGATGGGTCCGGCTCTGCACTGATGCGAATGGCCAAGTCAATGCGCGACTCGATCAGGTTGAGCGCGCCCTCGCTGGCGTTGAGATCCATCTTGAGTTGGGGGTGTTGTTTCAAGAAATCCACCACGGCGGCTGCCATCTGCGAATAGGCAAACGACATGCTGCAGGTGATGCGCAACTGCCCGCGCAGGGTGTCTCCGTGGTTGCTGCTTTCTTCTTCCACGTTTTCCATCAGTGCCAGCATTTGCTGGCTGCGTCGCAAGCAGTTTTCGCCCGCGTCAGTGAGGGTCACGCTGCGCGTGGTGCGCTGCAAAAGGCGCGCGCCAAGCCACTGCTCCAGTTCGGCTACATAGCGCGTGACCATGGCACGCGACATGTCCAGTTTGTCGGCCGTGGCACTGAAGCTGCCGTTGTTGGCTACTTCTACAAACACCTGCATGGCAGTCAATCGGTCCATATTTGCTCTATTAATGAAACAGTAATGGCCGGATTATGGGATTTATCTGTGCGCCCATTGAAACTAAAGTCCAAACCAACGCTGCAAAGCGTCCCCGCCAATCCATCTGACCCATCCACAGGAGTTCACCATGATCCGTACCACCGTAGTCGCCGCATCTTTGGCCATTGCCTTCACATCCGCTCTGGCCGAACAACCCTTGACCGTCAAGGTCTACAACGCCGCAGGCAGCAGCTTCAACGTCAATTCCACGCTGGTGACTGGCGAAAAAGATGCCATAGTGATTGACGCTGGCTTCACCCGCGCCGACGCCCTGCGCATCGCCGCCAATGTGCTCGACAGCGGCAAGCAACTCACCACCATCTACGTGAGCCAGGCCGATCCCGACTACTACTTCGGCGTCGAAACCCTGAAGGAAGTATTCCCGCAAGCGGACGTGGTGACCACCACCGCCGTGCTGGAGAAGCTTAAGCCCAAGGTGGCAGGCAAGGTGGCCTTCTGGGGCCCGAAGATGGGCGCCAATGCACCACATACGCCTGTGCTGCCACGCGCGCTCGTTGGCAACACCCTGACGTTGGAAGGTCAGACGATTGAAATCCGTGGCACCCAAGGTTTACTGGCACACCGCCCCTATGCATGGATTCCTTCGATTAAGGCCGTCGTGGGCAATATTGGCGTGTTTGGCAACATGCATGTCTGGACGGCTGACACCCAAACTGCAGCAGAGCGCGCGGCATGGGTTGCACAACTCGATGAGATGGCAGCGTTGCAACCCTCTCTGGTGGTGCCCGGCCACATGAAAGCCGGTACCACGCTGGACGCCAGCGCCATTGCATTCACCAAAGACTATTTGCAGACCTTCGAGAAAAATCTGGCCACCAGCAAAACCAGCGCCGAACTGATCAGCGCCACGCAGCGGTCGTACCCGCAGGTAAGCGACGGTGCCATGTCTCTGGACATTGGCGCAAAGGTCAACACTGGCGAGATGAAGTGGTAAGGAGATAACACCATGGGCACCACCATTACCTATCTCTTCGATCCCTTGTGCGGTTGGTGTTATGGCGCATCACCCGCAGTGCAGCGACTCGCAAAGCAAACCCATATCCGCCTGGAACTGGCGCCCACGGGCCTCTTTGCAGGCGGTGGGCGAGTGATGGACGCCGCCTTTGCGGACTTCGCCTGGTCCAATGACCTGCGCATTCAGAAGCTCACCGGTCAACCCTTCAGCGAAGAATACCGCACCCAGGTGCTGGGACAGCGTGGCAGCCGCTTTGACTCCAGCGCCTCCACGCTGGCTCTGACTGCGGTGGCCATCACGGCCCCGGAGCATGAATTGGCAACGCTGAAGGCACTACAAGAAGCGCGTTATGTGCAGGGGCTGAACACCAGTGCCATGGCTGTCGTGGAAAAGCTGCTGCGTGGCATCGGTCAAGACGCCGCGGCGGACCTCATGGTTGCAGGTAACCCAACCTTATTGGCAGCCAACAACGCACGCCTGCGGAAAGCGCAAACCTTGATGCGGGAACTCGGAGCGCAGGGTGTTCCCACTGCGTTGGTCAGTGATGACAAAGGCGTCAGATTACTGCCTGGCAACTTGCTTTACGGAGCCTTTGACAATCTGCTCACCCACATCGCTGCGGCCTGATGCACAGTAGCATGTGCGCACCACCGATTCCACCCCACAGCAAGGAGCGCCATGGATACCCTTCAACAAGTCTTGCTGCACATGCGCGAAGAACGCTGGACCCAAGCGCACGATTTGGTGCAGCGCGACGATTCGTTGCTGGGCGCATGGTTGCACGGCATCTTGCATATCCAGGAGGGTGACCTGGAAGATGCCGAATACTGGTACGACAAGGCGGGCCGACATTTCCGCAGCCGCGGAACACTGGAGGAAGAGTTAGAGCGCTTAAGTGCTGCGATCAAACTCGCGGGGAGAGGTCAGTCGCGGTTGACTGCAGTTGGTCGTGAAGAGCTGATCACTTCTCAAGTGGACTTTACAGAATGCAGCCACTCACTGCCGATACGATTCAACTGTCTTCTGGACCACAACATCCGTCTGGCTGGATGTCTGTGTTGCTCTACAGGGATTCGCCAAACCCGAATCGAAAGCGGCTTATTTGCTATCTGTCTCCGAAGGCGCCGGAGAGTTAGTGCCCTTCACTTTGCGAACCACTTTTTTTAATGCACGGTCGGTTGCCGCAGCTCCTCGCTCAACTCCATTGGCAACTGCATGTGCACCACGCTCAACCCCATGAACGGCCGCCGTCGCTCCGTGCTTAATTGCCTTCTTGACCTTCACAACCTTAGACGGTGGAGATTCCACTGCGGGCGCCGTAGTCTCTTCTGCAATGGCCGAGACGCCGAAGCATATAGTCAAGCTTAAGAGCACAATTTTGATTTGTATTGGGTTTTTCATTTGAAGAATTATGTGCTTGTTCATCACTCACTGCTTCACTCCATACTGCATCAGTATTTCAGCCCCGGGTGACATAGCTCAGGGGTGACGATCTAGGTGTAGAGCACTGTTAACGAAATCAAATGCTAACGGGGGGTGTTCTAAGAGGGCCTCGTTTGCGAATACTATTTGGTGCGGTAGGTGTCTGTCACCATCACGTTCTGTTACAAGATACTGGTATTGTGCCGCGGCCATAGGAATGTCGTTCTTTCCCCGGTGAAGCTGCTTGTATGCAGCCAACGTGTGTTGCTAAAAAGGCCTAGCTCCGACCGCCTGCTCATCATTCGCGTCAATGAAGGAATACGCCATTTCTTGAGGACGGAGCATGCCCATGTTTGTGAACCGCATGCGCTCTTCACAGCGGTGAACTGCCGGTCTCGGGCAGCACCGTCAATCCATCTCTCGAGCACTTTGAGTTTGGTCACTGGAAGGATTTGCTGTGGAGAAGGCTGGCTTAGGACATTCCATCCTGCGCAATGAACTGTTCACGTGCTGTGACTTAAGTAGTTGGGTACGTAATTGCGTCGAGAGGTCAAAGATGTCGTTCAAGCCGTGCGAATGATGTGGTCTCCTGTTCAGGCAAGTGCCGCAGGTTTCAGACCAATCCCGCTGCTCTCCGTCCTCTGGCCTGAAAGCGCTCCGATGGCGGTGAAATCTTCACAAATAGGAAGTTGATCCGGACGATCGAGACAACATGCGATGATGGAATGCCTTCGAGTAATCTTTGACTAAGATGGCCGGTACTCAATGAACAAAAGATTGCATTCGTTAAACGCTGTGGTCGACAACACCTTGAAGCTCAGTCACGAATCTCCAGTGCCCGGTTGATGCTCAATGCCGCCAAAGTGCCAAGTGCACCCGTCAAAAGATAGACCCCCACGTAAGCCAAGCCAAAGTGTGCAGACAGCCCCAGCACCACCAACGGCGCGAACCCAGCGCCAGCTAGCCATGCAAGGTCGGACGTCAGGGCAGCACCGGTATAGCGGTACTTGGTCGCAAAATTGGCGGCGACAGCGCCCGACGCCTGGCCATAGGACAGTCCTAGCAGCGCAAATCCCAGCAGAATGAACAGGCGCTGGCCATTCCAGCCATCGGCCAGTAAATTGGGCGCCAACAGGCTGAACAGCGCAATCAGCAGTGCCAAAGCACCCAGCGTGCGGCGCCGGCCGAAGCGGTCGGAAATCAGGCCCGAGGCCACAATGCCCACGATGGCGAGAACCGCACCCACCATCTGAGTCGCCAAAATATCGTCGGCCGATTGCAAGGAATAGAGGGTGATCCACGACAGGGGGAAAACGGTGACCAGATGGAACAGCGCATAGCTGGCCAGCGCTGCCAAGGCACCGATGACCACGTTGCGACCTTGTGTGCGCACCACTTCCACAACCCCGGCGGGCTCCAGCTCATGCGCGTCCAGCAACCGGGCGTACTCCGGAGTGGATACCAGGCGCAAGCGGGCAAACAAGGCAACCACGTTGATGGCAAAGGCTACATAGAAGGGATAGCGCCAGCCCCAGTCTGTGAAGTCCACCGCGTTGATTTCAGCAAGCAGGTAGGAAAACAGCCCGGCAGCCAGAATGAAGCCGACGGGTGCGCCCAGTTGGCCCAGCATGGCGTACCAGCCGCGCTTGTGCGGTGGCGCATTCAATGCCAGCAGCGAGGGTAGGCCATCCCATGATCCGCCCAACGCAATGCCCTGGCCGATGCGAAACAGTGCCAGCAGCATGACTGAGAGCGAACCCCATTCCGCAAAGGTAGGCAAAAAGGCAATGCCTGCCGTAGACGCGCCCATTAGAAAGAGGGCGGCAGTCAGCTTGCTTTCCCGGCCAAACCGGCGCTGCAGCGCCATGAAGGTCACGGTGCCCAGGGGTCGCGCCACAAACGCCAGCGCAAACAGCATGAAAGCATGCAGCATGCCATCCAGCCGAGTCTCCATCGGGAAAAACACGGATGGAAAAACTAGTACTGAGGCTATTCCATAGACAAAAAAATCAAAATATTCCGATGTTCTGCCGATGATCACGCCTATTGCGATTTCGCTTGGTGCAATGTGCGGTGCCTGTGGGGCAACGTCAGTGTGCGTGCTTTCATTGAAATGGGTGTTCGCGGTAGCAGTCATCATGGTTTGTCTCCGTTCTTTTGACCCAGGTTGGTTCTTCACCGTACCGAGCCAGCTCTACTTTTGACCTAGGACAATATGTCCAATCGCCAAATGGTCTAGCTGCGGCTAGATTAGCCGCTTTCACCCTCGGTGCCCCCCTAGGTTTTCCCCATGACTTATCTCAAGCGTCTATACGGACCGCTTTTTCTATTGTTCTGTGCTGGTTTGGCCGGTTGCAACACGGTTGTGATGAATCCTTCGGGTGACATCGCGTCCCAGCAGGCCCACCTGATTGTTGTATCCACGCTACTGATGCTGTTGATCATCGTGCCGGTGATCGTTCTGACCCTGCTGTTTGCCTGGCGCTACCGCCAAAGCAACAAGAACGCAACCTACACACCCGAATGGGATCACTCCACCTCCCTGGAGCTGGTGATCTGGGGTGCTCCGCTGTTGATCATCATTGCACTGGGGCTGCTGACCTGGATTAGCACCCACACCCTGGACCCCTACCGCCCCCTGCAGCGCCTGGACGCCGAGCGGCCCATTTCGCCCGGCACCTCGGTGCTGACGGTGGAAGTGGTGGCGCTGGACTGGAAGTGGCTGTTCATCTACCCCGAGCTGGGCATTGCCAGCGTGAACGAGCTGGTGGCTCCGGTGGATGTGCCCATCCGCTTCAAGATAACGGCGTCCACGGTGATGAACTCTTTCTACATTCCCGCCCTGGCGGGGCAGATCTATGCCATGCCCGGCATGGAGACCAAGCTGCACGCCGTGATCAACAAGCCGGGGGTGTACGACGGCTTCTCTGCCAACTACAGCGGTGCGGGCTTCTCGGGCATGCACTTCAAGTTCCAGGGTATGGCTGCTGCGGACTTTGAGCAGTGGGTCCAGCAGACCCGCTCGGGATCCGCAACGCTGGGCCGTGAAGACTACCTGCGGCTGCAGCAGCCCAGCATCAATGCGCCGGTGCAGCACTTTGCCAAGGTGGCGCCCAAGCTGTTCGACACCGTGGTGGACCGCTGTGTGGAGCCCGGCAAGATGTGCATGAGCCAGATGATGGCCGTGGACGCCCGTGGCGGTATGGGCGTGAACACGTTTGATGTGGGCAACACCCAGCCCTTGCTTTCGCCCGGCAGGCGTTATGTGCTGGCCGAGGCCTGCACCCCCAAGGACAGCCTGGCCTTCAATGGCCCCAGCGATAACGCATCCCCCAACGGCACCCGTAACTGAACCATGTCTGCACAATTCGACTTAACCAACAACCTGCTGGGCCGCCTGAGCCTGGAGGCCATTCCGTACCACGAGCCGATTCTGGTCGGCACGTTCATTTTTGCCGCGCTGGGCGGACTTGGCGTATTTGCAGCGGTGACCTACTTCAAGCTCTGGGGCACCTTCTGGCGCAACTGGGTGACCAGCATCGACCACAAGCGCATCGGTGTGATGTACATCGTGATGGCCATCATCATGCTGCTGCGCGGCTTTGCCGACGCGCTGATGATGCGCGGCCAACAGGCCCTCTCCTTTGGTGACAACGCAGGCTTTCTGCCACCCCACCATTACGACCAGGTGTTTACCGCACACGGCGTGATCATGATCTTCTTCGTGGCCATGCCCTTGGTCACCGGCTTCATGAACTACGTGGTGCCGCTGCAGATTGGCGCCCGCGACGTGGCTTTCCCGTTCCTGAACAACTTCAGCTTCTGGATGACCGCCAGCGGTGCTGTGCTGGTGATGCTGTCGCTGTTTGTGGGTGAGTTTGCACGCACCGGCTGGCTGGCTTATCCACCCTTGTCGGGTATCCTGCAGAGCCCGGATGTGGGGGTGGACTACTACATCTGGTCCTTGCAAATTGCCGGGGTGGGGACGACGCTGTCGGGCATCAACCTGATTGCCACCATCCTCAAGATGCGCGCGCCGGGCATGACCATGATGAAAATGCCCGTGTTCACTTGGACGTCCCTGTGCACCAACGTGCTGATCGTTGCGGCCTTCCCGGTGCTGACCGCCGTGCTGGTGCTGCTGTCGCTGGACCGTTACGTTGGCACCAACTTCTTCACGAACGACCTGGGCGGCAACGCCATGATGTACGTGAACCTGATC
Source organism: Rhodoferax sp. GW822-FHT04A08 (assembly GCF_058801025.1). NCBI lineage: Bacteria > Pseudomonadati > Pseudomonadota > Betaproteobacteria > Burkholderiales > Comamonadaceae > Rhodoferax > Rhodoferax sp. GW822-FHT04A08. The sequence goes on from NZ_JBXAMW010000007.1 coordinate 152,991, forward strand.
TGGATCTGGGGCCACCCCGAGGTCTACATCCTGGTGCTGCCGGTGTTCGGCATCTTTTCTGAAGTGGTTTCCACCTTCAGCCGCAAGCGCCTGTTTGGCTATGCCTCCATGGTCTACGCCACGGTGGTGATCACCATCCTGTCGTACCTGGTGTGGCTGCACCACTTCTTCACCATGGGTTCGGGTGCGAGCGTGAATTCGTTCTTCGGCATCACCACCATGATCATCTCCATCCCCACCGGGGCCAAGATTTTCAACTGGCTGTTCACCATGTACCGTGGCCGCATCCAGTTTGAGGTGCCCATGCTGTGGACCATCGGCTTCATGATCACCTTCGTGATCGGCGGCATGACCGGCGTGCTGCTGGCTGTGCCTCCCGCCGACTTTGTCCTGCACAACAGCCTGTTCCTGATTGCCCACTTCCACAACGTGATCATTGGCGGCGTGGTGTTTGGCGCATTTGCCGGCATCAACTACTGGTACCCCAAGGTGTTTGGCTACAAGCTGGATTCCTTCTGGGGCAAGTGCTCGTTCTGGTTCTGGTTCGTGGGCTTCTACTTTGCCTTCATGCCCCTGTATGTGCTGGGCCTGATGGGCGTGACGCGCCGCCTGAGCCACTTTGAAGACCCGTCCCTGCAGATCTGGTTCCAGGTGGCCGCGTTCGGCGCGGTGCTGATTGCCTTGGGCATTGGCTGCTTCCTGATCCAGCTGGTAGTGAGCTTCCTGCGCCGTGAGCAACTGCGCGACCTGACTGGCGACCCGTGGGGTGGGCGCACGTTGGAGTGGTCCACTTCTTCGCCCCCACCTGACTACAACTTTGCCTTTACCCCCATCGTGTACGACAACGATGCCTGGTACGACATGAAGCAGCGCGGCCACCAGCGCCCCACCAGCGGCTTCAAGCCCATCCACATGCCCAAGAACACGGCGGCTGGCGTGGTGATTGCAGGCTTGTGCACGGTCCTTGGTTTTGCCGTGATCTGGCAAATGTGGCTGATCGCCATCGTGTCGTTTGCCGCAGTGGTGGTGAGCTCCATCGTGCATACCTTCAACTACCAGCGCGACTTCCACATTCCTGCCGACCAGGTAACCCGTACCGAAGACGCGCGTACCCAGGCCCTCGCGGCTCTGGTGTGAACGGCGCAGGAGAACGACCCCCATGACCGCATCCACTACCCTCCACCCCGCCGGCGCCACGCCGCGTTTCTACGACGATGGCAGCCACCATCCGCAGCAAGGCACCTTGCTGGGCTTCTGGCTCTATCTGATGAGCGACTGTCTGCTGTTCGCCGTGCTGTTTGCGGCCTATGCCGTGCTGGGTCGCAGCTATGCCGCCGGCCCGTCTGGTGCCGACCTGTTTGACCTGCCCGTGGTGGCCACCAACACCGCGCTGTTGCTGTTCTCATCCATTACCTACGGCATGACCATGATTGCCATGCAGCATGGCAAGAAGCAACATGTGCTGATCTGGCTGGCCATTACCGGCCTGTTCGGCCTGGGCTTTCTGACGCTGGAGCTCAATGAGTTTGCGCACCTGATTCACGAAGGTGCGGGCCCGCAGCGCAGCGCCTTCCTGTCGTCTTTCTTCACGCTGGTGGGTACCCACGGTTTGCACGTCACCTTCGGCACGATCTGGCTGGTGACGCTGATGGTGCAAGTCGGCAAGGGCGGCCTCACTGCCGCCAACAAGCGCCGCCTGACCTGCCTGTCCATGTTCTGGCACTTTCTGGATGTGGTCTGGATCGGCGTGTTTACTTTTGTCTATCTGATGGGAACCCTGCCATGAGCCAACATTCTCACGACGAACACCACGATGACGGGCATCACGAAGACGACGGCTACCACGCCACGGTCAAGGGCTATGTCCAGGGCTTCTTGCTGTCGGTGGTCCTGACGGCTATTCCCTTCTGGCTGGTCATGGCCAAGGTACTGCCCACACCGGGCATCACGGCCGCGGTGATTTTGTTCCTGGCGGCAGTGCAGATCGTGGTGCATATGGTGTATTTCCTGCACATGAACGCCAAGGTGGAAGGCGGCTGGTCTCTGCTGGCGCTGATCTTTACCGGTGCGGTGCTGGCCATCATGCTCTCGGGTTCGATCTGGGTGATGTACCACCTCAACACCAACATGATGCCCACTCCGCATTCGATGCAAGAACTGCCCTGAGGCATGACGCTGTCGCCGTGATACCGCCCAAGCGCCCGCGCCGTTCCGTTTGGAAACGGGTGCTGCTGTGCTTCGCCGCAGTCTTGGTCATGGGGCTGCTGGCGCTGGGCACTTGGCAACTGCAGCGACGCACCTGGAAGCTCGCGCTCATGGAGCGCGTCGCCCAGCGGGTTCAGGCCGCTGCGGTGCCCGCACCCGGGCTGGCACTGTGGCCGCACATCGATGCGGCCGGTTATGAGTACCTGCATGTGAGCGCCCAAGGAGTCTGGGAGGCAGACAAGTCCTCCTGGGTGCAAGCCGCAACCGGACTCGGCAGCGGCTACTGGCTGATCGTGCCCTTGCGCGGGGAAGATGGAAACCGTGTACTGGTCAACCGTGGCTTCGTCCCGCCCGAGGCCCGCAGCGCGATGGAGCGCCAACTGGCGCAGACACCGCAACCAGCGGAGCCGATGCGCATCAGCGGCTTGCTGCGCCTGAGTGAGCCGGGCGGGGGCTTTTTGCGACACAACGATGCAGCGGCCAAGCGCTGGTATTCGCGGGACGTGCAAGCCATTGCCGCCGCCTATGCACTCCCGGGCGTGGCTCCCTACTTCATAGATGCCGATGCCGAGCCCGACACGCCGACGATTCCCGGAGCAAAGCCCCAGTGGCCCGCAGGTGGAATGACGGTGCTGGTCTTTCACAACAACCATCTGGTCTATGCTCTGACCTGGTACAGCCTGGCGGCGTTGTTGGCATGGGCCACCTGGTGGGTGGCGCGTGATGCGCGTCGAGGGCGTCATCCAGAGGAATTGCCCGACGTGAACCAGGACGAGTCGCATGCAGATGGCCGCTGAGCGCGAGCGCACAGCAGGCATACCTTTGCCGCAATGGGATGCAGCGGGGCACAAGAACATGCATCAGCTGATCCAGTTGCGCTGGATCGCCATTGCCGGGCAGATCATCACCATTGCCGTGGTGACCTTGGGGTTTGGCGTTGCACTGCCTTTGCCGACCATGGTGCAGACGCTGGCCGTGCTGATTGCCTTCAACATTGGCAGCCACCTGCGCTGGCAAGAGATACCCCAGGTAGCCGACCGCGAACTGTTCATCGCACTGCTGGTCGATGTGGCCGTGTTGACGGTGCAGCTCTACCTCAGCGGCGGCACCACCAACCCGTTTGCATCACTCTACCTTCTGCAAGTGATTCTGGGAGCCATGCTGCTCAAGGCGCGCTGGACCTGGATGCTGGTCGCTATCACCACCCTGTGCTTTGCCGCCCTGGCGGTGCTGTCGCAGCCATTGCGTCTGCCACTGGACCATGACCTGGGTTTGAGCAGTCACTACGTGCAGGGCATGATGTTGTGCTTCGTGCTGAACGCCACACTGCTGGTGGTCTCCATCACCCGCATCAACCGCAATGTGCGCGAGCGTGACAAGTACCTGGCCCAGTTGCGGCAAAGCGCTGCAGAGCACGATCACATTGTGCGCCTGGGCCTGCTGGCTTCGGGTGCCGCACATGAGCTGGGTACGCCCCTGGCCACGCTGGATGTCATCCTGGGTGATTGGCAATACATGCCCGAGTTGCAAGGCAACGCTGAATTGCGCAACGAGATGGTGGAGATGCAAGCGCAGGTGCGCCGCTGCAAGCGGATCGTGAGCGACATCCTGCAGTCGGCAGGTGAACCGCGCGGCGAGTCTTCGGCCAAGACCACGGTGGCTGACTTTCTGAACCACATTGTCACGGACTGGCGCAACAGCCGCGCAGTGGCAGCTTTTGACTACACGCTGCGGGGTGACGTTGAACTCGCCATCGTGGGTGACTCGACCATTCAGCAAATGATTTGCAATGTGTTGGATAACGCACTGGAGGCCTCGCCGCTGTGGTTTGCCATGGAAGCCGAGTGCGTTGATGGGCAGTTGACCATAACCGTCACAGACCACGGGCCGGGTTTCCCGCCGCAGATGCTGGCGCAGTTGGGCAGACCGTACCAGTCCAGCAAGGGGCGCCCCGGCAGCGGGCTGGGGTTGTATTTGTCGGTCAATGTGGCCAGAACGTTGGGCGGTAGCCTGACGGCCCAAAACCGTGCAGAAGGTGGTGCCTCAGTGCAGGTGAGCTTGCCTTTGTTGCCTCTTACAATCGCGCCCCATGCAAGCCCCTAGCAACGAACGCCAACTGCTCATCGTCGAAGACGATGCGGCCTTTGCACGCGCGCTGGGCCGATCCTTCGGGCGGCGCGGCTATACCGTGCTGAGTGCAACCAGTCTGGACGAAGTCCATGCACTGCTGTTGGAGCACAAGCCGGGTTATGCGGTGGTAGACCTCAAGCTCAATGGCGCGGCTTCGGGCCTGGCGTGTGTGCAAGCCTTGCATCGCCACTACGCAAACATGCAGATCGTGGTGCTGACCGGATTCGCCAGCATTGCCACTGCCGTCGAAGCAATCAAACTGGGTGCCTGCCACTATCTGGCCAAACCCTCCAATACCGACGACATAGAAGCCGCGTTCGTGAGCAAGGAAGGCAGCGTGGGCGTGGAACTCACCCAACGCTCCACCTCCATCAAAACCCTGGAGTGGGAGCGTATCCATGAGGTGCTGGCCGAAACGGGATTCAATATTTCCGAGACCGCACGGCGCCTGGGAATGCACCGCAGGACCTTGGCGAGAAAGTTGGAAAAACATAGGGTTACCTAGGGACGCTCGCTGATTCGGCCGGCGTTCCGCGCAATTGCCGATTTCCAGTACAGGTGCGATTGCAACACTTAAGCAGTCGTGCGTGAACTTCTACAACTGGTCGACGCCTGAGATAGAGGCGCGTGATCTACGGACAACAAAGCCGACGTTGAAGTCAGCCTTTGAGGCTGCAGTTAATGGTAGGGGCCTCCAAAGTGCCCACTGCCACCTTGGCATACTTCAAATTCATCGCATCGATGCATCCGTTCGCCATACAGTGGTAGCGTGTTGACCGCCGGGACTTATGGTCAATTAGTGATCGTCAATATTGATAGACTGTGTCAACGGTCACGAATCATCTGCGCACGGGAAAATGTAGTGATCCAAGGTCCGTGCGGCAAAGTGCTTTGAAGTATTCAACTGGCTGACCTGTCTCGTTGTAAGCGCATGACTCGACTTCAATCAGGGGCGTTCCGATGGCAACCTGGAGCAACTTGGCGGCCTCTGGTGTTGCTGCTGTTGCTTCAATCCAGCGGTCAGCGCTCTTGAAGTGCAAGCCATACTGTCGTCGAAGGATGTCATACAGTGAACGTGTCTGCAAGGGCAGTTGAGCGAGTCCAGGGACCAGTCTTTCGGGAATTGAGATGGTTACAAACATACGAGGTATGTTTTCTGCGCTGAGCACGCGCGCGATTTCAACGACTCTGGAGTCTGTGCTTCCGTCTGTTGGAAGGCGGAGCATCTCTTGAACGCGAGGCCCAGGAATCTTGCTTTGCTGTACCAAGATTCGCCGCATGACCGTTCTGTGTTTGCCCAGCCATTCATCAGAGAAGCCCATGGCGGAGGATACAAAAACCTCTTGACTCTCCCTTCGGCCAGCGACGAAGGCACCCTTTCCCTGACGCTTGTAGATCACGTGCTCATAAACCAGCTGATTCATGGCCTCTCTGACAACCGTACGAGAGACGCCAAAGCGTGTACACAATTCGCTTTCGGAGGGTAGCGGCGCATCCGCCTGAAGCTGCTGCGTGCTGATCAAGTCGAGAATTGAATTCTTGACTTGAAGCCATAACAAGTCCCGGCTGGCACGAGGAACTGCTTGCTCAAGCGGGGTGCCGGCTGAATGGGTCTCAGATTGAAATGGTGAATTTTTCATGTGAATGAACTAGACATCTGCCGTGCTGAACTTTAACCCGTACTGATTGGTAAGCAGATAAACGCAGTTGGATACTTCTTCACTTATTCGCGCTTCGTCCCACAACATCTCTTTCGCCATCAGGTCGGCCAGTTGGTTCAAAGTCCTCAGTGTGCAGTTTCCTTCAAAGGCCAGCAGTGTGCGGCGAAGAACAAGGTCAGCCAATCGTGTGACGCACTCGTTTTTGACAATGTACAGTAACTCCCCATACCAGTAACCGGGAGCTGCGGACATCGGCAAACTTTCAGTCGAGGATATGGACTCCAATACATCCGAACAACCGGTTCCGTAGCGGTCCCACATCACCGCGACTATTGAGTCTGGGAGCCCGTATTGCGCGGCGAGCGCAGCAATCCGCTCACTGGCATGTTTGGGCCCCTCTGGCCAGGCCCGGCCACCACCGATTGGCAAATCGGATGTGGATTGCCCCCTTGTTTTGTCCAGCATTTTCAGAACTTCATCTGCAACTTCCTCCGCGCATGAGCGAAATGTCGTCCACTTGCCTCCCACCAGTGCCAACACGGGATAGGAGTGCGAGGCATTGCTCTGGAAGATGTGCAGGCTGTGGTCTCTGCTGACCGCGCCTGCGACAGTGCCATCCGTTCGTGGCAAGGGCCTGATGCCAGCGTATCGAAATACAACGTCTTTTTCGGATACGGAAATACCCGGCAAGATGGCGTTCAGTTCCGTGAAGAGGTACTCCACTTCGGCTGCAGTACACAGGCAGTCGTCTGGGTCGTCTACGCGAATATCTGTTGTCCCAAGCAAGACCTTTTCGTTCCCAATACCGTAAGCAAGGCAAATCCGGTGATCGACCGTCTCAAAGTAAATCATGCGGTCGCCCAGTTGGCGGGCTAGCTCTTTGTGTCGCAAAACTAGGTGTGAACCGCGGGTGCCGCCGATCAAGTTGCCTGGAATGTGCAGATGCTCGTTGACCTTGTCGACCCATGGGCCGGCCATATTGGCCACGATACGCGCGCCAACGGTAAACGTTTCCTTTGTGAGCTCATCACACAGTGTGACGGAATGGGCACTGGAGGCAACAACTGAAAGGTATGGGATTGCAAGCGACGCTTGGCAATCCATTGCGGCGTCCTTTACAAGTTCAAGAGCAAGGCGCTCAGGATGAACCAGACGGGCATCATAGAACTCAGCAATCTTGATGACAGTCGGGTCCAACTTGTTCATCTCTTGATCAAAGTCCGGCTTGGCAATCAATCGATGCTTGGGAGTAGACGGAGCTTTGCGTCCGAATCGGTCATACAGCATGAGTCCAAGCTTTGTGACGATTACACCTTTGGCCCCGGGTGCGCGTGTCCAGCCCAAAAAGCGTGCGGGGGCCTTGAGGAGCCCCGCTATCCAACTTCTCAAGGGCACCCAAACGGCCAGTGGCTTCACCAAATGCGGGGCGTTGCGCAATAGCCGATTTCTCTCAACTACAGACTCGCGTACAAGTGCAAACTCACCTGTTTCCAGATATCGCACGCCGCCATGCACTAGACGCGACGGTGCAGCACTGGTGCCGCTGGAGAAGTCCGACTTGTCAATCAAAAGTGCCGCAACCCCTTGAGCGGCCAAGTCGCGGAACAAGCCTATTCCGTTGATGCCTGCACCAATGATGAGAACGTCGGTTGATGGAGTCGATCGTAGCAACTCCAGAGAGGCGCTACGTGATCGGATGGAGGGAAGGGTATTGGTGTGCCCTTGTTTCATGTGCATAGGTCTCCTACTTGTAGTTACATGTAAAGCGTGAGAAGTATAAGCAGATTTAAAAAATATAGATTTGATGTAACAACATAGGGTAAATACCGTGCAAATAGCTATAAAACAGGCAACTCATGATGTCATGAGGGTCGCATAATTCGTAAAAATTCAACTTGTAATATCAAGTTAAGGAAAAAATAAGAGATGACAAGCTATCTAATAGGCCTCGATGCAGGCAACACCATGACCAAGGCAGTCCTGTTCGACGCCAAGGGGCGTGAGGTTGGAGCTGAGCAACGACGCAACCCGATCCACTTTGCTGCACCAGGGCACACAGAGCGGGATCCTGACCGCATGTGGAGGGACGCTGCAGAGGCAATTTCTACTTTGCTCAAGAAATGCAATGTGCGCTCGAGCCAAATAGCAGGAATTGCCACGTCAGGGTATGGCGCCGGTTTGTACTTCGTAGATGACAAAGGAAACTCCACACGAATGGGCATCATGTCCACGGACGCACGGGCCCAATCCATCATCGACGAATGGATCTTGCAAGAAGGCGACAAGGACGCTCAGAACATGGTGCAGCAAAGGTTCTGGTCGGGGCAACCAGTACCTTTGATGGCATGGGTATCACGCAATGAGCCAGACGTCTGTGCGAAAACGCATAGGGTTTTGTTTTGCAAGGACTACTTGCGCATGAAGCTATGCGGGGAGCTGTCGACTGATCCCACAGACGCTGGCATTGGTGGAATCATCAATGTCCGAAGTCAAGCATATGTGCCCGAATTCTTTGCCTCAAAAGGAATCATGGAATGGTATGACAAGCTACCGGATATACGGCCAAGTACGGAAATAGCGGGGCACATTACTGCAGAGGCGGCGCGAATGACGGGGCTGATGGAAGGAACCCCCGTTGTGAGAGGCGTGGTTGATGTTGTCTCCGCAGCACTTGCGACCGGTGTTACCAAATCGACTCAGATGAGTGTCATCGCCGGCACATTCAGCATCAATTCAACACTTCATCGCACGCCACGGCTGGACAGGCTGCCGCTGCTGCAAACGCCGTATCCAATTGACACTCTCTACATGGCGACCGAGGGCTCTCCAACTTCGGCGAGCAACTTTGAGTGGTATTGCAAATCGGTTTTGGGACCCGTAGTTGTAGCTGCTGCAGAAGCAGCAGGAAAGACTGTATACGAAATGCTGGGTAGCAGGGTCCAGGATGCAATGGGCAGACCAAACGACATCCTCTTCTTCCCATTCCTGTTTGGCGGTCCCAAAGGAGCACCGGCGGGTCTCATTGGGCTCAGGGCATCGCATGACAGTTCTGACATTGTTCGGGCAATATTTGAAGGTATCGCATTTGCGCATCGCCTGGACATAGACGCTCTACTAAAAGGAAACGATGTTGCAGATGTGTCCTCCATAAGACTAACAGGTGGTGCCGCACGAAGTGATTTGTGGGCTCAAATGTTTGCCGATGTTCTCGGTCTACCTGTGGAGATTACCGGTGGTACCGAAATGGGAGCCATGGGCGCGGCCATGGCTGCAGCCGTGGGAACAGGAGTGCACGCTGATTGGGCAACCGCCATTTCAGAGATGGTTCAGGTAACCAAGCGGTTTACACCGATACAAAAATCACAAGATGCGTACGAAGAAAAATACCGACGATTCGTACGCCACATCAAGGCGTTGGTAACGCTGAGTCAGGGAGCAAATGTATAGCTACCCATAGAACAGCCCATTCAGTTGCAATCTGACAGACGCTAGATAGAAGACAGCTAGCCGATTTCTGTCCGAACAATCGAAAGAGTAAGTACTTGGAAATACCCGAGAGGGATAACTGTTGCCAATTTTTTGCATTCAATCGAATGCCAATCAAATCAAAAGGAAAGTGAAATGAAACATGTAGGCGACCTGTTGGCTCATATGCTGATGGAATATGGAGTGGAATACGTCTTTGGAATGCCTGGCGGTCAAACAACTGCGCTGCACGACGGTATCTCTCGCCTGGCTCCACGCATCCAGCACATTCTGGTCCGAGATGAACGCTCCGCTCCCTATGCGGCGGATGCCTATGCCAGACTTACGGGAAAGCCCGGCGTCTGCGACGTGACAGTCGGCCCCGGGGCAACCAAACTACCTGACGGTCTCGTTGAGGCACTCAACGCTTCCATTCCAATGATTGCCATCGTTGGAGAGTTGCCGCTTGATTGGGTCACACTCCGGCACAAGGGAGTTGCTTCGCAAGGGTTCGATCAACAATCATTCTTTCAGAGCATAACGAAGGCTACATTCACAGTTCCAAGCGTAGCGGCATTACCTGATGTTGTGCGAGCGGCGTTTCGAATCGCAACCTCTCCACGTCCGGGCCCCGTCGTCATCATTGTTCCGCACGACGTAATGGATGCCGAATACACCAATGACGTATTGCCTCCCATTGAAGTGCGTTGCAGTCAAGCACCTTCAATACGATATCGTCCACCACAGCAAGACATTATTCGAGCAAGCCAACTTATTGCAAAGGCAAAGCGTCCCGCGATCATTGCAGGTGGAGGTGTACACGGCGCAAGTGCCGCAGAGGCATTCACGCAACTGACAGATATGCTGCAGCCATTGGTCGTGACGAGTCTGTCCGGCAAAGGTGGAGTACCCGAAACGCGCCCCTATGCAGCGGGAGTCTTGAACCCATTAGGGTCCCCAGCCGCCAACGATCTGATTACCAGTGCCGACCTCTTGATATGGTGCGGAAGCAAGGCCAGCCAAAACACAGCCATGAACTGGACGCTTCCAATGGAAGGCCAGGCCACCATCACCATCGATGCCGACCCAACCGAGCACGGAAGGACCTTCGAACCCACCGTCGCACTGTGTGGTGATGTGCGCCATACGCTGGAGGATCTGCATGCGCAATTGGTCACTCTGGGCGTTGCACCGCAACCCGCATGGTTGAAGCAAATATCGGCGCGCAAGATGAAGATGGCCGACTCTGCGATTGCAGAGATGAATGAGGAAGCCGGCATTCTGAAGCCTCCGCGAGTCATGCGGGAGATATGCAGCAGACTCCAGCCCCGCGACGTGGTCATCAGCGATGCCAGTTGGTCGGCAGGATGGATTGCACAGTACATCCCGGCCCAGACAACCGGCCGCCACTTTCTGTACGCACGGGGTCAAGGGGGCCTCGGTTACTCGATTCCAGCAGCCATTGGAGCCGGTGCAGTACAACGATCCACAGGAGGCTATGTGGTAACGGTGGCGGGGGATGGCGGCCATTCGTTTTCGGTGGGAGAGTTGGCAACGCTGGCACAAAATCGGCTGCGCGTAGTCAACGTCGTTCTGAATAACGGCACATTGGGTTGGCTCCAAATGTGGCAGGAGATCTACTTCAATGAACTTCGCCAGTCTGTTGATCTCTCATTTGGAGACAAACCCGACTTCGCCGGTGCGGCCAGCGCCATGGGCCTGCTGGGCCTCAAAGTCCGCGACGCCTCGGAACTGAGCGCAGCCTTTGACAAGGCATTTTCCTATGACGGTCCGAGTGTGATTGAAGTGATCGTGGACTCCCGTGCGACGCCCATCCACAGCTTCCGTCGACGCCTCCAGTCCAACGCGGAGGGCGGGAAGTTGGCTGCACGGCCGGGAACTGTATACAAGCTACGCGAGTGGCGTACGGCGGTGGACCTTTCGAACTCCGGTGACACATCGGCTTAGGTTCAGTGAATTTTCGGGTGGTAAGGCTTTACCACCTGCCTCCAGAGGATGAACCCATGATGAACGTTAACGCATGTCCGGAAAAGGAAGGTGATTGCATGAAAGCCCCAGACATTGAAAGTCGGAGTGCCTTACCTCCCCTGCGCAAAGGAGACGGTGCTGCGGCGATTGAGTGCACCAACATCACCAAAAAGTATGACAGTGTCATTGTGCTCAATGACATGACGGCTTCATTTGAACCCAGCAGCGTCACCATTCTTGCAGGGGAAAACGGAGCCGGAAAGTCCACATTGTTCAAGATCTTGATCGGGCAGATAGCGCCTGACGGTGGAGAGTTGAAGATCTATGGCGAGCGGATGAGTCACTTCAATCCGATAGCTGCGGCTGATGCGGGAATCTCCATCATTCCGCAGGAACTTTTACCCATTCCGGACATGATGGTCTACGAGAACATCCTCATCGGACGCGAAATCAGGAATCGCTATGGATTCCTCATGCGCAAGCAGATGATCAAGACTGCGAAGGACATGCTGGAGAAGGTGGGCGTAGACATAGATCCGTGTACTCCCATGCGCAAGCTCAACGTTGCGGCCACCCAAATGGTTGAAATCGTGAAGGCCACGTCCCGCAGCGCACGCATCGTCTTGATGGATGAGCCCACCTCATCACTCTCCTCCAGAGAGTCCGAGAACCTGTTCAAGGTCATACGACAACTACGCATGAAGGGCGCTTGCATTCTTTACACAACGCATCGGATGGAAGAGATAGAAATCATCGCGGACAACGTGGTTGTTCTGCGAGATGGAAAACTCATTGTCCAACGTCGTGCACAGGATATAGAGGAACGCGAAATCATACGTGCCATGGTTGGCCGGGAAGTCGGAAAGACGTTTCCGGAAATGGGCGTGGTAGCCAAGAATGCCCCTGCCGTGCTTGCTGTGCGGGATCTGCAAGTTGCGGGTTATGAGGCCCAAAACAGCTTCACGCTGGCGAAGGGGGAAATTCTAGGGTTGGGTGGACTGGTAGGCGCAGGCCGAAGCGAAATGCTGGAGGCGATATTCGGTACCCGCTCGTCAAAGGGCGCGATCGAAGTCGATGGGGTCGAGCTGCGAAAGGGAAACGTACTTGCCAGCATCGAGATCGGCATGGCCATGGTTCCCGAAGATCGCAAGCTCGCCGGCATATTGACGGCCATGAGCGTGCTGGACAACATGACGCTGCCCAACATTCGATGCTTCCGGAATCGATGGGGTCTTCTGGAGCGGACCCGACGCAGACAGGCGGCAACAGCAGCCCTCCAGACAACGCACGTTCGGTTCAATGGCCTTGGGCAAATGGTCGGTCATCTGTCCGGCGGAAATCAACAAAAGATAGCGCTTGCGCGTTGGCTGATAGATACACCGCCCAAAGTACTGATTCTGGATGAGCCGACAAGAGGCATAGACGTCGCAGCCCGTGTGGATCTGTACTGGCAAATCGTGGAGCTTGCCAAGAAGGGCGTCAGCATCATTCTCGCTTCTTCGGATATGCCAGAACTCCTGCACTTGAGTCACCGCGTACTGGTGTTTCGGGGGGGAAAGATAGTCGGCGAATTGGGACGCCATGAACTGGATCAGGAAACCATTCTCAGATTTGCAATGGGAGCATCAGATGAACGCTAAAAGCGAAACGTTGGACATGAACATGAGCATCGAAGCAACTATGAAGCCGAAAAAACATGCGCGGGTTAATTGGAAGGGCTTCCTCCTCAAGTACCTGCTTGCCATTTTTATGGTGTGCTTTTTCGCGGTGTTAGGAGCTTCCAGCAAGGAGTTCCTGACGCTGTCAAATTTCGAGGTGATATTGCTGCAGATATCCACGAATGCGTTGCTTGCAACCTGCGCAACCTTTGTGATTCTCTCCGGCGGGATTGATCTTTCGATTGGAAGTATCGTGGGCCTGGCAGGAGTGGTGGCGGCCACCGTGGCACAGCACGATGGCCACACCTACACCGTGTTGGCAATAGCCGCCGGGCTATTCGCAGGTGCCTGTGTTGGCGCGGTCAACGGGGCACTGATTGCGTATGCCAAGGTCCCGGCATTTGTGGCTACATTGGGCACGATGACGGTGGTTCTCGGCGTGGCATCTGTCTTGAGCGACGGACAACCCATATCAGGTCTATCCAACAGCTTCCTTGCGATCTCAGACAGTGTCGGACCACTTCCTACTCCCATAGTGATTATGGTTGTGGTGTTGGTGCTATCGCACATCGTGCTGTCCAAGACACATCTAGGAATGCACTTGTACGCGGTGGGGGGTAATGAACAGGCGGCACGCGTGGCAGGAGTCCGAGTCAACCTGGTCAGAGCTTCCGTATATGTTGTAAGTGGCGTGTTGGCGGCTCTTGCCGGAATCATTCTTTCTTCACGCGTTACAGCTGGTATTCCCACTACCGGGTCGGGTTACGAATTGAATGCCATCGCAGCTGCCGTAATCGGCGGAACCAGCTTGACTGGAGGACGAGGAACCCTGATTGGCACATGTTTTGGCATCTTGATCATTGGTGTGCTGGACAACGGGTTGAATATTCTGAACGTCTCCCCCTTCTATCAAAACATCGTCAAGGGTTGCATCATTATTTTTGCTGTATTCATCGATTCATACGTCAACAAAAAGGAGACTTAACCGGGAAACATTCAACAACCTACCTTCTATCACTCATTCAAAGACACATTAAAAATACTTAAGGAAATGCAATGGAGACAAAAACATTCTCAGGAAAGTTGGCTGCAGCTTCTTTGGCAGTTGCACTCGTCGCTTCTCTACCGTTTGGAGCACATGCTGACGCAAAGAAACCCACCATCGGTTTTGCTATGTACGGGATGCCATCGTGGGTGGCATGGGGCAAGCAAGGTGCAGAGAAAGTGGCAGCTGCAAACAACGTAGAGCTGTTGTGGGTTAGCGCGAACATGGATGTAGACACGCAGATTTCACAAATCCAGCAGTTCATCAATCGCAAGGTGGATTTGATCATCGTGGGCGCCGTCAATTCAGCAACTTTGCAACCCCAGTTGGAAGCCGCTAAAAAGGCGGGTATTCCTGTGGTGGGTGTGAATATGGCGATACACGCTCCCAGTGACGCCTTGCTGACCTCCTACGTTGGGCCAGACGATGTGCAAGCAGGCCGGGAGGTTGCGCAGCAAGTCATAGATGCACTGGGGGGCAAAGGCAATGTAGTCGTCTTGCAGGGGCCCATAGGGCAGTCTGCCGAGGTGGATAGAAGTGCAGGTATCAAGGAAGCGTTGAGTAAGGCCAAGGGAATCAAGGTTCTGGCAATGCAACCCGGCAAGTGGGATCGAACGCTTTCCTACAACGTGACGCAAGACTGGTTGTCTCGATTTGGCAAGGATGTCAACGGTGTCATTGCGGAAAATGACGACATGGCAATCGGCGCCATTCAAGCCCTGAAGGCGCGTGGGCTGTACGGAAAGATTCCTGTGGCCGGTATTGATGGAATCAAGGACGGAATGCGCGAAGTGGAGGCTGGCGGCATGATCAGCACCAATCTTCAAAACGCAGCTATTGAGCTGGGTGAAGCGGTGCAGGTGTCCGTTGACTTCCTGCAAGGAAAGCCCTATCCGAAGCAAGCGCTATTGCATATGCTCCCGGTAAAGAAGAGTGATGTGAAGCGTTACTACGACCAGCTGTATACAAACCCTGATGAATTCCTGAAAGGGTTGCCGGAACTGGTCAAGGCAAATTTGAAGTCTGGAAATTTGGCCGATCAGTGAGTTGGTGAATCTCCGCAAATCCGGCATGACGATCCATCTGGATCTTGCGTGCCGGATTTGCAGGTCATGGCGCTGCATCTGGGTATGACGTGACGCTTGCTGCTCCCAAATAATTCGGAACCTAAACTGATGAAACTCGCACACAAGCTGGGCGCAGCTTTTTTGATACTGATCTTCCTGACTTTGATACTGGGGCTCGTTGGAATATTCAACATGCGCAGCATCAACGAGCGGACGCTTGAGATTGTCGCTGGCAGACTGCCAAATGTGAAGGTGGCTACATCAATGCGTGATATCGCCAGCCTGATACGTCATTCTGAAGCAGATCATGTGCTTTCCGCTACAGAAGATGAAATGCTTCTGGCGGAAAAAGCCATGGGCGATGGCAAGAACCTTTTGGAAAAAGAAGTCGCCAACTATCTTTCACGTATTTCTTCGCCTGAGGAAAAGAAACTCTACGATGAAAGCAAAAGTAAGATGGATGTCTACTTCGCTGTGCAGGCACGCCTGATCAAACTGTCACGTGAACGAGAGTCTCAGGCGATTGCTACAAGGGAAGTATTCCGGGGCGAGTCACGCGAGGCTTTTAGTGCGTACTTGGCGGCTCTAGGCAAGCTGGTTGATCTCAATAACAATGGGGCGGACAAATCCGCCGCTGACGCTCAGGAAACTTATGATTCAGCGCGTTTGCTGATGATGGGTCTTGTTCTGATTGGCGTGATGATCGCAGTCGCGTTGGCACTGTATATTTTGCGAGATTTGACAAACCTGCTGGGAGGCGAGCCTGTCGATGCGCGGAGATTTGCAAAGGAGGTTGCAAATGGCAACCTGCGCAATGTAATTGGCACTAAGGCAGGCGATACCACCAGCATGGTGGCTGCAATCAAGGAAATGCAAGAGAGCCTGGTCAAGGTTGTCCTCCGAGTGCGCCAGGGCTCAGAGAGTGTGGCCACCGCTTCAAGTCAGATTGCCCACGGTAACCAGGACCTGTCCTCTAGGACCGAAAGCCAGGCCAGCGCGTTGGAGCAGACCGCAGCTTCCATGGAAGAGCTCAGCTCCACAGTCAGACAGAACGCC
This sequence comes from Rhodoferax sp. GW822-FHT04A08, assembly GCF_058801025.1. Lineage (NCBI taxonomy): Bacteria > Pseudomonadati > Pseudomonadota > Betaproteobacteria > Burkholderiales > Comamonadaceae > Rhodoferax > Rhodoferax sp. GW822-FHT04A08. The sequence continues at coordinate 169,267 of NZ_JBXAMW010000007.1, forward strand.
GACAACGCCCGCCAGGCAAACCAGTTGGCGCAGAGTGCGTCCAGCGTGGCTGTCAAGGGTGGCGATGTAGTAGCTCAGGTGGTGGACACCATGAAGGGTATCAACGACAGTTCGCGCAAGATTGCCGACATCATCAGCGTGATTGACGGCATTGCCTTCCAGACCAACATTCTGGCGCTGAACGCTGCGGTAGAAGCGGCTCGCGCCGGCGAACAAGGCCGCGGCTTTGCGGTGGTGGCCTCCGAAGTGCGTAGCCTGGCAGGCCGTAGCGCAGATGCCGCCAAGGAAATCAAGACACTGATCAACGCCAGCGTGGAGCGCGTAGAGCAAGGAACCCTATTGGTAGACCAAGCAGGGGAGACCATGACCGAGGTGGTGGCCAGCATCCGCCGGGTGACGGACATCATGGGAGAGATCAGCGCGGCCAGCACCGAGCAGAGCCAAGGCGTCGTGCAGATCGGCGAGGCTGTTCAGCAAATGGACCGCGTTACACAGCAAAACGCGGCGCTGGTGGAAGAGATGGCTGCCGCTGCTTCGAGTCTGAAGGGGCAGGCGCAAGATCTTGTGCAAGCAGTGAGCGTGTTCCAGTTGGGAGCTCAGCCAGACTTGAGCGTTGCCCCGAGTCTGCAGCATGCCAATGTGTGGAGCGTGGAGCGGGCTCACACATCATCCGCAACTGCCGAGCAGTCGACACCAACTGCAACAGCGCGGGTGCCTATGATTGGAAGACAGGCGAAGAAGACGGTCGTTGCAACTGGTGATGCAGATGGCGACTGGTCCAGCTTCTAAATTCAGCGGCTTAATGTCCTCTTCAGGCGAAGACCCCAACAGTCTCAAACGTCAATATTGCCCGCCCTCAGCGCATTGGTTTCAATGAAGTCGCGGCGCGGCTCCACTTCATCGCCCATGAGCATGGTGAACACGCGATCGGCTTCGATGGCGTCGTCGATCTGTACGCGTAGCAGGCGGCGCACGGTGGGGTCCATGGTGGTTTCCCAGAGCTGGCTGGGGTTCATTTCTCCCAAGCCTTTGTAGCGCTGGCGGCTGGTGGAGCTCTCGGCCTGACCGATCAACCAGGCCATGGCTTCGCGGAAGTCGTTGACCTTTTCTTCCTTCTGGCGCTCGCCCTCACCGCGCATGACGCGTGCGCCTTCGGACAGCAAGCCCTTGAAGGTGTTGGCCGCATCGGCCAAGGCGTGGTAGTCGGCGCCGTGCACGAAGTCCTGTGTGAGCACGCTGCTCTTCACATTGCCGTGGTGGCGGCGGCTGATGCGCAGAATGGGTTTGTCGGTGCGCACGTCAAACTCGCCCGCTACTTCGGCGTCGGGCAGCTTGGCCTGCAGAGCAGCGGCTGAGGCTTCGGCGTCGGCTACGGTGTCCAGATTGAGCGCAACGCCATCGGCCACCGAGCGCAGGGCTTCGGCATCCATGAAGTTTTGCAGGCGCGCAATCACGCTCTGCGCCACCTGGTGCTTGCGTGCAAGCTCGGCCAACGTGTCGCCGCTCAGCGTGGTGCCGTTGGGGCCGCCGGTATAGACCGATGCGTTGACCAGTGCAATGCGCAGCAGGAAGCTGTCGAGTTCGCTGGGGCCTTGCAGATAGAGCTCTTCCTTACCGGCCTTGACCTTGTACAGCGGCGGCTGCGCGATGTAGATGTGGCCGCGTTCCACCAGCTCGGGCATCTGGCGGTAGAAGAAGGTCAGCAGCAGGGTGCGGATGTGGGCGCCGTCAACGTCGGCGTCGGTCATGATGATGATGCGGTGGTAGCGCAGTTTGGCAACGTTGAAATCGTCGTTGCCAGTGCTGCCACCGGCCTTGCCGATGCCGGTACCCAAGGCGGTGATCAGCGTGAGAATTTCATTGCTGGTCAGCAGCTTTTCGTAGCGAGCTTTTTCCACATTCAAAATCTTGCCGCGCAGCGGCAGGATCGCCTGGAACTTGCGGTCACGGCCCTGCTTGGCGGAGCCACCGGCGGAGTCACCCTCGACGATATAGATTTCGCACATGGCCGGGTCTTTTTCCTGGCAGTCCGCCAGCTTGCCGGGCAGGCCCATGCCGTCGAGCACGCCCTTGCGTCGCGTCATGTCGCGCGCCTTGCGTGCGGCTTCGCGGGCGCGCGCGGCCTCGATGATCTTGCCGACAATGATCTTGGCGTCGTTGGGACGCTCCTGCAGATAGTCGGCCAGCAGCTTGCTCACGATGTCTTCCACCGGACCACGCACTTCGCTGGAGACCAGCTTGTCCTTGGTCTGGCTGGAGAACTTGGGTTCGGGCACCTTGACGCTGAGCACGCAGGTCAGGCCTTCACGCATGTCGTCGCCGGACACTTCCACCTTGGCCTTCTTGGCCAGTTCGGATTCGTCGATGTATTTGTTGATGACGCGGGTCATCGCTGCACGCAGGCCGGTGAGGTGGGTGCCACCGTCCCGTTGGGGAATGTTGTTGGTGAAGCACAGCACCTGCTCGTTGTAGCCGCTGTTCCATTGCATGGCCACTTCGACGCCGATGTTGGTGCCCTGATCGCTCTGGCGGTCGCCCATGGCGTGGAACACGTTGGGGTGCAGGACGGTCTTGCCCTTGTTGATGAAATTCACAAAGCCCTGCACGCCTCCGGCACCGGCAAAGTCGTCTTCCTTGCCCGTGCGTTCGTCTTTCAGGCGGATGCGCACGCCATTGTTCAGGAAGCTGAGTTCGCGCAGGCGCTTGCTCAGGATTTCGTAGTGGAAGTCGTTGTTCTCTTTGAAGATTTCGGTGTCAGGCAGGAAGTGCACCTCGGTGCCGCGTCGCTCGGTTTCACCGATCACCTTCATGGGCGAGACTTCCACGCCGTTTTGTGTCTCGACAATGCGGTTCTGCACAAAGCCCTTGCTGAACTCCATTACATGCACTTTGCCATCGCGACGAATGGTCAGGCGCAGCATCTTGGAGAGCGCGTTCACGCAGCTCACGCCCACGCCGTGCAGACCGCCAGACACCTTGTAGCTGTTTTGGTTGAACTTGCCGCCGGCATGCAGCTCGGTCAGGGCGATTTCGGCCGCCGAGCGTTTGGGCTCGTGCTTGTCATCCATCTTCACGCCGGTCGGAATGCCGCGGCCGTTGTCCACCACGCTCACCGAGTTGTCGGAGTGGATGGTGACCAGGATGTCATCGCAGTGGCCTGCCAGCGACTCGTCGATGGAGTTGTCCACCACTTCAAACACCAGGTGGTGCAGGCCGGTGCCGTCAGACGTGTCACCGATGTACATGCCAGGGCGCTTGCGCACGGCTTCCAGGCCTTCGAGAATCTGGATCGAGCCCTCGCCATAGGCTTCTGATGCGCCTGCCTGGTGCGCGTCGATGGTGGGCTGGAAGTTGGAACTCTCCGCGCCGCCCTCACCGGTGTGCACTGCGTCCGTGTTTTCGGGGGTGGAATCAGGCTTGTTGCTATCAGTCATGGCTTACTTCTCTTACAAAATCTCAAACTCTTGAATGACCAAACCCCCGCGGGGCGGGGGTTTGCGTCAAAGGGCGCCTGTGGCTTGCGGCCTTAAATCCGCATGGGCATGACCACGTACTTGAAGGTGGCGTTGTCAGGTATGGTGAACAGCGCGGAGCTGTTGCCGTCGGACAGTTCGATGGACACCATGTCCTGGCTCATGTTGGTGAGCGCGTCGATCAGGTAGGTCACGTTGAAGCCGATTTCAATGCTGTCACCGCCGTAGTCGATGTCCAGTTCGTCCACGGCTTCTTCCTGCTCGGCATTGTTGGATGCCACACGCAGCGAGCCCGGATCAATGTTCAGGCGCACACCCTTGAACTTGTCACTGGTCAGGATGGCCGTGCGCTGCAGCGTGGCCAGCAGCGCGGTGCGACCCAGTGTGATCTGGTTCTTGTGGTTCTTGGGGATAACGCGGTTGTAGTCGGGGAACTTGCCTTCGACCAGCTTGGTCACGAACTCCATGCCGTCGAAGGTGAACTTGGCCTGGTTGTTGGCGAATTGCATTTCAATGGCACCATCCGCATCGCTCAGGAGGCGCTGCAGTTCGATCACGGTCTTGCGCGGCAGAATCACCTCCTGCTTGGGCACTTCCACATCCAACGTGGCAGAGGCAAACGCCAGGCGGTGACCGTCGGTGGCCACCAGGCTGAGCTGCTTGCCTTCGGCGACAAACAGGATGCCGTTGAGGTAATAGCGGATGTCGTGCACCGCCATGGCAAACGCCACTTGGCCCAGCAGGTCCTTCAGGGTCTTTTGCGGCACGCTGAACGCGGGGCCGAAGTTGGCGGATTCCTGTACCAACGGGAAGTCCTCCGCCGGCATGGTCTGCAGAGTGAACTTGCTCTTGCCACCCTTGAGGATGATCTTGCTCTGGCTGGATTCCAGCGACACGGTCTGGTCCGAAGGCATGGTGCGCAGGATGTCGATCAGCTTGCGTGCGCCAATGGTGGTGGTGAAGTTGCCGGTGTCGCCACCCAGTTCGGCCGTGGTGCGGATCTGGATTTCCAGGTCGCTGGTGGTGAGCTGGATCGAGGTGCCAGACTTGCGCAGCAGTACGTTGGCAAGAATCGGCAAGGTATGGCGCCGCTCAACGATGCCCGCAACCGATTGCAGAACCGAGAGCACTTTGTCTTGCGTTGCCTTCAATACGATCATTTCAACCTCTTTCAGAGTCTCAGACTTTGCTACTGCCAGTCAAACTGGCTGCTATTTGGTAAATCCCGCCATTTTCGCTGTTTTATGCAGCATTTCACCGGCACGGAAGCTTGTTTTTAGCAATCAACCCTTGAGCGTTTGCTCCAGCACGTGCAATTGCTGATTCAGCTCGGTCATTTGTTGGCGTTCGCCACCAATTTTGCGCACCGCGTGCAGCACGGTGGTATGGTCCCGTCCACCAAAAAGCTCGCCAATTTCCGGCAGGCTTTTTTGCGTCAGTTCCTTGGCCAGGTACATGGCAATCTGGCGGGGCCGCGCGATGCTGGCCGGACGCTTCTTGGAATACATGTCCGCGACCTTGATCTTGTAGTAGTCGGCCACGGTCTTCTGAATGTTTTCCACCGATATTTGGCGGTTCTGGATCGACAGCAGGTCGCGCAGCGCTTCGCGCGCCAAGGCGATTGAGATGTCTTTCTGGTTGAACCTGGAATACGCCAGGATTTTGCGCAGGGCGCCTTCGAGCTCGCGCACGTTGGAGCGCACATTCTTGGCAACAAAAAAGGCCACTTCCTCGGGCATTTCCGATCCTTCGGCACGCGCCTTGTTGATCAGAATGGCTACCCGCATTTCCAGCTCCGGCGGCTCAATGGCCACGGTCAGGCCGGAGTCAAAGCGCGATACCAGGCGTTCGTGGATGTCCGTCAGCCCCTTGGGATAGGTGTCGCTGGTCATCACGATGTGGGACTTCTTGGCCAGCAGCGCCTCGAACGCATTGAAGAACTCTTCCTGTGTGCGATCCTTGTTGGCAAAGAACTGCACATCGTCGATCAGCAGCAGGTCGAGCGAGTGGTAACGCTCCTTGAATTCATCGAAAGTCTTGCGCTGATAGGCCTTAACCACATCTGAAACAAACTGTTCTGCATGGATGTAGAGAACTTTCGCGCCAGGCTTGTCGTCAAGTAAGCGGTTACCCACTGCATGCATCAAGTGGGTCTTGCCCAGGCCAACGCCGCCATAGATGAACAGCGGGTTGTACAAATGCCCTGGCATGGTGGCCACATGCATGGCTGCGGCGCGTGCCATGCGGTTGGCTGTACCCTCCACCAGCGTCTCGAAAGTGAGCATGCTGTTGAGGCGATTCTTGGGGGTCCCGTTGGATCGCTCTTCGCCAATCTCGGTGACTTCCTCCAATGCGATGGCTTCCGTACTGGCAACGGCAGTTTGAGTCCTGGCAACGGTTTCCCGAGGAGTAATGGCTAACTCAACTTGAACTGGCTGGCCGTAAAGCTTTTCCAGCATGTTGGAAATACGGCTGCTGTATTGCGCCCTGATCCAGTCCAGTTTGAAGCGGTTGGCCACATAGATGGTGACCTTGGAGAAGTCCTCCTGCACCTGGGCCTGAAGGGGTTTGATCCAGGTGTTGAACTGCTGTTCGGGCAACTCCTGGGCGAGCTGGTCAATGCAGCTTTGCCACAGGCTCTGGCCGATGTCGCGGGCAGCCGAAGGCTGGCTGCCAGAGCTTAGTCCCGTGCTCATTCTTGTTCTAGGTTTCTGTGGATAGTTCTACTTATTTAGGAGTCGCATTGTAATTTATCAAAGCGTTATCCACATTCCTGATTTTGATGCCCTTGTTGCCAAGTCAGAACCACAATCCCGTCCAAGCCCTTGCCGCAATTGAGAAAGTTTGCGATAATCTTCGGTTTCCCTGATCGTTGTCGGGGTCCAGAGTAGAGATTCCAAATGAAACGCACATACCAACCTTCCAAAATCCGCCGCGCCCGTACCCACGGCTTTCTGGTTCGCATGAAGACTCGCGGTGGCCGTGCCGTGATCAACGCGCGTCGTGCCAAGGGCCGCAAGCGCCTGGCCGTCTAAGCCAACCCACTGGCAATTCTGATCGGCCAATTCTTGGGGCACTTGCTTTGTCTCAAGGGGTTTCAGTTTCGGTGTGCTCCAACGTGCAACGATTGAAAACACGGCCCCAGTTTCAGGCAGTCCTGGCGGGCAAGACCCTCGCCCGCACTGCCCATTTTGCTTTGCACAGTGCAGGCCTGGTGGCGGCCCCGTCAACGGAGCAAGGGCAGTTGCCGCTCTTTCCGCAGAAGTGCGTCTGGTTGGGAGCCATGGTCCCCAAACGCTGGGCCAAGCGCGCAGTCACACGAAACACCATCAAACGGCAAATCTATAGCGTGAGCGCGCAATTCGAGCCGCAGTTGAGCGTCGCCGCCCACGTCGTACGCTTGCGCGCCGGCTTTGACCGTGCCCAGTTTGTCAGTGCCACATCGGATGCGCTCAAGGCGGCTGTTCGCACAGAATTGCTGAGTCTGTTCGAGAGGGCCTGCACAGTGCCCTCCACCCATTTAACCAGAGGCTGACGCGTGCAGTGGTTGCTGATCAGCCTGGTCAAGGCCTACCGTCTGCTGTTGAGCCCTTGGCTGGGTTCTGCCTGCCGTTTCGAGCCCACATGTTCCGTATACTCCCTGCAGGCGCTTGAGCAGCATGGTGCGATGGCCGGAAGCTATCTCACGGCGGCTCGTCTGGTGCGATGCCATCCCTGGTGTGCTGGCGGCTCCGACCCGGTACCTACTGAACCCCCCCGGCTTTTTGGCCGTCTGATTTCTCCGTCTGAAAAGAAACCCTCATGAACGATATCCGCCGCACCATTTTGTGGGTGATCTTTGGCTTCTCCATGGTTCTGCTCTGGGATCAATGGCAGGTCGCCAATGGCAAACGGGCCACTTTCTTCCCCGGACCTGCCGTGCAGGCCAGTGCGCCCAAGGCGGCGGACGGTAAGCCCGTCGCAGGTAAGGATGGCGCTGTTCCAGCACCTGTGGCAGGTCAGGCCACGGTACCGGCGGCAGCTGATGCTGCGCCCGCGGCACCCAAAGAGCGGTTTGTCGTTACCACGGACGTGCTCAAGCTCACTATGGACACCGAAGGTGGCTCCCTGGTGCGTGCCGAATTGCTGAAGTACGCCGATACCGAAGACAAGACCAAGAACTTCGTACTGCTGGACGACAGCAAGGATCGCGTCTACATGGCCCAGTCGGGCGTGGTGGCCGGAGCTGCTGGAGGGGCATTTCCCACCCATAAGACGGTGATGACAGCCAGCGGCCCGCATGAACTCAAGGATGGCCAGAACGAACTTGTGATCCAGTTCACCTCGCCCGACGTGGGCGGCATCAAGCTGGTCAAGACCTATACCTTGCGCCGCGGAGCCTACGATATTGCAGTCAAGCACGAGCTGATCAACACCTCTGCCAATCCGCAGTCGGCACAGCTGTACCTGCAGCTGGTACGTGACGGCAACAAGCCCGCTGGCGGCTCGTCCTTCTATTCGACCTACACCGGACCTGCCGTTTACACGGAAGCCAAGAAGTTCCAGAAAGTGGACTTCTCCGACATCAAGAAGCACAAGGCAGACTTTGAGCCCAGCAGCTCCAATGGCTACGTCGCCATGGTGCAGCACTATTTCGCCAGTGCCTGGATATTGCCCGATGGCGTGCAACGCAATCTGTCCATGGACGCTGTGGACATCGGTGCCTCTGTGGCGGATTGCTGCTACCGCGCGACCATGGTGGCGCCGCTCGAGCCTTTGGCTCCTGGCGCCAGCAAGGTGGTGGATGCCAAGCTGTTCGTGGGGCCGCAAGAAGAAAAAATGCTGGAAGCGCTCACCCCTGGCCTCGAACTCCTCAAGGACTATGGTCGCCTGACGATTCTGGCCAAGCCTTTGTATTGGTTGCTGGACAAGCTGCACAGCTTCATCCAGAACTGGGGCTGGTCGATTGTGGCCCTGGTGCTGTTGCTCAAGATCGCTTTCTATTGGCTCAATGCCAAGGCCTACGCCAGCATGGCCAAGATGAAAGCCATCAACCCCAAGATCATGGAAATGCGCGAGCGTCTGAAGGACAAGCCGCAGCAGATGCAGCAGGAAATGATGCGCATCTATCGCGAGGAGAAGGTCAACCCCATGGGTGGCTGCTTCCCCATCATGATCCAGATCCCGGTATTCATCGCGCTGTACTCGGTGCTGCTGTCCACCGTGGAAATGCGCAACGCTCCTTGGGCACTGTGGATCCATGACCTCTCGGCACCTGATCCTTTCTACATCCTTCCGCTGGTCATGACCTTGACCACCTTGCTGCAGACTTCGTTGAACCCTGCGCCACCAGACCCCATGCAAGCTAAGATGATGTGGATCATGCCGCTGGCCTTCAGCGTGATGTTCTTCTTCTTCCCATCGGGCCTGGTGATGTACTGGATCACCAACAACGTGCTGTCCATTGCCCAGCAATGGATCATCAACACCCGCATGGGTGTGCCGCCCAAGTTCAATCTGCCCAAGTTCTGATGGGCGGAGCCGGATCGCTGACTGTCTAGTGGCGCACCATGCTGCCACGTCACCACGATCCGGTTCTGGCCATTGCCACCGCGCCCGGCCGAGGGGCGGTGGGCATTGTGCGCATCAGTGCCAGGCAGCTCTCACCTTTTGTCCAGGCCTTTTTCGGCCGTTCTCTGCCTCCCCGCGAGGCCCTGTACCTGCCCTTCAGTGATGCCGACGGCATTGCGATAGACCGCGGTCTGGCCATTTACTTCCCTGGCCCGAATTCCTTCACCGGAGAGGATGTGCTGGAGTTGCAGGCCCACGGAGGGCCGGTGGTGCTGCAATTGCTGCTTGCACGTTGTCTGCAGGTGGCAGCGCAGGTGGGCGCCACCAGCAATTTGCCCGTGTTGCCCGGGCTGCGCCTGGCGACAGCGGGAGAGTTTTCCGAACGCGCATTCCTGAACGACAAGATTGATCTGGCGCAGGCCGAGGCAATTGCTGATCTGATTGACGCCAGCACCGAGGCCGCCGCGCGCAGTGCTGCGCAATCATTGTCTGGAGCCTTTTCAAAGGAGGTTCACGCCCTGCTGGCCGCCCTAACCCATTTGCGCATGCTGGTGGAGGCCACGCTGGACTTTCCGGAAGAAGAGATCGATTTTCTGCAAAAGGCGGATGCAGCCGGACAGCTGGAACGCATTCAGTCATCGCTAAAGGAATTGTTTGCCAAGGCGTCCCAGGGTGCCCTGCTGCGCGAAGGCATTCAAGTCGTGATTGCCGGTCAACCCAATGCGGGCAAATCATCCTTACTCAATGCCTTGGCGGGTGCGGAGTTGGCCATCGTCACGCCCATTGCCGGCACCACGCGCGACCGCGTGCAGGAGACCATTCAGATCGAAGGTGTACCCATCCACGTGATCGATACCGCCGGTTTGCGCGAGAGCGAAGATGTGGTGGAGAAGATTGGCATCTCCCGCGCCTGGGAAGCGATTGCCGCCGCCGACGTGGTGCTGTTTCTGCACGACCTGACACGTGCGACCCAGACTGATTACCTGTCTGGTGATGCTGTCATTGCCCAGACCTTGCAGGCGAAGCTGCCAACCGGTGTTCCCGTCATAGAAGTCTGGAACAAGGCAGATGCAGCGCCGAATTCGCAGGGTCAGGCAGGCATCACACTCTCCGCCAAGACTGGCAGCGGACTGGATGCGCTGCGTCAGGCCCTGTTGCAAGCCGCAGGATGGGGGCCTGCCAGCGGCGGCAATTTCATTGCGCGGGAACGGCACATTCAGGCACTGCGGCGGGTCGAGCACCACTGTGAGCTTGCAGCGGACCATTTGGCCGCCCATGCCCAGTCCCTGGACTTGCTGGCCGAAGAATTGCGCCTGGCGCAAGGCGCTTTGGGTGAGATCACCGGTGAGTTCAGCTCGGACGATCTGCTGGGCGTGATCTTTTCGCAGTTTTGTATTGGCAAGTGATCTGTCCTACACTGCTGGGACACGCTTACTCCATACATCTATGTCCTTCTTAAGCTGGTTTGGAAAACGGAAAACGGCCACTGAATCGGCCTCGGTGCCGCCTTCTGATCTGGGTGCCTCCGACGCGACCCTGCCCTTGCAATACCAGTCCACCGACAAGACTGTTCCAAGCAACAGCCGCAAGAGTGAACGCATGCAACGCCGGGAGCTGCTGTATGGCATCGTGCGCGAATGCATGACGGCCTCGGGCATTCTTTCTTCCACCTACAAGTTCAAGGTGCTGTCACTAGATTCCAGTGGTCGCCAGTACCTGATCATGGTGGACGTGCCGCGGGACTACATGACAGATCCGGAGCGCTTTGTGAACATGGAAGGCGCCATAGCCCGTAGCGCCAAGGAGCGCTTTGATATGCTGGTCACTGCCGTCTACTGGCGGGTGAACGACATGGTGAGTGTCCGACCGGCATCCCCGTCGATGGCGCAAGCTGCGCCAGTGCCCAAGGCGGCAGCGAGGCCCGCCACACCCCCGGGAGTTGCGCCACTTGCCCCGCAATCCCGAACGCCCTCTTCGGACGAAGAGGTGTCCGTTGACGAAGTGCTGGCATTCAAGCGGGCTGTAGCCGCTGCCGCAAGTGGTGCCGCGCCAGCTCGTTCGGGCGAGGTGGTGCGTTCTGGCAGGCGCAATCCGGCGCCTGAGCCGGACTTCAGCGATACCGAGCCGTTTGATGCGAATTCACCTTTGGGTCCTTCGCAATTTGGTGGGCTCAACTAGCGTCGGGTTGTTGGCGACCTCGCCGCCCTCAATGCCCGGCAAAGTCCACCAGCGTGAACAGTGACAGCCCGGATTCGCGCAACTTGGCCGAGCCGCCCAGTTCCGGCAGATCCACAATGGCCGCACCTTCGGTCACCACTGCGCCCTGACGTTCCAACAGACGGCGTCCGGCCATCATGGTGCCGCCAGTGGCAATCAGGTCATCAATCAGCAGCACGCGCTGACCTGGCTTGACCGCATCGGTATGCAACTCCACCGTGGCGCTGCCGTATTCCAGTTCATAAGTCTCTTCCACCGTGGTGAAGGGCAGCTTGCCCTTTTTGCGGATGGGCACAAAGCCCACATTGAGCTCATAGGCCACGACAGCTCCGATGATGAAGCCGCGTGCATCCAGGCCGGCAACCACATCGGGGCGACGATCTGCCGACATGTAGCGGTGCACGAATGCATCGATCAACACCCGGAATACCTTGGCGTCCTGCAGCAGCGGCGTGATGTCACGGAACTGTATGCCGGGTGCGGGCCAATCCGGCACGGTGCGGATATGGTCGCGCAGATACTGGTTCACACTGATGTTTTGCATGGGTTGGTCCAAACGGATAAGGGGCACGGGCGCCCATTGTGCCCTGTCTGGGGGCCCAGTCAGCCCTTGAGCAGGAGTTGCTCCGCCAGCGCCAGCGACTCGGCTTTGCCCGACAGCACCAGGGTGTCCCCGGCTTGCAATAGCACATCAGATGCGGTGCTGACCGCCCTGCCATCGCTGCGGCGCAGACTCAGAACGCGGACCTCCAATGTTTCCAGTGCGAAATGCTCCAGTGCGTTGCCAGCCACCGCAGTCAGTTGTGGCAGGGTGATGGAGACCAGCCGCTCGTGATGAAGCTCGTCCACCGAATCGTCGTCTGCGCCATGGAAAAACCCCCGCAGCAGGTTGTAGCGTGCGTCCCGTTGGTCCTGCACGATACGGATCACGCGCCGCATGGGTACGCCCACCAGCGCCAACGCATGGCTGGCCAGCATCAGTGAGCCCTCGATGGCTTCGGGGACCACTTCGGTTGCTCCAGCGGCCTGCAACTTCTCCAGGCTGTGGTCATCCTGGGTGCGAACGATCACTGGCACCTGCGGCGCATGGGCATGTCGGTTGGCCAGCACCTTCAGTGCCGCTGCCTCGTCCAGGTAGGTGACGACCACGGCACTGGCCCGTGCCAGGCCGGCAGCCATCAGTGCCTGCAACCGGGCGGAGTCACCAAAGACCACGTTCTGCCCGGCCGCTGCGGCTTGGCGTACACGGTCCGGGTCCAGGTCGAGCGCCAGGTAGGGAATGCCTTGACTTTCAAGCATCCGCGCCAGGTTCTGCCCACAGCGTCCAAATCCGCAGATGATCACATGCTGCTTCACGCCAATGGATTTGCGGGCAATCGTGGTCATGTGCAGAGACTGCTGCAGCCATTCGGTGGACACCAAGCGCAAGACAATGCGGTTGCTGTACATCACCACAAAAGGTGTGACCACCATGGACAGCACCATGGCAGCCAGAATCGGGTTCAGCAGCATGGGTGGCACCAATGCGTTTTCCTCGGCCAGCGTAAGCAGCACAAAGCCGAATTCACCGGCCTGACCCAGATACAGGCCGGTGCGCAGGGCCACACCGCTGGTCGCGCCCAGGCCACGCGCCAGACCCGTAACCAGAGCGATCTTGAGCAAGGGGGGAATCAGCATCAGCAGCAATACCAGGCCCCAGCTCTGCAACACCAGTCGCCAGTCCAGCAGCATGCCAATGCTGATGAAAAACAGTCCCAGCAAGACGTCATGGAAGGGGCGGATGTCGGTTTCCACCTGGTGCTTGAACTCCGTTTCGGAAATTAGCATGCCCGCGATGAAGGCGCCCAGGGCCATGCTGAGCCCGGCCTGTTCGGTCAGCCAGGCCAGGCCCAGCGTGATGAACAGCAGGTTGAGCACGAACAACTCCTCGCTCTTGCGCCGTGCCACCAGCGTCAGCCAGTGACGCATCACATGTTGGCCGCCCACCAGTAGCACGGTCACCAGCAGCACCGCCTTGACCCCGGCCAGAGACAGTGCGCTGAGTAGGTTCTGGTCGGAGGCCCCTAGCGCGGGTACCAGCACCAACAGGGGAACAACGGCCAGATCCTGGAACAGCAATATCCCCATGATGCGCTTGCCGTGCTCGGCCTCCAGTTCCAGCCGTTCCACCATCAGCTTGACCACAATAGCGGTGCTGCTCATGGCCAAGGCGCCCGACAACGTCAGTGCCGCCTTCCAGTTCATGGCCCACAGGTTGGGCAGCAGTCGGGCCAACAGCAGCATGACTGCAGTGCCCACCAGCATGGTGACCGTGACCTGCAGAAAACCTAGTCCGAACACATGCTGGCGCATGGCGCGCAACTTGGGCAGATTGAATTCCAGACCGATCACAAACATCAGGAACACCACGCCGAACTCGCCCAGATGCTGCACCGCCTCTACATTGCGTGACAGGGCCATGGCATTGGGGCCAATCAGCACGCCCACGCACAGATAGCCCAGCATGGGTGGCAGTTTGAGCAGTCTGCAGGTGACTACCCCCAGCACCGCCGCCAGCAAATACAGGAGGGTAATCTCAAGACCATTCATGCCTGCATCCTAGCAAGTGCGGCCTGAAGCCACCTGGCTCTATAAAATGCCTGCATGACAGCCATCCCACACCGGACCCCCGATTCAGTAGCCCAACGTGCCATTGCCATGGCCCAGGATGCCCTGGTCATAGAAGCCGCCGCCATCGCCGGGCTGCAAGGCCGCATCGGCGCGCCTTTTGCCAGGACGGTGGAAGCTGTGCTGGCCATCCAGGGGCGTGTGGTGGTCATGGGCATGGGAAAGAGCGGCCATGTGGGGCGCAAGATCGCAGCCACGCTGGCTTCCACCGGAACGCCCGCCATGTTCGTGCATCCGGGCGAGGCCAGCCACGGTGACCTGGGCATGATCACCGAACAGGACCTGGTGCTTGCCATCTCCAACAGCGGCGAATCGCAGGAGATGGAAGTCTTGCTGCCGGTGCTCAAACGCCTGGGTACGCCATTGGTCGCAATGACCGGCAACCCCCAGTCCACCATGGCGCGCTACGCCGATATCTGGCTCGACAGCGCGGTGGAAAAAGAGGCCTGCCCTTTGAACCTGGCACCGACTGCCAGCACGATTGCGCAGATGGCGCTGGGCGATGCCTTGGCGGTCGCCCTGCTCGATGCACGTGGATTCCGTGCCGAAGACTTTGCCCGCTCACACCCCGGCGGCGCGCTGGGGCGCAAACTGCTGACCCACGTAAGCGACGTCATGCGTAGTGGCAATGCCGTGCCGCGCGTTGCACCCGATGCGGGATTTAGCGCATTGATGCGGGAAATGAGTGCCAAGGGACTGGGTGCGGCGGCCATCGTGGATGCGGATGACCATGTGCTGGGCATCTTTACCGACGGCGACTTGCGTCGCTTGGTGGAGCAGGGCAAGGATTTGCGCAACACGGTCGCTGCGGACGTCATGCATACCAACCCCAAGACCATTGGTGTAGACGCGCTGGCAGTGGATGCGGCTGACATGATGGAAAGCCACCGCATCACCGGTGTGCTGGTGCTTGATGCGGAAGGACGCCTGTGCGGTGCCATCAGCAGCAATGATCTGATGCGCGCCAAGGTCATCTGATGCCACCCGCCATCTCTTTCGATCCTGCGCTCCTGCTTCAGGCGCAGGGCATCAAAATCGCTTTCTTTGACGTGGACGGTGTGCTGACCGACGGCGGCCTGTTGTATTCCGAGAGTGGCGAAACGCTGAAGCGTTTCAACACGCTTGACGGACATGGGCTGAAGATGCTGAAGAAGGCGGGCATCATTCCCGCCGTGATCACGGGGCGCGATTCCAAGGCCCTACGCAAGCGCCTTGAAGCATTGGGTATCACCCACACCCATTTCGGTACGGAAGACAAACGCCCTGCCGCCGAGCAAACCTTGCGGGAGTTGGGGTTGCAATGGAGTCAGGCCGCCGCCATGGGCGATGACTGGCCGGACCTGCCCATGATGCAGAGCGCGGCGTTTTCCTGTGCACCAGCCAATGCCCATGTTGAAGCGCTTGGGCTTGCAAATTACCGCACCCGAGCGGTGGGAGGTTCTGGTGCAGTCCGTGAATTTTGCGACCTGCTGATGGTGGCTAGTGGACGCTACGCTGACCTGCTGGCGGAGTACACCTACTGATGTGGAACGCGCGCACTTTCATTCGCGAGGCCGGAGACCGTTTCTTTCTGTACCTGCCGCTCTTGTGCATGGCGGTTCTGGCGCTGGGCACGTACTGGATGGTGCGCACCACGCCCGCAGTCGAGACGCCCGGCGCGCCCAGAGTGCAGCGGCACGATCCCGACTATTTCATGCAGGGGTTTTCGGTCAAAACCTTCGATGCAGCGGGCCGTATCCGCAGCGAGGTCATGGGCGACAAGGTACGCCACTATCCCGATACCCAATGGCTGGAAATTGATGGCATCCGCATCCGCTCCTTTGATACCAAGGGCCATCTGACGACGGCATCCGCAGACCGGGGGCTGACCAACCAGGACGGCTCGGAGGTGCAACTGATGGGGAACGCGGTGGTGGTGCGTGAGGCCAACCGGGAAGCGGGGAAGGACGAAACGCCGCGCATGCAGTATCGCAGTGAGTTTTTACACGCTTTCATGGATACGGAGCGTTTGAAGTCCCACCTGCCGGTGGAAATTCTGCGTGGCAAGGACCGGTTTACGGCAGACAGCATGGACTACGACAATGTCGAGCAGATCGTGCAGCTCAACGGACGGGTGCGCGGTACGCTAGTGCCCACTCCCCAGCACTGAACCAGCGGGACAAAGGCCATGGCTTCATTGGTTTTCATTACCGGCGCATCCAGTGGCATCGGCCAGTCCCTGGCCTGGCGCTTTTACCAAGCGGGCTACAACTTGGCTCTGGTAGCGCGCCGCACGGAAGTGGTACGGGAATGGATGCAGGTCAAGGGCATTTCTGCTGAACGCTGCCACGTCTATGGTGCCGACGTTGCGGACGTGAACAGCATCGTGCATGCGGGGCAGCAGTGCATGCTCAGCCAGGGGTTGCCGGATGTCGTCATTGCAAACGCGGGCATCAGCATCGGCATGGACACGGCGATCCGGTCAGATTTGGACGTCATGGCGCAGACTTTTGCCACCAACAACGTGGGCCTGGCGGCGACTTTCCATCCTTTTATTGACGGCATGTGCAAGCAGGGTTCCGGCACCCTGGTCGGTATCGGCAGCGTGGCAGGTATTCGCGGGTTGCCTGGGCATGGCGCCTACTGCGCAAGCAAGGCGGCTGTCATTTCCTATTGCGAGAGCCTGCGCGGCGAGTTACGCGCAAGCGGAGTGCGTGTGGTCACTGTCTGTCCGGGATACATCGATACGCCGCTCACCCGCAAGAACCGCTATTCCATGCCGTTCCTGATGTCGACGGATGACTTTGCTGATCGTGCCGCTCACACGATTCTGGCAGGCGACAGCTACCGGGTCATTCCCTGGCAAATGGGATGGGTAGCCAAACTCTTGCGGCTATTGCCCAATGCATTGCTGGACAAAGCCCTGGCGGGCAGGCCGCGCAAGCATCGTGCTGATGAGGCTTGAGGGCCCATTTCACCGAGCTCTCAAAGTAAAAAAGGACCCGAAGGTCCTTTTTTACATAGGGGGAGCTGCTTAGTAGCTGCTGCCACGGCCACCGCCGTAACCACCACCGCCGCCGCCGCCAGAACGGCCGCCACCGCCGTAACCACCGCCGCCGGAGCGACCGCCACCACCGTAGCCGCCGCCACCGCCAGCACCGCCGCCGAAGCCGCCGGAACGGGGAGGACGGGGTTCCATGGGACGTGCTTCGTTGACAACCAAGCCGCGGCCACCGAATTGTTGGCCGTTAACGCCGTTGATGGCAGCTTGTGCCTCCGCATCGCTGCCCATTTCCACGAAGCCGAAGCCCTTGGAGCGGCCAGTGTCACGTTCCATCATGACCTTGGCGCTAGTAACGGTACCGTGGGGAGCAAAGGTTTGCTGCAGGTCTTCGTCACGGAAAGAATATGGCAGGTTGCCAACGTAAAGTTTGTTGCCCATGTAAGGACTCCTCAAAATAACTCAAAACGCGATGGAGTCCAAAACCGCAATCAACAAACCAATAAAGACTTAGAGCAGACGCGAAACTGACTAAACACCGCAAACTTCCCCACCAGCTTTCTGGCAAGGCAATTTCATTATGCGCCAATTCCCGCGACATTCCTAATTTTTTTATGGAATGTCCTCCAAGGCCGGTTTGGGGTCAGTCCTGTGTCGTGTAATTGCGCCACTGTTTCATGCCGTTGCGCATGGCGAGCATTTGTCGCTCAAATCGCGGGCACGCCTCGCAGATCAGCAAATGCAGGCGCAAAGCCAGCCGGTCTGCCAGACCCAGCGCGCGGTCCTCCCGGGCCACCATCAGGGCGGTGGCTTCTTTGCAGGTTCTTTTGAATGGCGTCACGAATTCACCTTGTTGCCGTACCAGTTTAATTCCAGGCACTCACGCAATCGCAATCTGGCACGGTGCAATTGAACGTACAGATTGGTCGGAGTCAGGGCCAATTCCTTACAGATTTCCTCGCTGCTGAGCTCCAGCCACTCGCGCATCAGGAACAGGCGCCCCTGCACGGCAGGTAGTCGGTTGGCACAGGCTTCCAGAATTTCAAAGAACTGGCGGCTGCTACTTTGCTGCTCGGGGTTGCCCCATTCGGCGGGCGCTTCCACGTAGTGCCCGTCCGGCTTGAAACCCAGCAGTTCCAGTGGATCTTCCTGGCCATCCGTGGAATCGTCCATCTGACACACTTCACGCCCGTGCAGACGCAGTGCATCGATGATCTTGTGCTTGAGTATGCCCACCAGCCAGGTCTTGAGTTGTGAGCGATTTCCGAAAGATTGCGGCTTGGACAGGGCTGCTACCAGAACTTCCGACACGGCGTCCTCCGCCCAGGTTTCGTTGCGCAATTGCAGGCGCGCGAACTTCATCAGGTAATCGCGCAGTTCGGCAACCTGGGACTCAAAGCTTGGCGCAGCTTTTGGAAGGGGAGATTCGGAGCTTTGCAAAGGAGTCCTCGTTATACGTCAAATTAATTTGGCCATCTTGTAAGAAAAAGCGTGGAGCCCAGACCAAGATATAACCAGCGCGAAGCATCCGATAAACGCAGCTGGTTGATTTTCACAACCCCGTGGTTTTACCACTCTCTAAAGGACTTTGATATGAAACACGCTTCCATGATTGCAGCCACCGCCGCCACTTTGATGACGCTGGCACTCGCTTCTGCGCCAGCCGCTGCGGCAGAAAAAGAAAAATGTTTTGGCATTGCCAAGGCCGGTCAGAACGACTGCGCTAGCACCACCGGCGTGCATTCCTGTGCCGGACAGTCCAAGGTGGACATGGACAAGGCGGAATGGAAGTACGTGGCCAAGGGCACCTGCAAGGACATGAAGGGTATGACGGCCGACGAAGCCATGAAGCCCAAGACCTGAAATACAGGCGCCCGAACACCTTTAGCCAAGCCCACGCCGTGAATCTGCCTTCTCCACACCGTCCCTTGCAGACTGGCCTGGGCTGGCGTCAGCCGCATTACGCCCAACTGCTGCAACAGCAGCCTGCGCTGGATTTTCTGGAGGTGCATTCCGAAAACTTCTTCGCGCCCGGCGGGGCCACCTTGGCGGTGCTGGAGCGCGGACGCAGTTCCTACCCGGTCAGCCTGCATGGGGTGGGGTTGTCGTTGGGCTCGGCGCTGGGGCTGGATGACTGGCACCTCGACCGGTTGGCCGAGCTGGTCAACCGGATCGACCCGGTGCGCGTGAGTGACCATGCCAGTTTTGCGCGCGCAACCTATGCGGGAAGTGCGGTGCATGCGGCCGACCTGCTGCCATTGCCTTTCACCCAGGAGGCGCTGGACGTGCTCTGCAGGAATGTGCAGCGCGTGCAGGACCGCCTGAAGCGGCGCTTCATGGTGGAGAACCTGTCGGCCTATCTGCAATGGACGCCTGCATCGGACCCCTCTCTGGAGGAGACCGACTTTCTGAACGCATTGGCGAGTCGTACCGGGTGCGCCCTGCTGGTGGATATCAACAACATCTACGTCAATGCGCAGAACGCCCAGTTGGCGGGTCTGTGTGCTGATCCTTTGACAAGCTGTGCACGCTGGCTGGAGCGCATTGCGCCCCAGGCCGTCGCAGAGCTGCATCTGGCCGGGCATTGCCATGTACAGGACGAACATGGCGAGATATTCATCGATGACCACGGCAGCCGCGTGTGCCAGCCCGTCTGGGACTTGTACCGCCATGCCGTGGGTTGTTTTGGCGCGGTTCCCACTTTGCTGGAGTGGGATACCGACATTCCTGCGCTGGAAGTCCTGCTGACTGAGGTAGAGCGCTCCCGCGACGAGGCGTGGCAGGTTCTGGGGAGCGGCGCATGAGCAGTCTGGCGTCGCAGCAGCAAGCCTTGCTGGAAGCGCTGTTTGCCTGGCCGGTGCAAGCGGCTGCACAGAGACTGGCCGAGCAGGCAATAGGCGTAGGCGCCAGTCCGCAGCGTGGCCTGCAGGTCTACCAGGCCAACGGCCATGTACTGGCAGAGCGTGCATTGCAGGACGCCTACCCGGTATTGGTGCAGATGCTGGGCACGGAGAGCTTTGCCCACCTGGCGCGTGCCCTGTGGCATGCCCATCCGCCCACGCAGGGCGATATTGCGCAGTGGGGTGAACGCCTAGCCGAGTTTGTGCAGCAAAGCGCACAACTGCAGGAGGAACCTTATCTGGCCGACGTGGCCCGGACCGAATGGGCCATGCACCTCTGCAGCAGGGCCGTGGACCAGGAGGCAGCGCTTTCCACGCTGGTACTGCTCACCACGGAAGACCCACAGACGCTGGGGCTGATTCTGGCGCCGGGGCTGGCAACTGTTTGCAGCCCCTGGCCTGTTGCCAGCATCCTGCTGGCGCACTTGCAGGGCACGCCGAGTTTGGCCGAAGTGGGTGCGCAGCTGCGCAGTCGCACGCCACAGGACGTGGTGGTCTGGCGCCAGGACTTTCAGGTGCGGCTGCGCCAGACGCTGCCCGGCGAATGCGCGTTGCTGACCGCGTTGATGGCAGGTGCGTCGCTTGAGGGTGCACTGGATCAGGCGCCTCTGCTCGACTTTCCCCAATGGTTGCCCATGGCTGTGCAGACGGGTCTGGTGTTGGGCGGACAACGGTTGACGGATGAAATGGCGAGCAACCGTCCTTGACAACTTTTTACGGACTTTGATTTCCATGAACTATTTGCTGCAAATCCCCAGGCTATGGCGCTGGATGGAGTTCCCGCTCAATGCCCTGCAGTCCCCGTTGGCCTTGTTGGGCCGGTTGTACGTGGCCCAGGCATTCTTTCTCTCCGGCCTGACCAAGCTGCGCGATTGGGATACCACGCTGGCACTCTTTCAGGATGAATACCACGTGCCGTTGCTGCCGCCCGAGTTGGCAGCCTATATGGGTACCTGTGGAGAAATCGCCTTGCCCGTGTTGCTGGTGGCAGGACTGGCCGGGCGCTTTGCGCCTCTGGGGTTGAGTGTGATCAACGTCATGGCCGTTTTGTCGCTAACGGAAATTGCCCCTGCGGCCCTGCAGCAGCACATCAGCTGGGGCATTGTGCTGGCGTCGTTGGCCGTATTCGGAACCGGGCGCTGGACCCTGGACCGGTTGCTGGAGCGCATGGGCGGCAAAGCCTGATATTCCCGCCATCCCCTGCAAAGGCTGGTGCCGTCAGCAAGCCTTGGTAGAATTTCGTCCAGCGCCAATTTGCCCTGCTTGCGGGCGCTTTACAAATTCAGCTAAAGACGGACCGACCCAAACTCCCGGCCTCGTTGATTGCGATGCCGGGTTTTGTTTTTTTGGGGTTTGAATGGGAACTAGCTTGGATACGCCTCTGATCGCCCACGCACAAAGCATGCACTTCGCGCAGCCTTTGACGCTGCAGAGCGGTGCTGCCATTCGCGACTATTCGCTATCGTATGAAACCTACGGCACACTGAACGCACACAAGTCCAACGCGGTGCTGGTCTGCCACGCGCTCAATGCCTCGCACCACATTGCCGGCGTATACGAAGGCCAACCCAATTCCGAGGGCTGGTGGGACAACATGATCGGCCCTGGCAAAGCGCTGGACACCAACCGCTTCTTTGTTATCGGCGTCAACAACCTGGGCTCCTGCTTTGGCTCTACCGGCCCCATGCACACCAACCCGGACACGGGCAAGCCCTATGGCTCGGCCTTTCCCGTGGTGACGGTGGAAGACTGGGTCGACGCACAAGCACGCCTGCTGGACGCCCTGGGTATAGACAAGCTGGCCGCCGTCATGGGTGGTTCACTGGGGGGTATGCAGGCCCTGAGCTGGACCCTGCGCTACCCCGATCGGGTCGGACATGCATTGGTGATCGCCAGTGCGCCCAACTTGACGGCCGAGAACATTGCCTTCAATGAAGTGGCGCGCCGCGCCATCGTGACGGACCCGGACTTCCATGGCGGGGATTTCTACGAACATGGCGTCATCCCGAAGCGCGGCTTGCGCATCGCCCGCATGATTGGCCACATCACCTATCTGAGCGACGACGTGATGAATGAGAAGTTCGGAAGGCAATTGCGTGCCGCTGCTCAGGCTGCCAAGGACGGTCGTCCCGAAGAGGCAGCCAGCTACTTGTTCAGCACCCAGGAAGCCGAGTTCCAGATCGAAAGCTACCTGCGCTACCAGGGTGACAAGTTCGCCGAATACTTTGACGCCAATACCTATTTGCTGATCACCCGTGCCCTGGATTACTTTGATCCGGCACGCCACCACGGCAACGACCTGAGCCAGGCACTGGCCGCGGCCACCTGCAAGTTCCTGATCGTGAGTTTCTCCACCGACTGGCGCTTTGCGCCCCAGCGCAGCCGCGAGATCGTCAAGGCACTGCTGCACAACCAGCGCCAAGTGAGCTATGCCGAGATCGATGCCCCGCATGGCCACGACGCCTTTCTGCTGAACGACCCGCGCTACAAGAATGTGGTGCGCAGCTACTTTGACGGTATTGCCCGGGAGGTTTCTGTATGAGCGACGCCGTCATTCAACACGCGATTGCCGAGCTGGTGCCCAAGGGCTCGCGCGTGCTCGACCTGGGTTGCGGCGATGGCGCCATGCTGGACTACCTGCAGCGCGAAAGAGGCTGCAGCGGTTACGGTGTCGAAATAGACGACGCCAATGTACTGGCCTGTGTCGCCCGCGGCGTCAATGTCATCCAGCTCAATCTGGACGAAGGCTTGGCCATTTTTGAAGACGCCTCGTTTGACGTGGTGCTGCAGATCGACACCTTGCAGCATCTGCGCAATGCCGAGGTGATGTTGCGCGAGACCGCACGCGTGGGACGTGTGGGCATTGTGGCCTTCCCCAACTTCGCGCACTGGCCCAACCGACTGAGCATCCTGCGTGGCCGCATGCCGGTCACCAAGCGCCTGCCTTATCAGTGGTACGACACGCCCAACATCCGTGTGGGCACCCATGCCGACCTGGCCGACCTGGCTGCGCGCAACGGCCTGCGCGTGCTCGACAGCTTTGGCTTGCAGGAAGGACACACCGTGCGATTTGCGCCAAACTGGTTTGCCGGGACATCGGTGTACAAGTTGGCGCGCTGAGCGGCGGGCGTGGCATGATTCTGTTGCCGCCACTCGCGGTGACTTGATCCAGGAGACCCCATGAACGCCCGCATTCCTCCACAGGCTCTCAACGCCTCGCAAGCCCTTGGTGAAATTACCAGTGCCTGGGACCATCGCATTGTTCCGGAGCTGACCGACTACATCGCCATTCCCGCCAAGTCGCCGATGTTCGAGGCGGACTGGGAGGCCAAGGGTTTGCTGGAGACGGTGGTGCGCAATACCGCTACCTGGATCGAAGCCCAGAAGGTTCCCGGCCTGACGCTGGAAGTCGTGCGCCTGCCGGGTCAGACGCCGGTGCTGTTTTTCGAGGTGGCTGCCACGCGCAGCCTGGCCGAGCACACGGTGCTGATGTATGGCCATCTGGACAAGCAACCCGAGTTCACCGGCTGGCGTTCGGACCTGGGTCCCTGGACGCCCAAATACGAAGACGGCAAGCTCTACGGGCGTGGCGGTGCCGACGATGGATATGCCGCCTACGCAGCCATTGCCGCCATTCAGGCGCTCAAGAGCCAGCAGGTGGAGCATCCGCGCATCGTTGGCCTGATTGAAACCTGCGAGGAGAGTGGTTCACCCAACCTGTTGCAGTACATCGAGGTGCTGGGCAATCGCCTGGGCGATGTGGGACTGGTGATCTGCCTGGACTCCGGCGCGGGCAACTACGACCAGCTCTGGTTGACCAACAGCCTGCGCGGTGTGGCCGCCGGTGTGCTCAAGGTGCAAATCCTCACCGAGGGTGTGCATTCGGGCGATGCCAGCGGCCTGGTGCCCTCGAGCTTTCGCATCATGCGCCAGGTGCTGGACCGCCTGGAAGACAGCGCCACCGGCCGCCTGCTGCCAGCGGCGTTCCACTGCGAAGTGCCGGCAGAACGCCTGGCCCAGGCAAAAGCCACCGCCGCCATCCTGGGCGATGCGATGTTCCAGAACTTCCCCTGGGCGCATTACGACTGCGATGGTGCCAAGACTTTTGCGCTGCCCACCACCACCGATCCGCTGCAAGGCCTGCTCAACCGTACCTGGGCGCCCACGCTCAGCGTGGTCGGCGTGGATGGATTCCCCGACATGAAGGACGCCGGCAATGTGCTGCGCCCGTACACCGCCTTCAAGCTTTCGCTGCGTCTGCCACCCTTGGTGGAGGCGCACACTGCGGTTCAACAGCTCAAGGCCTTGCTGGAAGACAATGCGCCTTACAAGGCGCACGTTACCTTTGAACCGTTGGGCATGGCCACAGGCTGGAATGCGCCCGATACGGCGCCCTGGTTCGAGCGCGCGCTCAACGATGCCTCGCAAACCTACTTTGGCGCACCGTGTGGCTACATCGGCCAGGGCGGCACCATTCCGCTGATGAACATGCTGTCCAAGGGCTTTCCCAAGGCGCAGATGATGGTGTGCGGCGTGCTGGGACCCAAGAGCAATGCGCACGGACCCAACGAGTTCCTGCATGTGCCCTATGCCAAGAAGCTGACTGCCGCAGTGGCTCAGGTCATCGCCCTGACACCTTGAGCGTGACTCCGCTGCCCGAGACCATGGTTGAACCCGTTCTCTCGCCCCACATCACCCGCGATGGCCGCACCCTGGCCATTTACGACTGGATGTTGCAACCCGGTCTGGCCGTGCGTGGCGTGGTGGTGCTGGTGCACGGGTTGGGAGAACACATGGGTCGCTATGAAGCGCTGGCGGACCGGCTCACCACCTGGGGCTTTGCCGTGCGCGGCTACGACCAGCACGGGCATGGTGAGTCGCATGGCGCACGTGGCTCGCTGCCCAACGACAGCTGTTTGCTCGACGACCTGGCAGAGGTGCTGGATGAAACCCGCACACGCATGGCAGCGGATGTGCCGCTGATATTGCTGGGGCACAGCATGGGCGGCTTGGTGGCGGCACGCCTAGTATCTTTGAAGTTGCGCCCGGTGCAGGCACTGGTGCTGTCCTCCCCGGCGCTGGATGCGGGCTTGAGCGCATTCCAGAAAGTTCTTGTGTCGCTGATTCCCCGCGTGCTGCCCGACTTGCGCGTGGGCAATGGCCTGAATCCCGCTGACATTTCGCACGATCCCCAGGTGGTGCAGGCGTACATGGCAGACCGCTTGGTACATGACCGCATCAGCGCGCGGCTGGGGTCGTGGATTGCAGAAACTGGTCCGGCCACGGTCGCCCTGGCACCCGGCTGGACGGTGCCCACTTTGCTGCTGTATGCCGGGCAGGATCGGTTGGTGAACGCCGAGGGCAGTCGCCGCTTTGCGCAAGCCGCGCCCCAGGGCGTGGTGCAAAGTCAGTGCTTCGAGGCGCTGTACCACGAGATCTTCAATGAGCTGCACGCCGAGCCGGTATTTGCCGCCCTGCAGCAGTGGCTGGATCAGCGCTTTTAGGCCAGTAGCGCCAGTGCGGTGAGTGCCGCCGTTTCCGCCCGCAAAACCCGTGCTCCCAGGCTGACCGGCGCAAAACCGGCAGCAATGGCCGCACTCTCTTCCACTGCGCTGAGCCCGCCCTCCGGACCCGACAGAAAGCAGGCACCGGTCGCAGTCGGAGCCAGACTGCGCAAAGGCACGCTGCCTTCACGCAGCGACAGCAGCAGGCGCTGGGGTGCTTCCTGGGATTGGTGTTCAAGGGTGGTAAGCCACTGGTGCAAGGTTTTGATGCCATGCACCACAGGCACACGGTTGCCACCGCATTGCTCGCAGGCAGCAATCGCCACACCCTGCCAGTGCTCCACCTTCTTGGCAGCGCGCTCGGCAGCAAGACGCAGTACGCTGCGCTCCGTCATCAGGGGCTGGATGCTGGCCACACCCAGTTCGGCCGCCTTCTCGACCAGCCAGTCCATGCGTTCATTGGCAGGCATGCCCACGGCCAGATGCACGGCACGCTGTGCCTCGCGCTCCAACGCATGGTGGACGCCGACCTGCACTTGCACCTGGCTGCGGCCCATGAGGGTGACGGTGGCATCGAATTCACCACCCGGGCTGGTGCCGGCCCAACCAGGCCCGTGGTTGAACAAGGTGATGGCGTCACCCGGTTGCAGCCGCAATACCTGCACGTGACGCGCCGCGCCAGCCGGCAGATCCAGCAGGGCGCCGGTCTGCAGCGGGGCGGGGCAATAGAAGCGCGGCATGGTCCGATGGGGTTGCGGGTGCTGCGCTCGCTCAGAACTTGCCGAAGACAAAGGCGGTGGGCACCTCGATGCCTTCAACAGACTCCACCAGACGCAGCAGCGGCTTGAGCGCCATGTAGCGGCTGCAGGTGGAGCGGATGTAGTGGATGAAGCGTGGCGTATCAGCCAGGTACTGCGGCTTGCCGTCGCGCAGGGTCAGGCGCGCAAAAATGCCGGCGACCTTGAGGTGGCGTTGCAGGCCCATCCATTCCACGCCCTGGTAGAAAGCGCCGAAGTCATCCCCCACGGGCAGCCCGGCCTTGCGCGCCTTTTGCCAATAGCGCACGGTGACGTCCAGGCAGAACTCTTCTTCCCAGGTCAGGAAAGCGTCGCGCATCAGGCTGGCAATGTCGTAGGTGATGGGGCCGTACACCGCGTCCTGAAAATCCAGCACGCCCATGCCCTGGGGCGACATCATCAGATTGCGCGGCATGAAGTCCCGGTGCACGTACACGCTGGGCCAGCTCAGGTTGTTCTGGATGATGCGCTCAAACGCTTCGTCCAGCGTTGCGCGCTGCTTGCTGTCGAGCTCCACCTTGCGGTGCCGGACGATATACCACTGCGGGAATAGCTCCAGTTCGCGGCGCAGCAGCGGCTTGTCATAGGGGGGTAACACTTCCGGTTGCGAAGCCAGTTGCCACTGCAGCAGCTGGTCCACGGCCTGCAGGTACCAGTCCAGCGGCGGTGGGGCCTGCAGGTCCATGCTTTGCAGCATGGTCTTGGAGCCCAGGTCGGTCAGCAGCAGGAAGCCGTGCGGCTCGTCCCAGGCCAGCACCTCGGGCACGCGCAAACCGGCGGCCTGCATCAATTGGCCGACCTTTACAAAAGGTTTGCAGTCCTCCTTGTCGGGTGGTGCGTCCATGATGACCAGACTGCCGCGACCGCTTTCGATGCGCAGGTAGCGACGGAAGCTGGCGTCGGCCGAGGCCAGGCGCAAGCTGGATGGTTCCAGGGCCAGTTCGGTGGGCAGGCTGCCAAGCCATTGCTGGAACTGCGCTTGCCGTTGCGGGTCGGGCCAGTGCGGCAGCTTGTCCTTGTCTGGGGCGGGGGATGGTACGGCGGGTGGGTTGCTCATGGATAATCCATTCTACAAAGCCCGCCTACACTCCGCCCCTCTTCTACGCCTTCATCATCGCGCCTGCTGTCTCCATGTTGCCTTTTCCCCGAGCGTTTCGTTGCACGCCGCAGCGCCTGTGCCTTGCTGTTGTGCAATGCCTGACGGCGTGGGGCAGTGTGCAGGCCAGCCTGGCACAGACCCAAACGTCTTCGGACCAGGGATTGCAGCTCAAACCCACACCCGCCTTGAGCGAGGAACTGACTTCCGCGCAGCGCCGTGAATCACCGGTATTTCTGCGTGGGGATACGGTCTCAGGGCGCACCGATCTGGAAACCGTCATACAGGGCAACGCCGAGTTGCGCAAGGCCGATACCGTAATACGTGCCGACCGGCTGGAGTACAACCAGCCCAGCGACCAGGCGCGCGCCAGCGGGAATGTGCGGATCTACCGCAATGGCAACCTGTACGAAGGCCCGCTCATGGAGATCCAGGTCGAGAGCTTTGAGGGATTCTTCCAGCAACCGTCCTACCACTTTGGCAAGAACGATGCCCATGGCGAAGCCTCACGTGCCGACTTTCTGGACGAGTCCCACACCGTGGTGCACGACGCCACCTACACCACTTGCAGGCGCCTGCCTGGCCCGAGCTGGATGCCGGATTGGGTTTTGCGCGCCACCACCATCACACTGGACAATGACGAAGAAGAGGGACTGGCCGAAGGTGCCTATCTGAGCTTCAAGGGTGTCCCCATTTTGCCGGTGCCCGCCATTGGCTTTCCCCTGACCGAGAAGCGTCGCTCGGGCTTCTTGCCGTTGACGGTGGGTTTTGACAACGTCAGCGGCACCACCGTGGCCGTGCCGTACTACTGGAACATTGCGCCCAATCGCGATGCCACCATCACCCCGACGCTGATGGCCTCCCGTGGTGTGGATGTGGCAGCCAACTTCCGTTACCTGGAGCCTACCTACAACGGACGGCTGTTCGTGGACAGCATGCCCGGCGACAAGATGCGCGATCTGGATCGCTGGGGTCTGGTGTTCGTCCACAACGACACGATCAACACCGGCATTCCCAATGTGGCGCCCGTGACACTGGCGATGAATATCAACCGGGTCAGTGACAACAACTACTGGCGCGATTTCAGCAGTCCGGAAACGACACTGACACAGCGTCTTCTGTCGGGAGACATTCTGGCCAGCTGGTCGTCCGGCCCAGTCAGCGGGACGGTGCACATGCTGCAATGGCAGACCTTGCAGGACCCGGATGCGCCCATCGTCCCGCCCTATGACCGCATGCCACAGATCACGGCGCACTATGGCAAGAACAATGTCAGTGGTTTTGACTACTCGCTGGATGGTGACTTCACCCAGTTCCAGGCAGACAGCCACTTGACAGGGCAGCCCAACGCCCAGCGTACCTTCGCCCTGATGCAGGTGAGTCGTCCCTGGCTGGCCCCTGAAGGCTACATAACGCCCAAACTGCAATTGCATGCAACCAGCTACCAGTTTGATTCCATGCTGAGTGATGGCAGCCAGTCCGCCAACAGCGTGGTGCCCACTTTCAGTCTGGACAGCGGCCTGGTATTTGAGCGGGAGAGCACGCTCCTGGGACGCAACTATGTGCAGACCCTGGAGCCACGGGCGTTCTATGTGTACACGCCCTACGTCAATCAAAGCATGCTGCCCAACTATGACACCGGGGCAGCAGATTTCAACTTTGCCAGCATCTACACGGAAAACGCTTATGTCGGCAACGACAAGATTTCCGATAACAACCTGCTGACTCTGGGTGTCACCACACGTTTCCTGGACCCCGACAGCGGTGCGCAATACGCCCGCTTTGCCATTGCGCAACGCTTGCGCATGGAAGAGCAACGGGTGACGATCAATAGCAGCACCGATACGGCCAAGGCGGGGCTGAGTGACTTGCTCTTGGGCGCGGAAGTCAATCTCAATGAGCGCTGGGCCCTGGACACCACCACCCAGTACAACCCGCTGACGGACCAGTCGGTGCGCTCCACCATAGGTGCGCGGTACAACCCCAGCCCTTATCGGGTCATCAATGCGGCCTACCGCTTCCAGCGCGACGTAAGCGAACAGATCGACGTGAGCTGGCAATGGCCCATCAATGACCTGTGGGGTGATCGGGGGCAGGATCTGGGCGCCGGGCGTGGACAAGGTGAAGGTCGCTATTACGCGGTGGGCCGCATGAACTACAGCATGGACCAGAGCAAGCTCACCGACACCATTCTGGGCGTCGAGTACGATGCGGGTTGCTGGTTGGGCCGCGTGGTGTTTTCCCGTTTGCAGACCAGCACCTCTTCTGCGGTGGAGCGTTGGGTGTTCCAATTGGAGTTTGTAGGATTTACACGCGTAGGTACGGCGGATCCGACATCGACCTTGAAGCAAAATATTTCCCGCTATCAGAATTTGCGCAATTCCGGCTCCGCCGACACCAGTCGCTTCAGCAACTACGAATAAGAATGCTTATGAATTTCCGCCTCAGAACCCTGGCCTTGCTTGCTTCGGCAGTATTGCTGAGCCAGTCCGGATTGGCCCAGCCAGCGCAGTCGGCCGACTTCGTGGTTGCGGTGGTCAATTCCGAACCCATTACCAACAGTGAAGTGCGTGCCGCCATGCTGCGCGTGGCGGAGCAGTTCAAGGCCCAGGGCCAGCCTGTCCCCCCATCGGAAGAGCTGAGAAAAGGCGTGCTGGAGCGGCTTATCAGTGATCGCGCACAACTGCATATGGCGGCGGAATTCGGCATCCGTGTTGACGAAACCACTGTGGATGCAGCAGAGCAAAACCTGGCGCAGCAGAACTCTCTGAGCGTGGAGGCATTTCGCCAGCGCATGGCCAAGGCGGGAGTGTCCGCAACGACATTGCGCGACCAGATCACGCTCACTCGCCTGCGTGAGCGGGAGGTGGACTCCCGTGTCCGTATTTCCGATCAGGATGTGGACCGGGCCATTGCAGAGCAGCAGGCCGCCAATAACGACCCGATGGCGCAGGAAATCAACCTGGCGCAATTACTGGTGGCTGTGCCGGAGCGGGCGGACGCAACTTTGGTATCGCAATTGCAGGCGCAGGCGCAGGCGTTGCTGGTGCGCATCCGCTTGGGGGAGGACTTTGCGACGCTGGTCAAGCAGTATTCCGATGCGGACCGTAGCAACGGTGGCCAGTTCGGGCTGCGGCGTGGTGATCGCTATCCGGCTTCATTTGTGCAGGCCACGCAAAACGTTGCCGTAGGCGCGGTGTCTGACTTGGTTCGCTCGGGCGCGGGCTTTCACATTCTCAAGGTGGTGGAGCGGCGTGCACCCACCAACCTGGTCAAGACCATTACGCAAACCCGGGCTCGTCACATCCTGCTGCGCACCTCGCCGCAGCTGTCCGTCGCAGCAGCTACCCAGCGCTTGAATGAATTGCGCCAGCGCATACTCGATGGCAAGACCGACTTTGCCACGGCCGCGCGCGAAAACTCCCAGGATGGTTCTGCGTCGCAGGGCGGGGATCTGGGTTGGGCCAGTCCGGGCATGTTTGTGCCGGAATTCGAGGCAACCATGAACGCCCTGGCCGAAGGGGAAATCAGCAAACCCTTTGTGTCGCGCTTTGGTGTGCATCTGATTCAGGTCAACGACAGGCGCCGCGTCGACCTGAGTCCGCGTGACGTGCGCGAGCTGGTGCGCAACCAGCTGCGTGAAGCCAAGCTCGAGGAAGCGTATGCAGCCTGGGCTAAGGACGTGCGCGAGCGCGCCTACGTGGAGCTGCGCGAGCCGCCGCAATAAACCATGAAGCATATTGCGCGCAAGCGCTTCGGCCAGCACTTCCTGTCGGACGCGGGGATCATTGACGCCATCGTGCGCGCCATTGCGCCCCAGGCCGGGCAGCGCATGGTGGAAATCGGCCCGGGCCTTGCAGCCTTGACCCAACCGCTGGTGGAACGCCTGGGGCATCTGACGGTGATTGAGCTGGATCGCGATCTGGCGCAGCGCCTGCGCGCCCATGGTCAACTGACGGTGATCGAGTCCGACGTACTCAAGGTCGATTTCAGCCGCATCGAGGCCGTGCCTTCGCAGGCTGCAGGCAAGTGGCGCGTGGTGGGCAATCTGCCCTACAACATCTCCACTCCCATCCTGTTTCATCTGCTGGGCTACGTGGACTTCATAGAAGACCAGCACTTCATGCTGCAAAAGGAAGTGATTGACCGCATGGTGGCGCAACCCAGCACGTCGGCCTACGGGCGTCTGAGTGTGATGCTGCAGTGGCGCTACGCCATGGAAGACGTGTTGTTTGTGCCACCTGAGAGCTTTGATCCGCCGCCGCGGGTCGACAGTGCGGTGGTGCGCATGGTGCCCTGGGAGCAGCCGGCTGAGCTGGACGTGCAGTTGCTGAGCGAACTGGTGCAAGTGGCTTTCAGCCAGCGTCGCAAGCTGCTGCGCCACACGCTGGGCCGCTGGCTGGAGGAAAAAGGCTTCTCGGGCGATTTCGATGTGCAACGCCGTGCCGAAGAGGTACCGGTTGCGCAATACACGGCGCTGGCCCAGCAAATTCGCTAAATTCTGCATTGGCTGTTTTATGATGGTGCGCGCAGTTCGCCGCACCAGACCATATGCAAGATAAGGGGATACCCATGAAGAAGAGGCTCAACGCGCTGCTGGCGGCGGCGCTCGCGATTTTTCTGGGTTTGATGAGTGGGGGAGCGCATGCAGAGCCGCCCAGCTACAACTTTTCGCCCGTCAACCAATACGACATCAACCTCACCGCGGCGTATTGGAATCCCATCATTGCGTACGTTTCAGAAAAGAGCGGTGTCAAACTCAATCTGAAAATCGGGCGTACCTCGGCTGACACCACAAGCTTTGTTCTGGCCAAGGAGGTGGAGTTTGTCTTCAGCAACCATTTGTTCAGTCCGGAGCGCGAGCAGTTGGACTGGAAGGTATTTGGCCGCCGCAACACACCTACCGTGCAAGGGCAGATAGTAGTGCCAGCAGACTCTCCCATTACCGACATTGCGCAGCTCAAGGGGCAGGAAGTCGCCTTTGCAGGGCCCGAGGCCTTCATCATCTACAAAGTACCCTACGCGTACCTGCTCTCCAAGAATGTTGACGTGAAAGTGGTTTTTGCAGGCAATCAGAATGCCGCCTTCGCCCAGTTGTTTGCTGGCAAGGTGGTTGCCAGTGGCGGCAATTCACAACTGGTGGACGGCTATTCCCGGCGCGAAGGAAAGAAGTTCCGTGTTCTTTGGAGTTCCGAGCCCTTTCAGGATCTGGCGCTGATGGCATCCAGCAAAGTACCCGAGGCGGATGTGCGCAAGGTGGCTGCAGCGTTCATTGACATGTACAAGGACCCCAAAGGGCGCGACATCCTGCATCAGGCGTCCAAGGAGGTTGGACTGCCCAACGACGCATATTTTGTGGCCGCCAGCGCGGCCGACTACGCAGCCTACAAGCGCTTCTACCAGAGCGCACCCGTATCCCTGCACTGAATAGGCCGCATCCATGACGGTATTGCAGCGTTTTCTCCCGCAGTCCTTGGTGGGACGGGTTTTTTCGCTGTACGTGGTGTCCCTGCTGCTCTTCGTGATTGCGGGGCTGGCAATCTTTTACCGCTATCAATTCGTGCAGCAGATGGAAGACCAGTTGCTGGCAGGCGAGATGATGGTGAATGTGGCAGCGCAAACCATTGGCGACAGTGCCATCATCGGCGATTACGACACCATTGCCAAGACCTTGGAGCGCGCCATTTCGCAATCGAACTTCGACAAGGCGCAGTTCATTGATACCAAGGGCGGTGTACTCACTGCCAATCACCACGCCCGCATCTGGGCCACGCCACCGACATGGCTGGTGAATCTGGTCTCGGGGCGTCTGTTTGACATCAACGAGAACATCCGTGTGGGTGGCAAGGACTACGGTGTTCTGCGCCTGAGTTTTGACGAAACGCAGATCGCCTCCGAGCTGTGGCGCGTGACCATTTACACCGCGCTGGTGTCACTTGTCGCCCTGTTGGTGGGGGTGGTGCTGATACGCATTCCTCTGAAGCGCTGGCTGGGCAACTTTGACCGTGTGCGCTCGCATGAAAGTGAGATCCTGGCTGGAAGCATCGACATCCGGGCCTTGCTGGATTCCGATGCCCCGGTGGAAATCCGCCACACCATTGACATCATCAACCGCGCTGCGGGTCGGCTCTCTGCGCAACGCGAAGAGGCGGAAGTGACGCTCAACGCGATTACCGATGGCGTCTTGCGTACCGATGCGGACTACAAGCTGGTGTATTCCAATCCAGCTGCGGACCAGATGCTGGGCCTTGGCGGGCAAAATCTGGCGGGAAGGGATGTGCAGAAGATGCTTCCCACTGCCTTCAGCGAAGATGCCGAACCCATGCACTGGAAGGTACGGCGACTCGAGGTCACAGGCCCTGCGGGTCAGCGCGTCATTCTGGACACCACCATGTCCACCATCTTCTCCAGCAGCAATGTCATTGCGGGCCATGTATTGACCTTTCGCGATGTCACGCGCCAGCACGCGCTGGACCTGCGCCTGCGCAACGAGCTGCAAATGCGCCAGCGGGCACTGGATTCGTTGCGGCAGATATTGAGTACGCTGGAAGTGGAGCCCGACAGCGGCACCGTTCCACTGGACGTGGATGACCTAGACACGCTGATCAATCGGGTTGTCACACTGATGCGTGAGCGTGAACTCGGTCGGCGTGCGCTGACCAACCAGAAGTTTGCGCTGGACCAGCATGCCATCGTCAGCATCACCGATCTGCAGGGCAATATCACGTATGCCAATGGCAAGTTCTCGGAAATCAGCGGCTATTCAGAAGCCGAACTCGTGGGCCAGAACCACCGCATCGTCAACTCCGGTCATCACTCTGCGGACTTTTTTGCCCATATGTGGATCACCATCAGTCATGGCCAGGTGTGGCATGGCGAGATATGCAACCGCAGCAAGTCAGGTGCGCGGTACTGGGTTGATGCAACGGTTGTGCCCCTCATGGGCGCGGATGGATTGCCGGAGCAATACATTGCCATTCGCACGGACATTACCGTGCGCAAGACCATGGAAGCCCGGTTGGCCGAGCAGTTGCGATTTGTGGAAGTATTGCTGGAGGCAACGCCCACGGCCATCTACCTCAAGGATCGCCAAGGACATTACCTGCGCTTCAACAAGGCGTTTGAAACGTTGTTTGGCATTGACCGCACCGAGTGGATTGGGCGCTCGGTATTCGAACTCGTACCTGGAGAAGTCGCAGAGCTGATGCGCGCCAAGGACCAGGAGTTGTTTGAGTCCGGTGCGGTACAAACTTATGAGGCAACCTTTCGCAACCGTAGGACCGGGGAGTTGCGCGAGGGGCTTTACTGGAAGGCGCCGCTGACGGATGTGGATGGCAAAGTGACAGGCCTGGTCGGAACGATTCTGGATATCACCGAGAAGAATCGGATTGAGCAGGAGCTGCGCGACGCCAAGCGCAGCGCCGAGGCTGCCAGCCAAGCCAAGAGCGACTTCCTGGCCAATATGAGCCATGAAATCCGCACCCCCATGAATGGCGTCATCGGCATGACCGATCTGGCGCTGGACCTGGTGCAAAGCCCTGCACAGCGGGAGTACCTGCAGATCGTCAAAAGCTCGGCGCAGTCCTTAATGGTCATCCTCAATGACGTGCTGGATTTTTCCAAGATCGAGGCGGGCAAACTCAATATCGAGGCGGTGCGGTTTTCCCTGCGGCAAACCATAGAAGAGACACTGAAGACTCTGCGCAGCCGGGCGATGCAGAAAGGCCTGGAGCTGCAGAGCACACTGCAACCTGATCTGCCCGATGAGGTCGTGGGAGACCCGGTGCGCCTTGGCCAGGTACTGACCAATCTGTGTGACAACGCCATCAAATTCACCAGCAAGGGTGGCGTTTACGTCCATGTGGGTTGTGTTGGGGAAGCGCTTGGCTTCAAGCTGCAATTCTCGGTTCGGGATACGGGCATTGGCATTGCTGTAGACAAACAAAAGGACGTGTTTGAAGCGTTCAGCCAGGCCGACACCTCCACCACGCGGCGTTTTGGTGGAACGGGGTTGGGGCTGACCATTTGCGCACGTCTCGTGGAATTGATGGGGGGGCGGATCTGGCTCGAAAGCTCAGAAGGCCAGGGCAGCACCTTCCACTTCACATTGCAGGTGCAAAGTGCGTCCCCTGTGCCCAGTGCCACCACCCAGATCGCCATGGCGGCGCCACAGCCGTCCAAGTCCTTGCAAGTGCTTCTGGTGGAGGACCACCCGATCAACCAGATGCTGGCCACGACACTGCTCAAGAAATGGGGCCATACGGTGGTCCTGGCCCACAATGGTCAAGAAGCGGTGGACCTGTTCGGTAGCCGGGGTTGGGACATTGTGCTGATGGACATGCAAATGCCCGTCATGGGTGGCCTGGAAGCCACCCGCCTGATTCGGGCGGAGGAGCCAGCAGGTACAAGGACACCCATAGTGGCCATGACTGCCAATGCCATGGAATCTGATCGGCAGGCCTGTCTGGACGCTGGCATGGACGACCATTTGGCCAAGCCCTTCAATGCGGCTGCACTGCTGGCCAAACTGGAGCGATGGGCTCCAGTGAATACGGATTAATGCGCTGAAGGGCCAAAAACAAAGGCCCGCTGCTACACGGGCCTTGGTCTATTTCAACGCAAAAAAGGATCAGGCAGCTGCCAGCCAATATCCTGCGTTGAATGGGCTGCTCATGCGTAGAGCCAGTGGGGAAACGTCCAACAGCTTGTCTGTGGGCATCTTCTCGCCGGTTTCCGTGAGCGCCTCTGCAGTAACTACCACTTCTGTAGCAGCTCCGCTGTTTGCCTCGTTAGCCCGTTCTGCTTGGCTATTTTGTGCAGAACGGGCTACAGAAAAGAATAGAAGCATCGGAAGGGTATCTTCCGGTCTCCCCAGTAGTCCGCCGTGTCGCGGAAGATGTCGAGCAGTTGCTCGCGTGCCTCCTTGTCAAATTTGGCGTTGGCAGGAATATGCTCCAGCACGGCGATGAAGCCGGGCTGCGGGCCCGATTTATGCACCGGATCGGTCATGCTGTCATACAGGGCATCAAAATTCTTGCTGACCTGCGTTGAGAGAATGAACTGCTGGCTGATCATGTCCAGCACATCCTGCTTGGACTGTGCATTGGCCAGGTTGGCGTACAGAAAGTGGTGACCCAGAGCCTGGGCAGCTTCCTGCAAATCCTGCACCCTGAAGGCGCGTATCGACTGAACGATATTGGTTCTTACGGTTCGAAGTGGCGTATCCATCCCCGATTCACTTTCTCAAAGTACAAAATAAAAATTCAAGGCTCGATCCTGCGGAAGTTCGCGTAGTGATCGGCCGAGTAATAACAGGCATTCGGCTGGGTGGCAGGGCCACCGCATACAATTCTTCTGACTCCCCGGTCCCGAGACCCTGGGGTTTTGACGGTGTACTCCCGGTAATAACCGCGCTTGCTGATAGGCAGCAGACGCTCCCGGTTTCCAAACACGACGCCGTCCTTGTCAAACGGAAAAGGGCCACCCTGGCGTATCAAGCGGTATGTCTCCTGGCCTTGCGGTGGCAGCTCGCCCAGCGCAATCGCTCCAACTTCCGGTACCGCTGTGGTGGTTCTCGCTGCTACATTTTCACTGCCTAGTGAACTAATCAACAATAGGCCAGTAAGTACTAACTTAAACCAGTTGGTGCCCACCTGAAATTCCTGTAACAAGGTTCGGGTAAACCCGATATCTCAAGGCCCGTAGTGTCGTCCATCCGGCCCAAAAAAGCAAGGCCTTGCCCAGTTAAGAGGCAAGGCCTTTGGCTAATAAAAGTAAAGAAGTATGTACTAACTAAGCGTATAGGCCTTAGCGGACAGCATTTGCATCTGCGATGGTCAGCGCCGTCATATTTACGATGCGCCTTACCGTGGTGCTTGCAGTCAAAATATGCACCGGTTTGGCCGCTCCGAGCAAAACCGGCCCGATAGCGATGTTTCCGCCCGCCGCCGTCTTGAGCAGGTTGTATGCAATATTGGCCGCGTCGATATTGGGAAGCACCAGCAGATTGGCGTCGCCCTGCAGCGTGCTGCGGGGCATCAGTGCCTTGCGCGCATCGCCGTCCAAGGCCACGTCGCCATGCATTTCACCGTCCACCTCCAGCCAGGGCGCCTGCTGCTGCAGTAGAGCCAGCGTTTGGCGCATCTTGACCGCGCTGGGTTCATTGCTGCTGCCAAAGTTGGAGTGGCTCAAGAGTGCTGCCTTGGGCTTGATGCCAAAGCGCATCATTTCTTCTGCCGCCATCACGGTGATACGGGCCAATTCCTGGGCAGTGGGGTCGTAGTTGACGTGCGTATCCACCAGGAACACTTGGCGTCCGGGCAGCATGAGACCGTTCATGCAGGCATAGATGGCGCAGTCCCCGCCAGGCGCGCCCTTGGCATCGGTGCGATTGCCAATGACCTGGTCGATGTATTCCAGGTGGAGCGCCGTGCGCCCCCAGGTGCCGCAGATCAGGCCGTCCACGTCGCCCTTGTGCAGCAACATGGCGCCAATCAGACTCAGGCGGCGACGCATTTCAATCTTTGCCACCTGCACGGTAATGCCTTTGCGTTCCGTCATGCGGTGGTAGGTCTGCCAGAAGTCGCGATAACGGTGGTCCTGCTCCACATTCACCACGCTGTAGTCCACACCTTCCTTGAGGCGAAGACCGAACTTTTCAATGCGTTCGGCAATCACCGCTGGTCGGCCAATCAGGGTCGGCAGTGCAAGACCTTCATCCACCACGATCTGGGCGGCGCGCAGTACGCGCTCGTCTTCGCCCTCGGCATAGGCCACGCGCTTCTTGAGTGCCTTGCGGGCCGCATTGAAGATGGGCTTCATGGTGGTGCCGGAAGCGTAAACGAAGGTCTGCAATTTCTCGCGGTAGGCATCCAGGTCCGCAATCGGGCGCAAGGCCACACCGCTGTCGGCGGCAGCCTTGGCCACAGCCGGAGCGATCTTCATCATCAGACGCGGATCAAACGGCTTGGGGATCAGATATTCGGGGCCAAAGGCCAGTTGCTCACCGGCG
Organism: Rhodoferax sp. GW822-FHT04A08; assembly: GCF_058801025.1. NCBI lineage: Bacteria > Pseudomonadati > Pseudomonadota > Betaproteobacteria > Burkholderiales > Comamonadaceae > Rhodoferax > Rhodoferax sp. GW822-FHT04A08. Next base: position 207,462 of record NZ_JBXAMW010000007.1, read on the forward strand.
TAGGCCGCCGCAACGACTTCGCTTTGTTCCGCCTGTGCCAGTTCGGCAATGGCATGGACTGCGGCAATTTCCATCTCCACCGTGATGGTGGATGCGCCTGCATCCAGCGCACCGCGGAAGATATAGGGGAAGCACAGGACATTGTTGACCTGGTTGGGGTAATCGGTGCGGCCCGTGGCCATGACGGCGTCGTCGCGCACGGCCTTGACTTCTTCCGGCAGGATTTCCGGCGTGGGGTTGGCCAGCGCAAAAATGAGTGGTTTAGCGGCCATGGACTTCACCATGTCTGCCTTGAGTACACCGCCGGCGGACAAGCCCAGGAACACGTCGGCGCCATTGATAATTTCGCGCAGCGTGCGCGCGTCGGTCTTTTGGGCGAAAAAGGCCTTGTCGTCATCCATCAGCTCGGTACGTCCTTCGTAGACCACGCCAGCCAGGTCGGTTACGTAGATGTTTTCGCGCGGAATGCCTAGCTTCACCAGCAGTCCCAGGCAGGCCAGGGCCGCCGCACCCGCACCGGAGGTGACCAGCTTGACCTTCTTGGGATCCTTACCAACCACTTTCAGACCGTTGAGGATGGCTGCACCTACGCAGATGGCAGTGCCGTGCTGGTCGTCATGGAACACCGGGATCTTCATGCGCTCGCGCAGCTTGCGTTCCACGTAGAAGCAGTCCGGCGCCTTGATATCTTCGAGGTTGATGCCGCCAAACGTAGGTTCCAGCGAGGCAATGATGTCGACTAGCTTGTCCAGGTCCTTCTTTTCGTCGATCTCGATGTCGAACACGTCGATGCCGGCGAACTTCTTGAACAGCACGCCCTTGCCTTCCATCACCGGCTTGGCAGCCAGCGGCCCGATATCACCCAGGCCCAGCACAGCCGTGCCGTTGGTGATCACGGCAACCAAGTTGCCGCGGCTGGTGTACTTGAAGGCGTTGTTGGGGTCCTTGACGATTTCTTCGCAAGGTGCGGCAACACCGGGTGAATAAGCCAGCGCCAAGTCGTGCTGGTTGACCAGTTGCTTGGTGGCTGCAATAGCGATTTTGCCGGGTGTGGGGAACTGGTGGTATTCCAGGGCAGCGCGGCGCAGTTCGGCGCGCTTATCGAGTGTGTTGGAGGAACTGGGGCTGTGAGAGCCGGCGGAGGAGTCCTGGGTCATTGTGCGTCCTTGTTCGTCGGGGCGGGCAAGAAAGGCGCGGGCCCCTGTGGGTGTCGGGCGATTGTAGACCTGTGCGGAAAGCGGTTTGATCCGGATCAGGGCGCCGCCTGCAATACCGTCTCCTGGGCTAGCTCCATGCGCCGCGCACCACTCTTGCCAGTCAGCACAAAGCCCCTCTGCACGCCTTGATCATCCAGGAAGCGCCAGGCGCCGGTCTCGCCACTGCCATCGGCCACCCAGCCGCCCGCCGTTTGCGGGTGCGGTGCGCACACCACGATGGGCAGCGCTGGCGTCTTGATGGAAACCGGCATCAGCGGAAACACCAGGTCGGTCGGCGTGCCGGCCAGCGTAGCGGCCAGCGCCTTGGCCGCACCCATGATGGGCATCACAAATGGCAATGTGCGTGCGCCAGCAGAGGCATATTGCGCGCCATCACCCAGCGCGTACACGCCGTCGACAGAGGTCTGTAGCTGTGCATCCACCACAATGCCGCGCTCGCAGGCGATGCCCGCGGCGCTGGCCAGATCGGTTTGCGCGCGCAGCCCGATGGCACTCAAAACGGTATCGACCCGCAATACGGACCCATTGGCCAGGCTAACGTCAAGGCGACCATCGGGCGCCTCATCCACGGTCCGCACCGTCGTGCCGAAGTGCCAATGCACGCCCAATGCCTGCAACGCGTCCTTGAGTTGCAGACCGGCTTGCTCAGGTAGTAGTGACGCGAGTGGCCGTGTCGATGGGTCTACCACCTGGACGCTATGGCCACCTAGTACCAAATCGTTGGCAAACTCACATCCGATCAGCCCGGCTCCAATGACCAACACGGTTTGGGGTTTGGGCAATCCGTCCTGGCCTGGTGCTGCAGAAGCGCCCTGCAGCTCCTTGTGGAAAAGCGCGAAGTCATCCAGTGAATTCACGCTGCGCACACGCTCTGCCGCTTTGCCCTGCAGCGGTGCGCGAATCGGTTGGGCGCCGGTGGCCAATACCAGTCGTCCAAAACGCAGGGTCTGCACACCGTGCGGCGACCGCAGGGTCAAGGTGCGCGACTTGGTTTCGATGGCTTGCACCGTGCTGAAGGCGAGCAGCGTGACGTTCAACGTCTCGGCCATCTTGGCGGCGGGCGTGGTGACCATCTGATGGGGCGCCCGCTTTTGCGCCATCGCGTTGGAAAGCGATGGCTTGGCATAAAAGTCACCGCTGTCCGCAGTGACCACCACAACCGGCGTTGCGGTATCAAGCTTGCGGAACTCGCGCACGGTAGTCCAGCCGGCCAAACCGGCACCGATCACCACCAGAGGGGCGACCACCACTTCCGCTGCAGGTTGCGCAGAGGTTACCGGGACGGGGGTGCGCGGCTCCATGGTCATGCTCAGATCTCCGTGACTTCGAAGTCGGCCTTGGCCACGCCACAGTCCGGGCAGGCCCAGCTGTCGGGAACATCAGCCCACAAGGTGCCGGGCGCAATGCCGTCTTCGGGGCGGCCCGCCTGTTCGTCGTACACAAAGCCGCAAACGATGCAGATATAGGTTTTCATGGAGTTCAGTCTTTCAAAGTTTAAACGTGGATGGAATAGGGGGCTGGAAACTCAGGCGCTCACCTTGGCAAGCTGAGCCTTGTAGTGGTTGGCATGACGCTCTTCTACCTTGGCCAATGCGGCAAAGCGCTTCTGGGCCTTTTCCAGCGTGGCCTTGAACTGGGCTGCGTGGACCTTGCTTTCTTCAATCTGCTCGTCCATTTCGGTCACGGCTGCGGCGTTGCCCTCGGCTTCGGCGGTCTTGCGGAAGGTGGGGTACATCTCGGTGTACTCGTAGGTTTCACCGTCAATGGCTATCTGCAGTGCCTTGGCCGGGGTCATGGTCGCCTTGGGGTAGAGCAGGTCCAAGTGGCCGAAGGCGTGCATCACTTCCTGGTCAGCGGTCTCTTCAAAGGTGCGGGCCGTCTCTTCATCACCGGCTTCGCGCGCCAGCTTGGCAAAGTAGCGGTACTTGATATGCGCCATCGACTCACCGGCAAAAGCCGCTTCGAGGTTGGCAATGGTCTTGATTTCCGGGCGTTGTGCTTGGGACATGGTCAGCTCCTTGGGGTTTGGATGAATCGGTAGAAGGCTTCTATCAACTTGTGGTCAAGTTTAGCTTTTAACTAAAAATAGGGCAATCGATTGTTCCTATTTGATTAATAGAAACAATCGTCGGACGGCTGCACAATGGGCATCCACCGCAATTTCCGTTCCCAGCCATGACCAACTCTGCCGATCAACCCACCCTGTTTCCCCCTTTGCAACCCCATGGCAGCGGCATGTTGGCAGTGGATGAGATCCACACCCTGTACTGGGAGGAATGCGGCAACCCGAACGGAGTGCCGGTACTGTTCCTGCATGGTGGACCGGGCGCCGGGCTCTCGCCCAAGCACCGCCAGTTTTTCGACCCGGCCTATTACCGCATCGTGCTGTTTGACCAGCGTGGCGCCGGGCAATCCACGCCATTGGGCGAGACCCGCAACAACACCACGCAACTGCTGATTGCCGACATCGAGCGCATCCGCGAGATGCTGGGCGTGCAGCAGTGGCTGGTGTTCGGCGGTTCCTGGGGCTCCACTCTGGCACTGGCCTATGGGCAGGCGCACTCCGAGCGCTGCAGCGGCTTCATCCTGCGTGGCATCTTTCTCTGCACGCCCGCCGAGGTGGACTGGTTTCTCAACGGTATCCGCTGGTTCTTCCCCGATGCGCACGAGCGTTTTGTGGCGCCGATTGCCGAGGCGGACCGCGGTGACCTGTTGCCCGCCTTCTGCAAAAAGCTGTTTGGAGATGACCGCGCTGCGGGAGTGGCCGCTGCGCAAGCCTGGGGCCGCTATGAAGGCAGCACCATCAACTTGCTGCCCAACCCGACGGTGGAGGAGGAGTTCGGCTCCGAGTCGGTCGCCTTGGGGGTGGGCCGTCTGGAAGCGCACTACTTCACGCACGGTGCCTTCCTGTCGGAAGACCAGCTCATCCGCAATGTAGACCGCATCCGCCATCTGCCCTGCATCATCGTGCAGGGGCGCTATGACGTGATCTGCCCGCCGCTCTCAGCCTGGCGGCTGCACCAGGCTTGGCCTGAGGCTGGTTTCCACATCGTCCCTGACGCGGGGCACGGTGCGTTTGAACCCGGCATCAGCCGGCTGCTGGTGCGTGCCACCGAGCAGTTCAAGCACGGCAACCTAGACCTGCGGTAGCAGGAAGCGCCGCTCCCAGGCGCTGATCTCGTGCAAATAGCTGTCGTATTCCACCGCCTTTACCCCACAGTAGCCGGTGACAAAAGCGTCGCCCAGCAGGGCGCGCGCCGACGCACTGTTTGACATGCGCTCATGCGCGGGCAGGAAGCTGCGCTCCAGTCCGTGGGATTTGCCCAAAGCGTTGCTGCCTTCTTCCAGCGGCGCTGAGGGATGCAGCTTTTCGTTTATGCCAGCCAGACCGGCTGCCAGCGAGGCGGCAATGGCCAGATACGGGTTGGCATCCGCGCCGGCAATGCGGTTTTCCACCCGGCGTGCGGCCGGGCCACTCTTGGGAATGCGCAGGCCGGCGGTGCGGTTGTCATAGCCCCAGGCCAGGTTGACGGGCGCCTGCGTGCCGGCGATGAAGCGGCGGTAGGAATTCACGAAGGGCGCGAACACCAGCATCAGGTCCGGGCCGTAGGTTTGCAGCCCCGCAATGAAGTGTCCAAAGGCTGCCGTCTCGCTGCCGTCTTCCGCACTGAAGATATTGCGCCCGGCACTGTCCACCACGCTCTGGTGCAGGTGCATGGAGCTGCCCTGGTCACCGGCAATCGGCTTGGCCATAAACACGGCATTGAGCCCGTGCTGGATGGCAATTTCCTTGGCCGCGTACTTGAACAAAAAGGCTTGGTCGGCCACCGCCAGCGGGTCGCCGTGCATCAGGTTGATCTCGTACTGGCTGGTGCCCACTTCATGGATCCAGGTGTCGGCCTGGATGCCCAGGCCCTCCAGGGCCTTGCGGAATGCGTCCCAGAACGGGGCCAGCTCGTTGAGCATGTTCATGCTGAAGGCCGACTGGCCGGCTTCGGCACGGCCATTGCGCGCCTGCGGCGGTGTCAGGGGCACGGCCGGGTCCATACACGGTGCGGTCAGGTAGAACTCGATCTCAGGCGCCACCACGGGCGTGAGGCCCTGTGCGGTGTAGCGCGCCACCACGGTTTCCAGCAGCGAGCGCGCCGAAAATGCGCAGGGCTCGCCATTGAGTTCCACACAGTCGTGGATGGTAAAGGCGCGTGGAACGCTGGACCAGGGCGACAGCTTGAGCGTGCGGTAGTCCGGCACCAGGCGCACGTCGGGGTCGGCATCCGGGAAGATCGGGTCGTAGGAGTAGTCGCCGGTTACGCACTGCATGGGAATGGCCTGCGCGATACGCAACTCATTGCCTGCAGCAAAGCTGTGTGCGGGCATGAGCTTGCCGCGCGGATAGCCCGACACGTCCGGAAAAATGCACTCGACATCGCGGATGCCGTGTTGGTCGAAAAAGGCCTGCAGTTCGGCGCGGTTGTTGTGGGTCATGGTGAAATGCGAAGGGATGGGGACATCAGTCTCCAAGCCATTCTCGCGCAAGCGCTTGGGCCCCGAAGGGTCCACTTGGGGTGAAACACATGCAGCAATTTGACTTGGTCGTGATCGGTGGCGGCTCCGGTGGCGTGCGGGCGGCGCGCATTGCCGCGGGCCACGGTGCCAAAGTGGCACTGGTAGAGGAGTACCGCCTGGGCGGCACTTGCGTGATCCGTGGCTGCGTGCCCAAGAAACTCATGGTGTATGCCTCGCGCTTTGCCCAGGAGTTCGAAGAAGCGCACGGCTTTGGCTGGACCGTAGGCCAGAGCCACTTCGACTGGGCCACACTCAAGGCCAACCGCGACCGCGAAGTGGCCCGCCTGGAAAGCGTGTACCGCAGCAACCTGTTGGCGGCCGGTGTCACCCTCTTCGACAGCCGTGCCGTGCTGCAGGAGTCGCATGTGGTGCGCCTCACCGATGGAACGCTGCTGCAGGGCAAGACTATTCTGGTGGCCACCGGCGCCAGGCCGGAAACGGGCCCGGCCATACCAGGTTTGGAGCTGAGCATCGACTCCAACGGCTTTTTCGAACTGGAACAACTACCCAAGCAGGTGGTGGTCCAGGGCGCAGGCTACATTGCTCTGGAGCTGGCCTGTGTGCTGCGCCGGCTGGGATCAGAGGTCAGCGTGGTGCTGCGAGGGGAACAGATCCTGCGCGGCTTTGATGACGAGTTGCGCGCACACCTGTCCAACGAGCTCGCCGCCATCGGTATCCGCTTTCTGTTCGGTCGTACCTTCGCTGCAATCAGCCGCCAGGGCGCGGGACTGCAGGTCACACTGGACGACGGGCAGACACTGGATGCCGACTGCGTGTTGCGTGCTGTCGGGCGTACGCCCAACACCGCCGGACTGGGTCTGCAGGAAGCCGGCGTGGCACTGGATGCCAAGGGCGCGGTGCGGGTGGAGGGGCTTTCCCAAACCTCGGTGCCGCACATCCATGCGGTGGGGGATGTCACCAACCGCGTCAACCTCACGCCCATGGCCATCCGCGAAGGCCATGCTTTTGCCGACACCGTGTTCGGCAAGACGCCGCGCGGCGTGGACCACACGCTGATTCCCAGCGCCGTGTTCACCACGCCGGAGGCCGGTGTGGTGGGACTGACCGAAGCACAGGCACTGCAACAGTATCCGCATCTGGATGTGTACCGCACCACCTTCCGGCCGATGAAGGCCACGCTGTCGGGCCACGCATCCCGCGTCTTCATGAAGCTGCTGGTGGACCGCGATACCGACCGCGTGCTGGGCTTCCATGCGGTAGGACCGGATTCGGGCGAGCTGGCGCAATTGGTGGGTGTGACGCTGCAACTGGGTGCCACCAAGAGCGCCTTTGATGCCACGCTGGCGGTACACCCTACGGCGGCGGAAGAGCTGGTGACCATGCGTACGGCCACCGTGCGGCACAACCTGTAGACGTCGCAGACAAACCAGGCTCCCCCTCAGCATGTCCACCCGTTCCAGCGATCACCTGCCTGCTTCCATGATGGCCATGGTCACCGTTGGTCAGGGCGGATACGACCAGTTGGTCTACCGAGAAGTACCTGTGCCGACACTGCAGGCCGGCGAAGTGCTGCTGCAGGTACTGGCCGCAGGAATCAACAACACCGATATCAATACCCGCGTGGGCTGGTACGGAGCGGGCTGGAATAGCGCCACACCCTTCCCCTTGATCCAGGGTGCCGATTGTTGTGGCCGCGTGGTGGCCATGGCGCCGGATGTGATCAGCCAGGTGCCAGGTCAGCGCGTGCTGGTGCGCAGCTGCATGCGCACCGCAGGCTTTGGCTCCATGGACACGCGCTGGCTGGGCACCGACTTTGACGGAGCCTTCGCTCAATACGTGAAAGTGCCGGCCACTGAAGTCTTCGCCGTTCATTCCGATTGGACGGATGCGGAACTGGCCTCTCTGCCCTGCGCCTGGGGCACCGCGGAAAACATGCTGGAGCGCGCGCACCTGGGGGTGGATGAACAGGTCTGGGTCACCGGCGCCTCCGGCGGAGTGGGTTCGGCAGCTGTGCAACTGGCCAAGCGCCGCGGCGCGGTGGTCACCGCCATCACCAGCCGCGACAAGCGTGAACAGGTCGCCGCGCTGGGTGCCGACAACGTGCTGTGCCGCGAGGACGGCGCTGCCGCCTTTGCCCAACTGCAGGCCCCCGACCTGGTGGTGGACAACGTCGTTGGCTCGGGCTTTGCCGCGCTGCTGAAGGCGTTGCGCCGGGGCGGTCGCTACGTGACATCCGGTGCCATTGCCGGCGCCGACGTGGCGCTGGACATGCGATCGCTCTACTTGCGCGACATCACCCTGATCGGCTCCACCGCTTGGGACGAGGCGGTGTTTCCCAACCTGGTCGGCTATGTGGAGCGCAATGAAATCCGTCCAGTGGTAGCTGCCACCTTCGCCTTGCAGGACATGGCGCTAGCGCAGCAGGCGTTTCTGGAGAAACGCCACACCGGCAATCTGGTGCTGATTCCCTGAGGCCGCCTGGACACCCTCTACCTAGTCGGGTCGATCCAATTTGGTGGACAACAAAATGGTCGAGAATGCCGTCGCAACGCCTTTGATGGCGCGCACCTTGTCCATCAGGGCGTCCAACTCCTGCGTGGACTCCGTCGTCAACAGTGCGCAGTAATCGTAGCGGCCACTCACCGTATACAGCTTGGTGATTTCGTGTCGCCTCGAGAGCGCACGCACCACCTCGGACTCATGCCTGGAGTCGATGGTGATCAGCACCATGGCCCGTATGCCGGGTGTTGCGCGCGGAACGGTCACGCTCACGGTGTAGCCGGAAATCACGCCTGCATCTTCCAGTGCCTTGATGCGCAATTGCGCCGTGCTGCGTGCACAGCCCAGGGCCTTGGCCAACTTGATGACTGGCAAGCGCGCATTCACCTTCAGCAACTCAATGATCTGGCGATCCAGAGAATCCAGTGGGGGCAAATCAGGAGCGGTTGGAGACATGCGTTTGGAAGACGTCGATTTCATCGGACCATTGTGAGATGACAGGGGGTCATCAGTCAATATGACTGATGATGAATCAATATGCCTGATTTGGCGACAGTGCATCAGTCATATTGGATGTTTCCAACGGCTGGGTACCTCCCTAAACTCAAGTTCAAGGCGGAGCTTGCGCATGCGATGCCAGGCCCAGTCGTTCACCTACATCCCAACAAGTATTGCCCATGCCTATTGATACCCCCAAGCCCGTCACGCAGTTCGGTCCGGACTTTCCATTCGCATTTGATGACTGGATTTCCCATCCGGCAGGGCTTGGCCAAATACCCGCCGCTCGGTATGGCCAAGAGGTTGCCATCGTGGGTGCAGGGATGGCGGGCATGGTGGCTGCCTATGAACTGATGAAACTGGGCCTCAAACCCGTCATATACGAGGCCTCGCGAATGGGCGGCAGGCTGCGGTCCCAGCGTTTTGAAGGCACGCACGATGTGGTGGCTGAATTGGGCGGCATGCGCTTTCCGTTATCGGGGACGGCCTTCTTTCATTACGTCCACACACTCGGCCTGAAGACACGACCCTTCCCCAACCCGCTCACACCGGCGTCGGGCAGCACGGTCATCGACCTGGAGGGAAATACGCACTATGCCGAGTCGCTCCAGGACCTGCCGCCCTTGTTTCAAGAGGTAGCGAATGCCTGGGCCGAGGCACTGGAGACCGATGCCCGCTTCAGCGACATGCAGCGCGCCATACGGGAACGTGATGTCCCTGCCCTCAAGGCACTATGGAACGTGTTGGTGCCACTCTGGGATGACCGCACTTTTTACGACTTCGTGGCCACCTCCAGTGCCTTCTCCAAGCTCAGTTTTGCGCACCGGGAGGTGTTCGGGCAGGTGGGGTTCGGCACCGGCGGATGGGACTCCGATTTCCCCAACTCCATGCTGGAGATCTTGCGTGTGGTTATCACCAGCTGCGACGACAACCAGCACCTGATTGTGGGCGGCTCCGAGCAGGTGCCCCATGGCCTGTGGCGCCACGCTCCTGAACGATTGGTCCACTGGCCTCTGGGCACCACGCTGGAACGCCTGCATGCTGGAGCGACGCGCCCCGGTGTGACCGGGATCGTGCGAGACAGCGACGGCCAACTGGTGGTAACAGACACCTGGGGCACCCAACGGCGCTACGCCGCTGTACTGACTACCTGCCAAAGCTGGTTGCTGACGACGCAGATTGCGTGCGATGAGGCGTTGTTCTCGCAAAAAATGTGGATGGCACTGGACCGTACCCGCTATATGCAATCAAGCAAAACGTTTGTGATGGTGGACCGTCCGTTCTGGAAAGACAAGGATCCGCAAACCGGGCGTGACGTCATGAGCATGACTCTGACCGATCGCCTCACACGCGGCACTTATCTGTTTGACAACGGCCCTGACAAGCCCGGTGTCATATGCCTCTCCTACGCATGGATGGGTGACGCCCTGAAGATGCTGCCGCAATCAGTGGACAAGCGTGTTCGTCTGGCGCTCAAGGCCCTGAAGCAAATCTACCCGAAAGTGGATATCGCCAGCCACATCATTGGTGATCCCATCTGTGTCTCCTGGGAGGCAGATCCCCATTTTCTGGGGGCCTTCAAAGGGGCGCTGCCGGGTCACTACCGCTACAACCAGCGCATGTATTCGCACTTCATGCAGGACCAATTCCCCGAAGCGCAGAAGGGCATCTTCATTGCGGGTGACGACGTGTCCTGGACGCCTGCCTGGGTGGAGGGCGCGGTGCAGACCTCACTCAATGCCGTGTGGGGTATCCTGCACCACCTGGGCGGCAGCACGCACCCGGTAAACCCAGGCCCGGGCGATGTGTTCGACGCCATCGGACCATTGAAACTGGAAGACTGATGAGCGCCGCTGAACTCCCCGACCAAGTACGCAGTCCGCTCACGCTGGCCGTGTACCAGTGCCAGTCCCGACCGCTGGACGTTGCTGCCAACCTGGAGCGCATGGAACGCGTTGCTGGGCAGGCGCGCACGCGCGGTGCCGAAGTGGTGCTGTTTCCCGAGATGTTTGTCACGGGCTACAGCATTGGCGCCAGCGCGGTTCGGGCCTTGGCGCAGAGCTCGGAAGGCGCCTATCGCCACGCCGTGGCGCAGATTGCCCGCTCGGTCGGCATTGCCATCGTATTTGGATATCCCGAGCGCGATTCGACCGACCGTGTATTCAATGCCGCACAGTGGATTGATGGCAAGGGTGAGGTGGTCCTGAACTATCGAAAGACGCATCTGTACGGAGCACTGGATCGCAGCCAGTTCAGCGCAGGTGTGGCTGACCCATCGAACCTCCAGCTGGGGGAGCTCAACGGCTGGAAAATGGGTTTGCTGATTTGCTATGACATCGAGTTCCCCGAGAACACGCGCCGCCTGGCGTTGGCGGGTGCGGACTGCGTCCTGGTGCCAACCGCAAACATGGACCGCTACGACTTTGTGCCCGACACCCTGGTGCCCACGCGGGCCTTTGAAAACCAGATGGTTGTGGCGTACGCCAACTACTGTGGGCCTGAAGGGAGCTTGCGCTACGGCGGACTCAGTTCCATTGTCGATGCTTTGGGCCGGCCACTAGCCAAGGCAAAACGGGATGAAACGCTGCTCGTCGCGGTACTACAACCCGCCGAGCTGAACGACGCGAGACTTCAACAAACGCATCTGCAAGAGATGCGCGCATACATGCTTGGGTCCGCGATGAACCAGTAGACGGGCCGTGCGGGCACGGCCTGGTCAGCTTGGGCAAACTACTGATGCCCGTCCGGTTTGTTGCGATTGATGGGGGCGCTGGATCCTCAGTCGCGCATCAGCGCCTCGATGGCGTCCGCGTCCACTGGCACGCCGCGGCTGATCAGCTCGCAACCGTCTGCGGTCACGATGGCATCGTCCTCGATGCGGATGCCGATGTTGTGGAACTGCTCCGGCACGCCTTCGGCTGGGCGCACATAGATGCCCGGCTCTATGGTCAGCACCATCCCGGGCTGGAGGATGCGCGCCGGGCGGTTGATGATGGTCTCGCCGGTGAGCGCATCCTTGCGCTCGGTCTTCTGCCCGATCTCCGAGGGCTCGGTGTACGGGCCGCAGTCGTGCACGTCCATGCCCAGCCAATGGCCGGTGCGGTGCATGTAGAACTGGAAGTAGGCGCGCTTTTCAATCACGTCGTCCAGTGTTCCCACCTTGTTCCTGTCCAGTAGCCCCAGATCCAGCATGCCCTGGGCCAGCACCTTCACCGTGGCTTCGTGCGGGTCGGTAAAGCGTGCACCCGCATGGGTTGCCGCAATGGCAGCCTCCTGCGAGGCGTGCACCAGGTCATAGAGCGCACGCTGCGGACCGCTGAACTTGCCGTTGGCCGGGAAGGTGCGGGTGATGTCGGAGGCGTAGCCATTGAGCTCGCAACCCGCGTCGATCAGCACCAGCTCGCCGTCGCGCACCAGTCCGGCGTCGGCTCGGTAATGCAGCACGCAGGCATTGGCACCTGCGGCCACGATGGACTCGTATGCCGGGTATTGCGCGCCCTGCGTGCGAAAGGCGTGCAGCAGCTCTGCATCCAGGTGGTATTCGCGCACCTCCTTGCCTGCGCGCAGCATGCGCGCACACGTCTGCATGGCGCGCACATGGGCCTGTGCGCTGATCTGGCCGGCACGGCGCATGGTGTCCTGCTCGCTGGCGTCCTTGACTAGGCGCATCTCGTCGAGCGGGCCGCACAGGTCACGCTGCTGTTCCGGTGCCAGGGTGCCGTAGCGTACCCGGGCGCGCAAGGTGCCCAGCCAGCCGTCCACGCGCGACTCCAGACCCTTGTGGGTAGCGAATGGGAACCACACTGCATCACAGCCATCCAGCAGGGCAGGCATGCGGGTGTCGAGCTCGGTGACCGAATAGGCCGCATCCACCCCCAGGGTTTGTGGTGCCGCGTCAGGGCCGACGCGGAAGCCGTCCCAGATCTCGCGCTCCAGATCCTTGGGTTGGCAGAACAGGGTGGTGTGGCCGTTGGCCTTGATCACCAGCCAGGCCTTGGGTTCGCGAAAGCCGCTCAGGTAGTAGAAGTAGCTGTCATGGCGGAACTGGAAGTCGGAGTCGCGGTTGCGTTGCTGTTCGGGCGCGGTGGGCAGTATGGCCACGCCATGGGGGCCCATGTGCTGGGCCAGGGCGGCGCGTCGTGCTTGGTAGAGGGCGGTATTCATTGCGGATTCCAGATCAGTTGTTGAGCAGGGCCAGGCGCTGAGGCGTGCCTACGTCGGTCCAGGTGCCAGTGTAGAGCGCGGCACTCACCCTTTGCTGGTCCATGGCCAATCGCAGCAGTGGTGCCAGGGCTGCATGTGTACCTGCCGGATTGCCCGGCGGTACGTCGCACCAGGGCTGCAGGAACAGCTCCTTGCGGTACAACCCGATGGTCGAGAAGGTGTAGCGCGGCATGCCCGTGTCCTTGGGTATGTTGAGCGCCAGCCCGCTGGCTGGGTCCAGACCAAAGTCGCCCGCCGGGTTGTGCTCCGGGTTGGGCACCAGCCAGATGTGCGCCAGTTTGTCGCTGCGCAAAAAGGCCTGTACATCGTCCCGACTGAACACGAAGTCGGGTGCAAACACGTCGGCGGCCATGGCCCAGAACGCGTCGCCCAGCAGCGGCAGGGAACGGCAGATGCCGCCTGCGGTTTCCAGCGCACCGCCAAAGTCCAGGCCCTCGCGTGAATAGCGCAGTTGCATGGACCCGGTGGCCGGAGGATGTGCAAAGGTGTTGCCGAAGCGGGCCTCGATCTGCTCGCCCAGCCAGGCGGTGTTGATCACTCCGTTGTGGAATCCGGCTTGCAGCAGTGCCTCCATGCGCCACTGCAGCAACGGCTTGCCGCGCACGGTCAGCAGGGGTTTGGGCGTGCGGTCGGTCAAGGGACGCATGCGTTCACCGCGTCCGGCGGCCAGCAGCATCACAGGGATATCAAGGGTGATTTCAGAAGGCATTTAGGCGTGTTGCAAGAGCAAAAGAGTAAACAAACGTAAGCAAGACCATGATTTGTATCGTAGAAGCACCAATCCGGGTCATATATGGCTTGCTATGCGTACGCGGCCCGCTATATTGGCAGATGGACGCATGCTGTATCGGGAGACAGTTGTGAAAATAGACCATAAATTAAAGAACCGCATCCGCTTCAATCAGTTGGACGCCGATGCCCGTGACCGTTTGCGTCGTATCTACCACCTCACCTCCGCAGCTGCAGCCCTGCAGATTGTGCAGTCCGGCTTCATCTGGAGCGACGCGCCCGACCTGTGTCCCAATTTTTCGCCCAATTCCAGCAGCAAGCCGGTGATCAAGGCCGCACCTGAAATCTGGCTGGGATTCCGGTTTTCCGGCCCGGCCCATCTGGTGTCGGAAGATACCGAGGCCTCCAGCTATGCGCCGCAGTCCATGTACGTGCACCTGTACGAGTGGCCCGATATGTTTGGGCTGCAAGGCATGCGGGTGGCCCGCATACGCATCTCGTCGCCCACTGCCGCCGGTCTGGAGTGCATAGGCTTTCAGGCAACACCCGCCTTCATGGAAAAGTGCAAGACCGACATTGCATCCACCTTGCTGCTCACGCGCCTGAAACGCCTGACGGCCCTGTCGCGCAGCGTGCAGGTGCCCGCCAACGCGGCCGAGCGCGCGGCCACGTTGGCCGCATTTCCGGTGCCACAATTCAGCGCCATGGATATCTACCAGATGCGTTTTCAGCTGTGGCGCAGGCGCCTGCTCAAGCGGTTCCAGAAATAGCCGCGGCACCTATGGAACAAGAGGAGGAACTGGCTTCATTACCCATGATTCTGGTGGTGGATGACTCGCCGGACTTTCTGATTCTGATGCATGGTCTGTTGCGCGACCGATACCGGGTCAAGGTGGCCAGTGACGGTGAGCGTGGCTTGGCTGTGGCGCGCCAGTCACCGGCGCCTGACCTGATCCTGCTGGACGTCTCCATGCCTGGCCTGGACGGCTATGCGGTCTGCCAGCAGCTCAAGCAGGACCCCGCCACGCGGGACATACCGGTGATCTTTCTGACCTCCCGCAGCGAGGTGCAGGACGAAGAAAAGGGCTTTGCCCTGGGCGCAGTGGACTACATCACCAAGCCCGTGAGTCCGGTGGTGGCACTGGCCCGGCTGCGCACGCATCTGGCCATCAAGACCAGTACCGACTATCTGCGTGACAAGAATGCGCTGCTGGAAGAGGAAGTGTCGCGGCGCACGCGCGAAATCAATGCCATCCAGGACGTGACCATTCTGGCCATGGCCTCCATGGCCGAGGCCCGCGATGTAGACACGGGCAACCATGTGCGGCGGGTGCAGCACTATGTGCGCGCCCTGGCCTGGAAGCTCTCCAGCCATCCGCGCTTTCGCGACTACCTCACCGTGCCCACCATCTCCATGCTGTTCAAATCCACGCCGCTGCACGACATTGGAAAGGCCGGCATACCGGATCGCATTCTGCTCAAGCGCGGGCGCCTCACCCCGGAAGAGTTCGAGGTCATGAAGACCCACACCACCCTGGGGCGCGATGCCATCGCCCATGCGGAAGCGGCACTGGGTGTGGACGTGCCGTTCTTCACCATGGCCAAGGAGATTGCCTACTCGCACCAGGAAAAGTGGGATGGCACGGGTTACCCGCAAGGTCTGGCAGGAGACCGCATCCCCATCCCTGCGCGTCTGATGTCGGTGGCTGACGTGTACGACGCGCTCATCAGCCGCCGCGTGTACAAGGAGCCGATGCCGCATGCCGACGCGGTGCAGGTGATACAGGGCGCCAGCGGTCAGCATTTCGATCCGGACGTGGTCGAGGCGTTCATGCAGATCCATCAGCAGCTGTATGCCATCGCTCTCACTTACGCCGATAGCCATAGTGACCTTGAGCGCAAGGCACAATACCTAAAAATCAGTCTGGAGACACCCCCATGAACAACGATATCTCTCCCGCCGAGCAGGCGCTACGCGACGCCGCCCGCGAATACCATCGCACCCCCACGCGCGGCAAGATTTCCGTCAACGCCACCAAGCCGCTGCAGAACCAGCGCGATCTCTCGCTGGCCTACTCACCGGGTGTAGCCTATCCGTGTCTGGACATCCAGGCGGACCCGAGCCTGGCCTACGAGTACACCAGCCGCGGCAACCTGGTGGCCGTCATCACCAACGGCACGGCGGTGCTGGGGCTGGGGGACATCGGCCCGCTGGCGGGCAAGCCGGTGATGGAAGGCAAGGGCTGCCTGTTCAAGAAGTTTGCCGGGATCGATGTGTTCGACATCGAGTTGGCCGAGCGCGACCCCGACAAGCTGGTGGACATCATTGCCGCCATGGAGCCCACGCTGGGCGGCGTCAACCTGGAAGACATCAAGGCGCCCGAGTGCTTCTACATCGAGCAGAAATTGCGCGAGCGCATGAACATCCCGGTGTTCCATGACGACCAGCACGGCACCGCCATCATCTCCAGCGCCGCCCTGCTCAACGGGCTGGAGCTGGTGGGCAAGGACATTGCCAAGGTGCGCGTAGCCGTCTCTGGCGCGGGCGCAGCGGCCCTGGCCTGCCTGGATGTGATGGTGGGCTTGGGCGTGCGGCGCGAGAACGTCTACGTGTGCGACTCCAAGGGCGTCATCTACGAGGGCCGCCCCGGCGGCTACGACGAGTCCAAGGCGCGCGTGGCACAGAAGACCGAGCTGCGCACCCTGGCCGACGTGGTCAACGGCGCCGACGTGTTCCTGGGCTGCTCCACCGCCGGTGTGCTGACGCAGGCCATGGTCAAGACCATGGCCGACAAGCCCATCATCCTGGCGCTGGCCAACCCGGAGCCCGAAATCCGCCCCGAGCTGGCCAAGGAAGTGCGCCCGGACTGCATCATCGCCACGGGTCGCTCCGACTACCCCAACCAGGTCAACAATGTCCTGTGCTTCCCCTACATCTTCCGTGGCGCGCTGGACTGCGGCGCCACCAAGATCACCGAGGCCATGAAGCTGGCCTGCGTGCGCCAGATCGCCGATCTTGCCAAGGCCGACATCAGCGAGGAAGTGGCCACAGCCTACGCCGGCAAGGAGCTGGTGTTCGGCTCCGACTACCTCATCCCCACACCCTTTGACTCGCGCCTGATCCTGCGCATCGCACCCGCCGTTGCGGCCGCTGCAGCGGAGTCTGGCGTGGCCACCCGTCCGATAGAGGACATGGAGGCCTACCGCCAGCAGCTATCGCGCTTTGTCTACCAGACCGGCATGTTCATGCGCCCGGTCTTCACCGCCGCCAAGAGCGTGCCCATGGAGGCCAAACGTGTGGCCTATGCCGAGGGCGAAGACGAGCGCGTGCTGCGCGCCGTGCAAGTGGTGGTGGACGAAGGCCTGGCCAAGCCGATTCTGGTGGGCCGCCCGGCCGTCATCGAGGCGCGCGTCAAGAAGGCGGGCCTGCGCATCCGCATGGGAGCGGACTTCGAGGTGGTGAACCCCGAGGACGATCCGCGCTTCAAGCAGTACTGGGAAACCTACCACCGCATCATGGGCCGCAACGGCGTCTCCATGGAGGCGGCCAAGGCCGCAGTGCGCCGCTCCAGCACCACCATTGCCTCACTCATGGTCAAGCTGGGCGATGCCGACGCCATGCTGTGCGGCCTGGTGGGCCGCTTTGACACCCACCTGGACCATGTGCGCGACGTCATCGGCATGCGCCCCGACGCCACCAGCATGGCCGCCCTGAACGCTCTCATGATGGAGCACCGCACGCTCTTCATTGCCGACACCTTTGTCAACGAAGACCCGGACGCCCAGCAACTGGCTGAGATCGCCCTCATGGCCGCAGAAGAAGTGCAGCGCTTCGGCCTGCCGCCCAAGGTGGCCTTTCTGTCGCACTCCATGTATGGCAGCTCCAAACGCAAGTCCGCCGTCAAGATGCGCCAAGCCTTTGAGCTGTTCAGCAAGATGGCGCCGCATATCCCCTGCGATGGCGAGCTGCATGGGGACGCCGCACTGAGTGAAGAGATGCGCAACAACGTGCTGATGGACGGCAAACTTCAAGGCGAGGCCAATATCCTGATCTGCCCCAACCTGGATGCCGCCAACATCCTGTTCAACGTGCTCAAGATGGTGGGCGGCCATGGCGTGACCGTAGGCCCCATCCTGCTGGGTGCAGCCGGCCCCGCCCACGTGCTGACGCCCTCGGCGACGGTACGCCGTGTGGTCAACATGACGGCACTGGCTGCCGCACACTCGGTCCTGAAGGCGGGCAGCTGATTGACTGGCCATGCGCCTTGCATAACGGGGATGACGCCTTGAGCACGCTGCAGGCCGAGCTGGCGCGCCTGTACGGGCAAGCGTCCGAGCCGCGGGCGGAT
Source organism: Rhodoferax sp. GW822-FHT04A08 (assembly GCF_058801025.1). NCBI lineage: Bacteria > Pseudomonadati > Pseudomonadota > Betaproteobacteria > Burkholderiales > Comamonadaceae > Rhodoferax > Rhodoferax sp. GW822-FHT04A08. The sequence goes on from NZ_JBXAMW010000007.1 coordinate 225,505, forward strand.
GCCGCTGGCATGGTGGATGTCAGTGGACAGGTGCGTGCTTTGGTTCTGGAACTGGCCAGGCCGGCCGACTGGACGGCCTTGTCCGCCGTATGGCGCGGCGTACAGGCGGACCTGGATCTGCCGGCACCTGCCATTGCGGTCAACGGGAATGATGGCTACCAACTGTGGTTTTCACTGGCCGACCCGGTCACGGTGGCCGATGCCCATACCTTTCTGGAGGCGCTGCGCAAACGCTATCTGGATGCCGTGCCGGTAGCGCGTATCAGCTTGTTTCCCGCCATGGATGAAGGTGTGGGGACCTTGCGCCAGGCCCCACCGGTGCCGGCCCAACAGCCGCAGACCGGGCACTGGTCCGCCTTTCTTGCACCCGATCTGGCATCCATCTTTGTCGAGGAACCCTGGCTGGAACGCGAACCCAGCCAGGAAGCGCAGGCCGGTGTGCTCGCAGGTCTCCAAAGCATCAAACCTGCCGAATTCCGCAGCGTGTTGCAGCAGTTGAGGTCCGTAAGCGCCGTCGCCGCGCCAGTTGCGTCCAGCACCATGGCACCGGCTTCTTCAACCCAGGCCGGAAATTTGCAGCCCCGACAGTTTCTGCTGGATGTGATGAACAACCCAGGCGTGGAACTGCATTTGCGCATCGAGGCCGCAAAGGCCTTGCTGCCTTACTGCTCCGACTGAAGCGCCAGTTCGGCCAGCCGGATGGTGCCTTCCAGGCTGCGGGCGCCACCGATGAACAGGTTGAGGTGACAGAACACGCTGTCTTCCACGCCGGTGACTGCGGCCAGCTCCGCATCGCGCAGGCCGGCCCAACTGGCAGGCAAGTCCTTGCGGGAAGTAAATGAGCCATGCGCGACGGGTGTTGTCTTCAACTGGTACTGCCGTCCGTCGGAGTCGGGGTAGATGACAAACAACACCTCGGGCATTTCTTCCACGACCACGCGCGTCCATGGCATGCCGCCTTCCTGCAAATGCAGCACCCGACCGTCGAACAATCGGGGTGACTGGCGCACGATGTCCATGGAACGCAGCTGCGAAATTTGCTTGAGGATGGCGCGGTCCAGGAAGCGGGTGGTGATGGCCACCGCTTCGCGAAAGCGCTCTTCCTGCAGGCTGGCCTTGGCGTCCACGTCCAGACCGGCTTCTTCCATCCAGTTGGAGTTGAGCTGGGCAATCAGCGCCGACAGCCCGAAGATGCCGGGCGCCACGTCGCCCTGGCCAGTGTCCACAATGTCCAGGTACTGCACCAGGGCGTTGTCAATGGAGTGGGTGATGTCCGCGATTGCCTGGGCATCCGCCTGCCAGCCGGTGCGCGCGGCAAAGGCGCGCACGTAATCGGCGCCATGCGCGGACCACACCAGGCCTGCGCTGGCATAGCCCACACCGGGAACCCCCGCACCGTCTACCAGGCGTGCCGGGCGGGCACCTTCAAAACCACGCTGGTGGTGGTCAAAGCGGCCGCTGCCCGCATCCCACAGGCCGCCCACATCGACGGCGAAGTCGGCGGCTTCAATCAGGGCGCCATTGCGCGTGCGGACCAGGGTATGGGCGGGGAAGACGCCCATCAGGACGGCGACGCCGAAGACGTCGTCGGCGTGAAAGCTGCCGTTGTGTGTGGCAATGGTTCTGTGTTGGGTCATGGCTTGATTATCAAGGAGCCAGACGTTTTATGGGCTTGTGCGAGTGGCTAGTATCATGGCCTCACTTGCCACCTCAGGAGCGCACCATGGGTTTGCTGGACTTCATCAAGAAACAGTTTATTGACGTCATTCAATGGACCGAAGAGTCCGATGGCACTTTGGCCTGGCGCTTCCCCATGGAAGACATGGAAATCCAGAACGGCGGTGTGCTGGTGGTGCGCGAGTCGCAGATGGCGCTGTTCGTGAACGAAGGCAAGGTGGCCGACGTATTCGGCCCCGGTACGCACAAGCTCACCACACAGACGCTGCCACTGCTGACCAACCTCAAGAACTGGGACAAGCTGTTCGATTCCCCGTTCAAGAGCGATGTGTATTTCTTCAGCACGCGCCAGCAGATCGACCAAAAGTGGGGTACCCCGCAGCCCATCACCATCCGCGATGCGGACTTCGGCGCGGTGCGGCTGCGTGCCTTTGGCAACTTCAACTATCGCATTGCACAGCCAGCCCTGTTCTACACCGAAATTTCCGGCACCCGCAGCAGCTACGGTGTGGATGAAGTGGACGGCCAGTTGCGCGGTCTGGTGTTGCAAAACATCAGTGCTGCCATCGCTGGCAGCGGCGTGGCATTCCTGGATCTGGCGGCGAATCAGGTGGCGTTTGCGCAGGCGCTGACCCAGCAGCTTGCGCCCGAGTTCGAAAAAATCGGTCTCAAGCTCGAGGGTATGACGGTGCAGAGCGTGTCCCTGCCCGAAGAGCTGCAAAAGGTGCTGGACCAGAAGATCGGCATGGGCATGGTCGGTGGCGACATGGGCAAGTTCATGCAGTACCAGACGGCGCAGGCCATTCCAAAGTTTGCCGAGGGCGCAGGCCATGGCGGCGGCGTGGCAGGGGACGCCATGGGGCTGGGTGCCGGTGTGGCCCTGGGCCAGGTGCTGGCGCAGAACCTGCAGGCCGGTTTGCAGGCTGCACCTGCGGGCGCGCAAGCCGCTGTTGCGGGCGTGAAGCCCGACGAGGTCATGGCCACACTGGAAAAGCTCGCCGACCTCAAGGCCAAGGGCATCCTCACCCAGGAAGAGTTTGACGCCAAGAAGGCCGAACTGCTCAAGAAACTGGTCTAGCCCTTTGTAGCAGGGAGTGGCCACCGACAACCTTCAGCGCAGCTATCGGGCGCCCTGCCCGGGGTGTGGCGCGCCAGTCGATTTCCGCAGCGCCCAGTCCACCCATGCCATTTGCGCGTATTGCCGCAGCATGGTGGTGCGTGATGGCGAGGTGCTCAAGCGCATCGGCAAGATGGCCGAGCTGTTCGACGACCACAGCCCATTGCAACTGCAAACCTCCGGGACCTGGAACGGCAACGGCTTCACCCTGGTGGGCCGGCTGCAATACAAGTGCGACGAAGGCACCTGGACCGAGTGGCATGCGCTGTTGGCCGACGGCAGCAGCGCCTTTCTGAGCGAAGACAACGGCGCCTATGTATTCGGCACCGACCTGCCGACTCCGCGCGAAATACCCGCGCCAGAAACTTTCCGCGTAGGCGCCACCACGGCCATCAATGGCAAGTCGTATGCCGTAGCCTCCAACCAGCAGGCGGTGTTCATGGCGGCACAGGGCGAGCTGCCGCACCTGCCCGAGCTGGGCCGCCCATTTGCCCTGGTGGAGTTGCGCAGCCAGAGCGGCGAAGTGCGCGACGCGGGCGAGGTGCTCAGCATCGATTACAGCCGCACACCGCCGGCCCTGAGTGCGGGCAGTGCGGTGTTGCTGGAAGACCTCAAGCTCTCGGGCCTGCGGGATGAGCAGACCAAAGAGGAAAGCGGGCGGGCCTTCAATTGCCCCAACTGTGGTGCCACTCTGACCCTGCAGCTGTCCACCACCCAGAGCATGACCTGCGGCTCCTGCCACAGCATCATCGATGTCTCCCAAGGTCTAGGCGGCGAGCTGCGCCACGCCACGCAGGATGAGCCGGTACAACCGCTCATCGCGCTGGGCAGCACCGGCACCCTGCAGGGGGTGGAGTGGCAGGTGGTGGGTTTTCAGCACCGCATGGGCATGGACCCGGCCGACACCAGCGAACAATTCGGCTGGGAGGAGTACCTGCTCTACAACCGCAAGCGTGGGTTCACCTTTCTGGTGGACAGCACGGAGGGCTGGAGCGTGGTCAAACCCGCCACCGGCGCACCCGTGGTCAGCAGCAACGGCCAGAGCGCAAGCTACCTGGGCACGCGCTACCAGCTCAAGGAAAGCTACAGCGCCGAAACCAACTACGTGGTGGGCGAGTTCTATTGGCAGGTGCACCGCGGCCAGCGCACCAGCAACCGCGACTACGCCAGTGGCAGAAGCATTCTTTCCATGGAGCAGTCGCCCCAGGAGCTGACCTGGTCGGTGGGTTCCATGGTCTCCAGCGACACGGTGACCCAGGCCTTCAAGCTGCAGGACCGCAAGGAACTGCTGCAACGCAGTGACGTCAAACCCTTTGCTGCCAGCGGCGCGTTCTGGATGCGCCCGGACTTCTGGGTGTTCGTTGTCATCGTGCTCATCATGCTGTCCATCGCCACCTGCTCGAACGACTGCGACCCGAATACGCAGGACTGCTCCAGCTCATCCTCCAACTATGGGCGCACTTCGGGTGGGTCGTTTGGCGGGTTCTCCACCGGTGGTGGGCATAAGTAGCCATGTACGGCAGAGGTTTTCGCAGAATGCCTCGAAATATGTGTAACAAACTTCGGCCCACCCTGATTGGCCGCATTGCCCGAGAGAAAATCGGCACCGATACGCGACAATCGGTGCTCTGCCTGAAATCACAATGCAAACCAAAACTTTCCCCATTCTCCCCATCGTCTTTGCAATCGCTGCTGCCACCCTGATTCCCGGTACTGCCTCCTTCGCAGCCAGCCACCACGCAACCAAGTCCAAGCCCGTTGCCAAACCTGCAGCCGCAAAGAAGGCCGCTGCTGCCGATAGCGGCTTGCCCCCGCTCGCCGCCCAGACCACTCTGGCAGCCAATCCACCCGAGCTGCCCGCCAAGGCATGGCTGCTGATGGACTTCGACTCCGGTGAGGTGCTTGCTGCGGCCAACCCCGACGAACCCCTGCCACCGGCCTCGCTGACCAAGATGATGACCAGCTACCTGGTCGAGCAGGCGCTGCGCTCCGGCAAGCTCAAGCAGACGGATCTGGTCTCGGTCAGTGAGAACGCCTGGTGCCGCGGCTCCAGTACCGAGTCGTGCATGTACCTGCCGCTGAACAGCCAGGCCACGGTGATCGACATCCTGCGCGGCATCATCATCCAGTCGGGCAATGACGCATCCAAGGCAATCGCCGAGCACATGGCCGGTACCGAAGAAGGCTTTGCCAAGCTGATGAATGCCGAAGCCCAGCGCCTGGGCATGACGCACACGCATTTCGTGAACCCCACGGGCCTGCCCGACCCGGCGCACAAGTCGTCGGCGCGTGACCTCGCCATCCTGGCGCGCGCCATCATCCGCGATAGCGTTGACTACTACCCGATCTACGCAGAGCGGGATTTCAAGTACAACGGCATCAAGCAGGGCAACCGCAATGCCCTGCTCTACACCGACCCTACGGTTGACGGACTGAAGACCGGTCACACCGAAGATGCCGGTTACTGCCTGGTCACTTCCTCCAAGCGCAACGGAATGCGCCTGATCACGGTCATTCTCAATACCCACAGCGCCCAGGCACGGGCCGACGAAACGCGCGCGCTGCTCGGTTGGGGCTTCAGCAGCTTTGAGAAGGTCACGCCGATTCAGCCGAACACGGTGGTCGCAACGGCCAAGGTCAGCTTCGGCAAGGCAGACACGGTAGCCGCCGGACTGGGCGAACCCTGGATGCTGACCGTGCCACGCGGACAGCAGGTGCAGACCTCGGTAGAGGTCAAGCCGGGCCTGGAGGCTCCGGTGGCCAAGGGCGCCGTCATCGGCAAGGTGATTGCAACCTCGAACGGCAAGCCAGTAGGCGAAGCGCCGCTCGTTGCACAGGCTGAAGTGGAGCGCTCAGGCCTGCTGCTGCGCGCCTGGCAGCACGTGACCAAGCTTTTCGGAAAGTAAGCGCCGACAGGCCTACTTTCCTCCGAACAAATCCTTCAACCGTTCCAGCAGATCCAGGTCAATCGGCTTGGCTGCTGTGTTGCCCTGGAACTCGTCATAGACCCAGTCGCCCTGCACCTGTGACACGCCTGTGGGTTGGGGTATTTGGTTGGGGTATTTGATAGGGGGGGCGCCCTTGAGCAAGAAAGCATTCAGGGCGACAAGATGTCGATCAATGAAACGATTTGGTTCGGTGCGCCGCCGAACATTCTTTGCATCTCCGCATTCATTCAAGAAGTCTCGCGCCCCCCGGTTTTCCGTGCCGTGTAAATAAAAAAGCCACCGATTGATCCAAGGTTTTTCTTTAGAAACTGTCGGAAGGTTTGGGTGCAGCTGCTACAGGGAATTCGCTCGGAGACAAGCGTAAGAAACCCCGGCGTATTGTTCCGCTGCTGGATTTTTTCGGACGAAATCAGAAGATGAAGGTAGTTCACGACAAGGTGTTCAGAGTCATGACGACGGTCATCACCTTCGCTGCACTTTGTCTGAAAGATGGGATTGAACTCATGCGTCCACTCGAATAGCGTCCATTCTTGTCCTCCGAGTCTGCGTTGATCTGGGAATCCGGTTGCGTGTACCTTGAAGGAGAGACTCTGGGCAATCCACGCTCTATGTCATGTTGTCACAGGTCAAAGCGACCTTTGCCAGATTGCCTTGCAGCACGGAGCCCTTCGCGACATCAAGCAAGCGCGGTGCATGGTGGCCTGCTCTTGCCGTGCCGTTGTGAGGCTTTTCCGAACCGTTCAACGTCGCACCGACAGCGCTGTGCAATGTGTATTCCGCGTTCTTTCCAACGATCAACAGATGGCTAACTGCATTAGCGAGAACATCAGGATTACGCGGCTTGGGGCCCATGGCATCTTCAACTTTGCCGTCAACGCTTGATGGACGCTTGAAGCTTCCCTCCATGGGTGAGCAGCAGCTTCTCGATCGTTGGTCGCATGGCCTTGAAACGCTGGGTGGGAACTGGAACGGAGATCGCGGCGATTTCTCCACTGGGCAGGCTGAGTGCCATGGCCACCGCGCAGATGCCCATCGAGTTTTCTTCGACGTCGGCACCGATGCCACTCTCGCGTACCACTGCAATCTCCTCGACCAGGTCCGTCCATGTCGTGATGGTGTTGGGGGTCATGCGGGCGAATGACATGCGTGGACGCAGCGCGAGCATGTCGGCGTCGGACATGGCTGCTAGCATGGCTTTGCCAGGGGCCGTGGAGTGCAGGCTGAATGAAACGCCGATGCCGGATTCCGCCTTCAGGCGGTGTCCCCCCACCACCTGGTCTACGAACACCAGCTTGTTGCCGTCCAGCAGTGACAGGTCCACGGTTTCCCCACTGAGCAGCGAGATCTCCTGCAGGGTGGGGCGAGCGACTTCGGAGATTTCAAATCGCGTAGCGGCGGCCAGCGCGAGCAAGGCCGGACCCAGGCGTACTCCGCGGGTGGGTGAGGCCGAGATGACAAGGTTTTCATCGTCCAGCGCGGCAACGATGCGTTGAATCGTGGACCGGGGCAGCTTCAACAGCTTCGCCAATTCGCCCAGTGACAAGCCAGCTGGGTGCTCCCGCAATTTCTGCAGCACGGCCGCTGCACGCGCAATTACCTGAATCCCTCCCTTGCTGGCGGACTCATCGGCCAATTCGTCTTCTGTGGTCATGCAAGTTTTCTCCTTGTCCAAGTGTGCCAGCAGAACGCGTTGGTCATGCACGCGCGGGTTTACCCGATGCGGGTATGTCCCAGTTCCTGGCCCCCAAGTCGATCGATACATTACGCCACATTGAATCGCATAACGATACAACTGTATCGCAATACGGTTCAGTATAACAGATCAAATTTTCAAATCCGTCAGCAACAAGGAGCCTGTGATGATTAATGTGCGCGGCACGATGTACGAAGAGAACCTCAACAACAAGATGGGGTTGGAGTTTTATGACCTGAGTCATCCCTGGGGTTTGGGACAGCCCTGCTGGCCCTACTTCGAAGATGTCAAGATCGAACGGCTGCACACCATGGCCCGTTCCGGCGTGCTGACCCAGAAGATCACGACCGTGATGCACTCGGGCACCCACATCGATGCGCCGGCGCACGTCGTGGAAGGCACCGCGTTCATGGACGAAGTGCCGTTGCCGCACTTCTTCGGCACCGGAGTGGTGGTGTCCATCCCCAAGAAAAAGTGGGAAGTGATTACCGCTGCCGACCTGGAGGCCGCAAGTCCGCAAATTCGCGAGGGCGACATCGTCATCGTCAACACCGGTTGGCATAAGCACTACGGCGACAACCGCATGTATTACGCCTATTCCCCCGGCTTCTACAAAGAGGCCGGCGAATGGTTTGCCAAGAAGAAGGTCAAGATGATTGGCAGCGACACGCAAGCCCTGGACCATCCGCTGGGTACGGCCATTGGCCCACATGGCCCCGGATGGCCCAATGGCCTTCTGCCCGACATCAACCGTGAATACGAACGGGAAACCGGCCGCAAGGTGATCGAAGACTTCCCTGAGTGGGAGCCCTGCCACCAGGCCATCCTGAAGCAAGGCATCTGCGGCTTCGAAAACGTGGGTGGCGACATCGACAAAGTCACCGGCAAACGCGTGACCTTCGCCGCCTTTCCGTGGCGCTGGACCAAAGGCGATGGATGCATCGTGCGCCTCGTGGCCATCGTGGACCCGAGCGGCCAATACCGTTTCGAGACGGGCAAGTAAGCACAGGGAGCGGATGCGATGAAGGTCAAACGTTTCCCGGATGCGCAAGCCTATGTGGCACCCAACCACTATGAGATGCGCTCCCTGCGGTTGCAAGGGTTTGAAGAGGGTGGTCCGGAGTCGTTCTGGACGGGGCTGTCGCACTTTCTTCCCGGTGGAGGTGCCGGGCCTGACTCGTCTCCGCTGGAAAAGGTCTATGTAGTGGTCGCGGGTGAATTGACCGTGGCCGTTGGCGGTGAAGAAGTCGTTCTGGGGGCCATGGACAGTTGCTTCATCCCGGGTGGGGAAATACGTGAAGTCAAGAACCGCACGAACGCCGTCGCCAGCATGCTGGTGGTCATGCCGTATCCGCCAACCCAGCAGGGAGCCCAGTGATGGACGACGCAACACCTGATTGGCTGAAGAACCCGGCCCGGCTCTTTGACATACGCGGCAAAGTAGCAGTCGTGACCGGAGCCTCGGGCGCCTTTGGCATGTTGGCCGTCAAGGTATTGGCGGGCGCAGGGGCCAAGCTGGTTCTGGCCGCTGGAAACGGGAAGGCCCTTGATGAAGCAGCCGCAGCCTGCAATGCCATGGGCGCAGAGGTGGCCTGCGTAGCGCTGCGCCCGAACACGGAGGCGGACTGCGACACCATCATCCAGACCGGCATAGATGCATTCGGCGGAGTGGACATTCTGGTGGTGGGCTCCGGCATGAACGACCCCTGCCCCATCGTCGACATGCCACTGGAGCGATTTGAATCCGTCATGGACGGAAACGTCACGGGTGCATGGCTGATCTGCAGAGCCTTCGGCAAACACGCCATTGCCCGAGGACGTGGAGGCAAGGTGGTACTGGTCTCTTCTGCACGCGGCAAACTGGGCCATCCGGCGGGCTACAGCGCCTACTGCGCCTCCAAAGCGGCTACCGATGGCCTGACCCGGGCGCTGGGGTGCGAATGGGGCAAATACGGAATCACGGTGAATGCCATTGCGCCGACCGTCTTCCGATCTCCCCTGACCGCATGGATGTTCGAGGACAACGAAAAGGCCAATGGCGTGCGGGCCGGCTTTCTATCCCGCGTACCGCTGGGGCGCCTGGGTGAACCGGAGGACCTGGCTGGTCCTCTCCTGTTCCTGGTGTCCAGGGCATCCGACTTCCATACCGGGCATACCGTCTATGCCGACGGTGGTTACACGGCGGGCTAGACATGCAACACATATCCGTCATAGGTGCTGGCCTCATGGGCCATGGCATTGCACAGGTGTTCGCACTGGCAGGACGCATTGTGCGTGTCTACGACCCGGACCAGAAAGCGCTGATGTCGCTGCGTGAGCGCATAGAACGCAACCTGAAGGATTTGAAGCAGGACGTGAACGCTGCAACCCGGGTGTTTCCATCGGAAGACCTGGGAGAGTGCGTCAGCGGTGCGGATGTCGTATTTGAAGCGGGGCCGGAAAACCTCGCCTTCAAGCAACGCCTCTTTGTGCAGCTCGAGCAACTGGCGCCGCCGCATGCTCTGCTGGCAAGCAACACCTCGGTGATACCCATTACGGAAATCATGCGCAACGTCGGGACCGGGCACAGGGCCATGGGCACCCACTGGTGGAACCCGCCGTACCTGGTGCCGCTGGTCGAAGTGATCAAGACCCCCCACACCGATCCGCGGCTCGCACAAGACATGTTCAACCTGCTGGCAGAAGTAGGCAAGACGCCTGCCATGGTGGAAAAGGACATACCAGGGTTCATTGGCAACAGGCTGCAGCATGCCCTGTGGAGGGAGGCCATTGCATTGGTCGCCAGCGGCGTATGCGACGCCGAAACAGTGGACACCGTTGTCAAGGCCAGTTTTGGTCGGCGTCTACCCGTTCTCGGGCCTTTGGAAAACGCAGACCTGGTTGGAATCGAGCTGACCCAGGCGATTCACCAGACGGTACTTCCCTTTATCGACCACACCCCAGGCCCATCACCGTACCTGCAACGCCTGATCGACGACGGCAGGCTGGGAATGAAAAGCGGTGAAGGCTTCAGAACCTGGACACCTGAACAGCAAGACGAACTACGCGCCAAGGTCTTGTCCCATCTCAAAGCAATGAACGTGGCGGAAGGCCGCTAAAGGAATACATCATGGATGAAAGCAGCAGGGTCATTCTCACGGTAGCCTGCACTGGCGCCTGGCCCCAAAAGTCAGACACGCCCTACGTGCCACTGACACCACAAGAGGAAGCTGATGAGATCGTACGTTGTGCCGATGCGGGCGCATCCATCGCACACATTCACGTGCGCGACGATGCCTTCCACGCGTCCATGGACTTTGACAAATTCGCCGAGACCGTGCGCCTGGTGCGGGCCCGTTGCAACATAGTCTTGAACCTCACGACCTCGGGCGGACTGGGCCTTTCAGACGAAGTACGCATGAGGCCCTTTCAAGAGCTGCGCCCCGAGATGGCCTCGTTCGACGCAGGAACGATGAACTGGGCCCACACCACCGTCTTTGAGAACAGCCCGCGGTTCCTGGAGAAGCTGGCCAACTCCATGTCGGAATGCAACGTCAAGCCCGAGTTCGAAATCTTTGATGCCGGAATGATCTACAACGTCCTGCACTACATGAAGAAGGGCCTCATCACCGGCCGCCCGCATTTCCAGTTCGTGCTGGGTGCGCCTGGCGGCATGACAGCCGACGTGAAGAACATGATGTTCCTGCTGGACACCTGCAAGGACAACCTGGGTACAAATTTCACCTGGTCCGCTCTGGGCATTGGCAGAGGCCACCTACCCATCATCTACGCCGCCCTGGCCATGGGCGGGCATGTGCGCGTAGGGATGGAAGACAACATCTTCTACCGCAAAGGCCAGCTTGCCAAATCCAATGTGGAGTTTGTCGAGCGGGTGAAGCGCACGGTGGCCGAGATTGATCGCACGGTCGCCACCCCGGACGAGACACGAAAAATACTGGGCCTGAAGAACGTGCCCGCAGCGGTTGTCTGAAGCAAGCGCAAAGAAAGAGAGACAGGGAAGACCCACCACCCCACCAAATAAATACGAGGAGCACAGATTGAAAAACACCCCCATCAGCATGGCATGCGCCGTGGTGATTGCATCCGCAATGGCCACCGGAGCAGCAGCACAAGGCAGTGACGGTGACGGCGACGAAAAGCCGTTCTCACTGTTTGGAGACGCACTGGAAAGCGCGGCAGGAATCAACGCCTTTGGCTTTCTGCAGGTTGGCTTTTCCTCCAACAACACCTCGACGCACGACCAGGCGGCGGCAGGGCACTCCAACTTCCCGATTGCAGGTGCCGCAGACGAGGGCTTGCAGCTCAACGCCTTGTCATTGGCGCTGGAGCGGCCTATCACGACGAACATCATCCCCCGCGTCACTCCTACGCCAGGGCCTGTACCATGGGAGTTTTCGTGGGGGTTCCGCACGGAGTTGCTGTATGGACGCAACGGTTTGCCAGCCCAGATGTTTGGCTTTGATTCGCAATGGACGGTCAACCAGACACCCGCCGGAGTGAACCCGGGAAGCACACGGCAAAACTACGTCGCCATGCCCCAGGCATTTTTGCAAGCCTACTTTCCGGTGGGCATGGGTGTTGCCGCGATGGTGGGGCGGTTTGGTTCCGGTGTGGGGCATGACATAGCACCCGAATGGCGGCCAGGCCCCAATGTGTTCTATACCAAAACCTACACCTTTGTAGCGCAGCCCGATCAGGTCTACGGGGCCCTGGTGTCGGCCAATCTGATGCGCAACGAATATGGATTTCTGGCGGGCGAACTGGGTATTGTCAAAGGCCGCCAGAACCTGAACGACAACAACAACAGCAACAGCACGATTGGTGCGCTGCGTTGGCGCAGCACCGATATGAATACCTGGGTTGACTACAGTTTCATGATAGGGGACGAGCAGAACGACCCTATAGTCAACAACGTCCAGATGCCCATTGCGCGCATCATTTCGGCCAATGGCCAAAAGCGTGAGCACCACTCCCTGAGCGTGGGCTTCAAGCCAGCCGATGCCTGGCAAGCCAATGTGGAGTTTGTATACGGCAAACAAAGCGGCGATGGCCAGCCGGGAACGATTGACATCCTGACCTTCAACCCGGCTGCTGGAAATTTCTTCACGGGTGGGGAATACACCGGCGTGGTTGCGCAGGCGGTCTATACCGCCAATGAAAAGCTGAGCTATGGCGCACGGTTTGAGAACTTCCGGGACCCCCAGGGCGTGGCACTGTTTCCCGTAACCGCCGTAGCCAGCGACTTCAATGCGGTCACGTTGGGGCTGACCTACAAGCTCAGCAAGAGTGCCATCCTGCGTCCCGAGGTCCGTTACGACTGGCAGACCGGCAACAACGGAGTCAATGCGTTCGGCGGTGGCACTGCCGACAAGCAAACCACGCTGTCGACCGACCTGGTCATCTATTTCTAAAAAACAACGAGGAGCGTCAAATGAATTTCCAATACAAGCTCGCGCAAGTGTCGATCGCAGCATGTCTGCTGGCGGGTGCCATGTCCGCCACGCATGCAGCTGATGAAATCGTGATCGGCGCCTCGATTCCATTGTCCGGCCCCTTGGCTGGCTTTGGCATGTACCAGAAGTGGGGTTACGAGACAGCCGTGAAAGACCAGAACAAGGCCGGAGGCATTCTGGTGGACGGCAAGAAGATCCCGGTGCGATTGGTCATCCGGGACGACAAGACCGACCCCAACGTGACTGCGAGCAACTCCGAGTCACTGCTTTCGCGGGACAACGCCGTGGCATTGCTGGGTTCCTGCACGCCAGCGTTGGTGAACGCAGGCGCACTGGTTGCGGAGCGGCGCAAGGTTCCCATTGTTGCGGGTTGTGATCCATTGGGCGCTTTCCGCTCCGTGCGCAAGTGGAATTACGCCTGGGTCATGTTCTTTGATGAGGGCGATCTGGCCACAGCGCCCTTTCGCATGATGAACGACTACGGCATCGTCACCAACAAGAAGGTCGCGATATTGGCGGACAACGGCCCTGATGGCATTGTCGTGGGCGGAAAGATATGGCCTGAAACTGCCAAGGCCAATGGCTATTCCGTGGAGCAAAGCACCTCCTTCCCCACGGATGCGCAGCAGTTCACCTCCATGGTGGCGCAAGCCAAATCCACCGGAGCGGACGTGGTGCTGGTGGACGCCATACCGCCCCAGGCCATTGCCATGCGCAAGCAAATGGCTTCAGCCGGATTCAGTCCCAAGGTGCTTGTGATGGAGAAGGGGGCTGAGCCCGAGTTCTTCGCACAGGCCACCGGAAAGTTGGCAGACGGTGTTCTGGTCGGCGGCTACTGGGACCCCAGCTTCCCGTATCCAGGTGCAGCCGATCTCGCCAAACGCTTCGAGTCGGAAACCAAACAGACCCAGAGCCAGCACATTGCAGACTCCCACGCCGCAGCGCAAGTCCTCATGGATGCCATAGCTGCCGCGGGAACCCTGGACCGCGAAAAGATCAACGCGGCCATAGCCAAGACCAACAAGACCTACGTCATTGGTCCGGTGAAGTTCGACGCCACCAACACTTCGGCCATTCCCATCACCTTGATGCAATGGCAGAGTGGCAAGGCCGTCGTGGTCTGGCCCAAAGACCGAGCCAATGGCAAGCTGCTCTTTCCCCTGCCTGAAGCCAAGTAAGAGAAGCCCCTGCAGTCCATTGGGTTGGCTGCAGGGCATCAAGAAGGAGTAGGCATATGAGTTTGCCAAACGTGGAAGTAATAGCCGGGAGCCTGGCTTCCGGGCTGCTGTTGGGCGGCAGCCTGTCGCTCATTGCACTGGGCCTGTCCATTTCGCTGGGCGTGATGCGTCTTGTCAATCTGGCGCATGGCGAGTTGTTGGTGTGTGGTGCCTACCTGAGCTACTTCCTGCTCAGCTACCTGGGGCTCGATCCCATTCTGGGTTTGCCGCTGGTGGGGGCCCTGGTTGCGCTGGTGGCATTGCCTTTCCACCGGCTGCTGATCGCACCTCTGGCGGGCAAAGGAATGGAGGCGCCCATGATGACCATGTTTGGCGTTTCCATCATCCTGCAGAACCTGTTGCTTCTCGCCTTCTCTGCCGACACCCGCAACATCGAGGCGTCCTATGCCACCCAACCTCTGATACTGGGGCCGGTCGTCGTGCCCAAGATCTACCTCATCGGGTTTGTGGTTTCGGTGGTCTTGGTGTGGTGTGTGCACTTGCTGGTCACCTGTACCGCATTTGGCAGGGAGCTGCGGGCCAGTTCGGCCGACCCCGGTGCGGCCGCCACGCTGGGCGTGGATGTGCGGCGCGTGCACGCCCTGACGTTTTCCATGGGGGCCGCTTGTGCGGCCATGGGAGGAGTATTGATCGGTACCGCCTTCTCCTTCACCCCGAGCACGGGTGCTACCTACCTGCTGATCAGCTTCGCCATTGTGGTTCTGGGTGGGGTTGGAAATATCTTTGGAACACTGGTTGCGGGAGTCGCCATGGGTGTCTTGCAAAGTATTGGGGCGGTCGTGCTGGGTGATGGTTACCGAGACCTGGTCGGCCTTGTGTTATTCCTTCTGGCACTGGCACTGCGCCCGGCCGGAATCGTGTCAGCGAGGGCGTAACCACCATGCTTTATGCCGAATACGAACCCACCAGCGATCCTGAAGTGGCCGAAATGATCCGAAGAAACGTTTCAAAAATTGTGGTGCCCACGCTCCTGATGGCACTGGCGATAGCGAGTCAGGGGTTTTCAGATTACGCACTTGAAATCGGCTTTCGCCTCATGGTGATGATCACGTTGGCCGAGGCGTGGAACCTGCTTGCAGGCTATGGTGGTCTGGTGTCCTTGGGGACGGCCTCCTTTGTCGGCATTGGCGCCTATGCGCTTACCGGCCTTGTGAACAATGCGCACCTGCCTCTGTATCTGGCCATACCCGGCGCGGGTCTTGCTGCCGCAATGCTTGCGCTGCTGGTCTCCCGCGCAGTGTTTCGGCTCCGGGGGTTGTACTTCACAGTGGGCACGCTCGCCTTGGCGGAAGCCTTGCGCATGTTCATGGTGAACTACGATGGCTTTGGTGGAGCCTCCGGTCTCTTCTTGTCGCAGGACCCGCCGGGCCTGTATGCGCTGTTTTGCATTGCCATTGGCTTGATGGCCGTCACCACGCTGGTGATAACCATCGCGACGGCATCCCGGTTTTCCATCCTCCTGCGGGCGGTGCGTGACGACGAAGACGCGGCTGCGCAAATTGGCGTGAAGGCATTCCGCATCAAGCTGGTTGCCTTTGTGCTGGCAAGTTTCCTGATGGGCATGGCAGGCGCGCTACAAGGGCTGAAGGTGGGAACCGTGGAGCCCTACGGCATGTTTGGCATTCAGTGGACCGTCAGCGTGCTGTCGATCGTCATCATTGGCGGTCAGGGCTTGCGTCTGGGGCCGGTTGCCGGCGCATTCTTTGTCATCGCCCTGGGTGAAGTACTGGCGGACTATCCCGCATTGCATCTGGCCATTACCGGCGTGATATTGATTGTCGTTATTCGGTTTGCCCCCAAAGGTCTGGTCGGGCTCGCCCGCGATATTGCAGCCAGAAACAAGGGGGAGGCGAAATGAGCACACCACTTTTGCAAGCGAACGGCTTGGTCAAGCGCTTTGGCGGTGTGGTTGCAACCGACAACGTTTCCTTGGCAGTCCATCCACACCAGGTCATGGGAATCATCGGTCCCAACGGCGCTGGCAAATCCACCTTGATCGGGTTGCTCGGTGGCGGCCTGATGCCCAGTGCCGGAAGCATTGCGTTCGACGGGCAGGACATCACGCAGATGCAAGCGTTTGACCGCGCCCGTATCGGGATTGGCCGGACGTACCAAATCCCTCGCCCCTTTCTCGACATGACCGTGCGGGAGAATTTGTTGGCGGCCAGATATTCATTGCGTCCCTGGGAAGCCGGGGTCAAGGCAAACCGCGCATGCGATGCCATTCTGGAGCGCACAGGCCTTGCCGATGCGGCACACCTTACGGGGCGGGGGTTACCCTTGTTGCGTCGCAAGCGCCTGGAAGTTGCCCGCGCACTGGCCTTGCAGCCCAAGCTGCTGCTGCTCGACGAAGTTGGTGCCGGCCTGATTGACTCGGAAGTCACGGAGCTTGTGGAACTGATCAAGTCCTTGCGCAAAGAGGTGCAGGGTATTGTCATCATCGAACACGTGTTGCGTGTCGTGCGGGAATGTTGCGACCGCCTTGCGGTGATCAATTTTGGAAAGAAGATCGCCGAAGGCAGTACCAAGGATGTGCTCAATAGTGACGACGTCGCGGCTGTTTACCTGGGCACTTCGCACTCGGCAAAGAAGGTGGAAACTGTCCGCTCCGAGGCAACGCAGCCAGGGCAAGCGACCGTTTCACGCGCCATGGCGGGGCTGGTTACTCCGACCCGGATCGAGGCCGGCAAAGCGCGTGCGCCCATTCTGGAGTTGCGTGGCATCCATGCGGGCTATGGCCAGGCTCGGGTTCTCAACGGCATCGATCTTGTCGTGCAACCCGGCAAGGTGATCGCCATTCTGGGAACCAATGGCGCCGGCAAGACCACCTTGGCCAATGTGGTGAGCGGCGCCATCAAGGCCAGTGCGGGGCACATCCTGGTGGAGGGCAAGGACGTCACAGGTTCTGCTCCGTATCAGTTTGCAAGGCTTGGCCTGGCGCAGTGCATGGAGGGGCGCCGCATATTTGCGCCGCTTACCGTTGAAGAAAACCTGATGCTGGCAGCCCGTGGCGTGGCGCAGGCAGAGGTGGCCGATCGACTGGAGCGCATCTACACCCTGTTCCCAGAACTGGCGGAGCGCAGGCGCATTGGCGGCACATCCATGTCCGGTGGGCAGCAGCAGATGCTGGCCATAGGCCGCTCCTTGATGTCCAAGCCCAAGCTCGTCCTGTTTGATGAGATCAGCCTGGGCCTGGCGCCGGTCATGATGGACCGCCTCTACCAGGCGCTTGGCGAACTCAAGGCTGCCGGGCTGACCATGCTCATCGTGGAACAGGACGTGGAGCGGGCACTCCATTTGGCAGATGAGGTGCATGTCATGGAGCACGGCACCTTTGCGCTCTCGGGCAATGCCACATCCATACGAGAAGACCCGCGTCTGCGCCACCTCTATATTGGCACTGCGGATTGAAAATATTCTTAATGAAAACAGGAGACACAAGATGGAACTGAAAGAAGCCAATCGTTTGCTAGACCCCACACCCATGCCTTTGGAACTGGGCTATGAGCGCCTTGCGGATGGCGTGCTGCACGTGGCCTGTCGCACGGACCTGCACGGCTGCACTGGCGAGATGTTCGAGTGGTGGTTCAGATCCCGTCCCAACACCCAGCACTATGTGTGGTGGCACCCGGTAGACCATGTATCGAGCGACTGGATTGGGGGCGACGCGTCCACGCACGTGGGGTCCATCCACAAGGTGGAGGAGTTCTTCACCGGACTGCCATCGGCCAAACTGCTGATTCAGTTCCGTCCCAACGAGGAGTTCTTCGACGCCGATCGCTACCAAAAGGCACGTCAGGAAGGGCGCATCAGTGCCTCGGTATGCGGGCGGACCGGTATGTCCTGGGATACACCGACCTTGCCCGACGGGAAACTGTTGGGCGGACGCTTGCTCCATATCGGCCGTGACACACCGTGGGGCTGCGCTTTGCGTAGCCATTTCTACATGGGGCAGGATCTACCTTCCATTGGAAAGTCACCGAAGGAAATCGAGGAGATGATTCCGGATGCGTTCGGCATTGCACTGCTTCAGCACTGCTACAACGAATTCACCTTCCTCTCGCGGTTCCTTCCTTCCCTTTTCATTGCCGAGAACCGTGCAACGCATGAAGTAAAGCTGCCTTGGTAGCGGGAGCATCCTGGTTGACCAGCACTGCGCAAGGCAGGGCGAAGCTCCTGTTATGGGTTTCGCCTGCCTTCATTTCTTCCAACTACATCCTTGCCAAGGCTGCCAGCGGGGAGATTGCGCCCCACCTGATGGCGCTGATTCGGTGGTCTGTGGCGTTGTGCCTCATGGGCGCCTTTTCATGGAGGCAGCTCGGTCAATTGATGCGCCTGCCCGCGCGCGAGTACCTCCATGTGCTGGTGCTTGGTGGACTGGGCATGTGGATTTGTGGCGCCTTCGTCTACGAGGCTGCGTTCTCAACCAGCTCCACCAACATTGCCCTGATCTATGCCGTCACACCGGTTGCCATTGCCGCGGTCAACTCCGGAGCATCCGGCGGTACCGTGCTGCCGCGCCATTGGGTGGGCATGTTGCTGGCGCTGTTCGGTGTCCTGTTTGTGATTTCCAAGGGTCACCTTGGGAACTTGTCCGCCACGCGGCTTGTCGTGGGAGACGTGTGGGTTGTGGTTGCCGCCACGGCCTGGGTCGCCTACACCTTGTTGACGCAGCGCTGGCCAAGCGCCTTGGATACCTCGACGCGCTTGTGCGCCGTGACATGTGCAGGTGTGCTGATCCTGCTGCCATGCACCGTAATCGAGGCCTTGCACGCGGGGCAGGTGCTCCTTACGCGGCGCGGGCTTTTGCTGGCAGCGGTGGCGGGTGTAATTCCCGGCTTCGTTGCCTACAAATCCTATGCGTTTCTGATCCAGAAGCTGGGCCCGGCCCAAGCCGGTCTGGTGATGTATCTGTCACCCGTGTATGCCGCAGCCATTGCCTGGGTTCTGTTGGGTGAGGCGCCGTCGTGGTTTCACTTCGCAGGTGCCGCCATGATCTTGCCCAGCATTTATCTGGTGACTTCGCAAAACACCAGAAGCACGGAAGCGGGCCGTTGACCTACTTGCCCCCGAACAGATCCTTCAACCGTTCCAGCAGATCCAGGTCAATCGGCTTGGCTGCTGTGTTGCCCTGGAATTCGTCGTACACCCAGTCGCCCTGCACCTGTGACACGCCTGTGGGTTGGGGCATCTGGGTGGGCGGTTTGCCCTTGAGCGCGACGCCCATGTAATCCATCCAGATGGGCAGCGCCAGCGTGGCGCCGAATTCGCGGCCCCCCAATGATTGCGGGTCGTCATAGCCCATCCAGGCCACTGCGGTCACATTGCCGCTGTAACCGGCAAACCATCCGTCCACCGCGTCGCTGCTGGTGCCGGTCTTACCGGCCAGGTCCGGGCGGCCCAGCTTCTGTGCAGCGGCTGCGGTGCCGCTCACGGTCACCTCGTGCAGCATGCTGGTGGTGACGAAGGCATTGCGAGCATCCAGCACGCGGTCGCTCTCCTGCGCCACGGCCACGGGCTTGGCCTCGAATAGCACGGCGCCACGCGCATCGGTCACTTTCTGGATCAGATACGGATTGATCTGGAAGCCACCATTGGCAAACACCGAGTAGGCGCCTGCCATCTGCAGCGGCGTGACCGAGCCGGTGCCAAGTGCCAGTGTGTAGTTGACGGGCTGCTTGGTGCCGTCAAAGCCAAAGCGCGGCAGGAAGTCGTGGGCGTACTGCGGCGTGATGGCGCGCAGCAGCCGCACCGCGGCCACGTTCTTTGACATGGCCAGCGCATGGCGTAGCGTGATGGCGCCTTCGTACACATCGTCATCGTTCTGCGGAGACCAGGGCTGGCTGCCGGTTTCTGCGGGCGTGAGCGTGAGGGGCGCGTCGTTCACCTGCGTGGCGGGCGAGTAGCCCTTCTCCAAGGCAGCTGAATAGATGAAGGGCTTGATGGACGAGCCGGGCTGGCGCCAGGCCTGGGTGGCGTGGTTGAACTGGCTGGCGTTGAAATCAAAGCCACCCACCAGCGCGCGGTAGGCGCCGGTCTGGTTGTTGAGGGACACAAAGGCGCTACCCACATTGGGCAACTGCGTGATGCTCCAGCGGCCCTTGGCGTCCTGCACCACGCGGATGATGGAGCCGGCCTTGAGCTTGAGCGCGGCTGGTGCCTTGGGAGCCAGGGCTGCTGCGGCCCAGCGTACGCCATCACCATTGACGTCGATCTGGTCGCCATTGGGCAGCGCAGCGCGCACGCTCTTGGGTGTGACCGTCAGGGCCACGGCCGACAGCATGCGGTCGCTGGCCGGGTGCTGCTGCAGTGCATTTTCTATGACCTTTTGGCGTTCGGTCGCGTTGGCAGGCAGCTCCACAAAGCCTTCTGCTCCGCGGTAACCATGACGCTGGTCATATGCCAGCACATTGCGACGCACCGCATCGTAGGCCGCATCCTGCTCGGTGCTGATGAGTGTGGTGGTGACGCTGATGCCACGCGTGTAGGTGTCGTCCTTGAACTGGGCCGCCATGCTCTGGCGCACCATCTCGGCCACGTACTGCGCATGGCTGTTGTAGCTCTGACCATCCATGCGCACGTGCAGGTCTTCGGCCATGGCCTGTTTGAGCTGCGCGTCATTGATATAGCCCAGCTCGCGCATACGCTTGAGCACCAGCTGCTGGCGCGCCTGTGCGCGCTTGGGGTTGACCACGGGGTTGACCGTGCTGGGTGCCTGCGGCAGGCCGGCCAGCATCGCGGCCTGTGCAATGGTGACGTCCTTGAGCGACTTGCCGAAGTAGATCCGCGCTGCGCTGCTGAAGCCGTAGGCGCGCTGGCCCAGATAGACCTGGTTCATGTAGAGCTCCAGGATCTGGTCCTTGGTGAGCGTGCGCTCTATCTTGTAGGCCAGCATCACTTCGGTGAGCTTGCGCGAGAGCACCTTCTCCTTGGTGAGGTAGAAGTCACGCGCCACCTGCATGGTGATGGTGGAGGCACCTTGCTTCATGCCGCCAGTCAGGTCCGCGATCAATGCGCGCGCCACGCCCTTGAAGTCCACGCCGCCGTGTTCGTAAAAGCGCGAGTCTTCAATGGCCAGCAAGGCCTGCTTCTGGATCAGCGGGATGTCCTTGATCGCCACGAACTCGCGCCGCTCCTGGCCGAACTCGCCAATCAGCACGCCGTCGCTGGTGTACACGCGCAGCGGAATCTTGGGGCGGTAATCCACCATTGCGTCCAGACTAGGGAGGTCCAGCGGGGTGGCAGCCTGCGTGCCAGGAGTTGCCAGTGCGGCTGCAAGCAGCACACTGGCGCAGCAAAACGAAGTGAGGAATTTCAAGATAGTCGCGAGTCTAGGCCAAATGGGCGCCACCGATCGGGCGGCCAGAGCAGCATGCTATTGTCGCTCGAGGGGAGGACGCCCAGGGTGGGCGCCGTTTTTACCTTCGTTTACAACAATCCCGCAATGTGGAAGCGGCTACGGGCGCAACCAGGCGCCGAAAATGAGGGACACTGCGGCTTTGTGTTCGCTTCCCAAACAAACACCAACCACCGAGGACGCATCATGGAATGGATGAAACCCGGGGTCCTGCTGGGCTCCATCGTATTTGCATTGATGGGTGTGCTGATCTTCTGGATCAGCTTTGTCATCATCGACAAGATCACGCCCTACAACCTGTGGGAAGAGATTGTGGAAAAGCAGAACCAGGCGCTAGCCTTGGTCGTGGCAGCCATGTCGCTGGGCATCTGCATCATCGTCGCTGCCGCCATCCATTGAGCCTGCATGCTTCCAAACCGGGCCCCAGCCCGGTCGAGCTGGCGCTGCTGACCTCCGTCTTCGTCGTCTCTGCCTGCGGGCTGGTGTACGAGCTGGCGGCGGGCGCGCTGGCGTCGTATTTGCTGGGCGACTCTGTCCTGCAATTCTCCACGGTGATTGGCGCTTACCTGTTTGCCATGGGCGTGGGCTCGTATCTCTCGCGCTTTCTGGAGCGCCAGCTCAGCGCCCACTTTCTGCGTATTGAGCTGCTGGTGGCACTGGCCGGGGGCCTGCTGCCGGTGCTGCTGTTCGTGGCGCATGCGGCGCTGCCCAATTCCTTTCGCTTCGTGTTGTATGCCATGGTGGTGCTGGTGGGCATTCTGGTGGGGCTGGAGATCCCGCTGGTGATGCGCATGCTCAAGAAGAACGTGGCGCTCAAGGACCTGGTCTCCCAGGTGCTGACCTTTGACTACCTGGGCGCGCTGGCGGTGTCCATTGCGTTCCCCTTGCTGCTGGTTCCGCATCTGGGGCTGGCGCGCACCGGCCTGCTGTTCGGGCTGATGAATGCGTTGGTAGCGCTCTGGGCCCTGTGGCTGTTCCGCCATGAGTTGCGGCATCTGTCCGCGCATGCGTTGACGTGTGTGGCCACCCTGGCGGTGCTGCTTGCGGTGTTTGCCTGGGCCGACCACATCACCACCTGGGCCGAGGACAAGCTCTACCAGGACCACGCGGTGATCGCGCTGACCACGCCCTACCAGCGCATCGTGGTGACCAACGCGCCGGGTGAGGGGCGCCTGGGATTGCGTTTGTTTTTGAACGGCAATCTGCAGTTTGCCCAGCGCGACGAATACCGTTACCACGAGGCCCTGGTGCATCCGGTCATGGCAGCGTTTGCGCAAGGTGGCGCGCCCAAAAAGGTTGCCATCCTGGGCGGCGGTGACGGCATGGCCGCGCGCGAAATCCTCAAGTACCCCGGCGTGGTAAGTGTCACGCTGGTGGAGCTGGACCCGGCCATGACCGATCTCTTCACCCGTGAGCCCATGCTGACGGCGCTCAACGCGCATGCGCTTTCTTCGCCCAAGCTCAAGGTGGTCAATACCGATGCCTTTGGCTATCTGGAAAACGCCAGTGACGTGTTTGACGTAATCGTGGTGGACTTCCCCGACCCCACCAACTTCTCCATCGGCAAGCTGTTCACCAACTCCTTTTATGCGCTGCTGGACAAGCATCTGTCGGCCAGCGGCTACGCCGTGATCCAGACCACCTCGCCGCTGGTAGCACGCAAGAGTTTCTGGACGGTGGTGCACACGGTGGAGTCCGTGGGGCTGACCGCCACGCCCTACCATGCGCACGTGCCCAGCTTTGGCGAGTGGGGCTTTGTGATTGCCAGCCGCAGGCCCTACCGGCTGCCTACTGCATTGCCGGCGGGCCTGCGCTTTCTGAACCTGCAAAGCCTGCCGTTGCTGTTCGACTTTCCGCAGGACATGGACCGCGTGCCCACCGAGATCAACCGCCTGTCCAACCAGGTGCTGGTCACCACCTATGAAGAGGAGTGGGGCCGTGTCGCCCACTGAAGGCCGGGCTCAGACGAACATGCCGCCAGACACCTCAATGCGCTGGGCGTTGACCCAGCGGTTGGCCGGGCTGCACAGCGAGGCAATCATGGCGCCAATATCGTCGGCCTCACCCACGCGGCCCAAGGCAGTTTGCGACGCCACGAAGGCGTTGAGCTGAGCGTTGTCGCGCACCGCGCCGCCGCCGAAATCGGTGGCAATGGCGCCCGGCGCCACCACGTTGACCGCAATGCCGCGTGGGCCCAGCTCCTTGGCCATGTAGCGGGTGAGCGTCTCGATGGCGCCCTTCATGGACGCGTAGGCTGCGTAGCCGGGCAAGGCAAAGCGCGCCAGCCCGGACGACAGGTTGACAATGCGCCCGCCGTCTGCCATCAGCGGCAACAGCTTTTGCGTCAGGAAGAAGACGCCTTTCAAATGCACGTTGACCAGCGCATCAAACTGGGCCTCGGTGGTGTCCATCAGCGAGGCATGCACGCCGGTGCCGGCGTTGTTGACCAGGACCTGGAAGTGCTCGGTGTTCCAGCGGCTGCGCAGGGCTTCGCGCACGCTCTGGGCAAACGCGCTGAAGCGGCTGCTGTCGGCCACGTCGAGCGGCAAGGCCAAGGCTTTGCGCCCGGAGGCTTCGATTTCTGCAACCACGGCTTGTGCCTGTGTGGCCTGGGTCTGGTAGGTCAGGATGACGTCAAAACCTTGGCCGGCCAGATGCAGCGCAGTGCTCCTGCCCAGACCGCGGCTGCCGCCGGTAACGATGGCGATGGGGTTGGTGGTGGTGCTCATGGGGTTTGCCTTTCATGCAATGTGGATGGGATGAAGTGCAGTCTATTGATCGGCGCGAAATGAATAAATGGTTGAAAGTTGATTGCTTTGTTCAATAAAATAAAACAATGAACTTTCTGGAACACATGCGCATCTTTTCGCGCGTGGCCGAGCTTTCCAGCTTTACGCAGGCGGCAGACAACCTCGGGCTGCCCAAGGCCACGGTCTCGACTTCGGTGCAGCAACTGGAAAACCAGCTGGGCGCACGGCTGCTCCACCGCACCACGCGCAAGGTGTTGCTGACGCAGGACGGGCAAGCCTTCTATGAGCGCTGCGTTGACGCTTTGGCCGACATGGATGAGTTGCAGACCATGTTCCTGCAAAAAGATGCCGCGCTGCTCAAAGGGCGCGTGCGCATCGACATGAGCACGGTGATGGCGCAGGACGCCGTGCTGCCGCGCCTGCCCGAGCTGTTGCAAACCTATCCCCTGCTGGAAGTGGAGGTCAGCAGCACCGAACGCCGCGTGGACCTGGTGCGTGAAGGCTTTGATTGCGTGCTGCGGGCCGGCAAGGTGGTGGAGCCCGGCCTGATTGCCAAGCCGCTGTGTGACATGCGGCTGGTCAACTGCGTGAGCGCGGACTATGTGGCGCGCCATGGGCTGCCTCATACGCTGGCCGATCTGGCCGCGCACCAGCTGGTGCATTACGCGGCGGTGCTGGGGAGCAAACCCACAGGATTTGAATACTTGCAGGGCGACGAGGACCGCGCGCTGCCAATGCCGGGTCAGGTCACGGTCAACAACGCTGGCGCCTACCAGTCGGCCTGTCTGGCGGGTTTGGGGCTCATCCAGGCGCCCTATGTGGGCCTGCGCCGCTGGATCGCTAGCGGGGAGCTCATCATGGTGCTGCCCGCGTTCGAGGCGCGGCCCCTGCCGCTGTCACTGGTGTATGCCAGCCGGCGCAACCAGTCGGCCCGGGTGCGCGTGGTCATGGACTGGCTGAGCCGTGTGGTCATCGCGCATTGCACCGTGGATGCCGCTCATTTGGGTTCGCAATGAAGCAGCCCATACCGAACCGCCGCCAGTTTTTGCACGGTGCTGCGGGCACGCTGGCGGCCTTGGCCGGTTGCAGCGCCCGGGAGCCGCTGCAAGGTGGCTTCACGGGCATCAACCATGAACGCGGCCACTCGTTGCGCGACACCACCTCCTGGCCTGCTCCTGCGGTGGTGCGCAGGGCACGCGTTGTCATTGCCGGTGGCGGTGTGGCCGGTCTGGCCGCGGCGCGCGCCTTGGGCCTGCAGGGGGTGGAGGACTTTGCCTTGCTGGAGCTGGAAGACGAAGCGGGTGGCAATGCACGTGGCGGAAGTGTTGGGGGAATAGCCTGCCCATTGGGCGCGCACTACCTGCCCATTCCCGGCGATGACGCGCCCGACTTGCAGAATCTGCTGCAGGAACTGGGCCTGCGCAGACGGGTTGCAGGGCGCTGGGAATACGACGAGCGCCACTTGTGCCACAGCCCGCAGGAGCGCTTGTACTTCCACGGTGCCTGGCAGGACGGCCTGCTGCCTGCGCGGGGCGTGGGGGGCGATACGCTGGCGCAGTACCGGCGGTTTGCGGCGCTGGTGGACGAAGCCCGCCGCGCAGTGCGTTGGAGCATTCCCGCTTCGCACTCCCCGCACAGCGCCTTCAAGCAGCGGCTGGCCTCCATCACCTTTGAGACCTATCTGGGTCAGCAGGGGCTGACCGATGCGCATCTGCGCTGGTACCTGGACTACTGTTGCCGGGACGACTATGGCGCAGGGCTGTCCACCGTGTCGGCCTGGGCCGGCATCCATTACTTCGCTAGCCGCCATGGCTTTCAGGCGCCGGGCGCCGAACACCCGGAACACGACGGCCTGCTCACCTGGCCCGAGGGCAACGCCTGGCTGACGCGGCGCATGGCTGTACCGCTGGGCGAGCGGTTGCACACCGGGCAGGTGGTGCTGCGCATTGCGCAAGACAAACACCAGGTGGAGGTGGACAGCTTCAACACCCGCACCCACACCGTGGAGCGCTGGCAGGCGGACCGCGTCATCGTGGCGCTGCCCCTCTTCATCGCAGCGCGCGTGCTGCAGGACGCGCCGGACTTTGTGCACGAGACGGCCGCGCGCACCCAGCACGCGCCCTGGCTGGTGGCCAACATCCATATCGACCGGCCCCTGCAGGACAGGCCCGGCCCGGCACCCAGCTGGGACAACGTGCTGTACGGCGACGCGCAGACCACGCCCGGCCTGGGCTATGTAGACGCCATGCATCAGAGCCTGCTGCCGGTTCCGGGCGCTACGGTGCTGACCTACTACCGCGCCTTGGGCGACGTGCCGGGCGGGCCGCTGCGGGGGCGCAGGCAGTTGCTGCAGCAGCCCTGGAGCGTCTGGCGTGAAGCCATCATCAGTGAACTGACACCTGCGCATCCGGACCTGCCCTCCAAGGCGACGCGCATGGACATCACCCGCTACGGCCACGCCATGGCCATCCCCACGCCAGACGCGCAAGGCCGGGTGGGCTATCTGCCGCCAACTACCGGGCGCATTCACTTTGCCCATAGCGACTGGGCGGGCTATTCGGTGTTTGAAGAGGCCTTTGCCGCAGGACACCGCGCCGGGTCCACACGGATGCGTGACTGAGTCGCAAATTTCAAGAGGCGTATTGTTGCGATAAGCGAAACATGCTTGTTCTGTTTTGATGATTTCTCTTTGTATTTGGAAATACTAAAGTTCATCCCATCGACGAGACGAATGCAATTCCGCCCCATCGGTACCGCAAACAAGGCGTATTGCCGCAGTTTGCGGAATCATCAACTTTTAAGGAATGAAATCATGAAAACCTCTTACGCAAGCGCAATCGTTTTGGCTCTTTCTGCTTTGGCTGCTGGACATGCATCTGCAGGTACCGGCCCCGACCCATACGGTGAGGTTATGGGCTCGGGTGCTTCGACAATTTCCGCAGCCGGCAAAACCCGAGCGCAAGTGCTGAAGGAACTCGCTGACGCACAACGCACAGGCAATATTGTCGCCAATGTTGGCGGTGAAAAATCTGGCGTGAAGCTAGTCCAGCTGTACCCAACACAGTTCGCTACACAGGAAGCCCCAATTGGCAAGTCCCGCAGCCAAATAATGAAGGAGCTGTCTGAAGCACAGCGTACAGGTGACATCGTTGTGAACGTGGGCGGCAGCCACGGCGGTTTGAAGCAAAACCAAGTATTGGAACAACAGGTCTTCGCCGAATAGTCCTTTAGAAGACCTTGGCCATCAAGGCGCCTCTTCAAGGGGCGCTTTTTTTATGTGCGCGAGGGGCCCCATCGGCATGGTCTGTGCATATCATTCGCATGACTACCATGCGGAGCCGCTGTGAAGAAGTTCTTTTTGACTTTGGTTATTTTTCTGACTGCTGGGAGCGCCGTTGCGGAAAACGGTCGACTGGACTGCACCACGTTCAACGGCGGAAACAAGGTCTTTCACTTTCTCATCGATGTGGACCGGGATCGCAAGATCGTGCTGGTAGATGGCCAATTCACCACTGAAGTGTCCATTTCGGATTTCCACGTCAGTTTTGTGCTTGCCGATGGCAATGAAAGCTACAACTTCAATATCTATCCCAATGGCCGCCTGATTGCCATCCATGCGTCCAACAAGTCAACCTTGCTGATGCAGTGCACTTAGGTGAATGCCCGTTGGTCTGGGGTGATTCCGACAACTTGTTCACACCAGCCCGCGCAGCAATTCCTTTTGCTGGTAGTGCGCCGGCTGAAACAGGGCGAGCAAGGTATTCAGCAAGGCGTGCGCCTTGGCAGAGTGGTCACCACCGAAGTTGCACACATATACGTCCAGCGTCACCGCGCCCGTTTCCGGCCAGGTGTGTACGCACAGGTGCGACTCTGCCAGCAGCACGGTGGCGGTGACGCCACCCGGGCCCTGGGCGGTTGCGGGGAAGGTGTGAAACAGCTGGGCCACGGCCTGCAGGCCCGCGTCGTCCACCGCCTGCACGCAATGCGCGCCCAGGCGTATCGCATCGGTCAGAAGGGCCGCATCACAGCCACACTGGCGGAGGTCCGCGGTAAGGTGCAGGCCTTGCATGGCGGTACCGCGCCTCAGCGTGCGCCTATCGAAACCTTGCCAAAGACCTGTTGCGCCTCGCGTGGCAGGCAGCGCCAGTACACCGGGTTGGCCTGTACCGCGTCACCCAGGGCCGCGGCGGCCTGCCAGCCCCAGCGTGGCTGGTACAGAAAGGCACGCGCCAGGGCAATGAGGTCGGCATCCCCGGCTTGCAGAATCGCCTCGGCCTGGTGGGCGTCGGTGATCAGCCCCACGGCGGTGGTGACCATGCTGCTTGCCGCGCGGATCTGCCGGGCAAAGGGCACTTGGTAGCCGGGGCCGATGGCAATCTTCTGCTGCGGCGAGAGGCCTCCGCTGGACACGTGGATGAAGTCGCAGCCCAACGCCTTGAGCCGCTTTGAAAACTCGGCAACCTGATCGGCATCGAGTCCACCTTCCACCCAGTCGGATGCGGAAACGCGTATGCCCAGCACACCCTTGAACACTTCACGCACGGCGGCGAACACTTCCAGTGGATAGCGCATGCGGTTCTCCAGGCTGCCGCCGTAGGCATCGGTGCGCGCGTTGGACAGCGGGGACAGGAACTCGTGCAGCAGATAGCCGTGTGCACCATGCAGCTCGATGGCGTCTATGCCCATCTTGTCGGCGCGGCGGGCGGCGGTGACAAAGGCATCCCGCACCCGCGCCAGATCGGCCTCGCCCATTTCCTGGGGCGGCGCTTCTGACGGCAGTTGCGCGATGGCCGAAGGCCCAAAAGGCTTCCAGCCTCCAGCCTCTGCGCTGAGCAATTGCCCTCCGTGCCAGGGCAGGGCGCTGGAGGCCTTGCGCCCGGCGTGCGCCAGCTGGATGCACACGGCGGTGTGAGGCGCCAGCTTGCGCGCGCGTTGCAAAGTGTCGGACAGCTTGGCCTCGGTACGCTCATCCCACAAACCCAGGCAAGCAGGTGTGATACGCCCTTCGGGCAGCACAGCAGTGGCTTCGATGGTGAGCATGGCAGCGCCACCGTTGAGCAGATTGCCCCAGTGCATCAAATGCCAGTCCGTAGCCTCGCCATTCACGGCCGAGTATTGGCACATGGGCGCTATCACAATGCGGTTGGGAAGGGTGATGCCGCCGCGCGGCGAGGGCAGTGTCAGGGGGGAGAAAAGCAGGCTCATGGGGCAAGCATAGCGCGGGCAAGTAGCCCCGGGTTGCGCTGCATTAAAGGACTACACAGTGGCACCGGTAAAATGCGGAGTTCTCCCACAGCCCATCCCTTTACCGGAGCCGCCAACAATGGCCAATACCCAACAGATGGCAAGCGCAATCCGCGCTCTTGCCATGGACGCAGTTCAACAAGCCAATTCGGGTCACCCCGGCGCCCCCATGGGCATGGCCGATATGGCCGTTGCCCTCTGGGGCGAACACCTGCGCCACAACCCGGCCAATCCCCATTGGATCAACCGTGACCGCTTTGTGCTCTCCAACGGCCACGGCTCCATGCTGATCTATGCGCTGTTGCACCTCACCGGTTACAAGCTGCCCATGGAAGAGCTCAAGAACTTCCGCCAGCTGCACAGCAAGACCGCTGGTCACCCCGAGTTCGGCATCACGCCCGGCGTGGAAACCACCACCGGCCCCCTGGGCCAGGGCCTGACCAATGCCGTCGGCATGGCACTCGCAGAAAAACTGCTGGCCAAGGAATTCAACCGCGAAGGCCACACCGTGGTGGACCACAACACCTATGTGTTCATGGGTGACGGCTGCCTGATGGAAGGCATCAGCCACGAAGCCGCCTCACTGGCCGGCGCCTGGAAGCTCAACAAGCTGATCGCCCTGTACGACGACAACGGCATCTCCATCGACGGCCAGGTCGCACCCTGGTTCAGCGACAACACTGCGCTGCGCTTTGTCGGCTACGGCTGGAACGTGCTGGGTCCCATCAACGGCCACGACGCCGAGCTGGTGTCCAAGACCATCACCGAGGCCAAGAAGTCCACCGAGCGCCCCACGCTGATCATCTGCCGTACCAGCATCGGCAAAGGCAGCCCCAACCGCGCCAACACTTCCAAGGCCCATGGCGAACCTCTGGGCGCTGAAGAAATCAAGCTCACCCGCGAAGCCATTGGCTGGGAATACCCACCCTTTGTCATCCCCAAGACCGTGTACGCCGACTGGGACGCCAAGAAGGCTGGAGCTGCCGCGCAAAAGGAATGGACCGACAAGTTCAACGCCTACAAGGCCGCCTTCCCCGCATTGGCCAAGGAACTGGTACGCCGCTCCAAGGGCGAACTGCCCAAGAACTTCGTGCAGACTGCGGTGGACACCATCATCGGCGCCCACAACAAGGCCGAAACCGTGGCCAGCCGCAAGGCGTCGCAACTGGCGCTGGAATCCTTTACCGCAGCCATTCCCGAACTGCTGGGCGGCTCTGCCGACCTGACCGGCTCCAACCTCACCAACACCAAGAGCACGCCCAACCTGCGCTTCACGTCCCACGGTGACGTGGTGCAGACGCCCGATGCCAATGGCAATCTGGTCGGCGGACGCCACATCAACTACGGTGTGCGCGAGTTCGGCATGGCAGCCATCATGAACGGCATTGCGCTGCACGGTGGTTTCATTCCCTATGGTGGCACCTTCCTGACCTTCAGCGACTACAGCCGCAATGCCATCCGCATGGCCGCACTCATGAAGATTCGCGTGGTGCATGTGTTCACCCATGACTCCATCGGTCTGGGCGAAGACGGCCCCACCCACCAGTCCATTGAGCATGCTGCATCGTTGCGCCTGATCCCCAATCTGGACGTATGGCGTCCGGGCGACACGGCAGAAACCGCCGTGGCCTGGACCGTGGCGCTGCAGAACGAGAGCAAGCCCACTGCACTGCTGCTGTCGCGCCAGAACATCAGCTACGCGACCAAGGGTGACTCCGAATCGGCCCCCGATGCCAGCGGCCTGGATGCCATCAGCAAGGGTGCCTACGTCCTGTCTGAGCCCGCCGATTCCGGCCTGAAGAAGAAGGCGCAAGCCGTCATCATCGCCACCGGCTCCGAGGTGCAACTGGCGCTCAAGGCCCAGCAGGTGCTGGCCGAGCGCAAGATTGCCGTGCGCGTGGTGTCCATGCCCAGCAACACCACCTTCGACCGCCAGAGCGCCGAATACAAGAGCGCCGTGCTGCCTGCGGGCCTGCCGCGCGTGGCCGTGGAAATGGGCTCCACCGATGGCTGGTGGAAGTACGGCGTGTCGGCCGTGGTCGGCATTGACACCTTTGGTGAATCCGCTCCTGCGCCGGTGCTGTTCAAGCACTTCGGCTTTACCGAGCAGAATGTGGCAGACACGGTGCAGGCCGTGTTGCAGCGCAAGTAAGACAAGCGATTTTTCGGCAGTTTATTTTTAACGGAAGAGAGAGAAGCAAATGACTATCAAGATTGGTATCAACGGTTTCGGTCGCATCGGTCGCAATGTGCTGCGCTCTGCATTGCAGAACTTCAGCGACATCGAAGTGGTGGCCATCAACGACCTGCTCGAACCCCATTACCTGGCTTACATGCTGCAGTACGACAGCGTGCACGGCCGCTTCAAGGGCAGCGTGGCTGTCGATGGCAACACCCTGATCGTCAACGGCAAGAAGATCCGCCTGACCCAGGAAAAAGACCCGGCCAACCTGAAGTGGAACGAAGTCGGTGCCGACATCGTCATCGAATCCACCGGCATCTTCCTGGACAAGGCCGGCGGCGAGAAGCACCTGGCAGCGGGCGCCAAGAAGGTCATCTTCTCCGCCCCCAGCAAGGACGACACACCCATGTTCGTCTACGGTGTGAACCACACCAGCTACAAGGGCGAGGCCATCATCTCCAACGCTTCCTGCACCACCAACTGCCTGGCTCCTCTGGCCAAGGTGGTGCATGACAAGTGGGGCATCAAGCGCGGCCTGATGACCACCGTGCACGCTGCCACCGCCACACAGAAGACTGTGGACGGTCCTTCCAACAAGGACTGGCGTGGCGGCCGTGGCATTCTGGAAAACATCATTCCTTCCAGCACGGGTGCTGCCAAGGCGGTGGGCGTGGTGATTCCCGAGCTGAACAAGAAGCTCACCGGCATGTCCTTCCGCGTGCCCACCAGCGATGTGTCCGTGGTGGACCTGACTTGTGAACTCAACAGCCCTGCCACGCTGGCCGAGATCTGCGCCGAGATGAAGGCCCAAAGCCAGGGCGCCTTGAAGGGCGTGCTGGGTTACACCGAGGACAAGGTCGTTGCCACCGACTTCCGCGGTGAAACTTGCACCAGCGTGTTCGATGCCGATGCCTCCATCGCTTTGGACGGCACCTTCGTCAAGCTGGTGAGCTGGTACGACAATGAGTGGGGCTATTCCAACAAGTGCCTGGAAATGGTACGCGTGGTCAGCAAGTAATTTTTGCCGGCTCCCTCAAGGCGCGCCTCGGCGCGCCTTTTTTTATTTGCCACAGTGATTGGATTGACTTCATGAACCCGGGCGTTCTTTTTGCCTCCAGTGCCTACATTGCGTGGGGCCTGTTTCCGCTGTACTTTCACATGCTGGGCGGCGTGGGTGCGCTGGAGGTGGTGATGCACCGCACCGTGTGGTCGCTGGTGTTCCTGCTGTGTGTGCTGCTGGTGATGCGGCGCTGGGCCTGGTTGCGCCAGGTGACCAGCCAGCCGCGCGTGCTGGGAGCGTTTGCCCTGTCTGCGGCGCTGCTGACGGTCAACTGGCTGACCTACGTGTGGGCCGTGCAGAACCGCCATGTGCTGGATGCCAGCCTGGGTTACTTCATCCTGCCGCTGGTGAATGTGGCGATCGGCTTTTTCGTGCTGCACGAGCGGCCACGACGCGGCCAGTGGCTGGCGGTGGTAGTGGCGACCGCGGGCGTGCTGTGGCTGGCCATACAGGCCGGGCATCCGCCCTATACCGCACTGGTGCTGGCCTTGAGCTTCGGTGTCTACGGCTTGCTGCGCAAGGTGGGCGCATTGGGCGCGCTGGAGGGGTTGACGCTGGAGACCCTGCTGCTGGCGCCGTTTGCCGTCTGCGTGCTGGCCTACCTGACCTGGCAGGGGCAGAGCGCCTTTGTCCAGGGCGACGTGCCTACCCTGGCGTGGTTGGTGCTGGGCGGCCCGTTGACGGCCACTCCCTTGCTGCTGTTCGCTGCAGGCGCGCGGCGCATCACACTGACCACCATGGGCATCCTGCAATACATTGCGCCCAGCCTGCAGTTTGCGCTGGGGGTATGGCTGTTCCATGAGCCGTTCCAGAGTGCGCGCTTTGTCGGCTTCCTGCTGATCTGGACCGCGCTGGTGATCTACAGCGTGGAGGGCTGGTGGATGAGCCGAACGGTCTGAGTTCGTTGCAAAAGGCCGTGCAATTTTTTTGGCGCGGCGCAATAATCGCGAAAAAACTGGGAGGTCAAAAAGTTCGCGCCCTATAGGTGTGCAGCATAGGCTAGAGGCGCGGTGTTCTGGGAGGCGCATTCCATGCGTTCGACGAATATGCACACGCGTTGGCAGCTGTCTGCCCTCGCCTTGGCCATTTATTTGGGGTTTGGCTCCTCCGCCTGGGCAGCGGGTGCGCTGCCGCAAGGCGCCACCGTGGTCAATGGGCAGGTTGGCATCAGCCAGACCAATCCCAATAGTCTTCAAATCCAGGCCACTGCTGGCTCCATCGTCAACTGGCAGCAGTTCTCCATCGGTTCGGGCAACCAGGTTCGCATCGCTTTGCCCAGTTCATCGAGCTCCATGCTCAACCGCGTGGTGGGGGTGGACAGCTCCCAGCTGCTGGGTTCGCTACAGAGCAATGGCCGCATCTTTCTGATCAATCCCAACGGCATTGTGGTGGGCTCCGGTGCCCGCATCGATGCCAGCAGCTTTATAGCCTCCACGCTGGACATGGCGGATGGTGATTTCCTGGCTGGCAAGTTGCGCTTCATGGCTACTTCGGGTGCGGGTGCCATTCGCAACGACGGGGTGATCACGGCCGGCCCTGGCGGGCGCGTGGCCCTGATTGCGCCCGACATCCAGAACACCGGCATCATTCAGGCGCCTGACGGGCAGATCCTGCTAGCCGCAGGGCGCAAGCTGGAAATATCCAGCCTGGACTTTGAAGGCGTGACCTTCGAGATCCAGGCGCCTACCGACGCAGTGTTGAATCTGGGCAAGCTGCTGGCGGAAAACGGCGCGGTATCGGTCTTTGCCGGCACCTTGCGTCATAGCGGTGAAATCCGCGCCAACCGCATGGAGCAGGATGCGGACGGCAGCATCCGCTTGGTGGCCAGCAATGCGCTTAACCTGGACAGCGGCAGCATCACCACGGCAGATGGTCTGGCCGGGGGCAGCATCCGTTTTGAGACCACTGGCGGAACCACCCATGTGGCTGGCTCCGTATCGGCGGTCGGTGCCGATGGCAAAGGCGGCAGCATCCAGATACTGGGCAACCGCGTGGCGCTGGATGCGGGCGCCCGCGTTGACGCTTCCGGTGCGCGTGGCGGTGGCGAAGTACTGGTGGGGGGCGACTTCCAGGGTAGGAACGCAGCCATCCAGAACGCTGAGCGGGTCTATGTAGACGCCGATGCCAGCCTGCGGGCCGACGCTACGCAAAATGGCAATGGCGGCAAGGTGGTGGTGTGGGCCGACGGGAACACGCGCTATCTGGGCAGCCTCTCTGCCCGTGGCGCGGGCGACGGCAAAGGCGGCAATGCGGAAGTGTCGGGCAAGCAGAACCTGTCCTTTGCCGGATCGGCCGACCTGGGCGCGGCGGCAGGCCTGAGTGGCAATCTGTTGCTGGACCCGCTGGATATTCTGGTTTCCAGCACGGGCGGCATATTGACTTCGGTGGTGGACCAGTTCTCCGACTTTTCCGGCAATGTGGTCACCATCTCGCCCACCACGCTCAACAGCGTCAAGGGCAATGTCACCCTGCAAGCCGAGCGCGACATCTATTTCAACAGCGCCGTAGCCCTCACCACGGCCGGCGCCGGCCTCAGCGCCACCGCAGGCGGCACCAGCTTCAATGCTGCGGGTGGCGGCCAGATCTATCTGAACCAGGGCATCACCACCAATGGTGGCGCGGTGACGCTGCGCGCCGTGGGAGTCACGGGCTCGGGGACCATCAGTACGGCTGGCGGCGCAGTGGACATCAAGACCTCGGGCAACGAGAGCTATTCAAGCGCCATCAGTTCGGGCGGTGGTGCCGTCAGCCTGGAATCGCAAACCGGCTATGTGAGCGGGGCCAACGTCAGCGCAGGCAGCGGCGCCATTGCGGTGACTGCTGCAACCAGCATCTACGGCGGGGACTACAGCAGCACCGGCAACGTGAGCCTGCATACAACCGCGGGCTCCATCAGCAGCGGCAATGTGACGGGTGGGACCGTCAACCTGTCTGCAACCGGCGGCAGTATTTCCGGCGAATACGTGAACGCAGCCACGCGGGTGGACGCCACGTCATCCAGCAGTTCCATCTACCTGCTGAACTATGCAAGCCAGCCCTTGCGCGTGGGCACGTTGAGCGCACCTTCGGTCATCAACCTCAACTCCAGCAATGGGTTTGAGCAGGCCGCGGGCGGCTCCATCACCGCGCCATCGGTGTACATCAGCAGCAACTACGGCAGTGCCCAGACCGGCTCTCTGGCGTCTCCGCTGCGCATCAGCTCGCCGCAACTGACACTGCAGTACCTGGCCGCAGATGCACACATCCAGTTTGTCGGCAACCCGACGCTGACGGCGTTGACGCTACAAGGCTCCCTGGCTGCGCTCTCCAGCACCACCGTCAGCGGCGCGGCCAATCTGGGCACATTCACGCTGGGCACCTCGGGTGGCAATCTAAGTGTGACGGCCGATAGTGGCGCAGTCAGTGGCTTCGGTTCGGGCTTCGTGCTGCAGGTCAACGACGCTGGCATCACCGCACCCACACTCAACCTGCTGGGCGGCAACGTCACCCTGAGCGCTGCGGGAACACTCAACATCGGCACACTCAATGCCGCCAGCCTGTACGCAACCGCCCAAGGCGCGGTCAGCCTGGGCAGCATCACGACCACGGGCAGCTCCGGCATCTATGTTTCCACCAACGCTTGCACTGCGAGCTATGTAGGTTGCGCGAATTCCAGTCCCATCAACGCAACCACACTCACGGCGGGCGGCAGCGGCGCGGTGCAGCTGAACACCTATGACAACGGCGACATCACCATCAGCGGCAGCCTGAGCGCGTCTTCCGCCACGCTCAGCGCGGGCAGCACTTACTACACCTCCGCCTATCCGTACTACTACACCATGCGTACCGCGAACAACATCAACGTGGCTTCGGCCACGCTGAGCGGCGGCCTGAGCGTGAGTGACAACGGCGCCGGCAATATCACGCTGGGCAGTTTGACGGCGGGCGGCGCGGTCAACGTCAGTGCAGGCGGAACTTACAAGGTCGTCAGCGGGACCTACCCTTACTACCAATACCTCACCACCAGCAACAACATCAACGTTGCCGTGGCCGAACCCGGCACGCCCGCAGGCTCCTTCCAGATCAGCAACAGCGGTACGGGCAACATCAGCGTCACCGGGGTGGTGAACCGGCCCAGCGGCAGCATCAGCCTGTCCGCATCCAACGGCAGTGTCACAGCGGCCAATGACCTCAGTGCCAACGGCACCATCACCGTCAGTGCGGGAGGCACCACCTCAGCCACGACGCTGGCCAATGTGACATCCGCCAACGGCAGCGTGTCCCTGGGGGCCGGCGGAAACCTGACCGTGGGGCAGGTGTCTGCTGGTTCAATGACTGCCTCTGGCAACAGCAGTGTCAACGTGAGTGCGGGTGGCGACATCAGCTTTCTGAGCATCAACTCGCACTCCCTGGGAACCGCGGGCGTTTCGCTCAGCTCTTTCAGTGGTTCGATCAAGACACGCCAGGACAACACCAGCGCCGATATCAGTACCAATGGCAACGTCACGTTGTCGGCCAATGATCTGGGCAACGGTGTCATTGGCGACTCCAGTTTCACCAATCCGCTGGACATCGTCTCGGGCCTGCTCACCAGCAACGCGATTACGCTGTCCGCCGGCAAGGACATTGGTGCGATGGGCAAGACGGTGAATGCCGACACCCTGGGCACGCTCAGCGTCACCTCGCTCGGCGGCAAGTTCTTCGTGGCTGCGCAGACCGGCGACGGCGTGACGCAGCAGAGCCTGAGCACCATACGCCTGTCGGCTTCAGCCGCCGGGATGGGGGCCAGCGGAACGTCGTCGCTGAGCACGCTGGACCTGAACATCAATGCCACCAGCGACGGCAGCACCATCACCTTGGGCGACGTGGTGCGTTCCACCGGCAGCCTCAATGAATTCCGCTTCACCACAAGCAATGGCGGCCTGGCCATCGGCAACATAAACCTGAACACAAGCGGCTACAACCAGCTGTACCTCAATGCCGCCGGTGCGCTGACGCAAACCAGCCCGGTGACCACCAACAACATCAGCGCTGGCTACATCTATCTGAACTCGGCCGGCAATCCCATGACGCTGGGCAACGTCAGCGCGTCTTCCCTGACGGCGGGGAACATGGTGGATATCTATGGCGGTGACGTCACCACGGGCGCGCTCAATGGTCCTGGCGTGCAGGTCACGGGCGCCAACCTCAGCCTGGCTTCTGTCACAACCACTGGCACCAACCGCGGCTACTACAGCGCCTACTACTACGTCCCGCGCGTGGGCTACAACATCTATGTGACCGATGAATTGCGTCTCACGGCCTCGGGCACGCTCACCACGGCGGGCGCCATCAGCAGCCAGACCTCGGCCATCGTCAGTGCCAACGGCCTGACGGTGAACGCGGGCAGCGGCACCGTTACCGGAGGGCATACCTACACGGGCTACTACGCGGATACGGTCAACCTGAACTCCGGCACCGGCGCGCTGTCGGTTGCCAACGTCAGCAGCTACAACGTGACGGCACAGGGCAACAGCCTGACCATGGGCACGGTCAGCGCAAACAACGGGTTGAGCCTTGGCAGCGCCACCACCACCTCGCTGACTACTGCAGGCCTGAGCGGCTCCGGCAGCGTGACCTTGAACGCCGGCAGCTTCTCCACCGGCAACATCACGACGTCTGGCGGACTGAACCTGACGGCCAATGCCACCGGAGCCCAGACATACCTGCCCGGCGCCATCAGCATCTCGTCCGCCTACACCACCATCAATGCGACCAATGGCATCAATCTGAGCAGCGCCACTGTCACAGCGCCATCGGCCACACTCAACGCCACTGCGGGAGACATCACCGCCACGTTGACGGGCACCACCAGCCTCACGCTCAATACCGGGGGGGTGTTTACTGTCAGCTCGCTGTCCGCGCTGACCAGCCTAAATGTCACTGCCGATGGCTCGGTGGCCGGGGCCGGGGGCGGCTCCAGCGTTACCGACTCCGCCAACCAAGTCATGAAGGTGCAGGGCCCTGTGGGCGCGCTGGCCGTGACGCTCAAGCCGTCGGCTGCGGGAATCTCGGAGCGCTATACCGAGACCAGCGCCGCAGTGACCGACATGACGCTGAGCACCAGCGGTACGCTGGGTAGTGGCAGCAGCATCAGCGTGTCGACTCCCTACGCCAACATCACCACATCTAGCGTTGCCATGACCAATGGCAGTCTGACGCTTTCCACCGATGGCGACGTCAACCTCACCTCGGTGACCACGGGCGGTGGTGCGGTCAATGTGTACAGCGGCTCCGGCACGGTTAACCTCACCTCGGTCGGAACCGGCGGCGGCAGCGTGACCGCGCGTACATCGGGTGACGCCACCAAGAGTGTGAACGTGGTCAGCGTGAACACCCTGGGCGGCAGCGTTGCACTGACGGCCGACAACGGCAGCATCACAGGCACCGGCGCATTGGCCATCGACATGCGCAACGGCGCTGGCGCGGCCAGCGGTACGCTGACCCTGCTGGCCGAGCAGGGCAGCATAGGCAGCGGGGCGACCCCGTTGCTGACCAGCGGCGCCGTCACGCTGGATGCGCGCTCCAAGGACGATCTGGTGGTGGACGTGGCCAACACGGCCTTGACCAATCTGTACATCACCACCCAGGCGTCGGGTACCGGCACGGTGCAGGTCACCAACAGCAACTACAGCGGCCTTGCCATCGGCCGCGTGGGCGGCACGGACCTGAACCTGAGCGGCTTGAACCCCACCGCAACCGGCTCCTTCTCCCTGAGTGCGCGTGATGGCAACATCAATGTCACCAGCGACATCGGCAACCTGTACAACCTCACACTCAATGCCGGATATGGAAACGGTGCGGGTGACCTGAACATCGTTGCCACCGGTGGCGTGGCGCGTTCCGTTGCCACCACCAACAGCATGTCGCTGCAGGCGGGCCGCGATATCACCATCTCTGCCGGCGCCAATGCTGCGGAGAGCGTCAGCGTTCAGAGCAGCTACAGCATGACACTGCAGGCCCAGCGTGACATCCAGGTGCTTGCCAACGGTGGCAGCGCGGCAGTCAAGCAGGTGGGCCCTTATTACGCCTCGCAGAATGTGACCGCAGGTCGCGACATCGTGGTCAGCGGCGGCTCTTCGAGCAATGCCTACGCCGCCCTGCAATCCACGCTGGGCAGTCAGAGCCTGAACGCAGGGGGCAACACCCAGATCCGGGGCGGCAACGGAACCGGCGCCTATGCCATTGCCCAGGCCGGGCAGAGCCAGTATCTGTACACCAACAACCTGAGTGTGCTCGGCGGATCGGATGGGGCCTATGCCTCGCTGCAAGGCGCCTCACAGAGCGCAGAGCACATCTACGGCATTGCGCTGGTGCAAGGCGGTAGCGGCACTGGCGCGTATGCCGAAGTGGTCAGCACCTCGGGCTCCCAGGGCTTTGGCAACCAGAGCACCTATTACTACGGCAACGTCACCGACGGCATTACCGTGCAGGGAGGCAGTGGCTCGGGCGCCTATGCCTCGGTCCGTTCCGCCACGTCACAGGAAGTGCACAGCGCAGGCGACATCCAGATACTGGCCGGCACCGGTGCCAACGCCAATGCCGAGATCAAGGCCACCACTTCGCAGAACGTGGGCGGCACCTCCACCTACTTCTACAGCTACCCAGCCAATACGCCCACCGGCAACGTGCTGGTGCAGGCCAGCGGCACGGGCACGGCACGCATTCTTGCCGGCGGCAACCAGACGGTCTACGCCGGCGGAAACATTGCGGTGATTGCCGGCAGCGGCGCCAACATGACGGCTTCCATCGAGTCCACCGC
Source organism: Rhodoferax sp. GW822-FHT04A08 (assembly GCF_058801025.1). Lineage (NCBI taxonomy): Bacteria > Pseudomonadati > Pseudomonadota > Betaproteobacteria > Burkholderiales > Comamonadaceae > Rhodoferax > Rhodoferax sp. GW822-FHT04A08. Next base: position 266,004 of record NZ_JBXAMW010000007.1, read on the forward strand.
AGGCTCGCAAACCATAGGGAACAACACTCTCTCTACCAACGATCCCACGGGCAATGTCAGCGTGACCGGCGGCACGGGCACGGGTGCCGCGGCGTGGATACGCGCTGCGTCCAATCAGACCGTCATGCCGGGTGGAACGCTCACGGTAACGGGCGGCTCCGGCACCAATGCCTCGGCCTCCATCGAGTCCACCGCGGGCTCGCAGACCATTGGCAGCACTTACATCTATTCCTACGATCCAGGAGACGGCATCGTGGTCCAGGGCGGCACAGGCAGCGGCGCAGCCGCCTGGATCAAGGCGGCCACCGGCCAGACCGTGGACACAGGCGGTGCGGTTGTCGTGGCTGGTGCTGGCGCCTATGCGGAAATCGTGTCCACCGCGGGCAACCAGACGCTTGGCAACCGCCTGGGCGGCAGCTATGCGCCCACCAGCAGCATCACTGTCACCGGTGGCACTACCGCCAATGCCTACGCCCGCGTTGCCGCATTGGCAGGTTCCCAGAATGTGCAGTCGTCTGGAACCGTCAGCGTGGCGGGCGGCACCGGCGATGGTGCGAATGCCGTGTTGCTTGCAGCCACGGGGCAGACGGTGGGCACCTCCGGCAGTCTGTTGATCACGGGCGGCACTGCTTCTTCTGTGGTGGGCAATGAAAGCGGGTTGCGCAACACGCTTTCGGGCGCGCAGAGCGTGCAGTCGGATCTGGGCATCGCCCTCACTGGTGGCGGTCTGGCGTCCAACACCTGGATTCGCCAGGCGGGAACGGGTGCGCAGACCCTCAACACCAGTGGTGACCTGCAACTGCTGGCACCCACTGCGGGTGCGGAAAGGGTCAGCATCGACTCCGGTGCTGGCGGACAGACCGTGGTTGCGGGCGGTGTGGTCACGCTCGACAACGCAGGCGCCCATGAGATGCGGCTTTCCTCCGGTGCGGCGCAGAGCATCAATGCGGACTCCCTGACCATTCGCCTGAGCTCCACTACCGGCGCATCGCCGTTGACCGCGGTTACAGCCATCGCCAACCAGAGCATCGTTCTCAACGGCGTGGACAGCAACAACCCGGCCACGCTGACCGTGTCCAACCTGAGTGCATCCAGCGGCTCCCAGGCTTTGCTGCAGTCCGGCGGCAATCAGACCATCACCATGAACTATCTGGCGGCCGGGCAGATGCAGGTGGGCGATGCGAATGGGCAAGGCGTTTCGAAGGTCTATGCCACGGGCAACCAGACCATTGTGGCGGGCGCATTGCTGGTGCAGGGCGGCTCCAGTGCAGCGGCCAGCTCCACCTTGAGCGATGGCACGACGCTGAGTGGCACCATGCTGATCAGCACCCTCAACGGTCAGGTGAGTGTGCATGCCGGTTTGGCGGGGCCTGCAATGCTGGACCCGCTCAACCTGAGCGTGGTATCCAATGGCTCCATTCTGGTGACCAGTGGATCAGCGTCCACCGCCAGCGCCGGTGTGACGGCCGGCATCATCAACATGACGGCCACCAACGGGAACATGGCCGTGGTCAGTGGCGGTGCTCCAGCGACCGTGACGGCTTCCACCACGTCGACCGCTCTGGGGGCCAACACCTTCAATCTCAGCGCCTCCGGCGGGTTGACCATTGCTGGTGACGCCTCCATCACCGCGTCGGCGGGTGGCTCGGTGTTGCTGGGCGGCCCCTGCACCGGCTGCAGTACGGGGCTGGTCGGTCCCTTTACCGTGTCCGTACCGCCTGCGACTGCCACGGGCTCCAATGCGTCGTTGGGCAATGGGCTCTATCTGTGGACGTCGGACGTTGCCTCTCTGGACCAGTCTCTGCTGGACCTGATTGCAGCCGGCTATGACCTGGTGGTGGCAGAAGACGGCACCGTCATCAGCCGCCGTCGCAACCTGACTCAGTGCTATTGAGGGGCCAGCATGAAACACCCTCTTACAGCCATGATCACCGCGTCCTCCTCTCTGCCGCGTTGGGCGCTGTGCCTGCTGATGGTGCTGGCAGCGACCATGCCAAATGTAGCGCGGGCGCAGCAGCCTGCCGGGCAGGTGCAGCATCTGCAAGGCATGGCCACGGCGCAGCAACCAGGGGCCGCCGTCCGCTTCATCGCCGCGGGGGACAGCATTGCCGAAGGTGATGTCATCACCACCACTGAGAAGGGCTATGCCGTGGTGGCGTTCACCGATGGCACCAAGATCACCTTGCGTCCGGCCACCACCTTTGCGGTGGAGCGCTATGCGCACAACGAAGGCACGGAAGCTGGCCTGATGCGTCTGATCAAAGGCGGTATGCGCGTGGTGACGGGCCTGATCAACAAGATCAATCCCGGAGCACTGCAGTTCCGCGCATCCACCGCCACCATTGGCATTCGCGGCACCAGCTTTGATGCGCGCCTGTGCAACGAGGACTGCCGCTCTGAAGACCGTGCAGCGCAGTCGCGGCCACCGCCCGCTGCAGTGCTGGCCAGCGATCTGGTGGTGGCACGCCTGATCAAGGTCTCGGGTGACGTCACCGCGCAGCAGGAGGGCAAGCCGGTGCGGCATTTGCTGGAAGGCGCTCCGCTGTATATGGGGGACGCTTTGCAGACGGGGCCCGATGCCACTGCGCTGGTAGGATTTCGCGACCAGTCGCGTCTGGCAGTCAACCCGCAGACGCTGGTCAGGATCAATGGCTTCAGCTATTCCAGCGCGCGCCAACCGAACAACTTTGCCTTGCAACTGCTGCATGGCGGGCTGCGCATGTTTACGGGCCTGATTGCCAAGGCCCAGCCGCAAGCGGTGTCTGTGCGCACGCTGGTAGCCACCATAGGCATTCGCGGCACCGGCATGGACATCAGCTGCGAAGGCCCTTGTGCTGACGGTGCCGGCACTGGGGAAGGCGCCTCACCTGCGCCTGCTCTGCCTGCGGCGGGTGACGGACTGTTCATGCACACCTGGCTGGGTCTGACATTCCTGGATGGTGGTGGCAGCAGTGTGGATGTGCCACTGGATGCGGTCGGCTTTGTCGGGGCGGACCGCATGCCCCGTCTGCTGGCCGCACTGCCCGAGTTCATGAACAGCTTCAAAGTACCGCGGCCAGATCTGGAGTCGGTCGACTGGGACGCTCTCTTTGGCGCGCAGGCCTACAGCGGTGAAGATGGCTTGTATCTGTTTGTGCGCGACGGCCATGTGTTTCTGGAGACGGCCAACGGCAGGCGTGACTTTGGTGTGGGCGAGGCCGGCTTTGTCGGCGGCGACAACCTGCCGCGTCGCTTGGCACCACCCGTGCCGCGCTTCCTGAGTGACGATCCATTCCCGATCCCGGAACTGTTTGTGAGCGGTGACAAACGCATACTGCAGTTGTTTGGTGCCACGCTGGGACAGCCCGGCCAGGAGATTTGCAGGCTATGAATCCCATGACGCCCACACACTTCTCCAAGCTGCCTCTGCTGGCGTCGACGGTGCTGTCGCAGCTGGCCTTCAACCCATCCGCCATGGCGCAGCAGACTCCGCCAGCCGTTGCGGTGCCAGCTGAGCCCACCCTGGATATCCGCAGCTATATGATCGATGGCAACAACCCGTTGTCAGACGCGCAAACTGCCCTGTTGCTGCAGCCCTATACCGGAGAGCAGCGCAAACTCAGCCAGATTGAGCAGGCGGCGCTGGCGCTGGAGAAGGCGTTGCGCGAGCGCGGCTATATATTTCACCGCGTGTTTGTGCCCGTGCAGAAACCACAGAATGGCAAGGTCACGCTGCAGGTCATTGCTTTTCGCGTGGGCCAGGTGACGGTGATGGGCAACCAGAGTTTCTCCACCGGAAACATCCGCCACAGCCTGCCCAACCTGCAGGAAGGCAGCGTGCCTGATATCCGCGAAGTCGGGCAGGATCTGACTGCAGCCAATGCCAATCCGGCCAAGCAGGTCACGGTCACCTTCAAGGAGTCGGCCCAGTCAGATGCGGTGGATGCTGATCTGCGGGTCAAGGACTCGGATCCATTGAGCTATTTCGTGAGCTACACAGGCAATCTGCCCGCTGCGGCCAAGAACCCGGATGACACAGTGCCCCGCGTGGGTTTGGGTGTGCAGCACGCCAACCTGTGGGATCGCGACCACGTGGGGTCCCTGACCTATAGCACCGACCCCAGCAAGCAGGACAAGGTGTCGCTCTGGGGGGCGTACTACCAGTTCCCCATCTATGGGCAAGGCTTGAATGTCTCGGCTTACTACACCAGCTCCGACGTCAACTCCGGCCTGGGCAGCCTGGGGCTGCCCGACGTGTCCGGCAAAGGCGAGTTTCTGGGCGCACGTGTCACCTATTCGTTGCCGCGCAACGGCCCAGCTTCCCAGACGCTGGGCCTGGCGCTGGACGACCGGCACTTTGACCAAGGCCTGCCGGGAACCAATGTGGCCTCCTTTCCGGCGTCGCTCAAATACACCTTCCGACGTGACGAGAGCTGGGGCACGGTAGGTGCCAATGTGGAATATGCCGTCAACACCAGCGAGGGCAGTGACAACAACCAGGCCAACTACACGGCCCAGGCTGCGGACTGGAATTGGGAGGCATGGCGCGCCGGGCTGGATTTCAGCTACCGCGGCAGCCAGTGGTACTGGGCCGCCAGGTTGCGCGCCCAGGCCAGCTCCAGCCGGCTCATTACTGGCGAAAAGATGAGCCTGGGCGGTGCCGGATCGGTACGCGGTTTTACTGATGCGGTGGTGCGGGGTGACATGGGCTACTTCTGGAGTCTGGAGGCAACCGGTCCGGAAATGTTGCTGCCTCTGCTGCGCCCTGTGCTTTTCGTGGAAGGCGGACAAGTGCAATCCAACGGCGCGGTGGCCGACCACGAAGAGCTGGCCAGTGTGGGCGCAGGTATACGCTGGAGTTATCAGAAACTCGATGTCTCTGCCGATCTGGCTTTGGCAACCAAGGTCAACAGCGCGGAGAAGCAGACCGACCCGATGCGGCTGCACCTCAGTGCCATTTATCGCTTCTAGTCACGCCAGGTTCTTGACGGGCTTTGGCAGCGTGGACAGCAAGTGCTGCTCGAACTCCTCCACCGGGCAGGGCTTGCCGAACAGATAGCCCTGGAAGTCGCGGCAGCCCAGGCTGAGCAGGAAGTCGCGTTGCGCCTGGGTTTCCACGCCCTCGGCGATCACGTGCAGCGAGAGGTTTTCGGCCAGGTTGATGACGGTCTGCGCGATGGCGGCGTCCTTGGCATCCAGCAACAGATCGCGCACAAAGGACTGGTCGATCTTGAGCTGGTCCAGTGGCAGGCGCTGCAGGTAGGACAGTGAGGAATAGCCGGTGCCAAAGTCGTCCAGCGAGAAGGCGATGCCCAGCGCGTGCAGCGCGGCCATCTTGCCCACGGTCTCCTGAATGCTGTTGACCATCAGGCTCTCGGTCAGTTCCAGCTTGAGCTGGCGTGCATCTATGCCCGCGGCCTGCACGATGGACTGCACCTGCTCCACAAACTGGCTTTGCCGGAACTGGCGTGCGCTCACGTTGACGGCGATGGTCAAGTGGGAGAAGGCATCCTGGGTGGACCAGCGTTTGAGCTGGTCGCAGGCGGCTTCCAGTACCCAGGTACCTACGGGCAATATCAGTCCGGTGTCTTCGGCCAGCGCGATGAAGTCCGATGGCAATACCATTCCGCGCCGCGGATGCTGCCAGCGTACCAGTGCCTCGGCACCCTGAATCTGGCCATCGGCATTGACCTGGGGTTGGTAGTACACCCGCAGCTCACCTTGCGCGATGGCGTGACGCAGTTCAACTTCCATGGCCGCACGGGCATCCACGGCCAGCTGCATGCGGGGATCGAAGAAGCGGACCGTGTTGCGGCCAGCCGCCTTGGCCTGGTACATGGCGGTATCCGAGCGCTTGAGCAATTCATCGGCGCTGACGTTCTGGCTGTTGAACAATGCCAGGCCGATGCTGGCGCTGCACAGGTAGTCATGCTGGAAGCCGCCATGCGCATTGGTTGCAAGCTCCAGGTTGTAGGGCTGGTGCAGTGAGGAGAGGATTTTTTCCGCCACGGATTCGGCCTGGCTGGCAGCCAACGTGCTCTCGTCGAGATCCTCCAGAATCACCACAAACTCGTCGCCCCCCATGCGCGCAGCGGTATCGCCCATCCGCACACAGCTTTGCAGGCGTTTGGCCACTTCGATCAACAACTGGTCGCCCACGCCATGGCCCAGCGTGTCATTGAGCATCTTGAAGTTGTCCAGATCGATCATCAGGAGCGCGGCATGGCGGTGGTGCCGCTCACATCCCACCATGGCGCGGTTCAGACGTTCCAGCATCAGCCGTCGGTTGGGCAGGTTGGTCAGTGGGTCGTAATAGGCCAGCATCTCGATCTTCTCCGCGTTGGCCAGACGCTCGGAAATGTCGCGGATCGAGGTGTGCACATGCAGATGCTTGGACCAGTAGAAATGGCTGGACCGCACCTCCACATCCACCAGCCGGCCGTCCTTGCGGCGCAGACGTGTCTCCCGGGAAATCGGCTCCGCGGTCAGATCCGTATGTTGGAGGATGGCGTTGCGGGCCACTTCGTCGGGCCAGCACTCCTGCCACTTGTGATCATCAAAGTCCAGCAGCTCCCTGCGGCTGTAGCCGAGCAGGCGGCAGAAGCGGTCATTGACCTCCACCAGCCGGCCCATGGAGTCGGTGATCTGGATGCCGTCACTGGCATTGCGCAAATACATTCTGTTGCGCAGGTTTTCTTGTGTCGCGCGCTGCAGCATTCCCGACAAGACCAGACCCAGTGCAATCGTGACTGCGGCAAAGCAGATCACCGTTGCAATGACCTTGTTGCGCTCGGTCGTCCAGCCCGCCAGGTAGTCTGAACTGGCCACGCCGGCCAGCACCATCAGGTGCGCCTTCTGCATACGCAAAAAGGAGTAGATGCGTTCCTCGCCGTCTACGGCGTTGGGGGTGTAGAAGGTCGTGGCCGTGGCACCACTTTCATAGGCCTTGCGGAACTCGGAAGAGATGACCTTGTTGCCCACCGTGCCGGCGGGCATGTTCGGCAAAGGCGGGAAACGCACGATCAGCCCCAGCTCCCTGTCACGCAGGGCGATGGTTCCCTTGCGGCCCAGATCGAACTGGGACAACATGTTCTGGAACTGGTCAAGCGCCACGGCACCAAAGACGATGCCCGCAAAGGCACCGCCCGGGAAGTTGTATCGGCGCGCAAAGATGATGATGTTGTGTTGCTGCAGTCGCCCGACGACGGGTTTGCTGATGGCCAGTTCCTTGCCGGTGCTATCCCGGAGTTGCTGGTAGTAGTCCCGGTCGGTAATGTCGACCGATGTGGGCTGATTCGATTCGCTGCGCAGAAACACACGGCCCTGTGCGTCGGAGATGCGCACGCCCTCGACTTCCGGCACGCGCTCCTGGAAGCGTGCAAAAGCATCGCGCACCAGGGCGGTCTTCACCGGCTTGCCGCCGATGACCTGCTGCTCCATGTCATCCACCAGATATTGCAGCGCCAGGTCGATCTTGTCGATGCTCGACGCCAGGTTGTGCTCCACCGCATTGGCGATGTTGCGGGTCTGAACCTCGGCCTGCTGGACGTATTGCAACTTGCTCTGATTGAGCCAATACGCTGACGCGGCAATGGCCAGCAGATTGACGCCCAACAACACCCCGATCAGCAGAACCTGTATGGACCGTGCACGCGACATGGGCAGATAGGTGTTGGTAACGCTTGGGCGTTCAGATTGTTGTGGTTTAACGGGGCAGCGCTGTCAGCATTGCATGCCCGGCTGATTCTGGCACAACTAGGACCGCTTGGGCGCCATTAGCTGGTACGCTTGCGCCATGGGCCGACGCAGTGGCATGCACGGAGTGTGACAAGTGACAGTACCGATGGACACCGACGACGCGAATGCAGACAGTGTGATGCACCGTCTGCTCCTGCTTCCCGAGCGCATTGGTGCTGCCGCATGGTCGGCAGTGCGCGTGGCGCAAGACATGCTGTACCTGCTGGCCAACTCCCTGTCGGGCGCTGCGGCGTTGCGCTCGCCCTATTTCTGGCGCAGCCTCATCCAACAGTTGTACTTCACTGCCGTGCAGGTGTTCTGGCTGGCCAACGTCATCGGCCTGGCGCTGGGCGTGCTGGGTGTGCTTCCGCTGCTGTCCTTTGGATTGATCGAGGCCGAGTTGCAAGCCACGGTCATGCGCGTGGTGCTGTTTCACCAACTGGTGCCGCTCATGGTGGCACTGGTGGTGATTGGACGCTCGGGCACTGCCATCACCTCCGAGCTGGGTGATATGCAATCCAAGGGCGTGGTGGACAGCCTGCTCATCATGGGCATAGAACCGCACCGCTTTCTGGTCCTGCCGCGTCTGGTGGGCATGGTCATCTCGCTGCAGATACTCACCCTGTGGGCCAATCTGGCAGCTATTGCCGGTGGTGCGTTCTACAACAACCTGCAGGGTGCGGTGGGAGCGCAGCATTTTGTGGATGCCTGCCTGAACGAGCTGGAGCCCATGGCGGTCCTGCAGAGTTCCCTGATGGTGGTGGCCTATGCCGTGTCCATCGGCCTGGTGCATTGCTACTACGGCCTGCGTGCACGCACCAGCACCGACGTCCAGCGCAATCTGGCATTGGCCTTTGTGCGGTCCTTCATTGCCTGCGTGGCCATCACCGTGCTGTTTGGCGTAGTGGGCAAATGACGGCGTTGCTGCAGGCACGGGACCTGACCCTGGCTTCCTTTGCGGATGCGCGGGGTTTTGATCTGGATATCGGTGCGGGCCAGCGCTGGCTGATCACGGGCGCAACGGGTTCGGGCAAGTCGACCCTGATGCGCACCTTGCTGGGCCTGATCTCGTCGCGCGGCGGCAAGGTGCTGCTCGATGGCTGCGACCTGGAAGAGGTCACGCCCCACCAACTACTGACCTTGCGCCAGCGCACCGGCGTCGTGTTCTCCGGCGGTGGCTTGCTGCCAGCCTGGAGTGGCCTGCAGAACCTGATGCTGCCGCTGCGTGTCATCAGGGGGTTGAGCGAGGAGCAGGCGCAGGACGCGGTGCTGGAATTTGCCGAGCGCTGCCTGATTCCGGAAATCTGGCTGGAACGCGTGGCCGCCCAGCTCTCGGCCGAGCAGGGCACGCTGCTGGCATTGGCACGCGCACTCATCATTGCACCCAAGCTGCTGTGGGTGGACAGTGAACTGGTATGGGGTGTGCTGTCCCATGCCAGCACCCGCCTTGGCGCACAACTGGTTGCACAGGTCAGCCAGGGCTGCACGCTGGTGGTAGGGGCTGGTGCACATGGTGTGGCGCGTGATCAGGTGCCGCCTTGCGGCGCGCCGACCCACTGGGCGCATATGCAGGGTGGCTGGCTAGAATGTGCTGCCCCTCCAACCTCCTGGACACTGGAACCCGCAGATGCTCAAACACCGCTCGCGTGATCGCCTCTACAAGCGGGCCGTGGGGCTGCTGGTGATCAGCAGCCTGCTGGTGTTGTTGCTGGCCATGCGCTTCTACCGCAGTGCCGATCGGCTGCTGGGCAACTCATTTCAGTTGCATGCCCAGGTCCGCAACGTCAATGGTCTGGATGTCGATGCCAAGGTCACCATGGCCGGGCTCAAGGTAGGCAAGGTGCACAGGATCGATCTGCTGCCCGACAAGACGGCGCGCATCACCGTGGATATCGAACTGCGCTACCACGACTTGGTGCGCTCCGACTCCGTCGCCACGCTGGCCAAGCCGCTCATTGGTGGCCCGGTCGTGGACATCAGCATTGGTACGCCGACGCAGCCGCGTTTGGAAGACGAGGCCACGATTGCGTTGCTGGTGCAGCCCGATGTGAACGAGGTCGTGGCCACCCTCCCGGCCAAGCTGGAAAAAGTTGACCATGCGCTGGACAACCTGGTCGCCATCACCGACCTGGCGCGCGCCAGCGTGCAACGCATCACCGCACCGCAAGGATCGCTGGATGCGATGCTGAGCGAGGCGCGGGCCGCCGCGCAGAACGTTCGCGCTGCCACCGAAACGCTCAAGGGCACCTTGACCGATGTGCGCGCCGTGGCCGCTTCGGGTCAGGCCGCGGTGGGTCAGGCACAAGCCGTGTTGACCGACGTGCGTGGCTTCACCCGGCAAAGCACGGCGATGGCGGAGAGTCTGCAGCGTTCGCTCGGCAATGCGGAAGAGATCACCGGTGGTTTGCGTGCCCTGGTGCCGCAACTCGGTAGTGGCCTGCATGCCGCACAAGGCGCTGCCGAAGAGGCAGACAAGGTGTTGCGTGCTGCGGGCAACAGCTTCCTGCTCGGAGGCCCGGCCCCCGCGCCCCTGGCACCCACCCTGATGAGTCCGCGTGCGCCATGAGCCCACTTTCATTCTTCCCCGCCGTAAGAATGAACGCCCTGGTGCTGGCGCTCGCCTTGGCGCTTTCGGCCTGCGCCAGTCGCCCGGTACCGGAGCTTGCTGTGCAGCGCTATGAATCTGCCGTGCGCAACGGCAACGACAAGCTCGCGGCGGGTGATCTGCCGCAGGCCACGGCCGCCTTTGCACAGGCCGAGCAGGTGGCCACTTTGTATGACCGGCGTGCCTTGCGCATGCAGGCGCTGTTCGCCCTTGGGGCCGTGGCGGCTCTGGCCGAACAGGACGAGGTGTCCCGGCAGGCATATGCCCAGGCCCTGGCAGAGGCGCAGGCGCTGAACGATGCCCATGGCCGCGGTGTGGCCTGGGCCGGACTGGCCGACACCATGCGGCGCTTGGGGGACCGTGAAGGGGCCTTGCAACACTACACCCTGGCACTGGCGCCACAGGCCTTGCGCGCCGACAGCGCCGAGCGGCTGCAGGCCCGTATGGGGCTGGCGTTGGTGTGGCACGCCCAGGGCGATACGCCTGCCGCGCTCGATGCCTTGGGAACACTGGAGGCTCAGGCACGCGCGGCATCCAGCCCGCTGTTGCCCGGCGTTCTGGTCAATCAGGCGGTGGTGCTGCGCGACAAGGGCGATGTGCGCTCAGCGCTTGCCAAGGCCCTGGAGGCCCTGACGCTGGACAGGCTACAGGCCAACCCCGCCGTGCTGGCGAAAGACCTGGAACTGCTGGGTGGTCTGTACGCGGCAAACCAGAGTGCTGCCCTGGCACGCGACAGCTGGGAGCGCGCGCTGCGCATTGCGCAGGTTACCGGCCAGAGCAAGCTGCAAGTGCGATTGAAACAGGCGCTGACCACCTTGCGCTGAGGCGAAAGGGGCGTTGGCGTTTCCGCTCAGGAGCGTTGCGAGGCAAAGGGCTCGTGGTCTTTGTCGGGTCGGTGTGCCGGGTCCACGTGGGTCATCAGGTTGAGCACGCGGTGGCGCTGCATCACGGCTTGGCGCGCCGCCACGGCGATGTTGTGGCCCGCTTCCACGGTGAGTGTGGCGTCCACTTCGATGTGGGCATCCACCACCACCATGTCACCCATCTTGCGGGTACGTACATCGTGCACGCCAGCCACGCCCGGTGTGGATTCCAGCGTTTGCCGAATGGCCTGCACCTCGGCTTCATCCAGGCCGCGGTCCATCAGGTCGTGCAGCGCGTCCCAGCCAAAGCTCCAGCCCATCTTTCCGACCATGAAGCCCACGATGAGTGCGGCAATCGGGTCCAGCAAGGGGTAGCCCATCAGGTTGCCGATCAGGCCAATGCTGACCACCAGGGACGAAGCTGCATCCGAGCGCGCATGCCAGGCGTTGGCCACCAGCATGCTGGACTTCACTTCCTTGGCAATGCGCAGCATGTAGCGAAACAGCAGTTCCTTGGCGGCGATGGCACCCAGCGCCACCCAGAGCGCGGTGGCATGTGCCGTGGGAATGGTGGCAGGCGACTCCAGCTTCTGCAAGGCCGACCACACCATGCCCAGCCCCACCGCCAGCAGCAACACGCCCAGCGCCAGAGACGCCGCAGTTTCAAAGCGCTGGTGCCCGTACGGATGGTCCTCGTCCGCATCCTTCTTGGCATGGTGGCTGGCAAACAGCACTACGAAATCGGCAACCAGGTCCGACAGGGAGTGGATGCCATCGGCAATCAGGCCCTGTGACTTGGCGACCACCCCGACCACAATCTGCGCAATGGACAGGAGCAGATTCACCACCACGCTCACATGCGTGCTGCGGGTGGCGGCAGCCGAGCGTTCAGCGGGAGTGTGTGTGGCGTGTTCGGATGTGTCGTCCAAATCTGCAAAGTTCATGGTGGTTCTATCGATGTTCAGAAGGGCTGGGTTATTGTTGCAGGTCCAGCTTCTGGTTTGCTTAAGTGCCGCAATGTCTTTTGCACAGATGCAACGCGGTATTTTTACAATCCCTCTTTTATTCAACCCGTAACCGAGTCTCCGTATGGCCGAACACCCTTCGCCTCGTTCTGCAACCAAGTTGCGCCCCCTGCCTGCGCTGATATTTGCCAGCCGCTGGCTGCAGCTGCCGCTGTATTTGGGCCTGATCGCGGCACAGGCTGTGTATGTCTACCATTTTTGGGTGGAACTGATGCATTTGCTGGAGGCCGCGTTTGGCAGCCAGACCGCGCTACAGGCCCTGATCAACAGCATCGGCTACCACGGCGAGGCGCAAAGCAACTCGCTCAACGAGACCATCATCATGCTGGTGGTGTTGGCGCTGATCGACGTGGTGATGATCTCCAACCTGCTGATCATGGTGATCGTGGGCGGCTATGAAACCTTTGTGAGTCGCATGAACCTGGATGGCCACCCCGACCAGCCGGAGTGGCTGGACCACGTCAACGCATCGGTGCTGAAGGTCAAGCTGGGCACGGCCATCATCGGCATCAGCTCCATCCACCTGCTCAAGACCTTCATCAATGCGGCCAACTACGAGGAAAAGGTGCTGCTGTGGCAGACGCTGATTCACATCACTTTCCTGCTCAGCGCGATTGCCATTGCCTACACCGACAGGCTGCTCAACAGCAGCCACGTCGACAAGCATTGAATCTCAGGCCTGTGCCATGCGCAAGCGGCGCGCCGCGTCTTCGGCCCGCGCGTCGTCAATCTCGCGCAGCACCGCCTGCATGTCCACATCGGCATGGGCACGTTCAAAGCGGCCGGTCAGCGGCGTGTCATTGCTGAGCAGGCCGGCGCGGTACAGACTCCAGATCTCGGGGCCGTAGTCGGTGTGCAACAGCTCCGGCGCAAAGCGGCCGAAGAAGTCGCGCAGATTGCCCACGTCACGCATCAGCATGCGCTGCGCGTGGTTGTTGCCCGCCGCGTCCACGGCCTGCGGCAGATCGATGATCACCGGCACGTCCACGCCATCGCTGCCCTCTGGACCCGCCACATGCCCGAGCAGGATGTTGAACTCCGACAAGTCGCCGTGCACCACGCCCGCGCACAGCATGCGTACCACCTCGGCAATCAGTGTCTGGTGGTGGGCCAGGGCCTGTTCCGGCGTAAACGCCACATCGTTTAATCGTGGCGCTGCGTCGCCATGTGCGTCGGCCACCAGCTCCATGAGCAGCACGCCATCGTGAAAGTTGTAGGGCTGGGGCACCCGCACACCGGCAGCAGCCAGCCGGTAGAGCGCATCCACTTCGGCGCTCTGCCAGGCGGCCTCCTGCTGCTCACGGCCAAAACGGCTGCCCTTGGCCATGGCACGGGCCGAGCGGGAGTTCTTGACCCTGCGGTTTTCGGTGTAGTCCACGGCTTGGCGAAAGCTGCGCTGGGTGGCTTCCTTGTAGATCTTGGCGCAGCGGGTTTCGTCACCGCAGCGCACCACATACACCATGGCCTCCTTGCCGCTCATCAACTGGCGCACCACGGTATCGATCAGGCCTTCGTCAACAAGGGATTGGAGTCTGGGGGGAGCTTTCATCGCTGCATTGTGCGCTGGTCGGTGCCCAGGTCGCGCAAGCGCAGGTGTGCGGCGTCTTCCAGATCGACCGGCACACTGTTTTTGGCATTCAGATAGTGGTTGGTGAAAACGTCCAGATAGGCGCTCAGCGTGTCTGCCGCGTGCTGCTCCTGGGCTAGTTCCAGACACAGGGCCGCCACCTCCGAGGTGCACAGATGGTCACCCCGCTTGGAGCGGCGCAACCGGTAGTTGGAGAGCTGCTCGGGCTGCAGGCTGAGCACCGGCAGATGGTCCAGGTACGGGCTCTTGCGGAACATCTTGCGCGCCTCGGCCCAGGTGGCGTCCAGCAACACAAACAGCGGCCGCTTGCCGGCCACAGGAACGACTTCGGTCACCACCCGCTCGGGCGCCACGTATTCACCCGGGAACACCACATAGGGCTGCCACTGCGGATCAGCCAGCATGGCCAGCAGGGCTGGGTCCACCACGGTGCGCGCCCAGCCAAAGGCCGCCGTGTCTGCCACCATGTCGGCAATCAGCCAGCCCGTGTTGCTGGGCTTGAGCGGCTCGATGTCGCACATGATCAGGCACACGCCAGCTTGCGTGGGCACGCTGGGACGCAGCGCGCACAGGCAATGGCTGTGCATCACCCGGCAACCCGGGTAACGCTCCTTGCGCGAACCGCGGGCGATAAAAGGCTTGGCACTGCGTGCCAGGCGCGCGGCGCGCAAGCGGGAGACGGCGTGGGGCCGGTCTTTGGGGTTCATGTGGGTATTTTGACCAATTGGAAGATCATTTTATGATCAATAACCTATTGTTTATATTAATTTTTCGGTACAAAATACAAAAATTTCCAACATGCCGAAATGCAAGAACTTAGTCCCGCCATTACCCGCCAGATGATTGACGCCGTCGCCGTGTTCGATGCACTGGCTGAGGCTACCGTCGAAGCGGCCCAGGTGCGCGGCGGCATGTACTGGCATGCGGGGCCGGCATCATCGCCAGAGTCCAGGTATCTGGTGCGCACCACACCTGCCGGTGCAGAGACCAGTCTGGGGCCACGCACACCGCAGACGCAAGCTATCTACGACAAATTCATGCAGAGAAAGCAGGCCAGTGCCGAGCGGCTGACCGGGCTGAAGGCGGCACTGGACCAGCATCAGCGCATGAACCGTGCACTGCGTGTGGGCCGTGTGGACCCGTTGGTGGTGGCGCTGCTCAACCGTTTGGCGAGTACGCAACTGAGTGAACACTTTCGTGTCGTCGGCACCCACGCGCTGTACGCCTATGAGGCTGCGGCCGGTGTCAGGCTGGACGCAGATACCTTGGCCACGCGTGATATTGATTTGTTGTGGGATACCCGCAAGCGCATCATCTTCTCCACCCAACTGGCCCGGGTGGACAGCTCCATGCTGGGCGTGCTCAAGAAAGTGGACGCCAGCTTTCGCATGCGCCGGAGTCAAAAATATACAGCAGTGAACAAGGATGGTTTTGAGGTTGACATCATCCGGCGGGAGCAGACGGATGGTGATCCACACCCCATCAAGCTCAGTGATGAGGATGAAGACTTCTGGGTGGCCCAGGCGCGGCGCGCCAATGTGCTGCTCGATTCGCCGGGCTTCTCTGCGGTCATTGTGGCCACCAACGGCACCATGGCTCGCATGAACACGGTGCACCCTGCAACGTTTGTGGCATTCAAGCGGTGGCTTGCCGGACAACCAGACCGCGATCCACTCAAGCGTCGTCGCGATGTGTTGCAGGCTGATGCGGTGCAGGAACTGCTTGAGCAGTATCTGCCGCAGGTTTGAAAGGCAGATTGGCTATCAGCCCCCTTTATCCGGCGGTGCCTGCGTGTAGGTTCAGCTCAGATGCTTGCCCGCAATCCCCGCCAGCTCAAACATCGTCACCTGGGGCTTGCCAAACACCGGCAGCAGCTTGGCGTCGGCGTTGATGGCGCGCTTGTCCTTGGCGTCCTGCAGGCCGTTGGCCTTGATGTAGTCCCACAGCTTCTTGATCACCTGGGTGCGCGCCACCGGTTCGCTGCCGATGACTGCGGCCAGCTCGGCGCTGGGTTGCATGCCGGAGGCGGTGGTGGTCTTGCGCGGTGCTTTGGGCTTGGCCGTTGCAGATTTTGCTGCGGCTTTCTTCGCTGGCGCCTTCTTGGCGGCTGCACCCGCAGTCTTGGCCGCGGCGGCAGGTCGTGCGGCAGCGGTCTTGCGCGGCGGGAACTTGGATGGTGCGAATTCGAAGTTCACCTTGCCGGCTTCGGCATCCCAGGCCAGCATGGCCTTGAAGGCGCGGCGTGTGCGCATGGAGACGAACTTCTCCAGCATGTCGGTTTTGCCGGTGGCCAGCAGCTTTTGCATCTGCTCGCGCTCGATGGGCTGCTGCAGAATGATCTGGCCGCTCTTGAAGTCGCAGCTAGGTGTGGGCTGCTCGTGCGTGGGCACCGAGCGGTTGCACACATAGTTCTTGCCGTGCTCGAATACCGAGCCGCCGCACTTGGGGCAGGTGCCCAGCGATTCTTGGCCGGAGAAGTCCACCAGTTCGCCGGTTTCCTCGCCCGCCTTGTCGTCGCCGAAGTCGAACTCCAGCTTGTAGTTCTTGGTCTCGTCATCGAACTTGAGGATCATCTCGGCCACAAACGGCCAGCCCGCCTTGGAGCGGAAGCCATCCAGCGGGCCTATGTGCTTGTCGCGCAGGAACTGCTCCACTTCGGTGAGCTCGAAGGTGCGTCCGGCGGGTGACTTGCCAAAGCTGAAGCCGCAGCCGTCGTCCGTTCCCTTGGGACCGGTGCAGGCGTAACGGCGGTAGTTTTCCTTGACGATACCGCCGCAGTTGGGGCAGGGCGCACTCAGGGTGGCGTAGTCGCCGGGGATGGTGTCGCGGTCGTATTCCTTGGCTTTTTTCACCATGCGCTCGGTCATGGCAGCAATCTCGGCCATGAAGGTCTCGCGGCGCAGTTTGCCGTGCTCCATCTGGTTGAGCTTGTATTCCCATTCGCCGGTCAGTTCGGCCTTGGAGAGTTCTTCCACGCCCAGGCCGCGCAACAGCGTCATGAGCTGGAAGGCTTTGGCCGTGGGTATGAGCTCGCGGCCTTCGCGCAGCATGTATTTCTCGGCAATCAGCCCTTCGATGATGCTGGAGCGTGTGGCAGGCGTGCCCAGGCCTTTTTCCTGCATGGCTTCGCGCAGTTCGTCGTCTTCCACCGTCTTGCCGGCGCCTTCCATGGCGCCCAGCAGCGTGGCTTCGGAATAACGCGCGGGCGGCTTGGTCTTGAGGCCTTTGGGGTCTACCGGGTTGCCATGCACCTTTTCGTTGGGTTGCACGGGCACCAGGTTCTGGCCCTTGTCGCCGTCCTTGGCGTCGGCCACTTCCTCGGCGGCTTCCTTGCCGTAGATGGCCAGCCAGCCCGGCTTGACCAGTACCTTGCCTTCGGTCTTAAAGCTATGTCCGGCTGCCGTGGTGATACGCGTGGTCACCTGGTATTCGGCGCTGGGGAAGAACACCGCCATGAAGCGGCGCACCACCAGGTCGTACACCTTTTGTTCGGCGTCCGACAGGCCGCTGGGTGCCTGCAGCGTGGGGATGATGGCAAAGTGGTCCGACACCTTGGCGTTGTCGAACACGCGCTTGGTCGGCTTGATGTAATTGCCCTTGAGCGCGGTCGCGGCATGCGGCGCCAAGTGGCGCATGCTGCTATCAGCCAGCATCTGGAACGTGTCTTTCACCACCGGCACATAGTCTTCGGGCAGGTTGCGCGAATCGGTACGCGGGTAGGTCAGGGCCTTGTGGCGTTCGTACAGGCTCTGGGCAATCGACAAGGTGGTCTTGGCACTGAAGCCGAACTTGCCGTTGGCCTCACGCTGCAGGCTGGTCAGGTCAAACAGCAGGGGCGAGGCCTGTGTGGTGGGCTTGCTCTCTTCAGTGACGGTGGCGGGCTTGCCACGCACGGCGTCGGCAATTTCCTGCGCCTCGCGCAGGCTCCAGACGCGGTCGGCCTTGAGTTCGGCATCGTCCGGGTTCTTCTTCCACTGGGGGTTGAACCATTTGGCCGGGTATTCGCCTGCCTGGGCGGCAAAGGTGGCATGGATTTCCCAGTAATCGCGGCTGATGAACTTGCGGATCTGTTCTTCGCGCTCCACCACCACGGAGAGGGTTGGCGTCTGCACCCGGCCCACGGTGGTGAGGAAGAAGCCGCCATCGCGGGAATTGAAGGCGGTCATGGCGCGCGTGCCGTTGATGCCCACCAGCCAATCGGCCTCGGAGCGGCAACGTGCGGCGTCGGCCAGCGGCTGCATCTGCGCGTTGGTGCGCAGGTGCTCAAAGCCCTCGCGGATGGCCTGTGGCGTCATGCTCTGCAGCCACAGGCGCGAGACTGGCTTGCCCAGCGGCTTGGCGCCACCGGCGTACTGCTCGATCAGGCGGAAGATCAGTTCCCCCTCGCGGCCCGCGTCACAGGCGTTGACGATCTTGTCCACGTCCTTGCGCTTGGCAAGCTTGACCACCGCATTCAGGCGCGTCTTGGTCTTGTCCACGGGCTTGAGCTCGAAGTGCGGCGGGATCACTGGCAGGTTGGCAAAGCTCCACTTGCCGCGTTTGACGTCGTAGGCCTCGGGCGCCTGGATCTCCACCAAGTGGCCCACGGCACTGGACACCACGTAGGTGTCGCTCTCAAAGTACTCGTCGTGTTTTTCAAACTTTCCGGCAGTCGGGGTGAGTGCCCGTACGATGTCCTGGGCGACGGAAGGCTTCTCGGCAATGACCAGTGTTTTATTCAAGGCGGCATTCTTCATCTGACTACAATCCAGTTCTCGCGGGCGCGCAGGCGCGCTCACATACGCAGGCACGCACATGCGCGCCCATACGATTCACCATACCAAATTTTTCTGACGTGGCCAAAAACCCAGTGAAATCCTCGGCGCAATCGGACGGACGCCGCATCCAGACCCGCCGCTCCGGCGTGCATGGCAAGGGCGTGTTTGCCCTGGTGGACATCGCCGAAGGCGAGACCATCATCGAGTATGTGGGCGAAGTCATCAGCTGGAAGGAGGCCCAGCGCCGCCATCCGCACGATCCCAAGGACCCCAACCATACGTTCTACTTCCACATCGATGAAGACCACGTCATCGATGCGCTGTACGGTGGCAACTCGTCGCGCTGGATCAACCATTCCTGCGACGCCAACTGCGAAGCCGACGAGCAGGACGGCCGCGTGTTCATCAAGGCCCGCCGTAATATCAAGGCGGGTGAAGAGCTGAACTACGACTACGGCCTGATCATCGACGAGCGCTACACCAAGAAGCTCAAGGCCGAGTACCCCTGCTGGTGCGGTGCCAAGAAGTGCCGCGGAACCTTGCTTGCGCCGAAGCGTTGAACACCCCCAGGCTGCGCGCACTGCGTGTCGCTGCGCCACCCCCCTTGCAGGGGGCAATGCCAGCGGCCCGGCAGAGCCGGTTCCACGGCATTTCTGGGAAGGGGCATTCACGCGCTGCTTTGGGAGTCATGAATGACGATTCGCTGGCCCGCTGAAACCATCTGGGAGCAGGTGGAGCCCTTGTTGCCGGGCTTTACGGTTGAGGTATTGCCGCAGGTTGATTCCACCAATACCGAGTTGATGCGCCGAGCCCGTGCCGGGCAGACCGAGCCCATTTTGCTGGTGGCCGAGCGCCAGACCGCTGGGCGCGGTCGGCTGGGGCGGGACTGGCACAGCGATACCCAGGCAGGCGGTGCGACGCTGACGTTTTCCCTGGGGATGCCGCTGCAGCCCGCTGACTGGTCGGGTCTGTCCCTGGCGGTGGGGTTGGCCGTCGTGGAGAGCCTGCACCCGTCGCTGCAGCTCAAATGGCCCAACGATGTCTGGCTGCAGGAGCGCAAGCTGGCGGGCATTTTGATCGAAACCACCAGCATCGGCGATGTGCGTTATGCCGTGATCGGCATCGGTATCAACATCCTACCCAGAGCTGCAGAAGGTTTGCGTACAGCGCCAGCGGCGTTGACGGAAGTTATGCCGCAGGTGGATGCGCCGACAGCGTTGGGCGCCGTCGTGTTACCACTGGTGCGGACGTTGCAGGCGTTTGAAGCCAGTGGGTTTGCTCCGCTGCGCACGGCGTTCCATGGTCGCGACCTGCTGTATGGCCGCGAAGTGATCTGCACGGACGGCACCACCGGCACGGCACGGGGCGTGGACGCGGTCGGTGCGCTGCTGGTGCATACTGCCAGCGGACTTCAGAAAATCAGCAGTGCGGAGGTCAGTGTGCGACCGCAGACACCCGCTGACCCACCTAACGGATCTTCGGCCTGACATGTTGCGATTGCTTGCACTGGTTCTGCTTCTTGCCAACGCGATGTATTACACCTGGGGCAACGGATATTTGCTGCCCTTGGGTTTCGGCCCCGTGCAGCAACGCGAGCCGCAACGACTGGCGCAGCAGATAGAGCCGGATTCCGTCAAGCTCATCAGTCCCCAGGAATTCAAGCGCATCGAAGAGCAGGTCAAGGCCGACCGTGAGCCCAAGGAATGCCTGCAGGCGGGGCCGTTCGATGATGCGCAAAGCACGGTGTTGCGCCAGGCCTTGGGGGACGCTTTGCCCGTCGGCTCCTGGCAACTGGATGAAGAGCATGTGGCTGCGCGCTGGATTATCTACATGGGCAAGTACGCTGGCGCGGAGGCCTTGGCAAAGAAGCGCTCCGAGGTCGTGGCGATGGGTATCAAGACCGAAAGTCTGGAGAACGCCGCTTTGGAGCCAGGCTTTTCTCTGGGCGGCTTTGACACCAAGGCCGATGCCGATGCAGCGCTTGCACGCCTGTCTGCGCGGGGACTGCACACGGCCCGCGTGGTGCAGGAGCGTGAGGCGTTGCAGGACTATCAGCTCAAGTTGCCTGCCGTCAATGCCGCACTCAAGGCCAAGCTGACCGATCTGCGCGGACCACTGGCAGGCAAGTCGCTACACGCCTGTAACTAATTCTCCGTAGGTCGTCACCCCGGCATCCGCCGGAAAGCGCACGGTAAAGCAGCATCCCGGCGGTGTCTGGCCCGGGCGGGCGTCTTCCACCGTGACCTCGGCGCGGTGTTGCCGCGCAATTTCCAGCACGATGGGCAGCCCCAGGCCGGAGCCATCGGCTTCGTTGCCCAGGGCACGGTAGAAAGGCTGGAACACCAGTTCGCGCTCGGCCAGGGGGATGCCGGGACCGGAGTCCTCCACCTGAATGACCTGCACCCGGCTGAAGGGGTCGATCAGCACCCGCGCGGTGATCACGCCCGGTTTGTCGGCGCCGGATGGCGTGTAGTTGATCGCGTTGTCCACCAGGTTGCGCACCATCTCCTTGAGTAGGGTCGGGTTGCCCATCACCATGACGCCATCGGATCCGGGTTGCGCGCCCTCATAGCCCACGTCGATGTGCTTGTCCATGGCGCGTGGTACGCAGTCGCGGATCACGTCCATGGTCAGCCGTGCAACGTCACAGGGCTGGTGTGCCAATATCGTGCTGCTGCTTTCGGCGCGTGCCAGGGCCAGCAACTGATTGACGGTGTGGGTGGCGCGAATGCTGGAGCGGCCGATCTGACGCAGGGACTGCTTGAGGTCTTCGGCGCTGGCACCTTCGCGCTGGGCCAGATCCGCCTGCATGCGCAATCCCGCCAGCGGCGTCTTGAGCTGGTGGGCGGCATCGGCCAGGAAGCGCTTTTGCGTGACGATGGACTCTTTCAGGCGCATCAGCAGATCATTCACAGAGGCCACCAATGGCGCCACTTCCATGGGGACCGCCTCGACCTCCAGCGGACTCAGGTCATCCGGGTTGCGCGCGCGAATGCGTTCTTCCAGCCGGTTGAGCGGCTTGATGGCCTGCACCAACGCCAGCCAGACCAGCAGCACTGCCAGCGGTAGCACCACAAACTGCGGCAGCATCACGCCCTTGACGATCTCCGTGGCCAGGACAGAGCGCTTGTCCATGGTCTCGGCCACCTGGACCAGCGCCGGTCTGCTATTGGGGACGTCCAGCTTGACCCACATGTAGGCCACTTTGAGCTCGCTGCCCTTGTACTCGTCGTCGCGCATGTGTACTTCGCCGGTGGTGCTCTTGTCATCGTCCCCGGGCAGAGGGAGATTTCTTTCGCCACTCAAGAATTCGCCTTGTGGTCCCAGCACCTGGTAGTACACCGTGTCGGCGTCATCGGCGCGCAGCAGTTCGCGCGCGGGCAGGGGTAGCACAAACTGCGCATGGTTGTTCTTAAGGGTGATGAGTTGCGCCAGGGCGCTGACGTTGTATTCCAGCGCGCGGTCAAACGGCTTGCCCGCAATGCCTTGCGCCACCAGCCAGGTCAGCACCAGGCTGATAGGCCACAGCAGCAGCAATGGCGTGAGCATCCAGTCCAGGATTTCCCCGAACAGGGAGCGCTGCTCGCGCTGGAAGATTTTCACCCCGGAATCTTCTCCAGGCAATAGCCCAGTCCGCGCACGGTTGCAATCCGGATCGGTCCCTTTTCGATCTTCTTGCGCAGACGGTGGATGTAGACCTCGATGGCGTTGTTGCTGACCTCCTCACCCCATTCGCACAGTCGCTCCACCAGTTGGTCCTTGCTGACCAGACGTCCGGCGCGCTGCAGCAGCACTTCCAGCAGACCCAGCTCGCGGGCAGACAGTTCCACCATCTTGCCGTCGATGGTGGCCACACGACCGGCCTGGTCGTATATCAGCGGACCGTGCTTGATGCTGCTGCTGGATGCCCCCATGCCACGGCGCACCAGGGCGCGCACACGGGCTTCGAGTTCCTGCAGGCTGAAGGGCTTGGCCATGTAGTCGTCGGCACCGTAGTCCAGACCTTTGACGCGTTCTTCCACGCTGTCGGCCGCGGTGAGTATGAGGACGGGCAACGATGAGCCGCGGGCGCGCAGCTTCTTGAGTACTTCCAGGCCGTGCATTTTGGGCAGGCCCAGGTCGAGGATCAGCAAGTCGAATTCGGTATTGGTCATCAGCGCGGCGTCGGCCTCCGAACCATTGGCCACATGGTCCACCGCGGCACCTGCGCTGCGCAAGGCCCGCAGCAAACCGTCCGCCAGGACTTGGTCATCTTCCGCAATCAAAATCCGCATGGCCGTCTCCTTGTTTTCGCCATTCTAGGCCTGCACCGTGCGCATTTACCGTCCGCTGTAGGCCTCCAGCCCCAGAGCGATCACGGTAACGACTTCGTCACCGACGGCCGCGCGCATCTCGCTTTCAGCCTGCGCGACGGCTTCCTGGTAGGCGCCAAGCCAAGCCATCCCGGTGTCTGTGAACACCACGCGCTTGGCGCGGGCGTCGACCGGATCGTTCTCGCGGCGCACCATGCCCCAGGCTTCACACTGCGTGACCAGGGTCGCCATGGCCTGTTTGGTCATGCCGGCAGCCTGTGCCAGCTCGGTCAGGCGTGCGCCGTCAGGGGGGAGGTGGCGGGTGATGTGGATGTGGGCTGCGCTGACCTGGCCGCGTGCTGCCAGATTGGACAGCCCCAGAGGCACGCTGGGGTGTTGCGCCATGCATTCCATGACCCGTGCGTCAAACCGCTCCTGCGCCAGGCGCAACCAGTGGCCCAGATGGGTGCTGCGCCAAGAAGATTGTGGTTCTGGCGGTGCTGTGATCATGGTTCAAATGGTAATGCAAACTGACTAAATATTGTGTTTACCAATTTCAACAAGCCCCGTTAAACTACTGTTCAAGCATCCAGCCTGTAATTAAATGCAGATGCTGAGCAAGCCACAACCCGATTGATTTTTAAGGAGATTTCCATGGACGCACCCGTCAAGAACCCCAACAACACGAATGGCGCCAACACCGAAAAAGCCAAGGCGCTGCAAGTCGCGCTGGCGCAGATCGAAAAGCAGTTCGGCAAAGGCACCATCATGCGCCTGGGTGAGGGCGAGGTGATCGAGGACATCCAGGTGGTCTCCACCGGTTCGCTGGGGCTGGATATCGCCCTGGGCGTGGGCGGCCTGCCGCGTGGCCGCGTCGTGGAAATCTACGGCCCGGAATCCTCCGGCAAGACCACGCTGACACTGCAAGTCGTGGCCGAAATGCAAAAGCAAGGTGGCCAATGTGCTTTCGTGGATGCCGAGCACGCACTGGACATCCAGTACGCGCAAAAACTGGGCGTGAACCTGCAGGACCTGCTGATCAGCCAACCCGACACCGGTGAACAAGCGCTGGAAATCGTCGACAGCCTGGTGCGTTCCGGCGCGGTCGATCTGATCATCGTGGACTCGGTGGCGGCACTGACCCCCAAGGCCGAACTCGAAGGCGAAATGGGCGATTCCCTGCCCGGCCTGCAAGCCCGTCTGATGAGCCAGGCGCTGCGCAAGCTCACCGCCCACATCAAGAAGACCAACTGCATGGTCATCTTCATCAACCAGATCCGCATGAAGATCGGCGTGATGTTCGGCTCGCCCGAAACCACCACCGGCGGCAATGCGCTCAAGTTCTACGCCTCCGTGCGCCTGGACATCCGCCGTACCGGCACCATCAAGAAGGGTGAGGAATCCATCGGCAACGAGACCAAGGTCAAGGTGGTCAAGAACAAGGTGGCGCCTCCCTTCAAGACGGCCGAGTTCGACATCCTGTTCGGCGAAGGCATCAGCCGCCATGGCGAAATCATCGATATGGGCGTGAACGCCGGCATCCTGGAAAAATCCGGCGCCTGGTATGCCTACCAGGGCGAAAAAATCGGCCAGGGCCGCGACAATGCCCGCGAGTTCCTGCGCGAAAACGCTGATCTCTCGGTAGAAATCGAAAACAAGGTGCGCGAGTCCCTGGGCATCCCGCTGCTGCCGGTGGTCGAGGTGGAAAAGGTCAAGGGCAAAAAGGCTGACAAAGCCGATAAAGCAGACAAGGCTGCGTAAGCCCGGTGCTGCCGCGAAGCAATGGCCGTCACACCGCTTTCCCTGACCGGTCGGGCCTTGCGGCTGCTGTCCACGCGTGAGCACTCACGCGCGGAGCTGGAGCGCAAGCTGGCGCCGTATGAAGAAGAGCCCGGCGCCTTGGCCAAGGTGCTGGATACCTTGCAGGCCAAGGATTTCATCAACGAAGGCCGGGTGCTCGAGTCCGTCATTCACCGCCGCTCCGCCAAGCTGGGGGCGCAACGTATCAAGCAGGAGTTGCAGGCAAAGGGGTTGGAGCCCGAAGCAGTTGCCAGAGCCCTGGATACGCTACGCGCCAGCGAGGTGGAGCGTGCGCGCGAAGTCTGGCGCAAGAAGTTTGGTCAACCGCCTGCCGATGCGTCTGAGCGGGCAAAGCAGATGCGGTTCCTGGCGGGGCGCGGTTTTGGTGGGGATGCGATTCGGCGAGTGGTTTCTGGGGGCGATGAAGACTAATTGCCTTTTGCAGCCTGCTGACTTTTTCTTGCGAGCCCGCCGCCGGAGTGGGGTATGCGTTTTGCTCCGTGTCCCCCGGCCCTGAAGGGCCTCCTCCTTTATCTGCGCAAAATGCATACCCCACTCCGGAGGCTCGAAGTGCGAGCGCCACAGGTTGGAAGTGCTATTTAGAGACACTGCATTACAGTGCGCACCCATACCCGGAGGCCCGTGAGGGCGGTGCGTTTTGCGCAGGTAAAGGAGGAGCGCCCAAAGGGCGCGGGGGACACGGAGCAAAACGCGCCGCCCTGACGGGCCGTAGCGCGTACCAACAACCCGACTGAGAGCGTTAAAGCCCCAACATCAACTGCAAGTTCTGCACCGCAGCACCCGATGCGCCCTTACCCAGGTTGTCCAAACGGGCAACCAGCAAGGCGTGACCAAATTCCTCATTGCCAAACACCCGCAACTCCATCTTGTTGGTGTCTTTGAGGGCCACCGCATCCAGCTTCAGGTCGGCGGTGACGGGCTCCACTGTCACCCAGGTACTGCCCGCATAGTGCTTGGCCAATGCCGCGTGCAAATCCGCAGAAGTGGGTTTGCCGGGCAATGTGTCCAGATGCAAGGGCAACTGCACCAGCATGCCTTGGTCAAAGTTACCCACCGAGGGCACAAACAAAGGCCTGCGGGTCAGGCCGGTGTAACGCATGATTTCCGGGATGTGCTTGTGCTTCAGGCCTAGGGCGTACAGCTCAAACGGCGGTGCCTTGCCCTGCTCGTAGGCTTCCATCATGCTGCGCCCACCGCCCGAATAGCCGCTGACCGATGGCAGGCAGACAGGGAAGTCGGCAGGCAGCAGACCGGCATCCACCAGGGGGCGTATCAGCGCAATGGCGCCGGTGGCGTAGCAGCCTGGATTGGCCACGCGGGTTGCGCCGATCACGGCATCGCGCTGGCCTGCGGCCAGTTCAGGAAAGCCATAGACCCAGCCTGGCGCCGTGCGATGGGCAGTAGAGGCATCAATCACCTTGGGGCCGGTGGTTCCGGTTTCCCGGGCGATGGCATCCACCATGGCTACGGACTCGATGGCGGCGTCGTCATGCAGGCACAGGATCACCAGATCGGCCTGGGTCATCAGAGCTTTCTTGGCGAGTGGATCCTTGCGCAATGCTGGATCAATACTGAGTAGCTGGATGCCAGCCATGGCCAGCAGCCGCTCACGAATTTGAAGGCCGGTGGTACCGGCTTCGCCGTCAATAAAAATCTTTTTCATGGGATATGCCAAGTAAGAACCCAGAAACCTTCACTCTGTAACCTCGCTGTAACACGGGGCCTCAACGGGGCGGCGCTGTAAGACTGTAAAAAGTTTGGCGCGCCGCAGCATGATACAGTCCCGCCCTGATGTGCCCAGTGCCATGCTTGCGAAATCCTCTCGCACCGCGTGGTGAACATTGTCCAG
>NZ_JBXAMW010000008.1:0-235181 GCF_058801025.1 Rhodoferax sp. GW822-FHT04A08
TGCCCCGAAGTTGGGGATCAGGTGGCCGTCGAGCGTGGACTTCAGGGCACGGATGTGGCTACGCCGCCACTGAATGCAGCGTTGGTCAAACCACCGGTTGGCAAACTCTGCAAACAAGGGGCCGACATCTTTGGCGACCTCCGCCGCAGCCTGGGCAACTGCCGTAACCGCTGGTTCTCCAAGCTTGTACGACTCAGTCTTTGCCTTGGCTGCAGCCAACGCAGCCGCTACTTTTGGCAGGGCTTTACTGTTAGGGAAGTAGTCCGCGTAGACGAACGATCCAGCCTCGATTTCTGATTCGATGCGTGCCAATGCCTTTTCCAGCTTCTTTCGGTTGGGAGCCGTATCAGGCTCTACCGTGTACTCCCGCCAGCGCTTGCCTACGTACCGGAAGTCGAGGAACAGAAAACCGGTGGTATCTGATTTTCGAATGCTACCCATGGAGAACACCTCCATTTGCCATACGAATTCCCAACGCTGCGCGGGGCATAGAAACTGACTTTTGCTTTGCACCCATCATGTCCTGGCGGATTGCTTCCCAGATGTAGAGGATCTTGCGTCCCCCAAACGGCCGGAAATAGTGCACGCCCTCGATCAGCACGGAGTCAATCAGACGCTCTCGGATCGTGCGTACGTCGTACTTGATACGCCTTGCCAGTTCTTCAGTAGTCAGCAACTCTGTCTCCATCATTAGCTCCTTTAAAACATTGATATCGGTAGACAATACTAATATATAGCGCTTTGTCTCATTGTCAAGCTGTCTACCGATATAAATTTGTGTCTGGTAGAATTCTTTCTATGGAACGGACGCAACTCAATCTTCGTGTTTCAGATGACTTGGCTAAGCTGATTGATGCCAAAAGGATCGAGTTGTCGAAAGATTTTGGAAATATTCCGACTCGCTCCGACGTGCTGCGGCTCGCACTTGAGCAATACCTGGGCTTGGACCTAAGTCAGATTGAGATTGATAGGCGAAGAAAGTCCGCGAAACAGACTACCGACTAGTCCTGGACGACCGTATTGCACGGTGTCCGTACAGAACCAGCTTCAGACCTAACATTGTGTTAGCCGCATAGCAGCAGTTGGGGCACAGTTCACGCAGCTCACTAGCAGTGAAAGTTCCGGGGAACTTGACTTGGTGCTCGGCACTTCCCACGGTCGGAGCGTCGCTGATGATGATCAGATGGTGGCCTGTGAAGGTGTGCTTTCTGGTCAGGCATCGTGCCAAACCAAAATCTGGTACGTTTGCACCGATATTTGGTATGACAGCGACTTCTTCATGAATCAGGAAAAACTGTCTACCTTGGACTGCCAGCCAATATGAGGAAGTCGCTGATGCAGCGGTTGCCGCCAATAATATCGCCACGAATGCACGGTCTGGACTGCGCAGCGGTCTTCCATGCCCCGTTGACATTCCGATCCCAAAGGTCGGCTTCAAAGAACGACAGTCACTGGTGCCTTGACTGCCGGTTTTCCCTACGGCGCCTGAAGGACGCTGGGAAGCCGTCCAGGTCGACCTAGATTGCCTCCGCGACCACCCGAAACCTGGCATTCACCGCGCGAGCCGTGGACTCCACGCTGAACAGCAGGGTCCGCAGTTGCTTGGCGCCGACGGTGGCGCTCTGCGGGAGTTCCTGCGGCCATGCCGGCAGGAAGTCCCCGCGCCGCACGTGCGGCTGAACAATGATGACCTCGCAGTCGTAGTTCGTGCCGAGCTGTTCGAGCGCAGCCTTGAAGGCGGCAGCGTCGGGCATCGGCTGAAGCCCGACCGCCCAAGGCTGATCCCAGATACGCTGAGTGCCGTTGTCCGCCAGTCGCTTCTCAATCCGAACCAATAGTTGCTTGGCGTCGAACGCGCGCAGGTTCTTGATCGCCTGCGAAGCGACCAGTTCGTAAGGCCCAGGCACCGACCGGCGGGTCGCCTCCGCGCTGCCCGCGCCCTTGGCATGGAACAGGGTCAGCCGCTTTGGTGTGGAGCCGATGTCTAGATGCACAAAGTCCGCCACCTCACTGGAGCCGTCGTCGCAGTACAGCCAGCATTGGCCCTGTGAGGGCTGCGCGAGATTCAAGAGGCCAAGCCCTTCCTTGAAGATCCACTTGAACAGGCTCACATCCGCTTGGCTCGTCATGTCCTGGATGGGTGCAGCAATGCCCTTGCCGAGCATCGGCTTCTCCTGGGTTACAAGGTAGTTGGTGAAATCGAGGAATACGAACAGGCCAAACGGAGCATCCTGAATCCGCACCTGCGATACGGATCCGCTAGCGATTGTGTGCCCGCTGTTGTAGTAGGCCCGCAGGAGGGACGGCGATTCCATTACGGCGGTGGCCCAATCGGCGAAAGGCGCTGGCGGCAGTGGATCGATCACGTACACCACGCGGTCCCCGTTACCGGCTAGGTCTGGCACGACGTCGATCGTCGCGCTGGTCGCCGAGGCGGCGTCAGTGACCCTGGCAGTGAACGACCAGGCGGCCTTGCCTGCGGCCGCCCCTGGCTGATCCAGCTGAACGTCGAAGGCATTCACCAGCTCCTGCGCCTTATGCCTGCCACTGGCACCGTCCAGCGTCTCCGGATCTACATGCGCGATGAAATAGCAGTCAGCGGTGTCGTCCATCGACTTGATCCAATGCGCAAGACTGCTATGTACGGGAAGGTCGTCGGGCGGCGAGGCCGCGATCGCGGCGCGAACCGCGCTCAGCAACTTAATCGAGCGAGCTTCGAAGGACCGCATGGTGTCATTCGGCCCCGTCCAGACGGAGGAGTTGCGCAGGCTTACGCCCCCTTCACTCGATCGCACCGCCCCGGCGAGATAAGTCGAATCGTTCATCGGGTCAATCGCCTCGGCTAGGCTTGAACCGGACAAGATCTTGGAGCTGGGCTTGATCGTCGTATCGCGGTGGATGCCGGCGAGCCACAGGGTCCTCATGGCAAATCTCTCGACCATCGCCTTCACCAGCACGGCTTGCGACACCGCTTCCCATCCATCGAAGAAGTCATGCTGCAGATGGAGAAGCAGCGCGGCACGATGCTCCGCGTCCGTCGACGTTAGCAACATCAGTCCGTCCGCGGTGATAGTCACCACGAGAAGATGGTTGAGCTTGTCCATGGCCTGGCCCGACAGCCAGGTTACGGGGCGCTCCTCGACATAGTGACAGGCCGCGTTGTCCAGCCCGGGTTGGCTTTGCCAGGAAGGTAACAACTCGTAGTCGACGATACGGCCGTCCACCTTGACATTGCCGGTGACCGCGCGAGGCTGCGTCGCGATGCCGCCGATGACGGTCAGCGCCTTCATCAACACGCCATCGATCTCGGTATCCCGAAGCCTCTGATTCGGTATCGGCGTCAGCCGCCGGGCAATGATGTGGCTACTGTACGGCGACAGGTCGTGCGAAGTCAGTTGCGGAGATTGGGTTGGCACGTGATCTCCCTCATTTGCGATTTCATCTTCTGCGGCGTCTTTGACTTGATATCCCCTCGGAACGCTGAGAGAACATACTATCTCTCAGTCGGGAACGCCGACAAAGACCTCATCGGCGTTGAACCATTCTTCCTGAAGCACGAAGCTTTGGACTCGGTATGGGGCCGAAGAATATGCAACGAGTGCGAGGCTTTTCTTTGCACGGCTCGCCGTCACGTAAAACAGCCGCTTGGTGCTTTCAACGGTTTTCTCACCCGCTGCTTTGCCCCCGAACAGGTCTTCGTACTTAAATAGAAAACCTCTTGCCTCTGCGTCATCCATGATGACCATGACACGATCAAACTCTAGCCCTTTAACTCCTTGATGTGTGTCGAAATGCGCGTACCCCGATAGGTACTCCATCATTGGCCCGATCTGAGAGAACGGAGCATTCAGGAAAGACTGAATGGCAAGCGCCCGTTCAGTTTGTCGGTCCTCGCGCTCATCCTCATCAGAAGCTACGGCTTCAGCACTTTCCTCAGACGAGCTAGCTTGAAGAGATTCAGGAATTTCGAGGAGATTGTGTTCTGCGACGCAGCGAAGAACCTGAAGCAAGGTCGGATTGGCCCCGTCTTTCCACAGCTCCATCAACACGTCAATGGAAACATTGACCTGCTTCAGATGTTCCTTGGTGTCTTTGGCCACGCGCAAAGCCTCTGGCGTGAGGCGCGGGGAGTAGGCTTTAGCGATACGCGCAACAGCAAACCGATCATTTTTCTGCTTGGCATTCACGAGCGAAAGCACTTGGTCAGAGAAGAACCGCGATGCAGGCAGCGTCCCTTCGAGGAAGCTGGTACGCCAACTTTCCACGTCATAGAGCGGAGAGAAAGCATCAAGGAAGCCCAAGCGTGAAGCAGCCATCCGATGCTCTAGTGTCAGGGTCTTGATCGCCTTGGGTTCATTCCACTTTTCATCGCCTGTCGTCATCGACATATAGGCTGCGATCTTCTGTTCAGCGGCGGGCTTGTTTGCGAGGTCACTTGGCAGGATGAAGAGACGAACGACGCCATCAACTGCGGCGGCGACAGGCTGCTGGTGTTGCTTGTCTGTCGAGCTACGGACCTTGTTGATCAGGGCAATGACTCGTTTGGGGCAACGGTAATTAAGCTGCTTTACGGGGGTTGCCCAATCCGGAGGAAGTCCCTGTCCAAGCCCTTCTTTCCCGTCGTTATAGATGCGCTGCATCATGTCTCCGAGAAGGCCAAGAAGGAACTTCCCTTTGAGCTTGGCTTGAACTGTGAAGAGCGAGTCGACCAGATGCTTGTTGGTGTCCTGGCTCTCGTCGATTAGCAGGATAGGGTAGCGGCCAGTGAGGATGCTTTGCATGGCGGGCTTAGTCTGAAGGAAATACGCCGTCAGTTGCAAGACTTCAGAATGATTCAAAGCATCGCGCCCGCGATTGTCCCCGGTAGGGCTGTACGTGAAAGACTTAACGTTTGGAAGATTCTGGAGGCGCTTGGTTTTCGACTCAATTTTTCTGAGGCGATCCGTCGATGCTTTCGTACCCTTTCGACCCTTGGCTTCGTCCACGTTCAGCTTTGCTATGTTTTCCAACAGGTCAACGCGCAGCCATTCACGGATATCGTGGTTGAGGCCTTCGATCAAAGACCAGGCAAAGCTATGAATTGTTCGAACGTCGATCAGCGGATCGAAAAGTAGTCGCCTCTTAATTTCGTCACTGGCTGCATTCGTGAAAGTGATAACCCCCACGCGCTGTCCTTTGACCCGGAGACGCTCGCTCAGAGTCATCTGCACATGCTGTAGCGCAGTCACAAGGGAGCGCGTCTTTCCAGAACCAGCACCAGCAAAAAGGAAGAAGCTCTTCGGGGTGTCCAGATTCAAGCAAGCCGCGATCTCTTCATCAACATGAGCATCAGAGGCGTCCGCGCTGACTACGGTTGTCTGGGAACTCATTCGGCCACCTTCGTAGTTTCGGCGGTGATTTCCATAACTTCTGTCGGTTCAGGAGCCTTGCCTGAGATGCCATCTTCTTTGCGCTTAAGCTGTGCAGCGAGCCAGAGCAATCCGCCGTCAATGTATGCCGGTACTTTCATCGTCTCGATCTCGTCGCTGTCGAGAAGATCCATGGTGAATTCAGCCTTGCCGCCTTTCGCCAAGTCGGCAAGCATTCGGGGGGCGAGATCGCCGAGATCAGTGGCTGTATCAAGACTTTTACGAATCCGCCCCATCAGGCCCGTTCCCTTCATCTTCTGGAACAGGTCGAGGTTTTCATAGACCAAGGCGTCTTCAAACGTATTGGCAAGCGCCTCTGTGTCCTTCTTGGATTTGAACTTGGCGGAGATAGGCTGCTGGTAGGCGACGCGAATGCCGTAGCCGCTTGGACCGTTGAGGACGATCTCTTCGGGTTTCTTATCGAGCAGCGTGTCGAGATCCTCTACCTCAGGAATCCAGGTCTTGAGCGTCTCATTGCGGGCCTTAAGGCTTGAGCCGCGCACGGGGGCAACAGACGCTCCAGCGGCATCCTTCGCGTCAAGGTCTGTGATGATCAACGTGTTTAAACCAAGATGCTCAAGCAGGGGCCTCAGCCTGTGCGCATGACTCCCGCCGATCTCAAGCCAGGTGATGTAGCAACGACGCAGGTACTCGTACTGGTCACGCTTGCGGACAAAGTGCGGGACAAGAATGCGCTCGGCAGGCCCTTCGACCAGCACAGCGCCATCAGCAAAGAACAGATCACAGTGCGTCGCCTTCAGGTATCGCTTGACGAAGCGGCCCGTCTCTTCCCCGCTTCCGAAGGTCTCAGATAGGTTGACAACACACGACACCGGCACGGAGCCGCCCACCGCCTTGACAGGAAGGCGACGGAAGTACCGCAAGGAAGCGAAGTCGGCTTCATGTGCGAGATGGCTTGAGTGTGTGCTGACGACAAGCTGTGTGCGAAGGTCCTTCGCATCCTTGAGGTTGTCGTGCTTGCGCAAAACGTCATAGGCTTGCTTGATGAAGACTTGTTGAACTTGTGCATGCAGATGCGCCTCCGGCTCTTCAATCAGGACAAGATGGAGCGGTGGACGAAGGGCTTCTTCGGGATCGGTTGACTTGGAAGCCTTGCCAACCTTCATCCACTTGTCGCGAAAGCTCATCAGCGCAAAGACAATTGAGACCAGATTTTGATACCCAAGCCCGTTTGAGTCTTCAGGGAGGCGGTGCGCAAGACCTTCCCCCTCCTTGAGGTGCGTGGGGACTTCGTATTGAACTGCCGATGCATGGTTCAAACCGTCGATGGGCTTGATGCTTGCGGTGATCGTAAGTTTCGGGTCGGTGACGCCGGGATAGCCAATGTCCTCAAGTTCTTTCAGCGCCGTTGAAAAGCAGGTTGCCAGACGCTCGCCAAAAGCGGCCTGAGCACTATGGAGTGCCTGCAAAGCCTCCAGATCTTTTGGCTCGGGCTGATCGAAGGGGTCAAGATGTTGGGTGTAGTAGTTGCGAAGCTGGCTGGACAGCTTCTTGCCACCCCGCGAGATCCCATCCTCCTGTGAATCGTCCCCTCGATTTGAAGCATTAACAAATCCAAATCCGCGTTGTGCGCTGATTTCATCAATGCGAATGATCTTCTTGAATGGGTCTCCTTCGATCGGCTCACTGCCAACCGGAAGGCCCTGAGGAGTGGCAATGCCGTTCTTTGGCATCACGAGCTTTTCGGGGTCAAGGAGATAGGCGCGGACCTCAAAAGATGATCGCAGCCGAAGCGACAGGAAGTCCATCATCGACTTCGGCCAAAGGGCAAACCCCTCCACGAGTGGGATCGCTGCTGCCGTGGTGTCCTTCTCCGAAGCCGGGACAGTGCCCATGACAGAAGCGGCGGCGAGCTTGGCCGCCAGGAACTCTTGCTTCAGGGCTTGGATGTCCTTGGGTTCGTAGCGCAGGCGAACACCGATATGCGCCCCTGCCCAATCGAGGGTGGGAAGAATCTTCTGAACATAGTGAAGATCCTCTGTCGGCACATTCAGCCACACATCAAGGTGCGGCAGTACTTCACCCCAATTGAACTCTGCTTCCTCCTCTCCGGGAATGGGCGTCTCCCAAGCGATGGCCATCGCATCAAGCTTGGCCCAATGGGACAAGGTGAAGTCATTAATGGAAAAATTTGTTCGGTCAACAAGGAAGTGGCGAAGCGCGACCATGGCCGACGTTTTTCCACTGTTGTTCGCTCCCACGAAGACTGTCGTTTGCTCGGCAAAGTCCACCCGTACGGCTTGAAGCTTTCGAAAGTTGCCGATCTCGACATGTTGAATATGCATAGTGTCTCCCTGTATGTTCCAACTCGACAGGTCTTCGGGTCAGCGAGGTTGCCGTCAAAAATATTGCCCCTGGGCGTTGGATGTAATGAGATATTAAAACAAGATCTTGCCGGCGCTCTTATGCCTATACCACGACAAGATTTCCCAACACAACCGCGGCCTCTGCCTGCTCGAGTGTGATCCCACCGGCGCAGCCTGCCGTCGGCTGACATGCCCAGCTGGCCCTAGAATCTGCACCAGCCCTCGTGCAGGACAGCGTGACGCAACAAAGTTCAGCGTTGTTCAGCGGTCATTCGTGGTGAGCAGTTGTACTTCCTCTTTGGGTTATAGCGGACAGGGAGTCAATGGCCCGCGAGTGACGGCCACCAGCCTCTACTTGACTGCCATCTGGTTAAAGTTAGAGGTGCAGCGGCGGACTAAACCGCTGACGCGGTAGTCTCCGACTCGGCGTGTGTGGTGAGCGCCTGCATGGTGGGTGCCTATGTTGTGTATCGAGACAACGAGGTCAAGTCGAAACTACCCAGATGCCGCCACAGACTCGGCTCGGAAAGGACCCAGAGTTTGCAGGACGAACAATCTCTTTGCAGGGCCTGCCCCTGCCGGTGGCGTCAGCTCTTCATTACGGCGAGTCGAGCAACGATCGCCGCGCCGGTTAAACCTTGTTCGCGCAGCTTGGCGGCAACGGTCCCCGGGTCAGTGAACAAGGGTCCGTCGTAGGTGAGGCTCATCAGCACCTTGCGAAGCCGATCGACCATGTCCATGAGTACAACTTCAGGCATCAGCCTGGGGCCAAACGCGACGTCCTCGGGGCGATCGGCGGCTGTTACGTTGGTCGCAAAGACAAGAACCGGCTTCGGCGTTCCGGCTACTAATTGCTCATCGCACCAGGTTCCGCTCAGGAGCAATTGGGCAGCATCGGTCTTGTGAATTGGCGCAGTCTTCTCGCTCTTCGCCTCGATACAGACCCCACAGTCATCAAACAACCAAAGTACGTCCGGACCTCGACCGGTCTCCTTCTCAGGTCGGCTGCTTGTTGCGCCCATTAATTCGCCTAGTTCATGCAGGCCTTGCTCCACCGTCTCCGCCTCGTTTGCGAAAACCAACTTGGCCTTAACTTCGTCGACGCGCGCCAAAGCAGCATTAGGAGAGCCGAAGACCCCAAACACCGCGCACAAGGCCACGGCCTGATCAGTCATTCTTGCGAACCGCTTGTCGGGCGTCTGCTGCGGCCTTGGGAACTTTGTGTTCAAGCCGAATACAGCTTTGTAAACCTCCGCCGCCTGACCGGGATCGAACTGGTGTTGATACGCCGCAACCCAGTAGAGCAATTCTGCCTTCTGGATCGGATGTAAAAGATTGGCGCCGGCAGCATCCCGAAGGCGCGCCACCGCACCTTGCGAGTTTTTGGCCTTCGCCATGTTCCAGGCCTCTCGCATAGCGAGCGCTCCGGCCTCGTAGGGTGTCAGTGCCGTATCTCGCACTTGCTTGCCGGTCACAGCGACGCGCGTCTTGTGCGCGTGCCGCCAGCCCTCGTTGCGATCCAGCAATGCTTGCGCAAGTTCCTGAATGACCACTCCTAACGACTTGCCCACATGATCCGGAAGGCGAGCCAGTTCCTGCCCAAGCTCCACTTGTAGCCGGGTGCGTTCTTCAAGAAGGCCCGCGACGTTCTTGCGGCCGATGAGCGCCGCGATGTCCACACCCACCAACAACACAGTGGCAAAGTCGGCACTTGACCGGACCGCCCTGCCCAGCGCCTGCTCGAACTTGTTAACCGTGCGCACCTCGTATTCAGGACTGTCCTTCTGACGGTACGCATCGATGCGGTCGATGATGCGGTCCCCACCCGGTATGCCGTCGATTACGAGGACGCGACAAGCGTCGTCGGGCAGGTCGACTCCGTCGAACCGCTGAGCGAATACGACATAGTTGCCAGTTGTGGTCCTCAGCTTCTCGAGCATACCGTCGAAGTCAGTGCCTTGCGACAAAATCGCGCCCGCCGCGGTCCATACCGCTGCCTGGGATGCTGATGTCGTAAGTACGACCACGTTGGTCTTAGTGGCTAACACTGCACACGCCGCGGCGATCTCCTGCTTATCGCTTTCCGAATTTATGAGAGACGTGGGTAGGATCATTCGCTCGCCCGCGCCTTCATCCTCCTTGGGCTCGATCAGGTGTTGATAGGCCTCAGGCGAGCACCCTAGCCCAGCGATCATCCCGGAGCTGTCCTTGATGCTGGCCGACATGAACAACCGGTGCTTGGCCCCAGCATATGCCGCCACCTCTTCAACCGGAGGTATATGCAGCGCAATCTCCGCCGCAACACCAGAAATGCAGCACCGCGTCAGCTCCAGATAACGGGCGATGTTGCCCCAAGTGAACAGAAGCGGCGGCTGGTCGATCAAGTCTGCCATTAATCGGGCGACCCCTCCGCAGACCTGCGACCACACCCAGTACGGTACTTCGTACGTCGTACCTGCATCGCCTCTGATGATGCCTGCCCACGTGGCGGCATCAGTGGAATTGCACAACGGCTCCAGCAATGCACGTATAGCAGGAAAGACAGACTCCGGCACTTGGACGGTGTAAGCTTTTCGAATCCGTTCAGCGCCGGCGTGAACATCGTCCATGACTATGGCTGAAGGCCGGATCGATTTGTTCTCGAAGACCGAGTTCGCGTTGAAAAGGCGGTCGTACGTGCAGGCGAGAACTGCTTCGCCACTCAACGCTTCATAGGGCAGTCCCTTGCTTGGGAACGTGCTGACCTTCACACCAATGAGCCTGCCGGTCTCGACGACTTGGTCGGCCAATTGATTGGTCGGGCACAGATACACCACGGGCTCGCCTTTGTACTTGCGCCGCATCATCTCGGCGTAGAGCAGCCCCAGCACCGTCTTGCCGGACCCAGTGCTCAGTTTCATGATCACATCTCTATGCTCGATCTGCTGATCCAATGCGGACAGCGCGGCGAGCTGGGCTGTCCGGAGCCCGGTATGTGTGGCCTTGCGGTCCAACTGCTTAAATAGTTCTTCGAGCGTTGCGGGGACATCGCCCCCCGCAGCCTTCGCCAGCAAACTAAAGTTGATCATGTATTGCTCTCCCTGACACCTCAATTGAAAATCCTATTGCTTGATAGCAATGCGTTCATACGAATCGCTGCCAATCGTATCTCCGATTGAGGGGTAAATGGGGACACTCTGCCCGTCCTCGGCGGGCGACTTAGTTCAGCCTGTAGCGGAAAGCCCAACCCACTAGTCAGCGATCAGTAGAAGCGTCAAATCCACGGCTTCAAAGCTGACATTAGTCAGTGACTGCACCTGGCCCGTTTCAGCCGGAAGTAATACTGCTCACGACTATTAATCTGGATGAGTATGTAGCCAGACATGATGGCCAACTTCGCTGGAATCCACGTCAACGAATTGCTATGGCCCCAAATTGGCCAATCACATTCGGCGATGCCAACCCAATTGGCATTTCACATCGAAGAC
Source organism: Rhodoferax sp. GW822-FHT04A08 (assembly GCF_058801025.1). Taxonomy (NCBI): domain Bacteria; kingdom Pseudomonadati; phylum Pseudomonadota; class Betaproteobacteria; order Burkholderiales; family Comamonadaceae; genus Rhodoferax; species Rhodoferax sp. GW822-FHT04A08. The sequence continues at coordinate 11,203 of NZ_JBXAMW010000008.1, forward strand.
CCAATGGTCGCAAAAGTTGACCACAAATAGACCATTGGTGTAAATACCCAATGGTCAAGCAAAAATGGCGATTTGGGCCAGGACCCAATGGTCACACGAGTAGTGCCCTAAAGGACCGTGGGCCAAAAGTGGGCTACGTTTGGGCCAAAAATGGGCCATAACAAAAAAGCCCGCTGTTAGCGGGCTTTGATGATCAAGTAAGTGCTTGATTTTATTGGTTGCGCGAGAACTTTGGGTTATGAGCGCTCTAACCCGTGTGACTAAGTCAGTCGGGGTTGGTCGGGTTCATAGGTGTTCCCATCACTAAATCTTACCATCTCCATTGGGAAAACGTCAATGAAGTTGCTATGGAAATCTGTGACGCTATATTTTCAATAGCAGCAATCTTGCCCGATTAGCGTCACACAATCAACAACTATCAAAAATTTGTGAATTCAGCAGATTGTGACGAATAGGTGCTTCTGGACATTGTCAGCCCCTCTTAAATAGATCCCAAGGCTAGATTGAAACTGACTCCATTGCCTCTGACAATTGCGCAGGGGCATCAATTGCCGAGCCATCAAATGCACCGCATTGGTGCGATTCTTCATTTGCCGACGCCATAAATTCATCAAACTCCTGTCGACCATCAATTTGCATTTCAAACACATTTTTGCTCAAAACGTGTTTTAATTGACGAATGCTACACCGCTACGCTTTCTCAAACTTTCAGTCCTTCAAGGACCGAACTGAAGTTTCCTGGTTGCTTGATGCCAAAGTTCCGGCCGCCGTTTGGTCCAACAGAGTGCCAACCGGCGAGCGTGTGAGCTCCGTCATGGCAATTGTCGGCCCCAATGCAAGTGGCAAAACCGGACTGCTCAAGCCCGTAGCTTTTCTACATTGGTTTTTGACTCATTCTTTCCAGCTGGCTCCGGATGCGCCGCTCCCCTTCCAGCCCCACCCAACCAGTAGGGACAACCCATCCGAATTTGAAATCGAGGTCGACTTCGAAGGGCAACTCTGGCGCTATACCCTGCGAGTGACGCCCCAGCGCGTTTTGCACGAAGCGTTGTATGTCAAGCGGCAACGCATGGGCTATGTTTTCGTTCGCGACTGGGACCCGGTCAGGCAATCCTATTCAGTAAAACAGCAGGACTTTGGCTTCAATCAGGCCGAAGCACTGAAAGTCCGGGCCAACGCCTCCCTCATTGCTACGGCAGCACAGTACGGCGTGCCACTTGCTAAGAAAATTGTCCAAAGTCAAATTTGGACCAACATCCACCAAGGTGGACGTTTCGTTGCGGATGGCAGTCAATTGGTGGGTGCCGCACAGTACTTTGCCCAAAACACGGTCCACAGAGATGCCATGGTGCGCCTTCTATCGCATTGGGACCTTGGATTGAGTGACGTTCAAATCCGGGAATTCGAGTCCGTTTTGTCAGACAACACACGCCAAAAGCTATGGGTTCCGTTTGGCATCCACAAAACCAGCATTGGGTCCCAATTCGAACTGGATTTTTCACAGGAATCCAGCGGAACCCAGGGCGCCTTTGTGCTTCTGTCCCTCCTTCTTCCAGCTCTGCAAACCGGTGGACTGGCCATCATTGATGAGTTCGAAAACGACCTTCACCCTCATATGTTGGGTCCCATCTTGGATTTGTTTGCCAGCCGTACGACCAACCCCCACCATGCCCAACTTCTATTTACCTGCCACGCCATCGAAGTCCTGAACATCCTGCACAAGTCACAAATCACGCTGGTAGAGAAGGACGACAACAATGAAAGCTTGGCTTGGCGACTGGACTCTGTCGATGGCATACGGCACGACGATAACTTTTATGCCAAGTACATGGCTGGCGCATACGGGGCCATTCCCCAGCTATGAGGCACGCAGCCCGGCGTCAAGTTGTAAAGACCTTGCTGCTTGTCGGTGAAGGGGAGTCTGAAGAGGCGTTCCTGCGCCACCTAAAGGCAATCTATGTCAAACGTGACTCCGGAGTCGCTGTTACGATCAAGAATGCGCACGGCAAAGGCGCCGGTCATGTCATTGACGTAGCCATACGAGCCGCCTACGGCGCTGCTTTTGACAAAAAAGTCGTGTTGCTGGACACCGACCAGGACTGGAATGCAAGAACGCAAGAAACGGCAAGAAAGGCAAAGATCACGGTACTTGCCTCCGATCCATGCCTTGAGGCATCTCTGCTTCGCACACACCAACGACCTGTTGAAGGGCTTACGTCTGAGCAGTTAAAGCGTGAGTTCAAAAGAGTTTTTGGAAATCCAGCAACGGAACTCTCCGTCTACGCAGCCCATTTCAACCGCACACGCCTGGATGCATCGGCTAACGGCAACGTATATATCAACTCGTTGATCAAACTCTTGCAACTGCAATGGTGAGCACATGCACCTAGTTGCACTGATCATATTTCGCGAAGATTTAACGCCAAACATGCAATTTGGACCATCGAATGGGGCCCATATTGGGAGGCAGATAGTGACTTTTGGCACGTACAAAATCCAAATAAGATCCCCAGTTTTTTCGTGAGAAATAAGTGTTGTAAATTACACAAGAATCACATTTTTTTGTTACGTGACTAGTTAGAACCTCAGGTAGCGATGCCAGAATCGCAACCTTACCGCATCTTCACGTTTCTTGAGACGTTGAATTGCATAGTGCTGATTGATGCCTCCCAGTGTCGCGTCAATAGTGTCAATTTGATACACAGCACACCCCTGGCTCCGATCATTCGGGACCATCTCGGACGCATCGAAAGATCCGTCAACTTATGCCGCCCACTTCAATGGGCGGTGCGTTTGGTTTGGTGACTTAGTTACCTGACTCGCGCATTTAAGGCCCGCACTAGCCCTTGCTATTGCGGTGAGATTGGTTTTGCCAGGGTAATTTAAATGGATTTTTCGTTACGTCGTGCGACATCACCGCAGTCGGGGTGGTTCATCACGCAGTTACACCAACGCCAAGCTTGGTCGCACAAGCCTGCTCGGCATGTGCGCCGAAGCACTGGCGCGTCTTCCATGTCAGATCTGTTCGAACCAGTGCAAGGACGGGCCGAACAATCCATATGCATCTGCCAAGACTGCAAACGTCAACTTGCATCCCCAAAGTGTGCCTTTGGAACTCCTTTGTCGCAGAAACCAGACTGCCGATTCCGCTTAACTTCATACAAGTCGAAGTCAACGAATACAGCCTTAGACCAATGAAGCCACGCAAGTGCACATCGGTGCGAATCTAACCGTCAAAAAAAAGTGAACTCAATGAACCGAAACCGCATGAAAGCGTTGGGCGATTCCATCCTCCGTAGTCGCAAACCTCAACTTGCATCGCCAAAGTGGGGCTTTGGCGGGCTATTGCCGCAACAACCAGACAGGCGATCTGCCCTACCTTAGTGCATGTCGCCGACAGCCAAGCAATCCGATCACAAACGTAAGTATTTAGCACCTATCAGTGCGAAGTCAACTAGCAAAACTATGAACCAACCACCCCCAAACCTGCAGTCGCCCCTAATCGATATTGCCACTTTGAACGAGGCCGACAAGGCGATCTTGAAGGCAATCCGGTGTCCAGACAGTGGGCGAGGTGCAATCCGCGCGCTTGAAATCACATGCGATGCACTTGACGCCTATAGCGAAGAGTGCGACCTCGATCGCGTTCAAGCATGGAAGGATGCGGGGAATGCTTTGCTCGAGAAGTTGGAAGAACTCCAAGAAGATCACCCGCTTCTTGGCATCCCAGACCCAAGTATCTATATTCCGGTCTTCAGCCTTCTTGCTACGCCTCCGAAATGCACGCAAGGCAACGTAGATGAACATCACGGACTCGATGCCCTTGGTCGCCTACTTGTCAGTGCTGTCTCACGTAGCGAATCTCTTAAAGTCTCTGCTGTTGAGGCGTGGGCTACGTTGCGTCGGGCTCGCACAAGTACCAATTCTGAAAGTGATTGGGCCATGTTCAGTTCCATACAACCAAGGACTGAAGATGAGATCCAGTCAGCATACAAGTGGGTAAAGGCCAAAAACTTGCGCGACCTGCTCGATGATCTGCTTGTCTCTCATAACACGCCAGTGGCTGGCGTAGATCTTCGCGAGAAAGCTGAAGTTGATCAACACACCAATCCAACTCCAGCGACTGGTGCTGGCAATCCCGCCGTGGCGTCTGTAGGAACGGGCGCACCAGGCTTCGACCCTGACGATCACGAGGACCCACTGGATCCGAACAATACAGATGAAAGCCAATCAGAGGGATCAGGAAACTCCAACGAAAAGAGCGAGAAGAATGCAATTACTTGGCTGAAGATCACGCACGCCAAGTACGCGCGATACACCCAAAAATTTGGCTTGCTCGGCGACAGGGAACGACTGCATCCCAAATCCTTGAAACAAATTTGCGAAGAACTACGTCGAGACTTTCTAGCCGGTGACAAGAATCTAAAGGGAAAAGTCGCCCTTGCATATCTGAGCGTCAAATCGGGATTGCCAGCGGCAAAGGCTATTGAACTCCCAACCCGAAATACCAGCTACCCATATATAGATGTAGAAAATAAAGACCTCGTCTGGAACTACCGTTATTGCGTCAACTCCACTGAATCATCTGAAACGCTGCACCCACGCAGTGCAATCGAATTGATCCGATTGGCAATGGACGATGCCATTGGGGAATACCTGATCGAGCTGCAACGGGCCAACCCCGGTGCCAGCACGATCGGTGAGTTGCTTGAAATTGGCAGCCACAAGGCAACTCGCAAAGCCTGGTTGAAAACCTATAGGAGCTATTTGCGTCAACATGGTAACGCCGTGCATCCAGCCTATGACGCACGCTTTGCCTACTCGGGTGCGGAAATTTACCGGCACGAGCGCCACAGTGAAGTGGAGGTCATCTTCAATGCCCAGGAATTCAATACTTGCGCGATGGGGATCCTCCATTACATCACCATCCCAACACAGAAATTGATCGAAGCAAACGAAAGTTGGGAGCGGTACCTGACCTTCAACCCTCATGTAGCGACACCAGATACTGACGTCAAAGGCGCAATCATCAACATCTCCCCAGAGAACGCAAAAAGCCGTTGGGATGCATCGCAAGATGAAATTGACATCGACTTACAAGTGATGAAAGAAAGCTCTGTATTTGAAGACATCGCGCGCGCATTCAATCGAATTTCTACTGCCAGAGCTTTTGACTTTATATTTTTGACTGGTCACCGGGGCACAAGGCTTGCCCGTCTAACTAACCGGGCCCTCTACTCACACCCTGATCTCCTCTATATATATGACAAAGATGTCGGCAGCTATCAGAGCGATCGCGTCATTCCGTGTCACAAGATGGTCGACCAAGTGCTATCCGCATGGCAGGCAGACATCGGTCTTCTGAATAAAAGGGCAAACCAGCTTGGTGTGACCGTGCAATCCAGTGGTCGTAGGGCGATATTGAACACACACCCAGATCGCGCCGTGTTCTTCCACACACGGGTCATCGGCTCCACGCACGGAAAGACTCTGGAACGCAAGCAGTTGGGATCGCGAACCATTAGTACGTATGCATCAGAGCATTTTCAAAGGCCTATCAACATTGGTCGCCACTTTCTTGTCTCTGAACTCATGGCTATGGACACAAACATTTGGCTTGTGTACGCCTTAACCGGCCATGCACGTTCCAGCGTCGAGACGTTCAGCGAAGCGATGTCTGTCAGTCCACGCTATAGCCTCCGTTTGCTTGGAAATATTATCAATTCTCTATTTCAGAAACTTACTTTTGCGCCGGTAGCAGGGTTGCAGAATCGCCCTCGCAATGTAATGAACTCCACAGGGGCGTTACCCAGGCACTCAAATGATCAGTACCTGCACCATCATCTTGATAAGTCATGGCGCGTGTTGCCTCCACCATTCGACAAGTACTCCGTACCAGCAGTGCATTTGGTTGAGACAGTACGACTCCGCCTGATGACCGAAACTTTTGGAAACGACGTTGGGTCTGACCTTCTGGGGTGCATGGCTGTGTTTGACGCGCTATCAGTTGATGACCAGAAGATCATTTTTGCGAACTTTCCAGACAGTGTCCAAACGATCGACAATACCATTTGCTGGGCGTGGCGTCGCGAAGGTTGCAGCAATGAAATCGTGCTTCCGGTAAATCCGAGGACCTTGCTTGCACTTCACGCAATTGGAAATAGCCAGGCTCTCTACTGGCAAGAAGTGGTGACTGGAGCCAGCTCATGGCTACGCCAAGAGTTCTCTGAGATCATCTGGACTGGAAGTGAATCTGACGACTACGCGGCATTCATGGCGCTAGTCGCACGATGGGCGCGCTACCAATTCTCTCCACGCACACTTGCCGCCTACAGTGAAGCCGTTCCAACCGCAACGCCATCTCGTCGAACACTGTTGCGCATTGCGCAGCCAGAAGGCGCCACAGCGCCACTAGCGTCATTGGCTCGCGCGCTTCGCATTGGGAGCAGGAAATCTCATCGCCCCCGTGATGAAAACTTTCAGCCCATTCGTGATTTTTTGCGTGATGCTGGAAACACACAACTACGAGATGGTGAAGAGTTGCGTCGTGCGAAAGAAATTCGAGAAAAACTCGATTCAATTAACGGTTTGCACGATACACGCATTCAGTGCCTCAAGCAGGTGCTGCATGAGGAGGTCAAGCTCTGGGTTGAAGGTTCTAGCGACGCCGACCAATTCTCAAGTCTCTATGGATACTTCTCCGATGTCGTCACTGCTTTAGCGTTGCTCGGGGCTGATGACGACCTCTCAATACTGAACGGTGATGAGATATTTAGCTGGGTGCAGGATGCTAAACGCTCGATTGACGCGCTAAATCCGGACAAGGTTCTGGTAAAAGCGAATGCACCTCGCTTTCACGGTCTTAAACGCTTTCTCTTTATTGGGGGCCGCTTGGGCTGGGAAGTTCCTGGGGGGCTTTTTGCCGACGAAAAAGGCGGCGATGTTTTCACCCGCTCACGAAAGTCAGCAGCTACCACTCTGTTCCTTCATACCGATCGCAAAGAGATAGTCAGACAGCTGGAATGCCATTTCGCGGATTGGGAAGATGTGCGCGATCGCGCGCTCCTTGCCAACGATTTCGACGACAACGCGCCCCTGCGACACATGGAGCGCAACGTGCTTCGCAAGAACTGCATAGTCGCTGCGATCAACCAATTGTCGGTACACACAGATGGATTCAGTCACCTCAAATCACGTCATGCTGTCCGTTTAATCTTTGTGCCGCAACAGTTAGCGGATCGTTTGTCCAGCCTGGCTGCTAAGACTACTGACCATCCCAGCCGCTTTGCGCTCTTGCCTGACGACGCCGGCGATTGGAAGGAGCTGCAACACATCGATGAGGCAATCATTAGTGCAATGGTGCGCGTCACCGGTGAAGCTTCGGTGCGTCATCACAGCAAACGTGGCACCGCCATTTGCAACCGCATCGACCCTAACTGGGAAACCACTGCGCGGGCGCTTTTGCGCAGCAGTTGGACAGTCTCTGAGCACTACAAAGCAATTGAGGAGACTCACAAACTGGGAACGGCGAACTTCATCTGTGCCTCCCGCGAGGCCGGCCATGGTCATTCATTAACTACGAGTGTTTATTACTACTCCACTTGGACTTTTCACTATGCAAATGAAACACTCGCATCCATGCAGGACTTGCAACCCTCACCAGGTATCTGCAATGCCGCCCTCGGCTTGAAGCACAACCTGCGCAAGGTACGGCAAATTAATATCAAAAACAAACTTTCAACTGACATTTGGAAGGAAGTTTCCATTTATTGTGGAAGGCGATCCGGCTTCAAAAAGCTGACGCCAACCGAACCAGCTCCGAGTTTCGCTGACGACCCGACTGATTCAGATCAGACTGACGTCGCCATCCGTAGCGTCACTTTCATGGGTCTGCTCTTGCTCGGCGCTAGACCTGGGGACTACTCAAGTGACCTTGGGTTTACTGACACCCAAGCAAGGGAAATGGATGCGACACTTCCGCAGCACTCTCAACGGGATGAGCTCATGCGTCGGCGTCGTGGCCCCGCGTCTGAAATGGCCTTGAAGCTGGATCGGGAGTTTGCACTGTCCGCAATCGGCCTCGAAATCGCGGCAGCATTTGCCAAAGCTAGTGGAAATACTTTAACCAATCTGCGCGATGACCTAGATCTCGAGCGCACTGCTGTTAAGCACCTTCGTCTCAACTCAGAGCAAATGATTGACCGATTGCATTCTCACCTGTCTATCTTGCCACTGGGACTCAACCTCCACCTGATTACCAGCGATAAGCACCCTGTCCTTCTTTCGGCAGGTACGTTACTTCAATTCAACAAGCGAATTGTTATAGGGAAATCGATTCCACGTCTTGGTGCACATCCAATTTTTCAGGTTATCCCAACCGGGGACAAGGTAGGTACAGAAATCAAAGGCCGCACGTCAGCCTGTTGCAGAGCTTACGTTTTGGCATCCATTTTTTATAAATCTTTTATTAATAAGGAGTAAATATGAGCAAGGAACATGCAAATCAACAGTTGAGGGAAAAGCTCGGCGAACCTGCGGGAGTAGTGAAAGTGAAGGACGACGACGTCAAGAAGCTGATGCGCGATCACGGCAACCTCACTTACGTACCAATTGAAGATCTGAAAGATTTGATTTCAACCACGGCACGTCTTCTGGTACCGATGGCCAGTGATTCAAAAGCTGAATACGCCTATGGGGTCGAGGCTACTGTTGCCATGAATATCTTGTGCGCGATATTGCGGGTGCCTAAGGCAACTGAACCACCTAGTGATGCCAAGAAACTGAGGGAGGAAAACAAGAAGGCTGTTGAAACCTATCAAACAAATCATCTCAAAGCCGCCGAGATTTCTCGTGCAATTCATATGGATGATACCAAGAACTGTTCCTATGAGGAATTCCAAAAAGCCATAAGGAATTCCGGAGATGAACAAGCGGTGAAACGCATTCTCATGCGCCCCAAAATGGACACAACGGAACTCTCCCTTCCAAATAGCCAAGCGCTCCCCGCCTTCAAACCTGCACCCAAAACTTTGTCCAGCAGTGAGAAATTCAATGTTACTTTGAAAATTCATTCTGTGAATCCAAAGGATGGGGAAGCAGTTGTCTCCTTAGTTAGCGTCGATAACGAGAATGACACTACGCTGACCTCGCTTTTAAATAAAGAGGTAAGGGTAACCTTTGGGACTCGGAAAAAATCCGTCCACAAGATGCTAATTGCCAAGCAACTTTTGGAGCACGAAGTTCAATGCACTGTCGGTGCGACCCTCGCCCTGCGGGCCAAGGACTTTCATCACAATCACCTCTCCCTCATCAACTTCACGCATGAGAAAAGCCAGCAAACGGAAATTGCAAAGGGGCTTGGACAAATGAGTTTGGATTTTTGATACAGGCTGCTTATTAGATAAGCAACATACTCCACATGAATTGATAGTATTTATATGCAGACGCTGTTATTCATATATTTAAACAGTTACATCAGCAGGAGAAATAATGAAAAACAGGAATTCGAACAAGAAAGCATTGGATCGCTTAGATACTCCTTGGCGCAAAGATACATGCTTACTTCCAATAGAAATTGAAATTTTTAAAAAGTCGATTCGCAATCAAATCGAATCGCTTACCAAGACTGAGCTTCTAAATTTAATTCAGATTGGTCACATCGCAGTTGATCTTTACCCCTTATTAACCAATAAGTTTAGTGAAAATGATGTACACATTTTATTTGCCGATTTTGGGCCAACACTCGACCACATGATCAACAAATGGAATTTGTCGTGGGTTATAGCATTCAATTACTTCCACTGTCATGCATTTCCAACAAGCAATGAGGATATTCCAACAGAAAATCCTCATTGGAATGAAATTATCTCCATGGATACGGCTGACCTACTACGTTTGCTGGATGATTTTATGCATCCCATGTTTACCGACTCATTTGAAGTGTGCTTTTTAGAGCTAATGAATGCGTTAGGTCGTTGATTTTGCCGGGTTCCATCATATAAAAAACTTGATGTTTTCAGTTATGCCCCAAGTTCTATATTTTCAGTCCATTAACGGAGGAATTGCATTGAGGGAAATGATTTTAATCCAACTTGCAAACCTAAAACAAACGAACTAAAGACCATGAAAAACCAACATCATTCCATTCGTGATTCTCACGCAGACATCTTTGAATCCTGCATCTCAGATGCATATTGGTGACATGGGGCTTTAGTTCTGTAGATGACTTCCCACTTCGGCTCTTGAAGATATGTATCTTTATTATCACTATCAAGCTCATTTCAAAATTAGCAGGTGAGTGATGTCAAATTTACTATTTTCACACAATAGGAATGTGTTCATCAATCGACTTTTCAAATGGTGCAGCCGTGAGGTGACCACTTCAGACCATTCTATATTCATCGCTTCACTCAAAGATGAACTTCGCAATCTGCCCTTTGATGAACTTGTCAACGTTCTGGAAAGAGGCTCGGTTCTTGTTCGCCTTGATGCAATTGCCAATAACACGTTTTGTACCGATGACGTTCTCATTGAAGGCACATGCAACTGTGACTCCTTGGACATTGATCTCGAAGAGGCCGGATATGAATGGATATTTTCATTCTCGAAATATCATCCACTGATTATTACTGATGATGATCGTGATGAAGCTGCATGTGAAGGCTTCATTTATCCCGAACTTATTGGTTTCTCCCAAAAACAAGTTCTATGGTTACTTTTTGAATCTATTGACTACGATGCCTGTTGGGAGCTAGATGAGTCTTACTCTTTGTATTGGACCGGGTAATCCCGGCAGCATTGGCGTTTGGCACTGAACATATGTGCAGCTTTGACTTCCAGTACGCCAAGATGGACACACTTTTTTTAATTAACCTAAACAGAACTAGTTCATAATGAAAACTACAAAAAATATTTTGCAATGGTGCGGTAATCGGGGAGTCTGGATTGAACCCGACGCAATAGTCTGGCACTGGGAAGCTGGGACATTGTGGCTGGCTGCTATTGACCAGTCAGATGACAGTGACCTGGAAAACACACCAGTTGGCTTTGTCGAAGTCGTGCACACACACCGGCGCGACGGAACTTCTATTGCTGTGTTTGAAGTGGACAGTGAAATTCCCATTGGGGAAGCTCCTGCAGTACTTCAGCAGAAGTACAACAAATACATCACTGAAAAAAAGGCTGCTCAGGCCGAGCGTTTGACCGAGGTATTCAGGCTGGCTCGCAGTTCAAAAGTCAGCAATTTTGGTTATCAAATTGTTGAACTTTCAGCCGTACTTGCAGTGGGTCTGTCCAAAGAGGATGTCGAGCGGTGCTAGAGGATGGCTGCACAGGAAACTGAAGGGGAAATGGTTGACGAGCTTGATTTGCTCAAATCCGTTTTGAGCGGCAATGTTTCCGCGTATAAGTATTACATGGAAGAGTAATATTTTGACGTGGATGCCTATTTCCCACTGCTTCACATTGCCACCATCGGTGGTTTTAGCGAGGTTGTAGACGCGCTTATTTCCGGTGGTGCAGATGTTGAACAGACAGATTCAAGGTCCAGTACAGCGTTGCATTACGCGGCCCATAGCAATATTCGTGACCCTGTCGTATTAGTAACTACTTTAATTGAAGCGGGCGCTGATGTCGATTCCATCGACTGTGATCAGCAGACTCCTCTTCTTATTGCAGCCATGAATGACAATACTGAAATTGGCCGCCTGCTTATTGACGCTGGGGCAGATATTGAGGCGGCAACCGAGTACGGTGAAACATCTCTGCAAGTTGCAGTGGAAGAGAACCATCTCCGGTTTGTCGAATTGATGATTTCAGCGGGCGCTGAACTGAACTTGAAAAATCGGTTTGGCGAAACTTCGCTCGCCCATGCCCGGCGGAAAGGTTTCACTGAAATTTGCGAAATTCTTACGTGCGCAGGCGCGACCGGCTCTGACTGACCGATGCATGATGCTTGGCGGAACTGCGCCTAACCTGGTGACCTTCTGTTCCCCAGGCATGAGCCATGGTCTGAGTGGAAATTGAAAACCGCCTCTGGTGCCCGCCGGAATGCAAGCGGTCTTAACTTAAACGACGCAGCTGTTCGCAGGAGCAATCGGAGGGGACAAGTTGACAACGAATGACTGCAGGCAGGAGAGTCGACTTGAAAAGTGGCCGTCTCTTCACGAACATTGGACGAAACCGCTGCCGCGGTAGTCTCCGAGCCAGCACGGTTTGCGCCTATCAGATTTGGCGCGTGTCGATGTAGTGAATTGAGGCAATTGGCCTCATTCACACAGAAGCACAGCCATGGAAACGTCAACCCAACCGGCATCTCCACTGCGTCAACGGAGGATATGCGTAAGCGCAAGCTCGCGCCCAAGACGCGGGACTGCTACGGTCCAATCAGCGCCAACACTCACCCAATACCCCTGCCAATAGTCCGGAGTGAATCTTGTATGCTCATACGACTTTAGCCAAAATAGCCATTACACACAAAGGAGTTGATATGCGGGTCACAGCAACGGAAGCCAAAAATCGTTTCGGTGCCATATGTGCTCAAGCGAAGCATGAGCCAGTGTTTGTTGAGAAGGATGGCCGCATTGACACAGTCATCTTGTCAGCAAAACAGTTTTCGAAAATGCAAGCCGCCCAAAGTACTGAGTCGGCTTCTCAGCGCAAAGCCAAATTCGAAGCGACTCACAGTGCCTGGCTTGCAGAGCAAAACAAGCGATTTGAGTCGAATGAACTTTGGTGCGACGACATGCGTGTCTGGTGATTTTTATGCAGTTTGACGTTCACGAGAACCCAAGTCCGCGCATGCGTGACGTCTATCCCTTTGTAGTAGATGTGCAAAGCAACTTGCTCGGCGCACTTGCTACGCGGATGGTTGTCCCACTTGCTGTCACAACCCTGGCCAAAAAAGACCTGCCACATTGACTGTGCCCATTGATCAAGATTGACATCAAATCGTTGATGCTGGTGCCATTTGAAGCTGCATCGCTTGACAAGCGCTTACTCAAAGAAAAAATTGTATCTGCATTGGAACAGTTGTACGAAATCATCGCCGCATTGGATTCCGTGCGGAGCGGTATTTAGGAATCGGCAGCCAGTCGTCCCTCGGGCGTATGGGCCTCAATTCCCAGAGACGCAAGAGATGTTCATGCGCAAGCAAATGAGGTTTTCCGAAGAATTCAAGATTGATGCTGTTTAGCAGGTAACTGAGCATGGGCACCGCGTAGCTCATGTAGTCGCCCAGTTCGATGAAAGCCAGCCCAGCTTGTATGACTGGATCAAGCGTTTTAGCAAACCTGCTGAGGCACGCGCAGCGCGGGACTTATAACCCTTTGCTCTCGGTTAACATCGTGATCGAATTGAGACTAACGTTCAATCAATCTGAATAAAAACATTACCACCATCAACCTTGGATACATAGATTTTCAGGTTGACGCATACAGGCGCACCGAGGGCACGGCCATCGCGTATATCAAAGCGACCGTTGTGCTTGGGGCATTCGATGACATGCTCCATCACAAGACCGTCGCACAAATGCACATGCTCGTGGGTGCAAAGTCCGTCAGTGACATAGACCTTATCGTTGAAACGGTAAATCGCATACGTGTGGCCAGAATGGTCAAAGCGGATAACGTCTTCCTCTTCAATATCATCAAACGCACAGGCAGGAATCCATTGGCTCATGGTTTATCTTTCATAACGGTAATTAGACAGCGGACTTAGGAAGGGTGCGGGTTGCAAAGTAGTATGGGTCGCTCAGCTGTCTCCACATTGAAGGCAGTATTTCCCGATAGGCCTCGATCGAGCTTTGGAAAGGGGGCGGGCAGTCGGCCTTGATGACATCATGGAGTTTGGGCAATTGATGGTATGGCACCATTGGGAACATGTGGTGCTCGATGTGGTAATTCATGTTCCAGTACATGAAACGCAGCAATGGGTTCATGTAGACAGTTCGGCTGTTGAGACGGTGATCCAGCACATTTTCCGGCAGCCCGGCATGCTGAGTAAGACCAGTGTAGTTGTAAAACCATGCGCCCAGCATCCCTGGCAGCAGGCCTAAAAAAAGCACTGGAAGCCAGCTATGCAAGGCAATACCGCTGCCTAGAATGGTGGCGTACGCCAGCACCCACAGGCGTGCCTCTCGCACCATTCGGCGCCACTCCATCTCAGGGACAAAGGTTTTTTCGTCCGCGCTAATTTTACCAATCGCGTTATACAACACTGCCAACAATTCCTTGGGACCGTGCTTTATGGCGAATACATTCAGTAGGGTTCCAACCAAATCAATTGGTACAGGCGCAGCTATCTCAGGGTCTCGACCAGTTATTAAGGTGTCAGTGTGGTGACGTGCATGGCTCCAGCGCCATCTCGTCGGGCGACGCAGAACCTGAAAAGAGGCGCATTGGTATAGCACGTCATTGAGCCAACGTGTCTTGAATGCAGTTCCGTGACTAGACTCGTGCCAGCGGCTGTCGGCCGGACCGCAATACAGGGTGGCATAAACAAAGTAAGCGGCAAACAAGGTAGCTGCACTCCAACCAGCATTCCAGCCATACGCGAACAACGCACCGGCACTGAGAATGAGCGTGTACCAAAGTGCCGTGTCACGAATTGCGTGGACATCATCGCGTTGCATCAGACCTTTCATCACTTGGCGAGGTACAGAGCATTTATACCAATCGGCATTAACCAGTTTGGCCGCCATCGCCCGTTCGCCCACCCCTCCTATAAGTTGATAGTCATCGCGGGTGCGGGGGGTGATTTGGTGTGTCATAGAAGAAGTATTCATGAATGCGGTTTCCTATTGAATTAGGTCTTGTGTACGTTCCCTCTCGGAGAACACCTTTTGAATAGTGGCTGAAATAGCGCGCGCCAGTTGCGCATGTGCATCAGCGTCAAGATGGATTCCATCCAAACCGCTTACCTCACAATGGTCTCCGGCGTGCAGAACCTGCACACCCTTTCGCAACGCAAGCTTTGAGAATTCCGTGGAAAGCATCTGTGATATTCCTTGTCCGCCAGCAAAAATTTCACGAAAGAACCCCACTTCACGAATCGGAGCGGGCGTAACCACCAGGATGTAAGGGTGACTATCTTCAGGCGGCGTGTTTGCGAGAGCAACGTCGACTAACGAAGACACGCCTTCGCCAATCCGCTCGGGCGTGGCCATGAACCTGGCTTTCAGGTCGTTAGTACCCAACATGATGACAATCGCGTCCACCGGTCGGTGACTCTGGAGACAGGCCTCCCAGTAACGCAACGCATTGCGGTTCTTTCCCTCTTCGGGATCGTCGAAGGAGCTGGTGCGCCCCGGAAGCCCTTCTTCGATTACCCACCAACCTCCTCCCAACGCAGCTTGCACTAGGCCAGGCCACCGCTGACCAAAGCTGTAACGAGACACCTCATCTCTGGAGTGCATGGGAACGGTACCGTGGGTGTTGGAGTCACCAAAACACAAAAGACTCTTCATAGCAGGGACTTAAGCCGTGTTGATGGGTTGGCCAACACTTCTGCACTGGCAAATGTGTCGCGTTCTACCAGCACTCGGGCAATTTTCAATTCCCTTGCGATACGAACAGTCAATCCCCAACCGCACGCACCCACAATCCTACTGTTGTCATCTAGATAGAAGATGATCAGATCTCCTTCTTCCTGTTCACGCGCTACCGAGATAACTCCTGCAGAAGGTTCACCACTGACCTGCAATTGATAGTCATATTGATCTGACCAAAACCAGGGTTTTTCAGTAAGAGCGACTTGACCACCTATCAGATTTTGCGCAACAACGCGTGCTTGTGACTCTGCGTTTTGCCAACTCTCATGCCGCATCAAAACTCCCGAAATCGAACTTGGAAATTCAGCAACATCACCAGCCGCAAAAATATTGGCTACATTGGTGCGGAGTTGGCTATCTACAAGAATGCCTCGTACAACTCGAACTCCCGCAGCCCGAGCAATGCCCACACAAGGCTCGATACCAATGCCCAACACCACGGTGTCGGCTACCACCGTCGTGCCATTTGACATAGCCAATGCCAATTTATCGCCGTCTTGTGTGATGTGTGTTGGACTTACATTGGAGTACAACCTTACGCCTCTGGACTCATGCAAAACCTTGACTCTCTCAGCAATGGGCGACGGTACGGCTCTACTCATTAGCTGAGAGCCTCGTTCGAAGAGGGTCACCTCACAGTTCAGCTTGCGCGCTGATGCTGCCACCTCCAAGCCAATAAAACCGCCACCAATAATGACGATGTGTTGACCAGCCTTCAGCCGCTCGGCCAGACGCAATGCATCTTCCTTGCCGCGTAATGTCAGTACACCAGGCAGGTTCCCTCCGGATATGTCAAGTCGCCTGGGACTACCACCATTTGCGAACAGCAATGCGCCATAACCGACTCGTTCGCCGGTGGATAGCTGGGCACTGTTACTTGCTGTGTCGATGGACAACACTGATGCAAAACGGCGGGTTACTGTGAGCCTCTCTAAAGTCTGCGAGGTCATGAAGTCAAGCTCGTCTAAACGCTTTGTACCAGTTAGAACATCTTTTGAAAGCGGCGGCCGCTCGTAGGGCAAACTGGATTCGTTACCAACCAAGTCAATCCGTCCGGCAAAGCCAAATTCGCGCAAATACTGCGCGCTCCGTCCTCCGCAATGGCCTGCGCCCACGATGAGAATAGAGCTGTGTTCTGATGAGTCCATGGTACTTTAATAGTCTTATGTAGGAAATTGGACTAAACCAAAGTCGACGATTTGGAATACGTTCGTTCCGCAGCTTCTAGCGTATTGACCAGAAGCATGGCGATCGTCATGGGCCCTACACCACCAGGTACTGGGGTGATGTAGCCCGCCACCTGGCTGACACCTGCGTAATCCACATCGCCGCACAGCTTGCCTTCGTCATTGCGGTTCATGCCCACGTCCAGCACCACGGCGCCGGGCTTTACCATGTCGGCGGTCAGTACATTGCGCTTGCCCACGGCAGCCACTATTACATCGGCTTGCAGCGTCATTTCCTTGAGGTTGGCGGTGGCGCTGTGGCAGATGGTGACGGTGGCGTTTTGCGCCAGCAGCATCATGGCCATGGGTTTGCCAACGATGTTGCTGCGCCCAATTACGACCGCGTGTTTGCCACGCAAGTTGTAGCCAATGCTCTCCAGCATCTTCATGCAGCCATACGGTGTGCAGGGCCAAAAGCCTGGCTGTCCGACCATCAGGGCTCCGGCACTCGACACATGAAAGCCATCCACATCTTTGTCCGGGGAAATGGCTTCAATCACCTTGTGGGCATCCATGTGGGAGGGCAACGGCAGTTGCACCAGAATGCCATGGATGCTGTGGTCGTGATTGAGCGCATCGATGCGCTCCAGCAGTTCGGCTTCGGTCATGGTCGCGGGGTAACGCTCCAATACGGAGTGCAGACCGGCATCGCCACAGGCCTTGACCTTGTTGCGAACATACACCTGCGAGGCCGGATTTTCTCCAACCAGCACGACCGCCAGGCCGGGAGTCAGGCCGCATTGGGTCAGCGCGGCGGTGCGGCGGGCGACGTCTGTGCGGGTATTGACGGAGAGGGCGTTGCCGTCGATGATCTGTGCGGCAAATGAGGAGCACACTTGCATCATCTGAACACCACCGTGCGGTGCCCATTGAGCAGCACGCGATGCTCGGCATGCCACTTCACTGCGCGGGCTAACACCTGGCTTTCGGTGTCGCGGCCAATAGTGGTGAGATGTTCAGGCCCCATAGCGTGATCGGCACGCGCCACATCTTGCTCAATGATGGGCCCCTCGTCCAAATCTGCAGTGACGTAGTGCGCCGTAGCACCAATCAGTTTTACGCCCCGATCGTGGGCTTGATAGTATGGCCGGGCGCCCTTGAAGCTAGGAAGGAAGCTGTGATGAATATTGATGGCGCGGCCGTTGAGCGCACGGCACATGGAATCAGACAACACCTGCATATATCGCGCGAGCACCACCAGCTCAGCTCCTTCCGCGTGCATCAGATCTAGTTGACGTGCTTCCGCCTCAGCCTTAGTCGCGGCGGTGACGGGGATATGATGAAAAGGAATGTTGTAGCTTGCAGCAAGTTGGTAGAACTCGCGGTGGTTGCTGATGATTCCGCGTATTTCCACCGGCAGCAAGCCGCTCTTCCAACGGAACAACAAATCATTGATGCAGTGCCCGTGCTGGCTGACCATAATGATGGTTGGTATGCGGCGATCAACCCGGTGCAATGAGAGCTGCATGGACCAGGTTTGCGCCAGGTCTTGCAAGGCGGTGTGCACCGTCTCTTCGGCGCTCCCGTCGCATGCGAATTGCACACGCATGAAAAATAGGCGGGTGGCTTGGTCATTGAATTGAGCTGCCTCCTCAATGTTGGCACCATATTGATACAGCAAGCCCGATACTGCGTGGACAATTCCTGGCGCATCTGGGCAAGACAGTGTTAGAACAAAAGAGGTCAGCATATAAATATTTCTTCGTTTATTAGTGAGTTGAAGGGTTTAATCACCGGAAGTAATGCGCGCGCAGTAAACTGCCTGGGCGAGTACCAAGGCTGCAGATGTACCTTGCATACCGATGCCCAATTCGGCCACGGTCAAGTGGGCGTTCGGGGCGGGTAGAGCAACGTCCTTTAGGTGATCAGCTACGACCACAATCGCTAGACCATGGCGCTCCGCCATGGTTATCGCATCTAGGTATCCCTTGCTGTACAACATCAGCGATATGAATAGAATTGCATCGCCAACCCTAAGCAACCGTTCATATTGATGGGTGCCGCTTTCCATTCCCTTTTGTTGAACTTCTAAGCCGGCCAATCGCAATAGCTCTGCGTAGCACTTCGCAATCTGTCCGGTTTCGTCCGTGCAAAGTATCCAGACAGTTTTAGCGTGCCGCAACGCGTTCACAGCTGAAAGCAATGCCTGATCTTTCCAGGTAGCTTCCAACCGGGAAATGGAGCGTCTGCAGTAGCCCATGACGGATTCTGCTCGATGCGCATTTATGCACTCAGATTTGATGAATGTGTTTGTACTACTCTGCGACACCAAGAAGGCCATTTTGAAGTCCAGATAGCCACGAAAGCCGTAACGCTTTGCCAGACGCACCACGGTGGCCGGATTGGTATCACATTCCTGTGCTACATCCTGAATACGGCATAGGTGCAGGCGTCGTGCATGCGCCAGACAATACTTGGCTACCGCCCTAAGCCTTGGGCTCAAGCTGGGCAAGTCCAGATTGAGGCGGGACTCCAGACGGCTTGGCTCAGCAATGTTTGGCGCTGCCAAATCCCACCAGGTGGGGTGTGGGTTCACCAAGGACTGATGCAATGCAATGGATGCGGTGGGCATAGTCTGCGTATTGCAAGTTATAGGGGTGGCTTAGGACTGAACAGGCTTGCCATCCTTGAGCGTCACAGGCGCACCAGTCTGGTGAGAAAGTGTGGCCGCTTCGGCAACTGCGAGCGCATTGACGCCGTCCTTCAGTGTCACGGGTATGGCCACGCCGGATTCCATGGATGCGACAAAGGCCTGCCACTCGGCTTCATAGGCGCGCATGTAGCGCTCCAGGAAGAAGAACTCGGGTTTTGCACTGGTGGCTCCAAGCGTGGTGAGTTTAGTGACTGTGTTCTCAATCACGTTGCCAGCTGAAAGCAAGCCCTCGGAACCTAGCAGTTCCACTCGCTGGTCATAGCCGTATACGGCGCGACGACTGTTCTTAATGACCGCAATTCGGCCGTCGGCAAACCGCAAAGTGATAACTGCGGTGTCTACGTCTCCAGCCAGGCCAATGGCCGGGTCCACGATACTCGATCCCACCGCCGACACGCTGGCCGGCAATTCCCCAAAAATCCAGCATGCCATGTCGAAGTCATGGATGGCCATGTCACGGAACAGACCGCCCGAAACATTGATATAAGACACAGGTGGTGGTGAGGGATCGAAAGAGGAAATTGACAACAGCTCTCCTTGGCCGATTTCGCCTGCGTCAAAGGCGCGTTTGAGTGCAGCAAAGTTGGGATCAAATCGGCGGTTGAAGCCGATCATGACGGGGCGTCCTGTGGCGGCCACTGCGACCTGACACGCTAAAGCACGTTTCAAATCCAGATCAACCGGCTTTTCACACAACACCGCTTTGCCTGCAGCTGTGGCGGCTTCAATTAGATTGGAGTGGGTGTCGGTTGATGTTGCAATCAGCACGGCATCTATTGAAGCATCGGCGATGATGTCTTGCGTGGAGCGGGCCACAGCGCCACAGGTGGCGGCGAGCCTTTCAGCGGCGGCCATATTGACATCAGAGATGGCAACCAACTGGCAATTGGCATGCCTAGTAATACTCTTCGCGTGCACATTGCCAATACGCCCAGCACCTAAGAGACCAATTTTCAACATTTGTAGTATTCCTTTGGAGGATGAAAGAGTAGGTGATTCAGGGAAATAAACAGGATGAATTTCCTGTTTCTATTGTTAGGAGTCCAGCTGCGATAGAAATGATTCGAATTCTGCGTCGCTAATGGGTACGCAGTGCTCAGGTGCTGGATAGTGACCATCGTTTACATCCGCGATAAATTCCTTGAAGGCGGAAATGCGTTCCAGCTGCAGGCGCTGAAACTCTGCTGCAAAGTTGCGGTAAGTTTTTCCGTGGCGGGGCTTATGACCTGCGGTGTGGCCTAAAACGTCTTCACTGAACAGGTACTGTGCGTCAGCGTGGGGCCCTGCCCCCATACCCAGCATGATCATGGAGGTGTTCTTGGTGATAAATTCCGCTACCCGGTCTGGAACCACTTCCAGCTCTGCACCAAAACAACCAATAGCCTCTAGTCGCTGCACATGCTCCCACACCATTCTGGCACTGGCAGCTGTCTTTCCCACTGCCTTGAATCCACCGGTCCAAGTGCATTGGGATGGTATCAACCCAACGTGTGCAACCACTGGCACTGCGTTGTCGCATAGGGCTTTTTGTATGTCCAGCGAAGCCGCACAGTAAACACAATCGCCGCCAATGCGCATATAGCGATAGGCCTCTCTCAGATAGTCTTCTGCACTGATCAAGTTGCCGTACGGGCCATAGGGTAGTCCCACCTGCACAAAGCAGTTTCCTGCTGCAGAACGCATTTCAGGGTTGAAGAACCTACCCTCAATGGAGAGCACATGGATACCGGCAGCCGCTGCCGCGGCGGCCTCTTCGGTAGTAGTGACATAGAGCATGGAGATTTTTTCCCCACACGCTTTCATCGCGCGTATGTCTGCAACAGTAGGACGTTTGTGATACATGAGTAACTCCTCAATGAAAAATGGTGAAGGCACCGCGAAATGCCTCAAGTGCGGACTCGGGATCTCCCGATGCAAAGGCTTCCATACCAACGGGGCCTCGGTATCCCATAGCGAACAAAGCCCGCGCAATGCCGGCGTAATTGATCTCTCCAGTGCCTGGCTCCATGCGGCCCGGCACATCGGCCACCTGCACCTCGCCAATCCATGGCATACAGCGGCGGCACAGCTCTACCAGATTGCCCTCTCCAATTTGGGCGTGGTAAAGGTCCAGATTTAGGCGCAGGCGAGGGTGATTGACGGAAGACACCAAAGCCAACGTGTCTTCTGCCCGCCCAAAGGGCACACCGGGATGGTCCACCGGCAGGTTCAGGTTTTCCAGCGTAAAAGTCACTCCTTCCTCTTCTGCCAAATCGGCAATGCGTACTAATGTCTCGCACGCCTTCAGCCACATAGATCCGGTAGTCAGGTGGCACGGTATTACTGGCAAGCCGCCATCGCCCAAGCCAGTACCATGCAGGTTCAACCGAGCCACGCCCAGGCGTTTTCCAACCAGCGCGGTTTCACGCGCGGTGCGCAACAGTTCCGTTGCGCCTTCCTCATCAGTCAACCTCCCGCGCAGGTAGCCGTTCATGATGGAGAATGTGGCGCCCGACTTTTCCAGCATGGCAAGGTCGTGCTCGGGCCAGTTCCACAGACCAACCTGAAATCCCATTTCTGTGAGGCGTTTGATACGCCATTCCATGGGTTTGTCACGCCACAGCATTTCGGCGCAGGCTGCAAGAGTGAAAGCGTTGGACATGTGGGTATTCAGACTTCTATATAGATGCGGCCGTTTTCGACCTTGGTGGAAAAGGTTTTCAAGTTGACGCAAGCCGGTGAGCGCCGTGCCTCTCCCGTGCGGTAGTCAAATGCACCGCTGTGCTTGGGGCACTCTATTTCGTGGTCCATTACCAGTCCGTCGGCCAGGTGAACCTTTTCATGCGTGCACAGGCCAGATGTGCAATAGAACTGGTCATCAGGGCTGCGATAGATCGCGAAGGTTTGACTTGCGTGATCGAAGCGGATGACTTCCTCTAGCTCTATTGCGTCGGTATCGCAGGCGCTAATCCATTGGGGCATGCTTTTCTCTCCTTTGTGGCTCTACTGCGCGTTGAGTTTGGCGCGTTTTTTGGCAAATCGTTCCTGCATGCGAGCCTCACCTTCTGGTGAGCCGTCGTGCCATGTACCAAACAGCAAATCGAGCGGGACGAGTTGGTCCCCCCCGTAGTTGACCTCGAAATGTTTGTGATGCAAGTAGTGGGCGTATGCGTGGCTTTTGAAGGACTTGTCTTCTGAGACCTTCACTTTGTCAAAACCAATGTGACCATTCAGCGCACCAAAGCCGGCTACGTGCAGTGCAAATAGCGCCACGATTGGGTTGGACGGAATCAGCAAGTACCAGAGCGCGACTGCGTGGTACAAGAAGGCCTCCACCGGGTGCATCGAGAGTGAAGACCATGGTGTCGGGTTGACCGAGTTGTGGTGGATGGCGTGAATCCACTTGTAACCCAGACGTGTGTGAATGGCAGTATGGATGCAGAAAAAGTGTGCCTCGTGAATGGCCGGCACCAGCAGCACGGTGATTGCCAGCCAGTAGGGGTGCTCGGACCACAACAGCCAGGGAGCGTATCCATTGGCAAAGCACCACAGCATGAATACTTCCACCACAGTCCACAAAGGGATGGAGATTAGAAAGCTGCGCAGAAAGTTGTCGATGTTCTGGCTTTTGAACCAGAACACATCGGATGGGTTGTCAGCCGGAAATTTGCCGTTGTATTTAAAGGCCGTTCCTTGCTCGCGCCGCACATAGAGCTGCCATTCGAAATAGCCGTAAAACATGAAAATGGCAAACGCATTGACAGCATAAAGGCGCAATGCCCAGCCCCACTGCACAACCTTCATTGTTTGAACATCTGGCACCACGAAATACCAGTAAGCCAGCGCAGTAGCCATATGGAAGGCATTCCATGGCCAGATATATGAGACCAACCAGTGCAGGATTTTGTGCAGGTTCAATGGCCGAACCCACACGGGCGCAGCCTCTAGTGCAGCATAGGGAGCCCAGTCCCCGCGCCTATTACGCTTACCTAATTGTGTGTCGTCCATGTCCATTCCTTTACGGCTTTGGTTGTCCCGGTGACTTATCGCCATGGGACCTGTCCACTGAATCTGTCAGTCCGATATTGCAACCGGGTGCACAGAAGGTTGATTTTTTTGGAAATTCCCCTTGAAACAATTTGCTATCAAATTCGCAATTTCGAAGAAAATTTCCAATTGACACATCATTACACAGGTAAATTTCAATTTCTCTGAGGGTTTTCACTAACTGACATGTTTTTGCTACCAGGTGCATTGTGCGCAAATTTGCAGCAGATAGGCGTTGTCTCCTGAAATGCCCGTGCCGGGCCGCAATCCACCTGAGAATAGATACTTGGCAGAAAATGGGGACGCAGCCGCAAGTTCAGCAGCACGATGGATATGAACAAAGAGAAACCAAATAAAAAGGTTACTGCCACTGATGTGGCCGAACGCGCAGGCGTTTCCAAATGGACCGTATCGCGCGCATTCACTGACGGCGCCTCCATCGCACCCGCTGTTCGCGAGCGTATCCGCCGGTTGTCTACCGAAATGGGTTACTCCCCAAATCTGCTAGCGCGTAGTCTGTCCACCCGCACCAGCGGCCTGATCGCACTGGTTGCAGACGAACTGGGCAACCCAAACCAGCTGCGCACCCTCAACGAGGCCACCCGACAATTGCAGGCGCGGGGACTGAGCACCCTTCTGCTCAACGTCAGCCCGGAGTACAGCCCGACTACGGCGCTGCGCCTAGCCGATCAGTTCCAGGTGGACGGCATCATCTTCATGGGCACCACGCTGACCCACGCGCTGGTTGAGTTGGCCCGGCACATCAAGCACATCCCGCTGGTGGTGATCCAGCGCTACAGCGGGTTGGCTGATATCCCATTTGTCAGCACCGATGGATATGCTGCGGGCACCGAAATAGCCGACCTGTTCATGGCCGAGGGCTACCGGCGTATCGGCTACATGGCCGGCCCCCTATCCGAGCGCACCGAGCTGCGCCGAATGGAGGGATTTCGCGACCGGTTACAGGCCTGTGGCATTGCCCTGGGGCCAGTGATCGAAACCGCACACTACCGGCGCGAACAAGGTATGCAGGCGCTGCAGCGCTACTTGGAATCCACCCCACGCGAGCAGCGTCTGGAGGCGCTGTTTTGCGAGAGCGATATCCTGGCTATTGGTGCCATGGATGCGCTGGTGGCGGCCAACGCGCAGCGCAAGATCGCCATCGTGGGCTTTGACGATATTGAGATGGCTTCTTCCCCCAGCTACGAGCTGACAACCTTCCGCCAGCCAGTGGATTACTTGGTGCGCGAGGCGATTCGCCTAATAGTTGAGCCTCAAACTGCGCAAACCAAGGTGCCCATGGCACCCGGATCACTGGTGCTGCGGGCGTCACATCGCCGCCGAGACTAAACCCTTGCCCTCAAGGGAGCTTGCCCGGTTCGCCATCGGGTGCAATGCATCCGCCACCCAATGGAAATATTTATTCTTATCTAACGGCATTTAGAAATGAATTTACGGGAAAACACCTACAAACAGCTGCGTTTTTCTTGGCTAAAGTCAATGCACCCGGTTGCAATTCAAAGGCAGTTCGGCCACAAGTATCGGTTTACAGCATTTTTTCAACCCAAGTTGCCCCCACAGAGGAGATAGACATGACATCCCTTAACCGCGTATTCAAGCTGGCCGCCTTGGCCGTCATTGCCGCAACCACCGCTTCGGCATCCCTGGCAGCAGGCCCCAAGATCTTTGTGATCGGCGGTAAGGCAGACGACCCATTTTGGTCAAAAGTAAAAAAGGGCGCAGACGATGCGGCCTTGGTAGTCAAGGCATCGGGAGGCAGTGTGACTTGGTTAGGCCCACAAAATTACGACAACTTGGGCGCAGATGCCGCCAAGCTGATTCGCACGGCATTGAGCCAAAAACCCGATGCAATTGTTGGCCCGGACTGGGTACCTGAGGCAATGGATGCCGCTTTCAAAGAAGTGGTGGCTGCCGGTGTACCCCTGATCATTTACAACTCTGGCGGCATGGACGCGGTCAAGCGCCTAGGCGCGCAGAATTATGTGGGGAATGAAGAGTATGCCGCCGGCGTAGGTGGAGGAGAATACTATGGATCTCACGGCTCCAAGAACGTACTGTGTGTGAACACGCTGCCTGGTGCGAACAATACCGAAGCGCGTTGCAAAGGAGTCGCAGACGGCATCGCAAAGATCAGTGGCAAGTCCTCACAGCTGCCTCTGCCCTCATCGAGCTTTGGCAATCCAACTGCCGTAGCACAAGCCATTAAGGCTGCTCTACAAAAGGACAAGACCATTGATGGCGTGATCACTATTAGTGCTGGTGATGCTAACAGCGCCGCCACCGCTATCAACCAAGCTGGAGTTGTCAAACAGGTCAAGCTTGCGGCCTTCGATATGGATGCAACCAATTTGCAGCGCATCAAGGAAGGAACCCAGCTCTTCTGTATCGACCAGCAGCCCTACCTCCAGGGTTTCCTTTCCGTGTCCATGCTTAACAGTTATGTGCAATACGGCCTCAAGGTGGCGACGTCGCCAATTTTGACTGGACCAGGCATTGTTGACGCCTCCAACGTGTCTGCCACATTGGCTGGCGCAGCGGCTGGCGCACGCTAATCCTTCTAGGCTGACGAGCCAGCCTTAAAGCTGGTTCGTTGCGCGCTTAGCGGACAAGTTCCCACTCTTCCTACTTTGGAAACACGATTTCCCATGAACTCGAATCATTTCTCGGCCCCGGCCACAAGCACATCGGCGAAAGTAAGCGCCGATACGCCCAAGGTATCCCTGGGCAACTTGTTTAGACGCCCTGAGACGGGGTCGTTCATCGGCCTACTGTCAGTCTTCGTATTTTTTACGATTTTTGGCGGCCAAACATTTCTAACAATCAGCGGTGCTGCCAGTTGGCTGAACGTTGCCGCTGAATTGGGCATCATTGCCCTGCCGGTTGGCCTTCTGATGATTGCCGGCCACCTCGACCTGTCTGTCGGCAGCGTGATTCCGGCAAGTTCCATGACCATCGCCATCGTCTCTGGCCACTACGGCTTGCCCTTGCCGGTAGGTATTGCAGCATCTCTTGGTTTGGGTCTAGCCGTCGGTTTTCTTAACGGCTATCTGATTGTACGAACCGATCTGCCTTCGTTTGTGGTGACCTTGGGAACATTGTTTGCAGTGGCTGGTCTGACTTTGGGTCTCTCTGTGATTTTGGCGGGAAGCACCAGCGTGGCTTTGAAGAGCGACCCCATAAGCAAGATGCTTTTTGGCGATTTCATTGACGGCAAGTTTGAGGTGATCCTGCTTTGGTGGCTTGCCGCCATGGTGTTGGTAGATTTCATCCTGAGCCACTCCAAATATGGCAACTGGATTCTGGCTTTGGGTGGCGACAAAATAAGCGCCCGAAATGCTGGCATTCCGACGGAAAAACTCAATATCGCGCTCTACATGGGCAGCGGGGTCTGCTCCGCCTTTGTTGGCATGTGCCAAGCCATACTCTATAACAGCGCCCAGGTTTCGGCAGGACAATCATTCATCTTCAACTCCATCATTGCGGTGGTAATTGGTGGAGTTATGCTGACCGGTGGCTACGGTTCGGCAATTGGCATCGTTCTTGGCACCATGACCTTCGCCATTGTGAATCAAGGCATCTACTACACCGGCTTCGATGCCAACTGGGCCAGTTTGATTATCGGCGTGCTGCTGCTGGCTGCTGTGCTCCTGAACAACACCTTCCGCACCATGGCGCTGACCCACGCCACACCACGTGCAAAAGCGAAAGAAAGCAAATGACCACGCCACTGCTCAAACTCTCGGGAATCAACAAGTCCTTTGGCCCCATCGACGTTTTGCATGACATCAATCTGGAAGTCAATGCAGGCGAGATACTCTGCCTTCTTGGTGACAACGGTGCGGGTAAATCGACCCTGATACGTATTTTGTCTGGTGTGCACAAACCCACTACAGGCGAACTGCTGATTAATGGAAGACCCATGCACTTCAATACTCCACGCGACGCCAGCGACAACGGTATCGCCACTGTGCACCAGTTCGGAGGAACTTTTCCGCTCATGAGCATAGGTCGCTCCTTCTTCGTGGGGGCTGAGCCGACAAAGCGTTGGGGACCCTTTGAAGTTTTTGATCGAAAGAAAGCGAACGATATTGCCGTGCGCGAGATGCGTCAACTCGGCATCACACGTATCGACGACGGCGACCGATTGGTTGGCGGACTATCCGGAGGCGAAAGACAGGCCCTAGCCATCGCTCGAGCTGTGCACTTTGGCGCGAGCGTGCTGATTCTGGACGAGCCCACGGCTGCACTCGGTGTTAAGGAGGCCGCTCACGTATTGCGTATCGTTCTGCAAGCTCGCAAGAAAGGCGTAGCGGTAATTTTCATTACCCACAACGTGATCCACGCACTCACCGTGGGTGACCACTTTGCAGTGCTTATCCGGGGAGCTAAAGCTGCCGATTTCCGCAAGGGTGAGAGGTCTCGTGCTGAAGTGACCGACCTGATGGCCGGTGGTGAGGCCATGGCCGAGCTTGAAGCAGAGATAGAAAGCCACCTGTAGAGCGTAGTCATGCCGATGATTTATGTCATAAGGAACATTTGGAGGTAACCACGAGACATGAGGAAATGGTTGTTGCGCCAATACTTCCCCAAGGGCACCGACCTGTCTCGGTGGAGTGAGCAAGAGGTTCAAGCCGTGGCACTGACCCTGAATAACAGGCCACGCAAGACGTTGAATTGGAAGACACCGGCAGAAGCACTGAACGAGTATCTAAAATCCGTTCCATAACCGGTGTTGCGACGACCGGTTGAATCCGCCCAGTACACCAGCGAGCACTTCCAGCAGCTACTCAAAGAACAGGGCATCACCTGCAGCATGAGCCGTGCGGGCGAAGTCTGGGACAACTCGGCCATGGAGAGCTTCTTCAGTTCGCTCAAGACGGAGCGCACAGCCAGAAAGGTCTATCGAACCCGAGAGCAGGCACGCGCCGATGTGTTTGATTACATCGAGCGGTTCTACAACTCTACGCGCCGGCATTCCACGCTAGGGTACGTAAGTCCGATACAGTTTGAGGAAGCTTTAAAAGCTTAGGTTGGTGTCCACGGAACCGGCAGCAGCCCACTCAACCGAGACTTCCGGGCGGCCGCTCCCAATGAGAAATGGCTGACCGACATTACAGAATTCCAGATCCCTGCAGGCAAGGTCTATCTCTCCCCCATGATCGACTGCTTCGATGGATTGGTAGTCAGTTGGACCATCGGCACTCGGCCTGACTCGGAGTTAGTGAATACGATGCTTGATGCCGCCATTTATTCGGTTAAAGGCAAAGAATCTCGCCCCCTCGTTCACTCTGACCGTGGCGGTCACTACCGTTGGCCCGGGTGGCTCACACGAATGAGTAATGCAAAGCTCATCCGTTCAATGTCACGCAAGGGCTGCTCCCCAGAAAATGCGGCTTGTGAGGGATTCTTCGGCAGGCTCAAAACGGAGTTGTTTTATCCCCGAAACTGGCAGGACGTATCGGTTGACCAATTCATGGCAACGGTGGACTCCTATATCCGCTGGTACAGCGAAAAACGGATCAAGATTTCCCTTGGATCGCTCTGCCCTTTGGAGTACCGGGCCAGCCTTGGGATTACGGCATAAACCAGTCCAAGTTTTACGCCGCATCCCCGACTGTCAATTTTCGGTCAGCGGCAACATTGACGTCCGACCGCCGAAAGTGTTCTTGCAAAGGATCTAGTCGTACGGGATGAAATAGAACAGAACCCAGGCAAGGGAACTCACATAGATATAGGACGCAAGCTGCGCGTCCGAGAGATTTTTTGGCATAGAGATGAAGCCCTTCTAGGTGGCGCCATGAACCAAAGGCAAACCAATTTACCAGCTAAACATTTCAACTGTAATGTTATTGATGCATCTAAATGCTTGCTGACAAGACGCACAACTCGAGTGCTAGAGCCACCGGTGTGCTCGAATTTAGTGCTCAATCTGCACTATATTTATTCATATTTAGGGAACACTGGATAACTTGACGCGAAAAGGCGGCCCGAGATTCTGGCACGGGTGTTGCTTTGAGCATTGCAGGGATAAACATAACAAACGAAATGTTTAGACCAATCAAAGCCGCGGCATTAGCCGCTTTACAAACGAACTGGACCACTTTCATGACTTCGATCCAATATGTGCTCTTCTACAAGCCCAACCCTGTCGCTCTCGGCAAGGCCGAAGAGCTCTTCCCAGGCCACTTGGCGCACGCCCAAGCCTCTTTCGCAAAGGGGACGTTGCTCTCCTTCGGTGCATACGCCGACCTTGTAAACCACGGCTCAATGGGCGTCTTCAAGACCAAGGAAGCGGCGGAGGAATTCGTCGCGAATGATCCGTTCGTCAAGGGCGGAATCGTTGCATCTCACGAGGTGCGTGAGTGGACCAACATTTTTGCCTGAAGCCATGGCACACACGAAATTCAACACATCGTTTCTGACTTCGTTCGGCTCGCCAGCGTGGCAGGCCTCGGAGGATCGTCTCAACGGCGGCGACTGGTGGGATGGTCGTTTCTTCATCGAGGTCGCGCAAAGGCTCGAGGCCGCGAAGTTCGACTTCCTGTTCTTTGAGGACACCTCGACGGTAGCGTTTCAGGCTGGCGGGAACATGGACAACGACCTGCGGTTCTCAACCTATACGCCTAAGCATGATCCGATCGCTTTGCTACCCTTGCTGGCGGCGTCGACGAAACATATCGGCTTGGTGGCCACGGCGTCAACGACGTTCTACCCGCCGTACATCCTCGCCCGGTCACTTGCCACTTCAGACCACATCTCTGGCGGTCGCATTGGCTGGAACGTCGTCACCTCGGCGGAGTCCACGGCAGCGCAAAATTTCAACATGGACGATTTGCCGTCCCATACGGAGCGCTACGAGATCGCCGACGAATTCCTGGAAGTCACCAAAAAACTGTGGAATTCCTGGGAGTCCGGCGCCCTGGTCCGAGATATAGAGCGCAACACCCACGTGGATCCGACTAAGGTCCGCGAGGTCAATCACAAGGGTAAGCACTTCCAGGTGCGCGGGCCACTGAATGTCATGCGGTCTCCGCAGGGCCACCCGGTGATTGTGCAGGCGGGCTCGTCCGAGCGCGGGCGCGACTTCGCGGCCAAGCATGCGGAGGTGGTCTTCTCGCCTGCCGAAGGGATCGAAGCGATGAAGGCATTCCGTGACGACATCCGCGAACGCGCACGTAAATTCGGACGCTCGCCAGATGACATCAAAGTGATGTTCGCCGCGCCGATCCAATTCCGTCCGGACAGCGATCCCCCCGGCTCGCCGCTCAAGCTGACCGACGCGCAAGTGGAGTACGCCTTCGCATTCTTCTCGGCCACGTTCAACATGGATCTGTCGCGTTTCAACCCAAATAAGCCGCTGCCGTCGGAAGTGGAACCTTCCGGACACACCGGCATGTTCATGGAGCTGCGGGCGATGTGTGAGGGTGGTATGACCCTTAAGGAAGCCATTATCGAAATGCAGACCGGTGGCTCGGCTGGCTGGTACGGTTCGCCTGAAGAGCTTTCTGAACGGATGATTGAAATGATGGATGCTGTTGGTGGGGACGGCTTCATGTTCGCCCACTGGGCTCGCCTGACGCGCAGCTTCCTCGACAACATCACCCTACGGCTCATTCCGCTACTGCAGAAAGCTGGCGTTGTTCGCACCGAGTACCGCGGCAACACGCTGCGCGAGTCAATGAAGCTGATCTGAATTTCTGTCACAGGAAACCAATATGTCCCAAGCAATTGCCGCGCCGCGGCACCCCCTCGACCGCCTGTCTGCAGGCGAGATCACGCGATTCACTGCGCTCACCAAGGAGCTCGGCCTCGCCAACGAAAACAGCCGCTACGGTTACGTCATGCTGCGCGAGCCACATAAGAACGATGTCCTATCGTTCAAGGAAGGTGACCCGCTGCGGCGCGAAGTGTCCTCACTAATTATTGACGTGCAGACCAAGCATCTAGAGTACGCGTGCATTGACCTGACAACCGCAGCGCTCGTCGAGCGCCGTGTGGTTGACCAAGCCAAGGAAGGGACCGCACCGTTCCTATTCGAGGAAGCCATGGAATCCTTTGGCTTGGTGCTGGAGGACTCGGCCTTCCAGGCCGCGCTGATCGCGCATGGTGTGACGGACTTCGGCCGCGTGCGTTGCGTGCCGTTGGCCGGCGGCAACTTCGGTGACCCCGCAGAACACGGGATCCGAGTCGCGCGCATCATGCCGTACCTGGCCGATAAAGCCGAAGAGTTCGGCACGCTGGCCAGCTTCTGGGGTCATCCGATCGAGGGCATCGTGGCCCATGTCGACCTGACGAACCGCAAGGTCCTGAAGGTCATCGACA
Organism: Rhodoferax sp. GW822-FHT04A08; assembly: GCF_058801025.1. Lineage (NCBI taxonomy): Bacteria > Pseudomonadati > Pseudomonadota > Betaproteobacteria > Burkholderiales > Comamonadaceae > Rhodoferax > Rhodoferax sp. GW822-FHT04A08. The sequence continues at coordinate 42,998 of NZ_JBXAMW010000008.1, forward strand.
CCGGCCCTTGCTCGATCCCAGAAGAAAACGCCGACATCCACACTCCGGGGTCACTCCCGCCTGCACGCTCCGGCCTTAAGCCGATCGAGGTCACGCAGCCAGAAGGGTTCAGCTTCGAACTCGACGGTGACGTGATGCACTGGCAGAACTGGACCTTCCGCATTGGCTACAGCTGCCGCGAAGGCCTGACAATTCACCAAGTAACGTTCGACGACCAGGGGCGCACCCGTCCCATCCTGTATCGGGCGTCTCTCGCCGAGATGGTCGTGAATTACAGTGACCCGTCACCGACAAGGTCGTGGATCAATTACTTCGACTGCGGCGAATACCAGTTCGGGCGTTTTGCCAATTCGCTCAAGCTGGGCTGCGACTGTCTGGGCGAAATCGTCTACAAAGATATCGTGGTAGCCGACGACATGGGGCAGCCCACGCGCATCCCCAATGGCATCTGTATCCACGAGGAGGACTTTGGCGTTCTGTGGAAACACACCGATCCGTTCGACAACAGTCGCTCAGATGTCCGCCGTCAGCGTCGCCTTGTGGTGTCATGCTTCCTGACAGCAGGTAATTACGATTACGGTCTCTATTGGTACTTCTATCTCGACGGCAAGATCGAATTTGAGGTCAAGGCGAATGGTCTGGTCGTGACGGCTGGATCGCCTTCCGATAATCCGCATCCCTGTCTGGTCGCGCCGGGCGTCGGCGGCACCATCCACCAACACTTGTTCTGCCTACGGCTGGATCCGATGGTGGATGGAGTGAAAAACAGCGTGGACGAATTCGAGGCGATGCACGTCCCCGACGACCGAACCAACCCGATGTGGGGTGGTGTCTTCGTGCCCAAAGTGACGCGACTGAAGACTGAAGGCGAAGCCCAGCGACAGACGGCTCCCGAAGTAGGCCGCAAATGGAAGATTGTGAGCTCATCGACTACCAACCGAGTTGGCAAGGCGCCGTCCTATGCAATCCATACCGAGAGCGTACCGCTGTTGCTCGCACACGCTGACTCGGCGATCACCGAGCGCGCGAAATTCGCGACCAAGAGCCTTTGGGTGACCAAGTATCGGCGCGAGGAAAACTGGCCGGCCGGCTACTTCGTCAACATGAGCCCTGGCGGCGCGGGCCTGCCGAAGTATGCGGCGCGCAACGAGTCGATCGAGGACGAGGACGTGGTCGTCTGGCACACATTCGGTCTAACCCATTTTCCGCGTACAGAGGACTGGCCGGTTATGCCGTGCGACTACGCAAGGGTCGGGCTACTGCCGTCAGGTTTTTTCGACCGGAACCCAACGCTAGATGTCCCGCCTACACCGCAGAAGCACTGCGTCACAACCACCAAGTGCTCGCACATCGGTAGTTGAACCGTGACCGGCGTCTCACGACGCTAGTCGCCTCAATCACATTCTGTTGCCCCCCGGACGTGCGTCTCTTCGCGAGGCGCACTAACGACTTTTTTGCCAAATTTTAGCCATGAACAAGCTCAAGCAAGACTTCGACGAAACCGCACTGCGTATGGTGTTCTCACACTACCCAAGCGGGTTGGCGGCCATTTCGGCCACCGTGGACAATGTGGACCAGGTAATGCTGGTCGCAACCTTCAGTGTGGGCGTCTCGCTCTCGCCGCCACTCGTTTCCTTCGCGGCACAAAAAGGCTCTTTGACTTGGGCCATCTTGAAAAAGGCTGGGTCAATTGGCGTCTCGGTGCTGTCAGCCACGCACACAAGCGTGTGCCGGCAACTGGGTAGCAAAGACAAGGCTGCGCGCTGGCAAGGCGTCAACTACCGACGAACGCCGCAGGGGGCGGTGCTCCTTGATGACGCCGTGGCAGCCTTCGAGTGCGTTCTGCACGCTGAATATCCCGCCGGCGATCACGACATGGTGCTGATGGAAGTAAAGAGGCTGTCCGCGGAACCGCGCCTCGAACCGATTGTCTTTCAGAGCTCCCGTTTCCGACAGCTGGAAGCCTCGACATGAGAAGTATGCTGATGTGGCCTATGTTCGCAGCCTCGCTGTGCGCGGCGCTCTGCGGTTTGCTGAATCGGTGTCGAACACACGGCGCGACTCTCTGCGACGCGCTCATGCTGGCCGGCATGCTCGATCTCTACTTGACGCCGATCGTGCCTGCATGGCTGCTGGCCAGCGCAATCGTGCTGGCGTCAGCGTGGTCGTATCGCCTCGACCAGGCACGCATTGGATGGCAAGCCCGAGCTTTGCGCCTATACCGCTTTGCCTCAACCCTCGCCATGACCTGGCTGGCGTTGAATCATTTGCGCGTCGGCGCAATGGTTGATGCGCTTTGCTCGGGCAGCACGGACCCGTGGTCCCGAATGGCCGCCCAGTTGGAAATCGCCGGGCCCGGCGCTGTGATCGCAATCCTGATGTTCTGCGGCGGCCTGTCGCTCACCCTCGCAAGTGCGGCATCTGGCCGAAACATTCCACGCCCCACGCGGGCCCGGGTCGCATCACTCGAACCCTCGTTCGCCGGCGCGGCATTGCTGCTGATGGTCGTGTGAACCCGGACGTACCAATCCGCTCTCGTCTCCCACCCTGAGTCATCCATGAACCAAGCCTCATCCGTCCTTCGGGCAGATACCGCCGCTTCGCCATACATACGTGCCTTCGGCGATCGCGGGCGTTGGCGGGTCTTCGCCGCCATTCTCGTCGCGGAAGTCCTCGACGTTCTTGACACCACCATTGCCAACGTCGCCGGGCCATCGCTAGCGTCATCGCTGCACGCGAGTCATGCCCAGATCCAGTGGGCCATCGGTGCCTACGTCCTAGCGATGGGAGCCGGCCTCGTGGTCGGCGGAAGACTTGGGGATCGGCACGGCAACAAGACACTGTTTCTGCTGGCGATGACCTCGTTCGGCCTGACCTCCCTCGCGTGCGCGCTTGCGACCTCAATGGACTGGCTCGTGGCGGCTCGCGCGTCGCAAGGGCTGTCCGGCGCGCTGCTGCTGCCCCAGGGGGTTGCGATGCTTCGGCGGCTGTTCCATGACGACGAATTACCCAGGGTCATGGGCATCTTTGGCCCCGTGCTGGCCACGGCTTCGGTCATCGGACCAGTATTGGGCGGATGGATTGTCGAACAAAACTTTCTGGGCCTTGGATGGCGCGTAGTCTTTCTGCTTAATATACCGCTAGCGATGGGTGCGGTGCTCGTCGTCTGGCGGGGTATGCCAACCGATCAACGAACGTCCAGAGCAAGCGTGGACTGGTTCGGCGCGACACTTTTGGCTGCGTCCTGCGCCAGCCTCGTGCTAGCGCTTGTTCGGGATGGGGAACAGCAGGGCGCCACGGCTCTGATTGGAACGCTGGCTCTGTCGGGCATCCTGATGCTGGGATTCGTCGGGCAACAGAGGCGGAGTATTCGCCGCGACCAGACGCCTTTACTGCAACCCGAGTTGCTATGCACGCCAACTTTTGGCGCGGGAGTTGCCGGCATGGCGCTCTTCTTCTCCGGCTTCGTGGGCATGCAGCTGGTCTTCACACTCCATCTGCAAACCGCGCACGGTTTGAGCGCGGGTCAAACCGGCATGGCAACGCTGCCGTTCTCGGTTGGCGTGTTCGCGGGTTCGGCCTTAGCTGCCGGGTTTCTGTTGTCCCGTTTCGGTCGCGCGGTGCTGATCGGTGGAGCGCTGCTGCAACTGCTCGCCGCAGGCCTCTCGGTCTGGGTTCTCTCTGACGCGGCCCGGCCCTTATACGCGTTACTGGCGGTTACTGCGTTGGGTGGCATCGGTGGCGGCGCGATTGTCGCCTGCCTGACATCGATTGTTGTCGGCGTGCTCCCCCATAACCAAGCGGGCGCCGGGTCCGGCATCCTCACCGCGACCCAATCCATTTCCGCTGCGGTGGGCATCGCGGTCCTTAGTTCGGTCTTTTACATTTGCGCGGACCTTGGCCATCCAGAATCAGGCTATCAATGGGCCTTGTCGCTTCAGGCCTTATCAATGGCGGCGTTTCTCGTCGTCCTGAGATGGCTTCCGGCCACGGCTGGCCAATCAGCCGCAACGCACGGAGCATGATGATGATCACTTCCAGACATCCCGCACCGCTGTGGCACGCGCTCGCGTGCGGCGGAGTCCCCGCCCAATGCGCGGCACATGCAACGCCTGACGCCGTGAACTTCATGGCCTTGCACGCGAGAGGCCTTATCCGCCTAGTATTGGTGGAAGTTTCTGTGTCTCAATCAAGGCGCGTACTGGAGTGAGCACCAGCATCTCCGCCGCCGATCGTACATGTACCATCGCAACCGCCACGAACAAGACCGCAGGACTAGGTGTTCTGATCCAGCCGGGACATATTTCCCGCTCGTTCCGCGTGGTCCACCGAAGACCCATGCAAGTCTCGCCGAGGCAGCCTTCGAACTCGCGACCCTGGCAATCGCGGACGCCACAACTGTCGTCTGTCAGGTGCTGGACGAAGCCGGAGAACTAGCGGATGGCCCGCGCGCTTCTGAAATTCTCTGAGCGCTGCTAGCTGGTGTCGATCCGCATCTCTGGCATCGTCCTTGACCATTGCATCCGCATGCCGGTGGTTAGCCGTCTGGACGCGGCCGCTCTAACGGGTGTGGGCAGGGCAGCACACGTGATCGCCGTCACGAGTGAGGGCGAACTGCTGGTGTCCAAGGACGGGGCGCATCGCTCCGACAGCGTCCCGTGGCACTTCAGAAGCGGATGAACGCCGTAGGAATGACGCGCGATGGCAGCGTGCTTCTGTTGACACGGGAGTCGAAACGCATTCAGGGTGCCAGCTTCTGAGCTGCGAAATCCCGCTGGCTACAATGCCCTGATGAGCAAAATAGCCGAACGCCTGACCCCTTCCAAGTCACCCCAATCGGCCGCGAAACTAGGCGCGGCCCCGAAGAAGGCTCGCCCTCGTCCAGCCTACGGGACGGGGCGGGATGCGATGATTATGGCTGCTATCCGTCTGGTAGCTAGGGAAGGGCTGACCAAACTCACCTACCGTGCTCTGGCCGTCGAGGCCGGCGTAACTACGGGTGTCTTGCAGCATCACTTCGGCACGATCGAGCGCGTGCTTGAAACGGCTCTGAATCACTGCGTGGAGCTTTCGCAACAAGCGTTAAGTGAGTTTGATAACGTGGGGGGTTATCTGGCGTCGTTGCGAGCGTTCATTCTTGAGCAACCGGAGATGACAGCCTTTACCGTTGAAGTCTTCATGGGCGGACGTTTCAACGCTTGGCTGGCCACTTTCCTGGCCGAGCAGCAGCAGTCGTACCGGCAGCTCACGCGCAAGATCCTGCGCGCATCGAAGGCGCCTTTGGACACCGCTTTGATCGAGCTAGTCGTTGCGGCGATCGACGGCATCGTGTTCCAGCGTGTGGCCCTGGGCGAGACCGATCATCAGATAGAGCGGCTGCGAAAGCAGTTCGCCGCGCTGGAAACCTTGATCTACGGTTACCAAGCCGCTGTCGCTGCTGCGAAAGCGCGACCGGCACTTTGAGTAAACAAGAAATCGCCGCCTCGCTACAGCAGGGAATGCTTGTAAACATTTGGGAACTGCATAAATGATCGTCACCGAAAATGACCGAAACCAAGCGGGGCAAATTTCAATCAGGACCTAGGCTGCTTGTGGCGCTGCGACGACTCAACCGCTCGCAAATCTCACTAGATCTACTCGGTGAAATCCGATGCCAGAATCCTCCCCAACTCAACTTCCACCGAGCACCGCGTCGACCGAATTCCGGCTTGGGACGCCTCGAGTTTCCAAATTTCCATTTTTATTACCTGACCAGATTCTATTGATCAGCCCCTGTACCCAATCACAATGCTATCAACTATCCAAAATATAGCGAACCTTAGTGGCGAGATTCATCATTGATCGCACATTGCCTTTTAACAGGTGCTTTCCGTACTAAGTGCTTATATGTAAACGAACTGTAGTCGAGTACGGCGGACTTGCCAATGCAAGAAAAAGAAGCCCAGCGAAAGGGCTGGGCTAAATCCATATGGCTATGGCCGCGCCAGGGAGGTGGACGCGTGAGCTTTAACGAGGGTGTCCGAATTTTTGTGTAAACGGGTCGGACTTCAATTGACGGAGAGTCGATCTCCGAACTGAATGGTAAATCGAGTCAGAGCGGCCTTCCAATCCCGGATGGGCATGGTCCATTTCTGACTGATGTTGCGCAAGGCCAGATAGAACAGCTTGGTCAGCGCCTCATCGCTGGGGAATGATCCCCGGTTCTTGGTCAGCTTGCGCAGACTCATGTTCACCGATTCTATGGCATTGGTCGTGTAGATGACCTTCCAGATCTCTGGCGGGTAATCGAAGAACGGCGTCAAGCGACTCCAGTTCCTGCGCCAGGACTGGCCAATGGCCAGGTACTGGCCATCCCATTTGGCCTCGAATTCACCCAGCATCAACTCGGCCTCCTCGGCCGCGGCTGCGGTGTAGATGCAGCCCAGATCGGCTGCCACTTCCTTCCTGCGCTTCCAAGACACGTAGTTCAGGCTGTGGTGCACCATGTGCACGATGCACAGCTGCACCACGGCCTTCGGGAACACCGCCTTGATGGCATCGGAGAAGCCCTTGAGTCCATCGACGCAGGCGTTGAAGATGTCCTGCACACCGCAGTTGCGCAGTTCAGTGACCACCTGCAGCCAGAACTTGGCCCCTTTGCTCTGGGCCAGCCATAGGCCCAGGACTTCCTTCTCGCCATTCATTGCCACGCCGATGGCTAGGTACACGGCCTTCACGCGCATAGCCCGTCACGCACCTTCACATGGATGCAGTCCAGGTAGACTGGGGTAGATGGCCCTCAGCGGGCGTGCCTGGCATGCCTTGACTTCATCGGCCACAGCATCAGTGACCGATGAGATCAGGCGGGGTGAAACTTCGGTACCATACATCTCCTGCAGATGGCTTTGGATCTCGCGCACCGTCATGCATCGGGCATACAGGGAGATGTATCTTGTCGTCAAAGCCGCTCCAGCGGGTCTGGTGCTTGGGGATAATTTGGGGCTCGAAGCTGCCCTTACGGTCGCCGGGCACATCAATGGGGAGTTCGCCAAACTCGCCCCGAGGATTTTACGGCTTTTGCCATTGGGGGTGTTGCCACTGGCGTTGGCCACTGCCGCTTGGCGATCGTGCCCGAGGTGTCCGGTGAGTTCGGCTTGCAGGGCCTTCTCGACCAGCCGCTTGGTGAGCTGCTTGAGCAGGCCGTTCTCGCGAACCAGGTCTTCAGGTTTCTTGTAGTCGGCCAGCAGGCTGGTCAGGAGTTCTTCGGGAACGTCGTGTTTCTTGGGTATCATTGTGTTTAAGTACATGCGGGCTCGCGCTCGCGGTGGATTGTCCATTTACACAAAATCCTGTACACCCTCCTTTTAACGGCCCACTGGCATCATGAGACATCAGCCCCACTTTGGCAACAATCTCTGGCACCCGGGCACCATCTCCTAGATGGCGCTTTTAAAGGCAGCCGCTTGGAATGTCAGTCGCAACTGAGTGACCGTGAGCCTATCGAGCATCAATTCGGAGCCCCTCTGAGATATGGGGGTGAGCGCCCGTCCAACTCCGTTGATTGCAAGTGTGTAAGACCTCATCCTTAGTGCTGCTATTGCGTTTGTCAGCATGGAAGATTCCCAATCATCCGGTTCTACCCCATTGGCCGAAAAATCATTAAGTACACGGGCAATCAGCATCCGCGCCCACATGCGTTTTGCGTTTTCATCCAGTGCGCCCCATGCATCACCCGTGGGGCGGTCACGAAAGATTGCTTGCCCATCCATGTCCCATGCCTCTTAAATTTCTGTCTAGCTTATGCCTGCACTGCAACTGCAGGTGAGCAGCCGACCTGTAGACGATGCTCACTGTGACGTTATACGCGGTAAAGCACGTACAAAACGGGAATTTGTGACTGCCGCATCAAACTCAAGAGTCGGCTTTGCTCGTGTGGATTGGCCTCAAATCGAGTTTTTCAACTGAATTGGTCGACTCCGGATGTAGAGTCGCCTGTTCGGCTAGCCAAGGCAGCCATTGCAGTTACCCTTCCTAGTTGCGGTCATTGGTGAACTAACCCCAAATGCACAGTTTTCCTCATCTTTGAACCATTTATCAATGTGTGGAATACAGCGCACATTTCGGGATAGGTGCGACATTCCTTATAGTGTGGAGATGTGCTGATTTGTAGGGTATTTCAGTGCATTTGCAACCAGTTGCATCCCGCGTTCGCATTCATCCAGTGTGGTGGGGCCACCGAGGCAAATTCGTACCGCGTTGGGCGGATCTGCATCCGTGGAAAAGGCGGCACTGGCAACTACGGCCACACCCTGAGAGCGCAAGTGATTCGCAAAGTCCATCGCCTCCCATTTGCTGTGCAGATGTAACCAGAAATGGAAGGCTTGCGGGTGGCCTTGTATGTTGTAGTCAGCCAGCAGACGATTGACCAAGGCCTGCCGATTTGCACATTCATCACGTACCGCCGAAAGCATTCGGTCAGCAGTTCCATCTTCAATCCAGTGCGTGGTAAGCGCATTGGTAAATGGGGACGCCATTACTGTCGTCGCCCGGAGGGCTCCGGCCAGACGTTGGGAAAGCCGCTCATTGGGCGAGGCAACGAAGGCGCTACGCAAACCAGCACCAAAACACTTGGAAAAGCCGCTGATGTAATAGGTCAAGTCTGGCGCAAGCGTGGCAAGTGACGGTGGCTTTTGCAGCGGCAACATACCGTACGCATCGTCTTCAATGATGGGAACAGAGAAGCGCAACGCCACATCAGCAAGCGCCTCGCGACGCGACCGACTGATGATTGCGGTGGTCGGGTTGAGCAAGGTGGGATTGCAATACAGAGCTTTGGGGTGCAATGTTTTGCAGGCATGCTCAAACGATTCGGCCAACGGGCCATCGTCATCCATGGGAAGCGGGTGCAAATGAACCCCCAGTTGCGAGGCGATAGCCTTAAGGCCTGGGTAGGTCAGTGATTCCACACATATCAGCTCGCCTGGCCTTGCCAGCATGGATATCAAGGCCAATAGCACGCTGTGAATCCCTGGGGCAATCAAGACGCGCTCAGTCTGGCAGTTTGGCACGTGGGGCCTCAACCAATGTGCACCTAGCGCCTTGTCGCGTGGGCGCCCTCCAAAATCCTGGTAACGCAGCAAATCGAAGATATCGGCACGTGCCATGACACCTGCGGCGCTGTCGTGCAGATGGGCAAGAAGTGAGGCATCAATGGGCTCTGGCGGCAAGTTCATGGTCATCTCTGCCGCACTGCCTCCACGCAACCGAACACTGGGGCTGCCGCCACGCACATAGGTACCCATGCCAGGATGGGAGTCAATCAAGCCACGCTTGCGTGCCTCACTGTAGCCGCGTGCGACGGTGGTGTAGTTCAATTGCAGTTCGTTGGCCAACTCACGCAGGGTGGGCAAGCGATCCCGTGCGGCCAGTCGCCCCGTGCGTATGTCATCGGCAATCAGGTCAGCCATAAGCAGGTAAGCCGGCTTGTCGCTTTTCTGAAGCTTCCTGGCCCAATGCGTAGGTATCTTGATCACTCGCTGCCTCCGTTGGTTGATCGCATGCATTGATTGCATTTGAATGCAATCATCACAAGCAACAACACGCAGATTTCATGCCGCGTATGTTGAATTGATGCGCATCAAGCAGGTGCATGCGCCCAGTTTATCGGGTGCATTGATCGCATGCAAAGCGCGACAAATCAGTGCGGAGACCACTGCTTTTGCAACGGGAATGGCGGTGTTTGAAGCCTCTCTAAAACTTGATTCAGTTCCACAGCCGCATCTGCATTGCTTGATTGGCTATTGATTGCATTTGTACCTGTTTGACCGGGCACGGAGCGTGCAAAAGAGAGTGGGCGATTCCTCTTATTCACTCACTTTTTATGGAGTAATGCCATGCCCAAAGTTACCAAGCCCGCAAATGTCAAAGGCGACTTTCTGGTCGACTACGAAGAGAAACTGTTCGAAGATGTAAAGGCAGATCCAGGAGAGAAGGCCCTGGTGACATTCCACACCGTAGCCTTCGAAGGTTCCATTGGCTTTGTAAACCTGCTGCAAGCAACGCGTCTGCAGCGCAAGGGTTTCGAGACATCGATTCTCCTGTACGGCCCAGGTGTCACCCTCGGCGTGCAGCGCGGTTTTCCTAAGCTGGGCGATGAGGCCTTCCCCGGTCACCAGAACTTCAACAATCAGATTACCAAGTTCTTGGCCGAAGGTGGCAAGGTCTACTGCTGCCGATTCGCATTGCAAGCGTTGTACGGGCACGGGGAAGGCGCGCTGATTCCTGGCATCACACCCATCAATCCGCTGGACGTGCTCGACATCGTGTTGATTCACCGCAAGGCCAACGCTTTCATTCTGGACACCTGGACCCTGTAAGAGCCGCACGGAGCAACATCGATGGCAACCACGCCCAAAACCGTCCGAGCTGCAGCAGTCCAAATCGCACCTGATTTGGAACGCCCCCAGGGCACCCTGGAGAAGGTGTGCGAAGCCATCGATACGGCTGCTCGCAAGGGTGTGCAGATGATGGTCTTTCCGGAGACCTTTATGCCGTACTACCCGTACTTTTCCTTTGTGCAGCCACCCGTGCAGCAGGGACCGTCTCATCTGCAGCTATATGAACGCGCCGTGGTGATCCCCGGAGTTGAAACCGCTACCATTGCCAGTCATGCCCGTACCCATGGAATCGTTGTGGTTATGGGCGTGAACGAACGCGACCATGGCAGCTTGTACAACACCCAATTGGTCTTTGATGCCGATGGCACACTGCTGCTCAAGCGTCGCAAAATTACCCCCACCTACCACGAACGCATGATTTGGGGCATGGGCGACGCCTCCGGTTTGCAGGTGGTTTCTACTGCGGTTGGTCGCGTAGGTGCCCTGGCCTGCTGGGAGCACTACAACCCGCTGGCACGCTACAGTCTCATGGCGCAGCATGAAGAAATCCATTGCGCGCAATTTCCCGGTTCGCTGGTGGGGCCCATCTTTGCAGAGCAAATGGAAGTCACCATTCGTCACCACGCACTGGAATCCGGCTGCTTCGTGGTGAATGCAACAGGCTGGTTGAGCGACGATCAGATCACGTCCATCACACCCGACACAGGACTGCAAAAGGCCTTGCGCGGCGGCTGCCACACAGCCATCGTTTCACCCGAAGGCAAACATTTGGCGGCGCCCCTGACCGAAGGGGAGGGCATGGTGGTTGCCGATCTGGACATGGCCTTGATTACCAAGCGCAAACGCATGATGGACTCAGTCGGCCATTACGCACGCCCAGAGTTGCTGAGTTTGCACATCAATGCAACTGCAGCGCAGACCATGCACCGTCAGCTGTCCATTCCAACCGCCACCCAATGGAGTCAAGACCATGTCAACATCAATGCCCATGCCACCCACCATGAACAAGCAGCTCATGACGGAGTTGCAGTCGCTGGGAATGCGGCTGGCTGACCCAAGCGCCCAACACACTGGCGCAGCAAGCCGCAAAGGCGGTGCGGGCCCATCCGACCACAAAGCAGTCATTGTGGACGGCCATACCATCATGGTGCCGGTGCATACGTCCAGTGCCTGGAGTTCCCCGTTTGTGGCACAGGCGCCGGACGCACAGGGCCGTAGTGCCTTGATGCGCGGCACGATTCCCATTGCCACCATTGCGTTTCCCAAGTCGCCGAATTTCTACGGTCTGAAGACTGCCGAAGGCATACCCTATTCGCACATTGCCACCTTGCACGGATCCGATGTGCTGGCCACCACGGTGCTGCAAAACTGCATTCGCTACGAGAGCCGCAAGAAAACATGTCAGTTCTGCGCAATAGGACAGTCGCTCGCGGCTGGTCGCACCATTGCCCATAAGACGCCTGCCCAGTTGGCCGAGGTGGCAGAGGCGGCAGTGCGTTTGGATGGAGTCAAGCACATGGTGATGACGACTGGCACACCAAATGCCACCGATCGAGGCGCCAGTGTATTGTGTGAGAGTGCATATGCCATACGCGCAGCGGTTGATTTGCCGCTGCAGGCGCAATGCGAGCCACCAGACGATGATCGCTGGTTTCAGCGCATGCGCGATGCAGGGATTGATACCCTGGGCATGCACTTGGAAGTAGTCACCCCCGAATTGCGGGAGCGCATCATGCCAGGCAAGGCCCAGGTTCCGATCAGCCGCTACATGCAGGCCTTTGAAGCGGCTGTGCGCGTCTTTGGCCATGGGCAGGTAAGCACTTTCATCCTGGCAGGACTTGGTGACACACCGGAAAGTATTCTGGAGATATCGGAGAAGTTGCTTGGGTTGGGTGTCTATCCCTTTGTTGTGCCCTTTGTGCCGATCAGTGGCACCCCATTGGAAGACCATCCTGCACCATCACCTGAATTCATGCAGTCCCTGTTGCGCCCATTGGGCGCCTTGGTCACCAGCATGGGCATGCGGTCATCCGATATCAAAGCCGGTTGCGGCAAATGCGGGGCATGCTCATCCCTCTCCAAGTTTGAAATGGCTGAAGCCTAAAACGGGAGCGAATATGCTGACCACTGAACTGCTTTGTGACCTTCCGCTGAACTACACCCCTTCCACCTTCAGGGTGAAGTGGGCCGACTCTGCCTGGGAAATCGCCCAGGCCCGTCAACTTCGCCGTGATGTCTTTTGCGCCGAACAAGGTGTATTTGAAAACGACGACTCAGACAGCATCGATAGTCAGGCGCAAACGTTGGTAGCGCTTTCCTATCTGGGTGCCATGCCTGACCAGGTAGTGGGAACGGTGCGCATTCATAGCAGTGAACCCGGAATCTGGTGGGGCTCACGCCTGGCCGTGGACTTGGCGTTCCGACGTCACGGGCGCCTGGGCGCGACACTGATCCAACTGGCTGTCAGCAGCGCTCGTGCCCGGGGTTGCCAGATCTTCCTGGCCCATGTGCAAAGCCAGAACACGCCACTTTTTGAGCGCCTCCACTGGCAAGTCCTCCACAACCAAATCTTGCATGGACGCCCGCATGACTTGATGCAGGCGGACTTGGAGCACTACCCTCCCTGCTATGACCCGATCCAGGGTTTTGCCGTTCCCGGCCGGAGTGCCCCATGACATTGCAAGTCCTCGCGGAGGCCCTGCGAGCCGGGCGTGGATTTGTCCACAAGCGCGACATCAGTGATGCCATGTCCGTATTGCAGCGAAGCCTTTCTGCCCCCAGCGGGGTAGCGATAGGGGATGACTGTGCTGCCATACCGGATGGCGACGGCTATCTGCTGTTTGCCATGGAAGGATTCGTAGAGGACTTTGTCGAATCCATGCCCTGGTTCGCCGGCTACTGCGGAATCATGGTCAACGTGAGCGACATCTACGCCATGGGCGGGCGCCCGCTGGCCGTCGTGGACGCGATCTGGAGTCACGGCGCAGGTGAAAGTGCACCGGTATTGAAAGGCATGGCGGACGCATCCAATCGCTACGGCGTTCCCATCGTGGGAGGCCATACCAATCACCAGAGTCAACGCAGCCAGCTGGCAGTGGCCATTGTCGGCCGCGCAAAAAAGTTGCTCACTAGCTTTGATGCACGCCCCGGGCAACGTCTGCTCATGGCCGTGGACCTTCGTGGCAAGTATCAGGATCCACATCCCTACTGGAACGCTTCCACACATGCAACGCCTGAACGTTTGCGGGGTGATCTGGAGGTGCTGCCCTCGCTGGCGGAAGAGGGCCTGTGTGCGGCGGCGAAGGACATCAGCATGGCCGGGGCGATTGGCACGGCCCTGATGCTGCTGGAATGCTCCAAGGTGGGTGCCGTAATCCAGGTGGATGACATCCCCTGTCCAGATGAGATTCCATTGCTGCGCTGGCTTCAGTCGTTCCCAAGCTATGGCTTCATACTCAGCGTAGATGTGCAGCATGTCGACACGGTACTGGCACGCTTTCATGCGCGTGGCATCCATTGCGCGGATATAGGTGCTGTCAGCGCCTCACCAGAAGTATGGCTGAGGCAAGGTGGCGAATCCACCCAGCTGTGGAATGTGCAGACTCAACCGTTCATTTTGGCACCTGGTGAATTGGAACATGCGTAGCTTGTGTGACGACAGGATGCACACGGATTGCACCGCATGGCCTTTGAAGATTGCACTGCTCACGCATTCTGTCAATCCAAGGGGAGGGGTGGTGCATACCCTTGAACTGGCGTCCGCCCTGCACCGTGCAGGGCATGCAGTAACGGTCTTTGCGCCCGCGATGGCGGGCCAACGCATGTTCCGGCCTCTGCCCTGTCGATTGCAATTGGTGCCCATAGCGCCAAACGGAGACGGCATGGTGGGGATGGTTTCATCGCGCATGGACGCATTTGAGTGCCACATAAAGCACTTGCTGCTGAGCGAGCAATTCGATGTATTTCACGCGCAGGACCCCATAGGCGCAAACGCACTGGCCAACCTGCAATTGCAGGGATTGATTGACGGGTTTGTGCGTACTGTTCATCATTTGGACGATTTTGACGATAGCCAGCTCATGGAGTGGCAAGAGCGTGGCATGCGCATGGCTCAGCAGGTTTTTTGCGTAAGCAAATTATGGTGTGAAGCCTTGCAACGCGATCACGCGCTACGCCCTCTGCTGGTTCGCAATGGCGTTGACCTGGATCGATATACCGCCATACCGGATCACACAGACGCTGCGTTGAGGGCACGTCTCGGGCTGCGTGGTGGTGTGGATGCACCGGTGTATCTGGCTGTGGGTGGTGTGGAAGAGAGAAAGAACTCGGTACGCATCCTGCAAGCATTCGCCCAGTTGCGCGCGAGGCATCCCATGGCACAACTGCTGATTGCGGGCGGCTCCAGCCTGTTGGACCACAGCGGCTATTCGCGGGCGTTCTACAGCGAAGCGACGCGTTTCGGGTTGAATCCGCAGACGCGCTCCACAGGGGGTGACGTAGTTGTCACAGGCGCATTGTCCGACGCAGACATGCCGGCACTGTTCCGCTCGGCCGATGTACTGTTGATGCCTTCTCTGCGTGAGGGATTTGGTCTGGTTGTTCTGGAAGCGCTGGCGTGCGGCACACCCGTCGTGGTTTCCCGCATGCAACCCTTTACGGAGTACCTAGGGGAAGCAGATTGCTGCTGGGCCGACCCGCAGGATGCCACATCCATTGCTTCGGCAATGCAGGCGGCGATGGACCCCGTGTGGAAAAAGCACTTGAGGCATACACCCGAAGTATGCAGGCGCTTCAGTTGGACGGCCAGTGCCCTCCACCACGCCGATCTATACCGCGCATACCTTGGGCAAAGAAAGCTCTGCGCACCCTTTCAGCCAACATATACAGGAGCACACCATGCCCGAAATGCATTTTGACGTCCGTTGGCCAGACGCCACGCAAAGCCATTGCTATTCACCCTCGCTGATCATCAAGGACTACTTCCAGCCAGGGCAGAGCTATCCGTTAGACCAATTTGTTGCCAAGGCCAGGGAGGCGTTGAACATCGCATCTGACCGGGTGCGAGCCAAATATGGCTTTGCCTGCTCCTCCGCAATGGACCAGTTGCAACACATCGAGAGGCAGGCGGCACAGTTTGAATCCAGTGCCAATGCGCAAGTCCATGTACTTGCCTTTCACGAGTAATCCACACCGCTACCCAACAAGTTTCCAGCTATATCCAAGGAGTTCCCATGCCCACATCCAAACCCATCCCACACCACGGCGTTGTCATTGTCGGCGGTGGTCAGGCAGGCCTGTCACTGAGCTACTATTTGCAACAGCGCAGCATTGACCACCTTGTCATTGAGAAAAAGAGCTCCATGCACGCTTGGCGCAGCCAGCGCTGGGATGCCTTCAGCCTGGTGACTCCGAACTGGCAATGTGCACTTCCCGGCTGGCCTTACAACGGAGACGACCCTCATGGTTTCATGAAGAAGGATGAAATCCTGAGTTACTTGGAAGGCTTTAAGAAACATGTCAACGCCCCCATGCTGGAAGGCGTCGCAGTTCAGCATGTTTCACGCAATGGCAGTCACGGATTCGAAGTTAAGACAACGGAGGGTACATTCTCGGCTGATCAGGTCGTGGTGGCTTCAGGTGGCTACCACCAGCCCATCATTCCGCGTATGGCGGAGCGCATTCCCAAAGACATCGTCCAACTTCACTCCGAGCAATACCGCAACCCGGCGGAACTTCCCGAAGGTGCGGTGCTGGTGGTAGGTTGTGGCCAGTCCGGCGCACAAATTGCCGAGGATTTGCACTTGGCTGGGCGCAAGGTCGTCTTGGCAACAGGCAATGCGCCGCGTTGCGCACGTTTCTACCGCGGCAAGGACGTGGTGGACTGGCTGGCTGATATGGGCTACTACGATATGCCGGTGCATGAGCATCCTCTGCGCGAAGGCGTCCGTGACAACACCAATCACTATGTCACCGGACGTGATGGAGGTCGTGACATAGATCTGCGCAAATTTGCCACCGAAGGTATGGAGCTGTATGGCTTGCTCAAAGACCTGGACGGCGAAGACTTGCAATTTGAGGGAGATCTGGCGGCCAACCTGGATCACGCCGATCGCATATACAACGGAATCAATGCGTCCATAGACAAGTACATTGCGCAGCATGGCATAGATGCCCCCGCCGGAGAGACATATGTTGCGCCCTGGAGCCCAACCGAAGAGCGGTTGAGCCTGAATATACGCAGCGCCGGCATCTCAAGCGTTATTTGGTGCATTGGTTTCCAACCCGACTTTAGCTGGCTGGATGTGCCCGTATTCAACGGACGCATGCAGCCAAGCCATGTGCGTGGCGTTACAGGTGTGCCAGGCGTGTATTTCCTGGGCCTGCCGTGGCTCTACACCTGGGGATCCGGCCGGTTCTCCGGCATTGCACGCGACGCGCTCTACATGGCCGAACAAATCGAGGCGCATGACGGCAATACGCCTCGACACAGTAGCAGCAAAGTTGAAGACCTGTTGCTGTCATGAAGAGGGACCTCACCGAGCCAACGCGCATCAGCCACATAGTGGCTGGTATGCCCCATCTTTGTTGGAATGGCCTATCTGAAAACTGGCTACTCAAGGAGTGCGGCCACCGCCACTGGCTGGCGATGGCCGAACAGCAAGGCCAGTTGCTACCGGATTTCTATGACAGCCTTGGGCGCAAGGTGTACGCCGCCTTCACTTTCATCCGCATCAGCGGAGCCAGGCTTTACAAAATTCAGGAGAACGACCGCTTTATCATGGTCACCAGCCATACCGAAGTGGGCAGGACACAGGACTACAGCCGGCATGAAGTCCTGTTAGATGGAAGCCGGGTTGCGCTTGTCCAAATGCTTTCGGCATTTGTACGTCGCGATTCCAATGGAGACAACAAGGGAGTCGCCCGCGCTTCCATGGATCGATCAAGTCAAGTATTCGTTTCATCCCAACTGACGGGCGAGACGGAACAGTTTGTACAGCTTGCGCGCTCGCTCCGTGGAGCATCTTCGCCTCCGGGCTTTGGTGAAATGGAAGACGAAGTGCTCGAGTCCACTTTCACACCGTGCCCAAACAACGACTTCAATGGTGCGGCATTGCTGTATTTTTCGTCATTTCAATCGATCGCGGACCGCGCCGAGTGGGAGCACCGGAAAACACTGCAGCTTCAGCTTGGCGTGAAGTATGAGTTGAATCGCGAGATGGTGTTCAAGGGGAATCTCAATCCGGGTGATTCGGTGTGTACCCGCCTGCAGGCCGAATGCCTGGTAGACGGCCAGCACGCACACCACAGCACATTGCATCGACACTCGGATGGTTTCTGTATGGCAAACATCAGGACAATCAAGACCCCGGCGCCTGCCCACAGCACTACCGGCTAATCAAACTGTCGCGAACTTGGGAGGCGAGATTCATCAACGGTTGTCGCAGTTCAGCCACTACTTCTGCCACAGAAGATTGCGTGGTGACGCTGGTATTCAATACGTATATGGGGTGATTCTTCACAACGATCGGTGTTGCCAATGCCACTACTTCAGGTTGCCAGGATGCAGCACAAAATCCTTGCGATCGAACGCTTTGGATGGCGGCCTCTATTTCACGCTCCAGTGCGCGCCAATGACCGACACGCCGCGTCTTGAATTCCAGGAGCATCGCTTGGCGTTGCGCATCTGTTGCAGCAGCCAGCCAGGCGCGCCCCAAGGATGTCAACTCAATTGGGACGCGCTGTCCGGCAACCACATTGCGCAGCGAGACCTTGCGGTTGTATCGCACCGATTCAAGGTAAACCATCTCATCGCGGTCGGCCACGGCCAGACCCACATTGATCTTCAGCTTCTCGGCGAGCTGCCTCATCAAGGGCGCTACAGCCTGCAGCACGGGTGAACCTGAGCGCATGGCATGAGCAAGACTGAGTATCGGCGCGGCGAGTCGGTAGGCTCGCTTTTGCTGGTCATGTTCCAGTAGGCCAGCAGCAACCAACGTTTGCGTCAATCGACTCACCGTTGCGCGTGCAAGGCCCGTCCTCTCGGACAGGTCTCCGTTGCCAAGCAAGTCAGCACCAGGCCTGAACGAGCGAAGGATTTCAACACCCCGCTCCAACGAACGATTTGTGGACTGCGTCATGAAAAGTAAGGGTTTTCCCTTGTATCTCTGGTGATTTCATTTCCATCTGGTGGAAATGGCACGTATCGTACTTCAAGACCGGTCTATAGACTAAAAGCCACTACAAATAGGAGACATATCTGTGACTTCCCATGCAATTTTGCTGCATTTTTTGCCGTTTCCAACCATGCTCCCACTGGCATGTTCTGGTAGCGCCTACGGCACCATTGGTAGCGTATGAAAAATCTGAATTTTGTGCGAGGCCTATGCATCATGGCGATAGCCCTGACATTTGGCCTCGCATCTTTGAAATATAAGGTTGGTGAATTCGGCAGAGCCGGACCTGCGCTCTTTCCGCTGCTGGTAAGTTGCCTAGTCTTCTTGATTGGCATTGTCACGGTTGCGCGGTCACGCTTTGTAACCCCGGTGCCCATTAGCTACAGCGTCAGAAACATCGCTCTCATTTTGCTGAGTCTGTGCGGCTTCGGACTACTGTCCCAATACGTCAACATGCTGGCTGGTGTTGTTTTCCTGGTGTTCTGCAGCTCCTACGCCAGCAAACCCTATTCAATAGCGCGGAATATCAAGATATCGCTCGTCCTGATTGCCATTGCTTTTGTATTTAAAAACGCACTTGGCCTCAATCTGCCCTTACTCTGATGGACATCCTCAACAACCTCGCATTCGGTTTTGAAAGTGCACTGACGCTTCAGAACCTCCTGTACTGCGCCATCGGGTGCATCGTTGGAACCTTGGTAGGGCTATTGCCCGGCCTGGGGCCCTTGTCCACCATCAGCTTGCTATTGCCGCTGACCTATTCAATCCCTACCAACGGGGCACTCATCATGTTGGCGGGCATCTACTATGGTGCGCAATATGGTGACAGCGTGAGCGCCATCACCATGAAGATCCCACACGCCAGCAGCATCGTTGCGTGTATCGATGGCTACCAAATGACGCTCAAAGGCAAGACAGGCCTGGCACTATTCACCGCAGGCATTTCTAGCTTCATCGGTGGCACCGTTGCAATTGTCGTTCTGGCAACGCTTGCCCCGCTGCTGGGCGAGGTGGCACTTCTGTTCGGTCCAGCAGACTATTGCGCCTTGATGATGTTCGGCTTCTTTTGTGTGAGCTTTGTCACGACCGGGAGCCTGCTCAATGGTCTCGCCATGACCTTGATTGGCGTACTTCTTGGCACCGTGGGAACCGATGTGAACAGTGGCGTTGCGCGCTTCACGATGGACCTGCCCTTTCTGGCAGACGGCATCGGGTTGATAAGCATTGCGCTGGGCTGTTTTGGCATTGCCGAAGTCGTCAAGAATCTGGACAACGGCAGCAACATCACGCCGTTCAACGGCACCATCAAGCTGATGCCAACATGGCCTGAGTTCAAGCGGATCATTCCCAGCGCGTTGCGCGGTAGCGCAATAGGCTCCTTTCTGGGCATCTTGCCTGGAGGTGGGCCCGTCATCGCCCAATTTGCCGCCTATGCAGTGGATAAACGCTTTAGTAAACACAAAGACGAGATCGGTCATGGCGCTATCGAGGGTGTTGCAGGTCAGGCCGCCGCAGACGAGGCAGCAGCGCGTACAAGCTTCATTCCACTCATGGCCATGGGCATTCCCGAGAATGCAGTCATGGCACTCATGATGGGGGCCTTCATCGTCAAGGGAATACAACCAGGCCCGGACATGATCTCCAAACATCCCGACTTATTCTGGGGACTGGTTGCCAGCATGTGGATTGGCAACTGCTTCCTGGTTGTTCTCAACGTGCCTTTGGTGCGCTATTGGCTATCGGTGTTCAAGATTCCGTTCAATGTGCTGTTCCCGGGAATTCTGTTCTTCTGCTGCATAGGCACTTTCAGTATCAATGGCAACGTTGACGACATCTACATCACGGCGCTCTTTGGGTTCCTGGGATATATGTTCATGCGCTTGGGTATGGAGGCAGCTCCGTTGATGCTGGGCTTTATTCTGGGGCCCATGCTGGAAGAGTATTTCCGCCGTGCATTGCTGATCAGTCGCGGAGACTTCAGCGCATTCGTGGCCCGCCCGATCAGCGGAACTCTGTTCAGCCTGATCGCCATCTTTGTTGTGTGGCAGATCTTTACCTTCTTCGCCAAAAGCCGTAGACCGATCAGTTCACATTCCCCGTAAGTCGGTATCCATACCCTTTGTAGACAGGCAGGCCCATCTTGGATGGCTCGCCACGGGAAGACTCAGCCCGGATTCGTAGTTCTTATTCAAACTAGGAGACATTTCATGCATAGCGGTCTAACTTCCACACTGCGCAAGTGCTTCAGTGCACTTGCTTGGGCCACAGCAATCCAAGCAGCTGCTTCCGTTTCCGTCTTCGCGGCGTACCCCGAGAAGCCAGTGCGTATTGTTGTTCCATTTGCGCCCGGCGGTGGTACCGACCTGGTGGCACGAACAATGGGAATTGCGATGGCCCAGGATCTAGGACAGCCCGTCTTGATCGACAACAAACCTGGTGGCAGCACCATCATCGGAACTGACTTTGTTGCCAAGAGTCCGCCCGACGGATACACCCTTGTCATGGCCACCATGGCGCACGCTGTCAATCCCAGCATTCAACCGAAGCTGCCCTACGTACATGAAAGAGCATTCTCGACTGTGATGCTCGTTGGTCGCTCGCCCAACGTACTGGTGGTCAAGGCGGACAGCCCGTTCAAGACGGTCCAGGACGTCATTGCTGCAGCCAAAGCCAAGCCGGGCAAGTTGTCATTTGCGTCACAGGGTCCCGCCACTTCGGCCCATCTCGCCGGAGAACTATTCAAGAGCCTGACCAAGACTGACATCACCCATGTCCCCTATCGGGGTGCCGGCCCTGCACTCAATGACTTGCTGGGAGGCCAAGTGGACATGATGTTTGCCACTGCATCCGCGGTAGGTGCATTTATCGAAAGTGGACGCATGCGCGCACTGGGGGTCACCACGGCAGAGCGATCACAGACACTGCTTCTTGCCAAAGTTCCGACGATTGCGGAAAGCGGAGTACCTGGTTACGTGGCTGACAGCTGGTACGGATTGCTCGTACCCGCCGGGACACCGCCTGCCGTCATTGCCCGATTGAATGCCTCTGCGCGCAAAGCAGTACTTTCAGACACGTTCAAGAAGCGAGTGGAGAGCGAAGGCCTGGTGGTCGAGGGCGGCACACCTGAGGAGTTTGATCGCTACATCAAGAACGAAGAGACACGCTGGCGCAAGGTTGTAAAGGCAGCAAACATTACCGCCGACTGATACCGGCAAACACACAAGGAAGCACCAAATGACCCCCTCTTTGATTGACCTGCAGATTCATTCCGGAATCGCCACCATCTATCTCAATCGACCGGAGAAGCGCAATGCGATGAGCGATGACATGCGTACGCAATTCATCGAAGCGCTCGAACGTGTTGCAAATGAAAAGTCCATCCGTGCCCTGGTTCTCACCGGCAACGGGAAGGGCTTTTGCGCAGGTGGCGATGTGGCGGGAATGGAGCGTCGAATGAACGCCCCGACCGGTGAAATTGCATTCAATGGCTGGCATCGCCAGCAGCGCGTGCACCACACGCAGATGTTGCTGCATACCATGCCCAAGCCGACCATTGCGGCGGTAAATGGCGCGGCATCCGGGTTGGGAGCAGACACGGCACTGGCGTGCGACTTTGTCATCGCAAGCGATGCCGCCAGCTTTACATGGTCCTACATTCACCGTGGAATCATTCCCGATGGCGGAGGAATGTACTTCCTGCCACGCCGCGTAGGCCTGGCCAAGGCCAAAGAGCTGATCTTTAGCGGGCGCAAAGTGGACGCGGCCGAAGCCTTGAAATTGGGCATCGCAGACCGGCAAGCCAATACTGAGACATTGGTGGCCGATGCACAGGCGTGGGCGGCTGAACTGGGTAGTGGATCGCCCACCGCATTGGCTTTGGGGAAGACCATCCTAAACCAGTCATTTGAAATGTCAGCTTCGCAGGTATTTGCGCAGGGCAGTCAGGCGCAAGGCATTTGCTACACCAGTACCGAACACCGCAATTCCGTGTTGGCTTTCCTGGCCAAGTCAGCGGAGAAAGGCGCCGTAAAAAGTGAAGAGGGGAAGATCCATGGTTGATACAGTGAGCTCCATTGCGAGATTGATACAGCCGCGCAGTGTGGCAGTCATCGGCGCGTCCGGGGACGCCAACAAAACGGCCGGTCGCCCGGTTGCCTATTTGCGCAAGCACGGTTTTTCGGGTGATATCTATCCGGTAAACCCCAAGGTGGAATCGATTGGCGGTCTGTGCTGCTACCCCGATATTGCTTCTTTGCCGGCAGTGCCGGATGTGGCGATCGTTTTGCTCGGCGCCGAACGTGCCCACCTCGCCGTGCGTGAACTCGGCGAACTGGGAACAGCTGCCGCGATTGTTCTGGCCAGTGGTTATTCCGAAACGGGCGAGGTCGGCATGCGCCGCCAGGCACAACTCATCGAGGCAGCAGGTTCCATGCGCATTCTCGGACCCAACACGATCGGATTGGTGAATCTCACCGACAACATCGTATTGTCAGCCAGCGGTGCGCTCGAGATGGACCATTTCCCTGTCGGCTCCATTGGCGTGGTGTCACAAAGCGGTGGGATCTTGGGTGCACTTCTGTCGCGCGCTGCGCCGCGTGGCATTGG
Organism: Rhodoferax sp. GW822-FHT04A08; assembly: GCF_058801025.1. Lineage (NCBI taxonomy): Bacteria > Pseudomonadati > Pseudomonadota > Betaproteobacteria > Burkholderiales > Comamonadaceae > Rhodoferax > Rhodoferax sp. GW822-FHT04A08. Next base: position 66,153 of record NZ_JBXAMW010000008.1, read on the forward strand.
TTTGTCCAAGTTGATTTCTACCAGCAACGAGGTCGATTTGGACCTGGCTGACTTCGTGGACTATCTGGCCGACGATCCTGCAACCAGGGTGATTGCCCTGTATGTGGAAAGCGTGCGCAACCCGGAGAAGTTCCGTGCTGCAGCGCTCAAGGCTGCACGCGCCGGCAAGCCCGTCGTTGCCTTCAAGATTGGCCGCTCCGAAGCAGGGGCGCAAGCAGCCGTTTCACACACTGGTGCCCTTGCTGGCGCAGACCGGATGTACGACGCCTTGTTCCATCAAGTGGGTGTGATTCGCGCGCAATCGTTCAGTGACCTGCTGGATATCCCCGCCGCGCTGTCTACAGGGCGGGTATTGCGGGGCAACCGCATGGCCATTCTCACTTCGACGGGTGGCGCCGGGACTTTGGTTTCAGATAGCCTGGGCGTATCCAACTTCGAAACACCTGCACCGGATGAACAGACCGCGGCGCGATTGCGCGCACTGCAGACCGGTGACCATGCCGCACTGGACCGCAATCCTATCGACGTTACGTTGGCTGGCCTGCAACCTGATTTGCTGCGCGGTGCCATTCGGGCTTTGCTGGAAAGCCCCAGCTACGACGCGCTGACCATCATCGTAGGCTCATCCAGTCTGGCGATGCCAGAGCTCATGGTGGGCGCCATAGAAGACTGTCTGCCCGGTAGCGACAAGCCGGTCATTGCTTACGTCAGCCCCCACGCACCCGAAGTGGCGGCCATGTTGACGCAACGTGGCGTTCCCGCATTTGCAGCTGCTGAAAGTTGCACCACTGCACTGACCGGCATGCTGCAAAGCGCACGCTGGAAAGAACCCCCGGCGCCAACTGCCGCGAACGGGCAGGTGTCCATCGACGACCTACCCTCAGGCTCACTCGATGAGGCACAGGCCAAACAACTGTTCATGCGTTTTGGCGTGCCCTGTGCGCGGGAAATAGTGGTGACCAGCGCAGCCGAGGCCCAACTGGCAGCTAGCTCTCTGAATGGCCGCGTGGTACTCAAGATTCTGTCTTCCGAGATAACGCACAAGAGTGACGTGGGCGGTGTTGCGGTCAATGTTCCATCACAACAAATCGGTGCGCGCTTGAACGAAATGCGCAACGAAGTTCGCCTCAAAGCTGGCATTGAGCCACGCAGTTTCCTGGTTCAGGAAATGGTTTCCGGCGGCACGGAGCTGATTCTGGGCATGCACCGTGATCCATTGGGCACGGCCATATTGCTGGGTATGGGTGGGGTTACGGCGGAACTCTTCAAGGACACCACGATGCGGTTGTTGCCACCACACGGCGGGCTGAGCCGGGAAGAAGCTCTGGGCATGGTTCAGTCCCTCAAGACATGGCCGCTGCTGAACGGCTTTCGTGGTCGCCCTCTGGCCGACGTGGATGCGCTGGTCGGCGCGATTGTGGCATTTTCACAAATGGCGGCCCAACTGGGAGGCCGGCTGGAAGTGGCCGAAATCAACCCGGTCTTTGTGCTGCCCGCCGGGCAAGGCGTTCGAGCTGCAGACGGCGTAGCCGTACTGGCGCACTAGCGTTGCGCACATTCATGCTGGCAGACGACGCATCGATCGTGGAAAGTATCTCGCGCCTGGACCGCTTGGTCCGACGCGAATATGTCGAGCATAAGGGTGACCGAATCTGCTGGCGCGGACTGGGTGAAGGCAGCCCTCTGGTTCTGCTGCATGGTGGGCATGGAAGCTGGCTGCATTGGATTCGGAATATCGAATTCCTTGCCTCACACCATGCAGTGTGGATTCCCGATATGCCGGGCTATGGCGACTCTGCTCCACCATTACACGGCAAAGGATTGTCCGCACTGGTGGAGCCATTGATTGTCACGATGAGCCAGTTGATTGGCGCGCAAGCGCGTGTTGATCTGGCGGGTTTTTCGTTTGGTGGCCTGGTTGCAGCGCATATTGCGGCCCAGAACCATTCGGTTCGTCGCCTTGCCCTGTTGGGCCCGGCGGGTCACACCGGACGGCGACGCCCACGTGGCGAACTACGCAACTGGAAAGCGCATGCGCAAACTGTCAACGCGGGTATGTTGGAAGACACCATGCGCCACAACCTTTCGGTGCATATGCTGCACACCCAAGCGGCTGCCATCGATACCTTGGCAGTGCACATCCACACCCAGTCCTGCCTGCGCACACGCTTTCGCAGCAAAGAGCTTTCACAGGGCGGCAGCCTGTTGGACACACTGCGCAGGACCGGCTTGCCGGCACTGCTGGCGTGGGGGGAGCACGACGTGACGGCGGAACCAAAGATCCTCTCCAAGTCCATTGCCGAGCAGCTCCCAGGATGCAAAACCCATCTCATTGAAGGCGCGGGGCACTGGGTCCAGTATGAACGTGCCGACATCACAAACCATTTGCTGCTGAACTGGTTCAGCGCAGATTCAGAGAGTTGATATGACGACCAAAGTGCAGATGCAAATGGACGGCGATGTAGCCGTGCTGGTGATTGACAACCCGCCTATCAACGCAGGGTCGGCAGATGTCCGCCGCGGCCTGCTGGATGCAATAGAATGCCTCCAGGCTGATGACCGCCTGCAGTCAGCGGTGCTCATCGGTTCCGGCAGCACCTTCATCGCCGGATCGGACTTGCGCGAATTCGGACAACCGCTGGAGGAGCCGCAGCTTCCCAGTGTCATTGCAGCAATTGAAAACTGTGGCAAACCGGTGGTCGCCGCGCTGCACGGCGCTGCGTTGGGCGGCGGCTTTGAACTGGCGCTGGGCTGCGATGCCCGCGTCGCAAGTCCCGGCACCGTGATTGGCTTGCCAGAGGTCACCCTGGGCATCATTCCTGGTGCAGGTGGCACCCAAAGGCTGCCGCGCCTCGTGGGGGTTGTGCGTGCGATCCACATGGTGTGCAGTGGCGAGCGGGTGGCCTGTCCACAAGCGCTTGCCTTGGGATTGATCAACCAGCAAGTTACGGGTGACCTGCGTGCTTCGGCCGTGGCTTACGCGCGCGGATTGGCAGGAGTCAAGTCGCGCCTACGTGATCAGGCCGTGCCAACCTCTGATGAGAACGAGGTCGCATTGGCCTGCAGCGCCGCCCTCAAGGCTGGCAGGCACAGACCAGCCGTACGTGCTGCCATTGAAGCCGTTCGCGCTTCCGAACACCTGCCAATCGACCAAGCACTGGTCCAAGAGCGATCTGTATTTCAGCAGTTGCGCGTGTCCCGGGATGCGCATGCACTTAGACACCAGTTTTTCGCCGAACGCGATGCGGCCAAGCAGCCGGCTTTGGTCAATGTGGCTCCACGCGATGTGCAAAGGGTAGTAGTGATTGGCGCGGGCACCATGGGCTCGGGTATCGCAATTGCCGCGCTTGACTCAGGTCTGCAGGTAGCCCTGCTGGAGCAGGACGAGGCCGCCCTGCAGCGTGGTGTTGGTCGCATTCAGGAATACTACAAAGGGCGCATTCAGGCGGGCAAATTGAAAGAGATCGTAGTCGCTGAACGCGAAGCCCATCTGCTGCCAACGACCGATTGGTCCACCCTGACACAGGCGGATCTGGTCATAGAGGCGGTGTTTGAGGAAATCACGGTCAAGCAGGAAGTTTTCAGGAAGATCGACGCCTACGCGCGCCCGGGCGCGGTGTTGGCCAGCAACACGTCGTACCTGGATCTGGACGCCATCGCAACTGCCACTGCACGTGCACGAGACGTGATCGGTCTGCACTTCTTCAGCCCCGCCAACGTCATGCGGCTACTTGAAGTGGTGCGCGGCAGTTCAACTGCCCCCGATGCTTTGGCAACAGGATTGGCCTTTGCCAAGCGCCTGCGCAAACTGCCTGTGGTGACTGCCAATGCCTTCGGATTTATCGGCAACCGCATTTATTCAGCCTATCGCCGCCAGTGTGAGTTCATGCTGGAAGAAGGTGCCTACCCGGAACAGGTGGACTCTGCCTTGGAGGCATTTGGCTTTGCCATGGGACCCTTTGCGGTCGCAGACATGTCTGGTCTGGACATTGCCTTGCGAATGCGCCAGGCACAGGCAGCCAACCGAGACCCGATGGCGCGCTATGTCCACATCCCGGATCAGTTGTGTGAAGCCGGACGCCTGGGACGCAAGACCGGCTCAGGCTACTACCGTTACGAAAGTGGAGCGAAGGGTCGGCAAGTGGATGATGCCGTGCACCGCATCATCGATGCGGCAAGTGCGGCCAAGAACTTGCTGCGTCGTGACCTGAGCGCAGAGGAAATCTGCCGTCGCGCACTGCTGGCGATGGTGAATGAGGCGGCTCTGTTGTTAAGTGAAGGTGTGGCACAACGGCCCAGTGACGTGGACGTGGTACTGGTCAATGGATACGGCTTTCCTCGCTGGGAAGGTGGTGCAGTCTTCTGGGCACGTGAGCGTGGCCGGGACCTCCTGGAGAAAGACATTGACTGGCTGGCCGAGATCAGCGGTCCGGGGTTTGTACGTGGTGAGGTGTGCCACCTTTGGGACAAGGAGAGCAACTGATGTACGCAACGCAAATGTTCGCCGAATATGCGGAGCAATACTGTCATCAACCGCTATCCGAGGAGGTGCTGCATCACGCCAAGCGGGCGGTGATTGATTGGTATGCCTCGCTCTACCCTGGTCTGGCGTCACCGCCCGTGCAGATACTGGAATCTTCGCTGACGGAAGACTTGGACCATGGTGGGGCACGCCTGGCCCTTGGGCGGCACGCAACGGCACGCACGGCGGCATTGATCAACGGTACGGCAGCGCATGCCGCGGAGGTTGATGACAGCTTTCGCGAAGCCATGTACCACCCAGGCGCTGCCACCATCGCTGCCGCCCTGGCCGCGGGTCAGGATCGCCAGGCCACTGGACTGGAATTCCTACGCAGTGTGGTTCTGGGATACGAGATTTCCACACGCATTGGCGTGACTTTGGGAAGACGGCACTATCAGTATTGGCACAGTACCGGAACGGTCGGCACCTTTGGCGCTGCCTGCGCTGCAGGAAATCTCTTCGGCCTGGATGGCCCTGGGTTTTCCCATGCCCTGGCCACCTCGGCCACATTCGCAGCGGGTCTGCAACAGGCCTTTCGCATGGACTCGATGTCCAAACCCCTGCATGCGGGACGAGCGGCCGAAGCCGGACTGCTGGCCGCAAAATGGGCGCACGTTGGCCTGACAGGCTCACTGGATGTGCTCGATGGCGAGACCGGTTTGGGGCAAGCGATGAGTACCGGCCCCGACTGGACACAAGCCGGAGCAACGCTGGGCCACGATTTTCATATTACGCGCCTGACGTTCAAGAACCACATCGGTTGCGGCCATACCTTCGCTGCCATCGATGGTGCGCTGGCGTTGCAGCGCCTACATGCCCTGGCAACATCGGATATGGCAAAGGTGCATGTGGCGACCTACCGACCAGCTTTGGATATTGCCTGCTATGAGCGGCCGACATCCGAGAACGAAGCGCGGTTCAGTCTGAGCTATGTGGTGGCGTCCGCCTTGGTACACGGCAGTGTGCGCCTGGCGGCCTACGAACCCATACGCCTGAACGATCCGGCCACCCGTGCCCTGATGGAGCGATTGACCGTGGCAGTGGACCCGGAACTGGATGCTGCATTCCCTGCCAGACGGGCTGCGCGCATCGAAATCGAGACCACAGATGGCCGCAAGTTGAATTACCTTCAACCCAACCGCAAGGGTGACCCCGAGGAACCGCTAAGTGACGATGAGCTTGAAGGCAAGCTGATCGAACTGGCTTCGCCGGTGATCGGGAGTGCCGCCGCCCATACCCTGCTGACCCGCCTATGGGCACTGGAGAGCGCTCCCGCACTGGACTGGTAAGCAACCATCGTTCATTCATTGCAACCCACTCAGAAAGTTTTCATGACAAACCATGCCTACATTTGCGACGCCATTCGCACACCATTTGGTCGCTACGGCGGCGCCCTGTCATCCGTGCGTGCCGATGATCTCGGTGCCATTCCTCTGAAAGCACTCATGCAGCGCAATAGGCAAGTAGATTGGCAGGCGGTGACCGATGTGATCTATGGTTGTGCCAACCAGGCTGGAGAAGACAACCGCAACGTGGCCCGCATGAGCGCGCTGCTTGCAGGTTTGCCATTGGAGGTGCCGGGTTCAACCGTCAACAGACTGTGCGGATCTGGCCTGGACGCGCTGGGAACCGCCGCGCGAGCGATCAAGAGCGGCGAAGCAAGTCTCATGATCGCAGGTGGCGTAGAAAGCATGAGCCGTGCACCCTTTGTATTGCCAAAAGCAGAGAGTGCTTATTCCCGCGTAAACAGCATCCAGGACACCACGATTGGATGGCGCTTCATCAACCAGCAGATGAAAGAGCGCTATGGCGTGGACTCCATGCCAGAAACGGCTGAAAATGTCGCCACCGAATTCGGCATAGACCGCGCGTCACAAGACCGAATGGCCCTGGCGTCTCAGGAGAAGGCATTGGCTGCGCAACGCAGCGGCTTTTTCGATATGGAGATCACCCCCGTCATGATTGCGCAGAAGAAGGGCGACGCGCTCATTGTGGACAAGGATGAACATCCGCGCGATACAACACTGGAAGTCCTGACCAAGCTCAAAGGCGTCGTCCGCCCCGATGGCACCGTAACTGCGGGCAATTCCAGCGGAGTCAATGATGGCGCCTGCGTATTGTTGTTGGCAAACGAGGCCACGGCCAGGCACCAAGGATTGGTGCCGCGCGCTCGCATTGTTGCAATGGCCACTGCAGGTGTGGCTCCTCGCATCATGGGAATCGGGCCGGCTCCAGCTACACGAAAAGTGCTTGAATTGGCCGCAATGTCTCTGGCGGATCTTGATGTTATCGAACTGAACGAAGCTTTTGCGGCGCAAGGCTTAGCCGTGCTTCGGAATCTAGGTTTGGCCGACGATGACCCCCGTGTCAACCCCAATGGTGGCGCAATTGCGCTGGGACATCCTCTCGGTGCATCCGGTGCTCGGCTGGCAATGACTGCAATCAATCAGTTGCACCGAACAGGCGGAAAGTATGCACTTTGCACCATGTGCATTGGCGTGGGGCAGGGCATCGCCGTCATCCTGGAACGGGTGTAGCGACGAACAATTATTCTTGTCGAAACGTTTCAAAAATCACGTTCTATACCTATGAAAACTTTTCTTAAACAAGTGTCTAAAGCAGTCGTTGCAATTGGGATACTTATCTTGTCGTGCGGTGCATCGGCAGTTGAATTGAGGATATTGACTACTGGCATTTTGAAAGGTGCCTTTACGGAAATATCCGATCAGTTTGAGCGCAATACGGGCCACAAGATATTCATGTCCTGGGGGCCTTCTTCCGGTACTTCACCCGAGGCAAGTCAGGTTCGCATTCGAAATGGCGAACGGTTTGACATACTCATCATGGTCAGTTCGGGTATGGATGAGTTGATCCGCAACGGATATTTTGTCGGACTTGAGCGAAGAGACGTTGCCATCTCCAAAATTGGGGTAGGCGTTAAGGTTGGACACGATTTACCCGACATATCCACGGTTTCGTCCCTGCGTCAGACACTTTTGAATGCCAAATCCATCGGTTACTCGGAAGGGGCCAGCGGAAGTTATGTCTCCAACGTGCTGTTACACAAGCTTGGTATTGAAGACGAGGTGGCTGGCAAGAGCAAAGTCATTCTGGGCAGAAAATTTGTCGGTGACGCTATTGCCGACGGAGATGTTGAGCTTGGTATTCAGCAAGTCAGCGAATTGCGACTGGAGCCGCAAGTCGCCGTCGTCGGGCCATTGCCGGACGAGCTGCAGAAAGTCAGCGTAGTTTCGGCGGCAATTTCTTCAAAATCCGCATATAAGGATATTGCTGAAAGCTTCTTGAACTTTCTTGCCTCACCTATTTCAATTGATGCGTTGAGGAAGAGTGGTCTGGAAATCCCGACTAAGTAGCTATGGAGAAATTTGTAGTGACCATCTCGCGAAATGCATGACTAGCAAATCGACGTAGGCGTGTTGCGAGGTGAGCAGTAAAGACAAAAAGAACCAATTGGGTGCGGAGAGTTGGCCCACGTGTAGCGGCACTGGGAGGGGTTTGCGTATGTCCACGCTTTAGTTGCACTCACTGGAAGTACCGTGCCAGCAAACCTGTTTGCTACAAATGAAAATTCAGTCTGTAGGGAGTCGACCTCGGCCACCTCTCTTGTGAATGACTTTCGTGCATAGGATATCTGCTTAGACCACATCTTGCCCCCGCATGGCCGCTACAAGGGCGGTGCTGTACGGCACGTCGCCTTCGACAACGCGAACACGCTCGGGCCCCGGGTTCTTCAGCCTGCCGACACGACGCAGGTACAGCGTGAGTTGCACTTCTGCGTGTTTGAGGAAGAACGGTGACCGCCAAAACCGAAGGCGAGGTGCTTTGCGGATTTGTGGTGTCGTTCAATCTTGGTAGTCCCCTTATGGACCGTGCGACGCAGTGATTCGTCCATGATCCACTCCAGCAAGTACATTAATGCGGCTTTCACGCAAGTAGTGGCTACAAAGGGACTCAGTCGGCGCCTTTAGAGGAGGCGTTTTGCGCGCCACTGCAGATTCAATTTTCTTCAGATGTCTGCAATTTCAACTTCCTCTCCTCGCCCGCTGCCGTTGAAGCATTGAAGAAAAGCGGCCTGGATATCCCGCCTAAATAGGGCTAGCGAAATGCGTGGCCACCAACTCGCGCAGAGCCTGACTGGCAAATCGGCTTAGACGCGTTGCCGGACGAGCAGTCGGTACCACCAGAACCAGTTGATTACGTATGGCAGGTGCATAAATGGTGGCCACGTAGAGTGGTTTGGTGTAGGACCATGCCTTTGTTGCACTGAGCGGAAGCACGGTGTCAGCAACACCACGCGCGACCAAGGAAAGAACAGTCTGTACGGAGTCGACCTCCGCAACCAGCCTCAAGGGCACATTGCGGGGACGGGTGTTTTGCTCAAGAAGTTGGCGCAAGGCATTCGGGGCGCTTGGCATCACCAGCGAGCGCTCAGCCACATCTGCCAGGCGCATGCGACGCGGCAGGACCTGAGCGCTGATGAGAACTAGTGGTTCGCGGACCAGCGTTTCGTGATGCAATTGTGGCGAGGTTGGTGGGTCGAATAGGATGGCTACATCAATACGCCCCGCCACAAGCCACTCGCGCAGCCGGATGCTTAGATCTTCCACTACCGTGATGGCCGCCTCGGGGAATAGCGCGTGAAACCGCTCTACCAGATCTGCGGTCAGCACATGCGCAACGCGCGGAGGCAAGCCAATGGTTAGTCTGCCTCGCGGATTCAGCTGACGTTCGCGCATATCGATGCGGGCCCTGTCTGCCAAATCGAAGATGTTGCGCGCGTGTTCCAGCAATGCCAACCCTGATTCGGTTGCTTCAACTCCCCGACCTGTGCGGTCGAACAACCTCTGCCCGACTTCTTCCTCGAGCAACAGAATCTGCCGACTGAGCGCCGGCTGTGACAGATGGAGGGCCGCCGCAGCGCGACTGAAGCTGCCTGCCTCAGCGACGGCGACGAAGTATTGCAAACGCGCCAGATCCATGGTTTGTCATTTCTTTGAACGAGAGTCAGTTAATGCATTTTACAAATATCTGCTATTTGTTAAAAGCAGAACTAAAGGCACTTACAAATCCCCACAATTGACCACATGAATGATCCAATCTCTTTACCTCCGGCGCTGACCTATAGCCTTAGTCCGGCAAGGCCAACGCTGCGACTCCCTGCCCAGGCCTGCGATAGCCATGTACATGTTTTTGGACCCGCTGAACGCTTTGCCTTTGCAGAGCAGCGCAACGTCACGCCAGTAGATGCGCCGAAGGAGTCACTCTTTGCTTTGCACCAGAAGCTCGGTGTTGAACGTTGCGTCATCGTGCAGTCGGTGATTCATGGGTTTGACAACAGTGTGGTGGAAGACGCCATTGCGGCAGGTCAAGGGCGCTATCTGGGTGTGGCATTGGTACCCACCAATGTGTCCGATGCCGAATTGAAGCGCCTGGCAACTGCGGGATTTCAGGGTGTGCGATATAACTTTATGAGCCACCTTTCAGGAACAGCTGACGTGGAAGATGTACTGGCTCTCACCTCGCGCCTCAAAGAAGTGGGCATGCATCTGCAAGTGCACTTCGAAAGTCACCTGGTACACGCCCTGGCGCCAGCGTTGGCACGTAGCGCTGTTCCCGTTGTGGTGGATCACATGGGGCGTGTTGATGCTGCACTTGGTCCTGAGCATCCCGATTTCGTCGCATTGCATGCGCTGTTGAAGAATCCCAAGTTCTACGTCAAGGTCAGCGGCATTGACCGTATTGACCCCCATGCGGACAGCAATCCGCCTTACGCGGCCGGGGTGTCCCTTGCAAACTTACTGGTGCAAAGCTATCCCAATCAATGCGTATGGGGAACAGATTGGCCACACCCCAACCATACGCATGTTCCAGATGACGGTGTTCTGGTGGATGCATTGGCCCGGATTGCTCCAACACCACACCTATTAGACCGGCTGCTGGTGCAGAACCCGCTGAGCCTTTATCGCTTTACACCCTAATCCACTTCGCGTCACAAATTTCAAAACATAAATATCCGCCATGACCATCTCCTCATCCACTTTCAACCCATCTTCACCCACAACCCAAGGACGCCTACAAGGTAAGGTGGTTCTGGTAACCGGTGCCGGTTCAGTCGGGCCCGGATGGGGCAATGGCAGGGCCATCGCGGTACGTTTTGCACAAGAGGGCGCGCGCGTCTACGGTGTCGATCGTGATTCCCTGCGTCTGACTGAGACGGCTCAGATGGTGGCCGAAGCAGGCAATACCTTTGTGGCGGGAAGTTGTGACGTTACCAACAGCATGTCGATTGAAGAGATGGTAGTGCGTTGCATTGGCGAGTTTGGTCGCATTGATGTTCTGGTGAATAACGTGGGCGGTTCAGCCAAGGGTGGGCCGATAGAGATGAGTGAAGACGTCTGGGATAGTCAGGTTGATCTCAATCTCAAGAGCGTGTTCTTGACCTGCAAGCATGTGTTGCCACACATGATTTCACAAGGAGGTGGTTCCATTGTCAACATCTCCTCCACATCGGGCATTCGCTGGACGGGTTCTGCCCAGATCGCTTATGCGGCGACCAAGGCGGGCATCATACAGTTCTCGCGGGTTTTGGCTGTGCAGTACGCAAAGCAGGGCATTCGCGTGAACACGGTGGTTCCAGGGCAACTCCACACACCAATGGTCGAAGTCCGGCTGGCGGGACAGCGCACAGGAGGTGACGTGGATGCATTGCTTAAGCAGCGTCAGTCACGCATACCTCTTCCATTTATGGGAGACGGGCGGGATACGGCCAATGCGGCTTTGTATCTCGCATGCGATGAATCTCGCTTTGTAACCGGGACCGAAATTTTGGTCGACGGCGGCATGTCGGCGCGCTGCGACTGACACAGTTTGCAAGTTGAATAACCACTAAAGGAGACAAAATGAAACTATTACATGTGGCTCGCCGCGCATTCACCATGGTGTTTGTGGCATCGATGTTCGCCTCAGCTTCCTTAGCGATGGCGCAATCAAAAGTCCTTCATCTGGTCGTCGCCTTTCCGCCCGGCGGTCCCGTGGACTTTGTGGCAAGAACCTTGTCAGAGCAACTAGGCAAGGAGCTGGGGCAGCAAGTCATCATTGAAAACAAAGCGGGAGCCAACGGCGCCATCGCTGCGGAATATGTGTCGCACGCCGCACCAGACGGAAATACTCTCTGGCTCAGCAGCGTGGGGGCCGTGGCTATCAATCCTTCGCTTTATGAGAAGCTCTCGTATGATCCGCAGAGGGACCTGAAGCCGGTTTCCCTCATTGTCAACAACGTCGAGGTTCTGGTTGTTGGCATCAATGCGCCCTATAACACTGGCGCAGAATTTGTAGCTTCCAGCCGACAGCAAAAAGACCCGTTGACAATGGCGTCAACGGGTACCGGCAGCGTGCCACATCTGGCAATGGAGCTGCTCAATGAGTCCGCCAAAATCAAGCTCCTGCATGTCCCCTACAAGGGCGCAGCCCCTGCCATTACAGATCTGCTGGGTGGCAATGTGAACGGTTTCTTTGGAGACATTCCCGGCCTTATGCCCTACATCAAATCGGGCAAGCTCAAACCCATTGGTCTTGCCTCGACCAAACGGCACCCTCTGCTGCCCAACGTAAAGACATTTGCTGAAATGGGCATACTTGGAGTGGACTCCGACAATTGGTACGGACTGTTTGCATCCAAAGGGACTTCGATAGCAGATGTTGATCGTATCAATCAAGCGGTCCAGCGCACACTTGCCACTGAGTCAGTCAAGACTCGGTTGCAGGCCTCAGGGGCCGAGCCCGCACCATCGACACCAGCAGAACTGGCGGCGTTGCTGAAAGCCGACTCAGCAAAATGGGCACGTGTCGTGCGTGCGAATGGCATCAAGGCAGATTGATCGGCTTATCATGCGGATACACCCCATCACCCCCGGTACTCAACCCGAGTTGGCTGCTCTGGAGTCCCAAATACTGGCTGAGCGCGGAAGAATTTCCACGCTGTATCAGGTATTGCTTAACAGCCCGGCAATTACGCAGGGTTGGGAGCAAATGCTATCCGCCGTGCGTAACCGCAATAGCCTTGCCGCCAGCATGAGAGAACTCGTTATTTTGCGCGTAGCGATTCTGAACCGGGCGCCCTATGAATTTGAGGCCCACGTTCCACATGCACTGGCAGCAGGTGTATCGCAAGCGTCTATCGACGCAACCCGTACCGTTCCCTTGGCGGTCAATGCGCCGCTGTCGTCCGTGGAACGAATTGCCGTAGAGCTCACGGACACCATGACCCGTGATATTGAAGTTCCGGATGAATTGTTCGCACAGGTGCAACAGCACTTTCACAAAAGGGAGCAGATTGATTTGGTAGCCACTATCGCGGCTTACAACATGGTTTCCCGATTTCTGGTAGCGCTTCACATTGGGCATTGATATGCCACAGACAACCGACTTTATTCTTGTACAAATTTCAACTGAGGACTCTCATGGGGAGCGCCTGTTAGAGCTTGTTTCCGAAATGTGCACGCGCAGCCCACTTCCCATGCGCTTGTATCGCATGGCATGCTCCGCTAAAGGGCGCATATGCTACGTGTACGCCAAACTTTTGCATCGCACCATGATGGAAGCTTGGGAGTTGAAACCACTTGAGACGGAATTCAACAGAGTTTTGAATGGAGACATGGCTCTGGGTGTCTCCAGGCTGGAATGTGTCTTGGATCGTCCAGGCATTTCGCACAGTGAGAAGCCCGCCTTTCACTATGTGGTGGAGATGGATCCTGATGCTGGGTGGATGAGCGAACTGGCTCGTTGGTATGACACCGAACACATGCCAGGACTGGCCGCAGTTCCAGGTTGCGTTCACGCCATGCGGATGCTGAACTACGACAAGGGACCCTTGTCTCTAGCTTGCTATGACCTCCTTAGTGAACACACTTTAGGGTCTCCACCTTGGCTGGCGGTGCGCAATACACCCTGGAGTGAGGTGGCCCGCCCCCACTTTACGAATACCAAGCGAACAATGTTTGAAGTGATTGCATGACGCACAGATTTTTCACTCGTAGACAAATGGGCCACTTTTATGATTAACAAAATCGCTGCGTGCGTTGAAGATGCACTAGCGGACACACAGGATGGTGCCGTGGTGATGATAGGCGGCTTCGGCACGGCAGGCATTCCCAATGAACTGATTGATGGTCTTATTGCTCAGGGAGCACGGGACTTGACCGTAGTAAACAACAATGCTGGCAACGGTGAAGGGGGGCTTGCTGCCTTACTCAAGGCCGGCCGGGTGCGCAAAATCATATGCAGTTTTCCTCGTCAGGCGGACAGCCAAATTTTCGATGCACTGTACAGGGCGGGAAAAATTGAACTTGAACTCGTGCCTCAAGGAAATCTTGCAGAACGCATCCGCGCTGCCGGGGCAGGCATCGGCGCATTCTTCACCCCAACAGGCTACGGAACGGAACTGGCCAAAGGCAAAGAGACACGGGAAATCAACGGGAAAAGCTACGTCCTGGAAATGCCAATTGCCGCAGATCTTGCGCTGATAAAGGCCGAACGTGGTGACCGTTGGGGTAATTTGACTTATCGGATGGCCGCAAGGAATTTTGGTCCAGTCATGGCCACTGCCGCCCGAAAGACGGTTGCAACCGTTCACGAAATTGTGGAACTGGGTGGGCTTGAACCTGAAAACATCGTGACCCCGGGGATTTTTGTTCAGCAAATTGTCCGGGTTGTGCATCAGGCAACGCAGGCTGGTGGCTTCAAGAAAGTGGCAGCAATATGACATATCAACGACGTACCAAAGATCAACTTGCAGCCAGGATCGCACAGGATATCAAGGAGGGTGCTACTGTCAATCTTGGAATTGGCATGCCGACCCTGGTCGTCAATCACATTGCAGCCGGAAGAGAGGTGCTGCTGCATAGCGAGAACGGCATTCTGGGTATGGGGCCTGCGCCTTCTGCCGGAAATGAGGACTTCGACTTGATCAATGCTGGCAAGCAGCCTGTGACGCTGTTGCCTGGAGGTTCCTTCTTTCACCACGCAGACAGTTTTGCCATGATGCGTGGTGGCCACCTGGACATCTGCGTACTTGGGGCATTTCAAGTCAGTGCTACTGGTGACCTGGCAAACTGGCACACGGGTGAGGCAGGGGCAATTCCTGCCGTGGGGGGCGCAATGGATTTGGCAATTGGTGCAAAACAGACCTGGGTCATGATGGATTTGCTGACGAAACAGGGGGAAAGCAAGGTGGTCCAAAAATGTTCTTATCCGCTGACTGGAATTGCTTGTGTCAAACGCATTTATTCAGACCTTGCGACCCTTGGCTGCAGTCCTGAAGGTCTGGTGCTGATCGACAAAGTGGAAGGGCTTTCGCATGCGGAGCTGAAATCACTGGTGGGTCTGCCGATTGCACAGGTGGCGCCCGGCAGTCTCACCCTGTGAAGACCTACGCTACGCCAATTGGAGAATCCGAATTGAGTCTGCCCACGCATGAACTGACGATGACTGTTCTGATGACTCCGGACATGGCAAACTTTTCTGGCAATGTCCATGGCGGAACGGTACTGAAATTTCTGGATCAGGTTGCTTATGCCTGCGCCAGCCGATATGCCGGATGCTACGTAGTGACACTATCCGTTGATCAAGTCGTATTCAGGCAGCCAATTCATGTGGGAGAGCTTGTCACATTCCTGGCTTCTGTCAATTTCACTGGTACCTCTTCCATGGAAGTTGGCATAAAGGTAGTTGCCGAAGACATCCGTACACAGGTCGTGCGGCACGCTAACAGTTGCTTTTTCACCATGGTAGCTGTTGATGATGATCGCAGGCCAGTTGCAGTTCCATCCCTGCAGCCATTCACGCAGGATCAAAAGCGTCGACATGCTGCAGCAGTTGTGCGCAAACAGCTGCGTCAGGAATTTGGGGAGCGATTTGAGCGTGCGAGGAATCAGGATCCTTTTGTGGCAATTGGGATAAACGAAAGTGGCGGATACTTTTGAAGTACCTGGTTTCCAATAGGTGGTCCTCAGCGGTAGATTTCGAACTATTGCGAGTCTGCCCTTGCAGCGATGCAGCAATCACTGTGTTGATTCGACAACCATCCGTCGAACTGATGCGGCTTTTTCGGCAATTGCAGACAATAGAAAACCCAAATCGGCACCGGTAGACACGTAACGCGCGCCTCGTGCAACGTAGCGCCGCAGCAATTCTGGTTTCTGCGCTAAACCACCGAGACCGGCGACTTTACCGTTGGCCACGGCAGCATCAATAATGCGGCAAATAGCTGTGTCGACAAGCGTATGTTCTAGCTGACCGGCGAGGCCCATATCAGCCGACAGATCGCCCGCTCCGATTAGCAGCATGTCCACACCCTCGACCGCTGCGATGGACTCTATTGCGCCTACTGCAGTGTGGCTTTCGATCATAAACACCACCAGTAACTCCCGATTGAGTGTTTCCATGGCTTGAGCTGCCGGGGGAGTGTGGTAGCCGAAGTGCGGCAGTCCACTAGCTAGCGAGCGCTCACCAAGCGGAGGGTATTTAGCAATAGAAACCACATGACGTGCTTCCGCCACTGATTGAACATGCGTGGCAATGATGCCCATAGCACCCCCATCCAGCGCGCGCGTGGCATCACTGGTGGAGTTTGCAGCAAGGCGAACCAATGGTGTTACTCCCGCTTCTTGCGCAGCAATGCAGATTGCCGAAACACTTTCGAAAGACAGGCTGCTGTGCTCCATGTCCACATACAGTGGATCCATGCCGCCGCTGGCGGCAAGCCTGCCAATCTCGGGCCCACGCGCCATACGTACGATCATGGAAGCCGCAACGCGACCCTCCGTCCAGAGGCGCTTGAGGTGATTCACCGGTGTTACGCCGTTATTCGTATTGTTCATGTCTCTGTGTCATTGGGGTTGCTATCGTCACATTGGGTCGCACCAGACAGTGGATACCGAGGTCGGCCAATGTCTTGCATCCCATGAACGCCATACCGCGATCAATTTCTGTACGCAGAATCTGCAATGCCATGTCCACGCCGCCCTGCCCGCCCGCTGCCAAACCGTAGAGGGGAGCGCGCCCCAACATAACACCATGTGCGCCAAGGGCGATTGCTTTTAGCACGTCGCTGCCGCGCATGATGCCTCCATCAACCAGCACTTCAGCGCGACCAGCGACCTGCCTCACTACTGCTGGTAATTGCGAAATAGCTGTCGGGGCACTATCAAAGTTTCTGCCCCCATGGTTGGAAACCACCACTGCGTCCGCGCCCGCCAACACGGCAAGCTCTGCATCCTGCGGATGCAAAATGCCCTTGACTACCAGACGGCCCTTCCAGCGTTCGCGAATGGGCGCAAGTTGTGCCCATGTGAAGCGCTCGTTGCGTAGTGTCTGGCCCAAGCGTGGGTTCTCGGAGATCTTTTGCATCATTTCCGGCGGGTAATTGACAAAACCCGGCATGCCAGCACCCGCCAGGTAGCGCCCCATCACACCCAGCAGCCAGCGCGGGTGCGTTACCAGGTCCCACGCATTGCGCCGATTCAAGCGCACAGGAATGCTAAAACCATTGCGGTGATTGAACTCCCTGTTGGGGATGGCTACGCTGTCGATTGTCAGCACTAGCGTGCGGCATCCCGCAGCCCAGGCTCGATCGGCCAGAAGATAGGACATTTCAGGTTGTGGCCACATGTACATCTGAAACCAGAGGCTCGCGCCACTACGAGCGATGTCTTCCATGCTAGTTATCGATGCAACTGAGAGCGTAAATGGAATATTTGCAGCAGCTGCGGACCGCGCCAACGCGAGCTCACCTTGGTAACGCAACAAGCCGGCGACACCCGTCGGCGCAATGACAATTGGCATCGCCTGCAGTTCACCCAGCAGTTCGACGGATTGGGAACGCTGCTCCACGTTAATTAGACCGCGTGAATAAAGACAGATACCGCCAAAAGCACGGCGGTTGGCGGCCAGTGCACACTCGTCCTCTGCACCACGATCCACAAATTCAAACATGCCGCGCGGCAAAAAAGACTTTGCCAACCTGCGCAGGTCGTGAAGATTTTGGGCATCCGCCAGTTTCACTTGCACCTCGTGAATATTCGATGGATACCATTTTATCCCATATAAAGGGAAAATATGCATTTTGAATTTAGCGGGAATATTTTACTTTATCGAACCAGTGGTTACGCGGCTATAGTTCTGACTTTCATTCAATATTTCATGCGTCCCACATCCATTAACTCTAGATCGAGCTCCGCCAAGGTGTTGAGCATTCTGGATTTGTTCTCACTTTCGCAGGCACTTCTCTCAGCCGAAGACATAGCTTCGAAACTGGGCTTAGGTCGGTCGACGGCCTATCGCTACTTGCGTGAACTGTGTGACGTCGGCTTGCTAGCGCCTGTTGCACTTGGTCGGTACAGCCTGGGGCCCCGCGTGATTGAGCTGGAACGTCTTTCCACGCTCACCGATCCCCTTTACCGAGCTGGCCAGACCGTGTTGGAGAATGTGTCCTGCGACAACCGGGTTTTGATGCTAAACGCTTACTATGGAGGGAAGGTGCTTTGCATTTACAAAGTGGGGCCAGACACCTTACTGCAAGACGACCGCCATACCATTCGTGTACTGAAGGCGCGGGGAATGCCGTTCCCTTTGTTTACCGGCGCAGGTTCTGTTGTAATGCTGGCAAACCTCTCGGCCCATCGCGTACGAGAGATGTATTTACGCATGATGTCTGAGATCGCTCAGGCAGGACTCGGAGACACTTGGGATGATTTCCGCCGCAATATGGCGCTCATAAGGCGTCGCGGCTGGGCTGAAAGTGCAGGTACCGTCACGCCACTTCTAAGCGGTATCGCTGTGCCCTTGCTAATGCCGTCGGAGAAGAGAGTACTTGGCAGTCTGGCTGAAACCTACTCTGCCGCCAGCGGCACGACCGTGCCGCTGGCGGAGCGGATTGACGAATTGCGGCACCTCGGGGAGCGAATTTGCATGGCATATGTTGATTCCATGATCGCACCGCATAGTACTCACACCAACTGACGTTGAATTGTGTACGCCTAGTTAGCCAAGCTTACAAACCAATATCCAGAACTGCGTCGACCGCAAAGGCTCCCTGGCCTGCTGGCATAGCCATCACCGGGTTCAAGTCAACTGAGCGCAAGGTCGGACCAGCCATATGGGCAAAGACCGACAGTTTCGACAGCATGGTTGCCAATGCTGCAATGTCTACCGGAGGCTTTCCTCGCGCACCCAATAAAAGTGGTGCGCCCTTGATTGAGCGGATCAGTTGCTCCGCCACATCCTCACCAAATGGGCAGCGGCGTAACACCACATCCTGCATTACCTCTACAAATATGCCACCAAGCCCAAACATAGCCACTGGTCCGAACACAGGGTCGCGCTGAACGCCCAGGATGCACTCGACCCCTCCGCTCATCTGCCGAGCCACGAGTACGCCTTCGATTCGCGCATCGGGTAGCGCAGCAGCAGCTCGCTGTATCAGCAGATCAAAACCAATGCGCACCGCCTCGACGTCCTCAACATTAAGCAAAACACCACCGATTTCAGACTTGTGCTGTATGTCAGCCGAAAGTATCTTCATCACCACAGGGAACCCCAGCGCCGCTGCCGCAGCAACGCACTCCTCAGCATCGGCACAGGCTTGCTCAGGTGCGATCGAAATGCCAGCCTGTGCCAGTACGCGCTTGGCCTCTGCTTCACTGGGTGTCGTTTCGGGCAGATCTGGCACCGACCCTGAGGGGGGAAGCTGAGCGGCACGCCGCGAAAATGCTTCACCAAAATAGCCCATCGCAGCAATCGCAGTAACGGCCCGGCTGGGATCTGCGAATACTGTGAACCCATCTTCCTCGTAGTCACGTAATCTGTCCGGAGGCGCAAGCAACGACAACACGAAGAGACGCTCAGGATGACGGTCACGCACCGCCTTGAGTTGGGCACGCAGATGCGGTGCTATCGATTGGGCACCGCCCGTGAACGTAAAAAACCCCAAAACGGACTGGTAACCACCATCATCCATCACCGATTCGGCAAAGCTGCCTATGAGGCTCATGTCATTGAGGAATTGTGCGGTGCAATCTACGGGATTGCGTGGTGAAGAAAAGGGCACCAGCGCCTTCAACCGCTCCTGTGCCACGATTGGCATTTCCGGCATGGACAAGCCTACGGCCTCGGCAGCATCCGACATGATGACCCCGGCTCCGCCGCTGGTGCTGATCACGCCTAGGGTGTTGGCAATCGGGAAGATGCGCCGCGTAGACAGTCTTGCTACATCGAGCATATGTTCGGTCGATTTGACTCGCAGTACCCCGAACTCCGCCAGCACCGCATCAGTCACTGCGTCGTTTCCAGCGATGGACGCCGTGTGTGACTGGGCTGCCGCGCTCCCTAAGGCACTGGTGCCAACTTTCATCATGACTACTGGTTTTCGAGCACGGCGGGCGGCCTCAAAGGCGTCAATCAAGCGCGTGCCGTCCTGAATGCCCTCGGAGTAAACAGCTATCACATCGGTACGTTCATCCGCCACCATGGCCTGCACCATGTCAGCCAGGCTAATGTCGCACTCGTTGCCCGTCATCACTGCCGACGAAATGCCAATACCAAGTTCTCTTGCTACGCAGAGGATGTGACCGCCGTAGGCCCCGGACTGACTGACGACCCCCACTCGTCCAGGCTGCGGCCAGCCGAGTTCTACACTGGATACGAAAGTGCCGTAAAACCCGATGCTTGGATTGAGCACCCCCAGCGAGTTGGGGCCAAGGAGACGCATGCCGTGCGCGCGTGCTGCCTGCACCAGCTCCTGTTGCGCCAGCGCGCCTGACTGGCCCGTTTCAGCGAACCCCGACGAAAAGACGATGCCCGCCGCCGTCCCACGGGCAGCCAGTTGTGCAATTACTTCAGGCGCATTCTTGGCCGCAACCGCAATGATGGCCACGTCTGGCACTTCTGGCAGCTCGTCTACCGAAGCGAAAGCCGGTAGCCCTTGTATTGTGGGCCGGTTCAGGTTAACAGGCATTAAGCGGCCTTGGAACCTCTGTTCAAGCATGTATGCAATTGGCCTGCCTCCAATTCGCAACGGATCGTCCGAAGCGCCGATGACTGCCACAGAGCGTGGAACAAGCAAACACTTTAGGGAGGAAAGGCCGTTATACATAGAGGGCGGGGGCTAGAAGGTTGACGGTTTTAAGTGCTTTCTCGATGGCACTTTGATACCTTGAATATGCGCAGATAACGAAGACGAAAGATCGCCTACTCTACCCTGCCCATCTACAAAATTTAACTAATCTCATTATAATGGATTTATTCATATTATTTCATAACAGGACAATTGATGCGTTTATTGCTTAAATCACATCAAATTCCTCTTGCCTACTGCGGAGCACCCCGATGACACACGAAATCCTGATCGAGCAGCACGGTCCCGTGCGCATATTGCGCCTCAACCGGCCCGACAAGCGCAATGCTCTCAACCTTGCACTGGTGCAAGCGCTCCTGGATGCATACAGAAGCGCGGAGGTCGACGAAGGTACGCGTGTGGTGATGCTGGTGGCATCCGGCACAACTTTTTGTGCCGGAGGAGACAGGGACGAATCGCAGACATCGCCTTCCCGAGATCTGGCCTTGCGCAATGACTTGCTTGCCGAGCTCTTCGGCTCCGGTGCGCGCATGGGCAAGCCAATCATCTCCGCCGTGCGCGGGGCCGCTGTGGGTGGTGGAGCCGCGCTCGCACTGAGTTGCGATATGACACTATTTGGGAAATCGGCCATATTGAGCTTTCCGGAAATCCGACAAGGGATTCCACCAGCACTGGTTGTGCCCGGGCTGGTGCGATTGGTCGGCCCAAGGGAGGCGTTTTTCCTGCTCACCACCGGCGATAGAGTTCCGGCCCAACGCGCTCTGGAGCTGGGACTGGCCAATTCCGTGCATGAAGATGACGAACTTGAAGAACATGCACTTGCACTCACCCTGCGCCTTGCAGAAGCTCCCCCAATGGTGATGAGTGCTACCAAGCAACTGTTCTATCGTGCGTGTGAAACTACCCTGGAGCATGGTTTGGAAGCAGGCCGGGACATCAACGCCCAGCTGTTGAAGTTGGCACCACACACCTGATCTACGTGCGTTCTGTATCATGAAAACCGCTTCAATCCAAACTGACTTTGTAGCTCTGGATCAACTCTGACCAACGTAGGTATTCCTTCTGTATGAAGGAACCGCACTCCGCAGGAGTTTGGGCGATGGAATCGGCCGCCTGTTGTAGCAACTTCTCCTTGATGACGGGATCAGCCAACACTTCATTGACGCGGCTATTGAGCTGCTCGACGATAGCGGCGGGCGTGCCAATTGGGGCCATCAGCGCTTGCCATGTGCTGGTATCAAAGCCCTTGATCAAGGTCTCGCTGATAGTCGGAACCGCAGGCAAAAGTGGCGAGCGGTGCGCGGTGCTCACTGCCAACAGTCGCATGCGTCCATCTTTGACGAGTGGCAAAGCCGACTGCAGGGCACCAGCAAACATGTAGCTGACGGTGCCAGCGGCCAGATCCGTCAGAGCGGCCGAGTTGCCCTTGTAAGGGACGTGGATATATTGCCAACCGAGCGTCTTTCCGACCATGACGCCGGTGAGGTGATCCGTGCTTCCATTGCCCGACGAGCCCTGAAAGTATTTACCTGGGTTTTGTTTAATAAGCTGCGCCAACTCCTCTGCTGTCTTTACCGGCAGTGAAGGATTTACCAGCAACGCGAAGGGAATGCCTACCGTGCAAGCTACTGGCTTCATAAATCTGGATGGCTCCATGTCCGGGCGCTTGTAGAGCGCCGGAATAGTGGCCATTGCTGATGTTCCATAGAGCAGGGTGTATCCGTCAGCCGGAGCTTTCGCGACAAAGTCGGCTGCCACGGCACCAGTTGCGCCAGGCCGGTTCTCGATTATCATCGGCTGCCCCATACGGTGCGCGAGCTCCGTGAAAATCAAGCGGCCCACTGCATCTGTAGGGCCACCAGGTGGGTAACCGATAATAATGCGAACAGGTTTTGAAGGATAAGCGTCAGCAGCTTGGACGATATCCATGGCGGCGCCGAAACCAAGTGCAAAGAGCACCGGTATCGAGAGAACGAATTTCATTTTTTGTCTCCTTTGTGATCGACTCAATGGCCCAGGTCGCTGGGGCTCGCGGCAGCCGCTTAGGAAACCCAAACAGGGGCGCTGCTTCCCAACGGCGCTGGCGGCAACACCCAGGCTGGAGGCGTCACACTGAACCTCGCAACAGGTCCCAATTGCTCCAACACACCAAAGGCAGATGCACGCTGTTGCATTTGCGGCTGCAGATCATCAAGCGTGACAACCCTGGCCGGATAGGGACGAAGGCCCAGTTGTTGCACCCACATTGAAGTGCGCGTGAGCGAAACCTTGACGTGGTAGCTTCCACCCTCTTTGGCTCGGCGCGCGAGGGCAGCAAGCGCGCCTGCCGCACCAAGGTAGCCAGTCAGGTAATCATTGAGCAAATAGGTTGGAACAGTACGCGGTTTTCCACCTTGTGCATCGGTCACGCAGATGCCGCTGGCCGCCTGCCCTAACTGTTCGAATCCCTTGCGTGCGTACCATGGGCCGGAGAAGCCGAAGCAACTCACCGACACGTACACGATACCCGGCCGCAGATTAGCAAGATGTTCAGCGGAAAACCCTCTGCGGTCCAGACTGCTAGGCGCCCAGGACTGAACGAACACATCCGCATCCGCAGCCAATTTGCGTAGCTGCGCCGCGTCACTCTCCTGCTCCATATCGATATAACTACAACGCTTGCCAATGCCTGTGTCAATGATCATTGCCTGCGCATCGGGTTGCATTGGTGAAGAAATGCGCAACACGTCGGCGCCATGCTCGGCGAAGGTACGTGCAACTATCGGACCGGCGATAACGTGGGACACATCCAGCACACGCAAGTCATCTAACGGCCGACGGTAGGGCCGCGAAGCCTCGGGCTCACTTTCGCCAATTTTTTCGACGCTGATGACTGACTCTGCCCACAAAGCGCGTCCCTGGTCGTGCACAGCCCATTCTTCTGAGCTACGGGCGAAAACGCCAGGCAGTCGTGCAGCAGCAAAAGCATCTTCAAGCTCCTGAGCCTGCCAGCGGCCGATTCGTGCAGCCAACCCTTCTGTCGTGTTGGGGCTGTCCAGCAAGGACATCACTCCGTCACGCAAATGCGGATATGAGCCCATGGGATAAAACCACCGATCATCCGCTGTGCGATAGAAAGCTGCCTTCAACTCACGGGCGAGCCGAATCATGGCGATGGAATGCCCGCTCTGTCTTTGGAAGTAGGTCGGATTCAGGCTGCACGCTGCCTGCAGCGCATCAATGTCAACGCTCTGGCGTTGACCCTTGGCGTCGCGCCAGCGACCAGCGACCCCATGGGCCACTGCTGCAATCGCGGCAGCCTGCGCTGCAGTCAACTGATGGCGGCTTTCCAATTGTGGCGCTTCGCCAGTAAATCGCACATCAGCAGCGGTAGTGTCAAGCTCAAGGCACAATGCTAGGTGAGCGAAAGCACTTTCCGATTCAGCGGAAAAACTTGCTGATTCCATGGCATCTGACGAAGCGTTATGGCTCATGAAATTCTCCGGACGCAAAGCTATGAAATCGATCTGTCACTGCGTGGCACCGTAACCGCGCACGACATCACGCAGGCGGGTAACCGTTAAGTCGCAGACCGTCTCTTGGCCATTCGACTTGCATCAGCACCCCACGGGCCGCCAGGGTGACAAAGGCGATGCGCATTTCCGGTCCACCGAAACAAATGTTGGTAGTGCGCACATCGTCGACCGGGTAGACATCGACAATCTCACCTTTTGGATTCACCGTCGTGATTGACCCACGAAACAGCACAGCCAAGCAAATATTGCCCGAGGCTTCGACGGCGATCGAGTCGAACTTAACGAAATCGGGAGCGACGTAGACACAGCGACATGTTTTGCCGCTTACGTCTCCACCAGCCTTAAGCCGACCCGGCGCTACCACGTCAAACGCAAGTAGCCGGGCACTCATCGTTTCCGCAACGTACAACGTCCGCCCGTCGGGCGAGAGTGCTATGCCGTTGGGCGTGAGCAGTGGAAACACAACCTCCTCAATAAAGGTGCCATCAAGTCGCGCGTAATACACGCCACCGCGGTCCATATCGCGAGCTCGCACCTTGCCCAAGTCGGTGAACCAAAACCCGCCGCATCCGTCCATCACGATATCGTTTGGCCCTCTCAATGGGTGGCCATTCACTTCGCTGTAGACAACTCTGGCCTCGCCCGTGTCCGGGTGTACACGCTCAATTCGCCCACCGGTGTAATCTTCCGGCTGGCCATGCACAAGAAGTTGCCCCGCATCATTGCGCATAAAACTGAAGCCGCCACTGTTGCACACGTAGACATGCCCGTCCTCGCCCAATGCTGCGCCGTTGGGGCTTCCTCCAAGTGTTGCAACGACAGTTCGAAAGCCGGTAGGGGTAATCCGGGTCAGGGTTTTCCGACGCATCTCGACCACTAGGACATCACCATTGGGCAGCCAGACCGGCCCCTCAGGCGCCCATAGACCATCACCCATTACCGAAGCGGGCACCTTATCGACTATGTCTGGCCCAACGCAGTCTTCCTGCGAAAGGGCTGTACGGTCGATTGCCCGCTGTATGGACTTGGCATCCAATGGTCCGGTTGCCCCGTCTGGCGTCGCAAAAGCCCTTTGCGCCGTTTCCTCGTCTGGCCAGTGAAGAAAAGCCCATTCATAATCCGCGCCCGCGAACACAAAATAGCCATCCAATCCTTTTGACTCAAACAAACCGACCACCAGATTGACGTGCCGCTTGAGACGGGCGAGATAGGTTGCATTCGTAAATTTCGGGTGCTTAACTGCTATGACAAGCGCCACATGCCCGGTTGACCAATCTGGGGCTTTGTCGATTACGGCATAGGGGGTGTTTGTTAGCATTGCATCCACGCCGCCAGAGGGCAGAGGCTGCAGCGGCAAAAAGCCCGTGCCATCTGTATCGGTTAACGCGACAATATGCGACAGACCTTCCGGGACTTCGACAATCCGCCAAGCACGCAGAAGTTTTGTCTGGGGCAGCGCGGTCGCACGCGTTACCGTCGCGAACCCTACTCTGGCCCGCAATGCGAAACCAGGACCAATGGTTTGCGTAGTATTCGGCACAACCGGAAGTGTCTGCTCGGTAACGACTACGTTTTCGATCGAGGGTTTATCGATGATATGTGAATTAGGCAATTTATGTCTCCACCGCTAGCACCACCCATCTTTTTGTGGGATGCATACACAAGCGCAGGACAAAATTATCGCGATAACGCATCCTTGCAAAACTACATAGCTCCTATATCAGCTATGTCCATTTTCAATGGACCACAAAAGCCTCTCCTATTTCGTCTGTATAGCTGATCTGCTAAGCCTTAGCCGCGCGGGTACGGCACTGGGGCTGACGCAACCTATGTTGAACCGACATATCGCATTGTTGGAAGTCGACCTTGGTCACAGGTTCTATGAGCGGCATGAACGGGGCGTTGCATTAACTGTGGCGGGCGCAGCATTGCTGGTCCATGCACCTCATGTACTAAACACCGTGCAAACCGCACGCGAAGAGCTCGACGCTATCGACAAAAGCCCACTTGAACGCATCACCATCGGGTTTCCACCCCGGAATCGCTGTCTATCAGTGCCCACCTGGTGAAGCAATTCCGCCGCAAACTGCCACACGCACTCATTCGATCATTGAAGCATCTAGCCCGCAACTCCGAAAGGCTCTGCTCGAAGGTCAGCTGGATGTAGCGGTTCTCTTTGAGTCTCCAGCATCACCCCTTCTATCGTGCACTCCGTTCCTACAGGAATCTCTTATCCTGGTGGCTCCGGCTGAGGGCAAAAAGCTACTGAAATTCGTCTGATTGCAGGACCTGGGTATTTACCCGATGGTGCTACCCGCCGCCCCCAATTCAACCCGCCATTTGGTAAACGCTTTGCTGCAGCCTATTCATGTGACGCTTGACATAGTGGCCGAAGTTGGTGCAGTGCAAACTGTTCTCTCGTTGATTGACAAAGGCATAGGAAGCTCTGTGCTACCCGAAGGCGTCATTTTTTCTGGCAAACCCTCAGCTGGAATTACAGTACGCACATATCGATCCTCCCACCTTTACCTTGAATATGGTACTGGCGACACCACGCGCTGGCACCACAACAAGACTGCTACGCGAAACCCTGACCTTGCTGAGGGAGACAGATCTGAGCCCCTTGAAGCTGAACAGGCAAAGTTGAGGGGCGCAGGCGCCCTCCTGGTAGACGCCAAAGCGGTAGTGATCACTCTACTTGAAGCCCCGCGGCATCTATCTTCTTAACATACACCGCCTTGGCGTTTGCCAAAAATTTGCTGAACTCTTCAGGTGTCTCTACTACCGGATCCATAGCAAATGAATCGAGATTGGACTTTCTGAACTCTGGATCTTTTACAACAGTCTGAATGGCATCCAGGAGCTTCTTGCGAATATTTGCGGGCACCCCAACCGGCAGCGAAATGGCCATATAGAAACCCTCATCGATATCCGGAAAACCAGATTCCGTGTAGGTTGGCACATCGGGCAGTGCCGCTGCACGCTTGAGACCAGATATGCCGAGAAGTCGGATCTTGCCACTCTTTGCTTGGGGGATCATGACGGATGGAGCACCCATAACAGCCTGAATGGTGCCTGCCGCTAGATCCAGTAGCGCAGGAGCGATTCCTTTATAGTGGACATCAATCATGGGGGCGTTATAGTGTTTGGAGAGCCACGCCATACCAAGGTGCGTATTGCTGCCTGCACCGCCGGTGCCGTAGGAAACTGCCTTGGGGTTCTTTTGCGCATATGCAACGAGTTCCTTCAGTGACTTTACCGGCAACGACTCCGGCACTGCAATGACCATTTGCGAAGTTGCAATTCGCGTCAAGGGAAAGAGATCCTTGGGATCGTAGGAGAGCTTTTTGTACAAAAGTGCATTCAATGAGAGTGCAGCATCCGAATGAAACAACAGCGTGTACCCATCAGGCTGTGCTTGGGTAACCACGGGAATACCCACCATCTCATTTGCCCCACCTCGGTTGTCCACGATCACAGATTGGCCGCCAAATACCTTACCAAGCCTTACGGCAAGCGCTCTTGCAATCGCGTCGGTTGGGCCTCCAGGGGTATAAGGAACTACGATTCGGATGGGCCGCGAAGGGAAATCGTCCGCCGAAGCGGCATACGTCACCGCAGCCAATCCAATTCCCAAAGCCAACTTGCCGGCGTATTTCAAAGCCGATCCAATGAAAGTAAAAGTCATGACAATCTCCTAATATGGAATTCTCTTAGTAGGTGGCATTGCCTCACTACTATGCAAATTGTGACGTCGACGCTCCATCGTGAAAATTGAACGCGAGCTATATCAGCTATGCTTGTAACCTATCTAACAATATATTGTTCAATGCTTTATTGCAGCAAAGTCGTGTGATCAGCCCCCGGCGAAGGCAGAGATTACCAAGGCCAGGGAACTAATGCCATCAATCAGACTTAGGTCGACGATCTACTAGAACGTATAGGTCCCACCAAAACGATAACCATTGATCGTGTCGGAGTCACCGCTTGCTGCATTTTCGAATTTTGACTGACCATAGCCTGCCCACAAAGTGGCACCCTTCACCAAAGCATATTTCACCCCAATTTGGTAGGCATTGGCAGTCACGCTGCCAACTCCATAGTTGATGGACCCACCAGCTGCTGTCGACGTAAAAGTTGCTGAGTTATCCAACGTACCATTCCCCACAAAAACGTAAGGAGTCCATTGCCCCAATGGAACACGCACACCAATCTCAGTCATTCTGGTCGAAATACCGCCAGCACCTACTTGGTTATTGTTTGCGCCAACTGCATAGGTACCCCATGCCAATGCACTCCCGAAGTCATATGCAACATTGATGAAGTTACTTGTGACTTGGCGCTTGGCCGCAGTGGCTTCCTGTGTCAAATCCAAACGAGCCCCGTGAATACTCCATGGCCCTTTGTCGAAGTCAACTCGAAGCAGCAAGCCATTCAGATTGCTAGACGAGTTGGTCCCCGCTGCAGCTCCGGTAGAGGTGGTACCACTGTCCGTTCCAATATAGGTGACCGCACCACTCAGACCATCAAAATTGGGCGTCGCATAGGTCAGTGCATTCTCGTAGCGAGGCTGAATGCCAGTGACCCCATCCAGAGGGCTCAGATAGGGACCTGACACCTGGGTATTTGCATTGTGCACCGCGGACGTATTCAGCATGGCTAACGCGCCCCTGTTGATCGCAACGGAATTGACGGTCCCATGAAAGGAGCCACCGATTGCAGAATCTTGTAGAGCGCCCGAGTTGCTGGCATAGGCAAAAGCGGTGGTCAACTGGGAGCCGATGACGACCTTGCCCCATGTTCCGGCGAGGTATATATTGCCTTCCCGGACTTGGCCGAAGGGCGTTCCATTGTTGGTGCCTTGCACGGTTCCGTTATTTGAGACATTGCTCGGATTCAAGCTCCAAGCTATCACGCCGCCAGCCGTAAGGCCGCCGGGAACATCGATGGAGCCGCGAATGCCTAAAGCGCTTGTGTAGTTGCTGCTGACTACACCCCCCGCTTGACTGGTCGTGGTGTGACCATTCGCCACATTGCCGACGTTCACGTCACGCGTGGTGGCGCCTGCGCCCAAATCAATGGTGCCAAACAAAGCGTATCCTGTGTCAGCAAATGCCACACTAGAAGCCGCCATGGCAGCCAATGCAACAAGCTTACGCCGAAAAGATGTGTAACGAATCATGAGAAAACTCCGTGATGATTGATGAGGTATGTTCTTACATTCAAATGTGCTCTAGTCGCAGCTACCTCGTCACCATTGTTCGCTCTGGCAGCTATCACTTTCGCACATCCTTGAAAATGCTTCACTTGGGAAATGCAGCGGTTTCAATCTTCCGTCGACGAGACATCCATTGGCAACAAAATACGTAGCTATGTTCCGTTCTTTGGAATACTACTTATATAGTTTTGTTGATGCGACGTCCCCCGGGGTTTGAGTAGCCTGTGACTCTGGAGTCCAATTCCATGAAGCAGGAGATTGGACGTGAAGAAGAGATTTGCCGAAGAACAAATCATCGGCTTCCTGCGAGGAGCCGAAGCTGGTTTGGCAGTTGCCGAGCTGTGCCGCAGGCATGGCTTCTCGGAGACCAGCTATTACCTCTGGCGTAGCAAGTTTGGCGGAAAGAATGTGTCGGATGCCAAGCGCCTGAAGGAGTTGGAAACGGAAAACGCACGCCTCAAGCGGTTGCTGGCCTAAGCGATGCTGGAAAACGAGGTGACGAAAGAAGCCTTGCGAAAAACTTGGTGAGCGCACCGGCCAGACGCGAACTTGTGCGCCACATTGTCAGCCACTGGCTGAGCGAACGTCGTTCGTTGCGTGTCATTGGCATGAGCGCCAGTGCATACCGTTATGAGCCCGCACCGGAAGCAACTGCGCACTCCAGGAGAATATCTTCGCTCTGGCACGGCGGAATAGGCGCTACGGTGCTGGCATGATCTATCTGAAGCTGCGCCAGGCCGGAGAGGTCGTCAATCACAAGCGAGTCGATCGCCTGTACGCCGAAGCTGGTTTGCAGGTGAAGAAGTGCAGACGCAAGAAGATACCGCTGAGCGAACGCTACCCGCTGGAGCGCCCAACGGTGGCCAATCAAGTGTGGTCCATGGACTTTCTATAGTCCGCCCGCAAACCGCAAGCTCAAACTGGGTGGCGCTAGACGACTCGCGTATATCTATCCGGCCTGTCGCGGGCACTTCTAAAGTGCCCCTGGCCTGCATGAAGAAGCCGCAAACTCCTGTCCCGATTAGTGTGAAGGCGTCAAAAGCGCCGTAAGTCCAGACGGGTCTACGGGGGCGACGGATGGTCGTTGCTGCCATGTCGAAGTCTTCGCGAGCTGCGGAAACCGAGAAAAATCTATTGCCCTGCGTGCAGTCGATGCTGCACTTGGTACACCTGATCACCGCGTAAAACGGCCCATGCTATGCGTGCGATCTTGTTGGCCAAGGCCGTCACTGCAACATGCCCGTTCCGGCGTTCTCCGAGTTGGATGAGCCAATTTTGTAGCGGGTCATTGGGATGATTGTCCTTCCACACCTTTACGGCTCTTGCACCCTGAATCAGAAGACGTCGCAAGTAGCTGTTGCCCCGTTTGGTGATGCCGATCAGCCGAGTCGTACCTCCCGTAGATAGTTGCCGCAGTACGATCCCTACCCACGAAGCAAGATCACGCGCTCGTTTAAATTCGGCTCCATTGCCAACTGAAGCCACAATGACCGTCGCCAGCAGCGGCCCGACGCCCGGTATCGATTGGAGTCGGTGGCAGGTCTCGCTACCTCGCGCGAGCTGCTCAATCTTGGCGTTCAGTTGTTCACGTGTTTGCTCTGTCTGATTCCAGGCCTGCAGCAGGATGGCAAGAAGATCACGCATCATTGGTGTAAGCGGATCTGTTTCATCCACCAGCAGTTTCGGCAGCACCGTGCGCAGCGCATAAAAGCCTTGGGCAATCTCAATACCGCGGCCAAGGAGCAGACCTTGTATCTGGTTGGTCATGGCGAGCCGCTGGCGTATCAAGCGCTCCCGTGCTCTGTGAAGAGCCTGTAAGTCCATCTGTTCTTCACTGCGAACGGCGCAAACCGCATCGTGGGCATCCTGGCGGCTTCTGCAATGGCAAGTGCGTCATTGAAATCGTTCTTCTGCGACTTTATGAAGGGCCTATCCTACTGGGCCGGAAGAAGCTCGACCTCATGGCCAAAGCCAAGGGACTTGCGTGCCAGGTATTGGTTTCCGCAACACGTCTCCATGCCCATGAGGCTTGGTGGGTGCCGCGCCACGAATTCGATAAGTTGAGCTCGGTTGAACTTCTGACGATGCGTTACATGGCCCGCAGCGCCTTTGCCAACAATATGAAACCAGCATTTGCCAAGGTCGATCCCGAGAGTTTTGGTGCTCATGATTTGCTCCTGAAGTGAAGATGTAACGATAGAAGAAAAAGTGCGGGCGGACCATTCCTTTAGTGTTTGGTCGCACCGCAGAGGGGAGCAGCATCAAGAGCCTCACGGTAGTGGATGACGGCTGTGGCGATCGTTCCAGAGCGCGCATTGGGCGGTAACCAACTGGTGCGCATCCTGGAACAGTTGGCCACGACACGAGGGCTACCCAAAGCCATCAGAACCGACAACGATCTCCTTAGGAAGTAGGTAATCCAAAGGATGCACGTCGCAATGGGTGGCTGACAACCATTCTGCATTTCCTATGGCAAGGAGTTCTGCAGCCGAGCCATGCTGACATGGGCGCATGCACGGGGCGTTCAGTTGTTCCTGATCGAACCGGGCAAACCTAACCAGAACGCCTACATCGAATCATTCAACGGGCGGCTCCGGGATGAATGTTTGAATGGGCATTGATTTACCAGTTTGCAGCATACCCGTGTTGTCATTGAATCCTGGCGCAGGGAATACAACGAGGAGCGACCAAAGAGATCACAGGGCGGAATGACTCCGGCTGCCTATGTAAAAACACTGATTCAGAAACAAGTTAAATTACCCTCGGACTCCAAAGCCCAGTGCTACTGAAAACGGGGGGGGGGTCGAGATTGACTACGATCGCCCGTATCAATAGATCCGAACATCGTGCTCCATTAGGACTTCTCGTATCTGTCGTGCTGCATCGCATAGAATCGGTGCAACGCGCATGCGTAGAGCTACCAGGTCAGGGTTTACCATTGCATGTCCGCTGCAGAGGCTCATAAGCGTTCTGTTACATCCGACCTTTATCGGGAGAGCGATGCCAAAGGTGTTGCGGCGAAATCCGTCCGAGACGCAGCATACACCAGTCATGGCGAGCTCCTCGAAACTGCGGCGTACGCTCAGCTCTACCAGTCCGGCTTTGGTCTCGTCAAATGAAGTGAGGTTACCGGACACCACTCTGTGCCGCTCATCCTCAGGCAACGCCCACATATAGGCGTGACCGGTTGCGGTCTTGATCATCGGCATGACGGTACCCACAATGAGCCGCAAACGCGCTCCATTGGAGGCAGCACTGGAAGCAACCACAAGCATATCTGAACGACTCGGTATGGAAAGCGAAAGACAGCCTCCGAGAAGAGCGGAAAATTTGGTCATCGGAGTGTGAATATTTTTAATGAGCACGTTGCTCTCAATAAATGCGTGACCGATTCCGGTTGCTCTTGGTGTCAGCTCAAATTTCCGTCCACGTGCATCACGCACAAGAAACCCCTGACTCAGTAGTGTGCTGGTAAGGCGTGAAACAGCAGCCTTGGACAGCCCTGTTCTCGCAACCAAATCAGAATTGGAAAGAGACTTACACTCCGATCGAAAAGCACGCAAAACCTGGAGGCCACGAGTGACAGTCAACATCGCCAAGCCGTTCTCATTAACCGGTGTGAATGCATTCACTGCAACGAACCTAGTTGTTTTGACAATCTCAATAATATTGGGCCCAATACTCTTTCAACACGCTGGCGGCTCAGTTGCCCACTCGGCGCACCACAGGCCAACACGCGTGGCTCCTGATTCGCCATATGAACGGGGACAGCAATGATGCCAAACTCTGGATTTCCCATTGTAGCGGACCAACAATATCCTCTTTCCCCAATTTGGAAAGTCGCGTTACCCGCTCGTCTGCGTAGCTGCGGCCATTCACCTGCCATCTGATTCGCGAGACTGCTGTACAGACAGCAGCGCTCATTGTCGGGAAGTGATGCCAAAAATGCCCAACCGATGGGTGACGTAGCCATATTAGTGCGCCTTCCCATTTGCATTTCCGGTGGCACCTTGTACAACGAATTTCCAGTACTAACTAGTACTTTCAACTCCAATCGGAATCGCGAACTTAGTACCAAGTGGCAACGTTGTTCGCTGGCGGTTTCCTGCATCCAGTGGCGGGCAGTTTGATGTACCTCCGAGTTGGCCGCTGTTGCATAGCCCAACGCGAGAACAGAGGCAGACAGTCTATACTTGCGTTCAACTGGTGCATGCAGAAGATACCCTAGTGTGACCAATGTTTGTGCCAGACGAGTAATTGTCGCCGTAGGCAAATTAGTGCGTCTGGCCAATTCAAAATTGCCCAACCAGTGATCCCTGGAAGTAAAAGCACTGAGCAACGAGAGCGCTCGAACAAATGGGACAACTCGCGTGCCTGAAATTTCTTCTCCAATAGTTTCAATCTGCCCTTGATGCGTAGGCATTTGTCGATCTTCCAATGCCTTGGCTTCCCCTCTTTGTTTGACTGCACAACCCATAGATATATTCAAAAGTTTGCTCCAAGTATTTCAGCGCCATATCTCTCACTATACATAAACCAGTAGATGATGTCGGCCGTGCAGACTGCCTCGGTACGAAGCGTCTCATCCGATGAATACCTTCGAATAGGTCAGTCTTGCACCTCTGTGTTCTAAGGCAAGCCAATTTATTCTTCAACGATGTCGTTATTTTTGATATGCGTCGAAACCTATATCAGCCATGCAGACTGGCTATGTTTCGTGTCGGAACCACCCTATTTTGATGGGAATGAACCGCAGATACGCCCATTTGCCATGCTGCTCTAAAGGACTCTGAATGCACAGGCACATCCTTGTGGGCCACCTTGCAGTGCATTGGCAGACTGGCGTGTTACGAAGCTTCAACTACGGATTTGCGACTCTTCATGAAGAATGCCAAAATTTGCCACACCACAAAAACACCTATCAATGAAAACAAGGTGCCGCTAATCGGTCGGGTCAAGAAAGCACTGAAGTCTCCTCGACTTATCAACAACGATCTGCGAAAATATTCCTCCAACATAGGTCCCAGAATGAATCCCAGCATGAGTGGAGCTGCCTCCATCCCCAGGCGCATGAAAAGGTAACCGAAGAGACCAAAGAGTGCCGTAATGTAGATATCGTCTAGGTTCCCGTTAATGCTGAAGGTGCCAATGCAGCAGAAAAATAGAATTCCTGGGAAAAGCACATTGAATGGTATTTTGAACACCGAAAGCCAATAACGTACCAACGGCACGTTGAGCACTACCAAAAAGCAATTCCCGACCCACATACTGGCGACCAGACCCCAAAATAGATCCGGATGCTTCGATATCATGTCTGGCCCAGGTTGGATACCCTTGACGATGAAGGCTCCCATCATCAAGGCCATGACCGCGTTCTCAGGAATTCCCATAGCCATCAAAGGAATGAAGCTTGTGCGGGCTGCTGCTTCGTCAGCCGCCGCTTGACCAGCCACCCCTTCGATCGCGCCGTGGCCAATTTCGTCCTTGTACTTGCTGAACCGTTTGTCAACTGCATAGGCTGCAAACTGTGCGATCACCGGACCGCCACCGGGCAAAATACCGAGAAAGGAACCTATCGCACTACCCCTCAAGGCGCTGGGTATGATGCGCTTGAACTCAGGCCATGTTGGCATTAGTTTAATGACACCATTGAAAGGTGTAATGTTGCTTCCGCTATCGAGATTCTTAACTACTTCGGCTATGCCAAAGCAACCCAAGGCAATGCTTATCAGGCCGATACCATCCGCCAGGAACGACATACCCAGAGTGAAGCGCTGAACACCGCTATTGACGTCGGTTCCCACGGAGCCGAGTAGTACACCAATCAGCGTCATCGCGAGGCCGTTTAGCAAACTTCCGGTGGTAACGAAGCTCACACAAAAGAAGCCAAACATCATCAAAGCACAGTAATCAGCAGGACCAAACAGAAGCGCTACTTCACCCAGCAATGGGGCAAGTGTTGCCAATACGACTATGGCGATAGTCCCTCCGATAAAGCTGGAGATTCCCGCAGTAAAAAGAGCAAGACCCGTTTTCCCTTTCAGAGTCATCTGATAGCCATCAATGCAGGCAACAATGCTGCTTGCGTGCGGAATTTTCATCGTAATAGCACTTACGCTATCACCGTATTGCGCACCGTAGTAGATACCGGCCAACATGATGAGTGCACCGTTGGTTGGAATAGAATAGGTCAGCGGTAATAGCAGGCTAATTGTGGACAAAGGTCCCAGCCCAGGCAATAGTCCTACTAGCGTTCCAATGACGCAGCCCATGGCGCAATACAAGAGGTTTTGTAGTGTCAACGCACTTTCAAAACCGAACGTGAGGTTGTGCAGGATGTCCATTAGATTAAAGGTAGATTGAGGTCGAGTGCATTCTTGAACGCAAAGGCGATTACGATGAGGACGGCAGCGATTTTGAGGTTGCGTGCGATTGAATAGGGCTTGCTTGCATAGGAGCTACAAAAGACGAGAAACACGATGCCTGCAGTCATGTTGACGAGGTTCGACAGTAGCGCAAATCCGCACAGACTCAGCAGAATGAGAGTTATGTTTCTGACGCTATAGCTAATAGGGACGGACGCTACAAAATGTGAGCGCACTACGGTGATGGTGCCGATCAGGAAAAGTAGGCAACTTACCAGTAGCGGAAAGAGCCCGGGGCCTGCCCTCCCAAATTCGCCCACCTTGTATTTTAATGAAACAAGGCCGAAGGTAAGGGCAATAGCCATGATGCAGAAGCCACGTAGGTAATTCAAATTCTTCATACGTCACCTAAGATGCTTCGACCGCCAAAGAAAAATACAAAAACGTTCAATGCGGATCGCGAAAACGATGGGATAAATGACGACTTATTTCTCACTTTTTGTCTCTTGTTAGTTTTTCATTCAAATGGTCAATCGAAAAGGCTACATGACCGGAGTTAATGCAGTGCCACCCTTAAAGAATGCCTCAAGGTTGCCACAGACGAGGTCTTCCATGTCTTTCCTGGTCTCAAACGTACTGGCAGCGATATGTGGCTGTACGACCACGCGACCGTCCTTCAGCAATGCTTGTGGAATATGTGGCTCATGCTCAAACACATCCAGACCTGCACCGCCGAGTTGATGTGATTCAAGCGCATGTATCAAAGCCTTCTCATCTACAACGGAACCTCGTGCGATGTTGATGAGAATACCTGTAGGACCCAAGGCCTTCAATACTTCTGCATTGACCAGATGATAGGTAGTCAGTCCGCCAACGCAGGACAGCACTAAAAAATCCGCCCATTCTGCCAAGGCTGTCAGAGATGGCTCATAGCCACTCAAGTCAGGCTTGTCGCGCGTGCCGAAGTACCTTACCTGCATATTAAAACCGACAGACCGAGCGAAAATAGCCCGGCCAATGCGCCCCATGCCCACGATCCCGAGCCGCTTGCCGTGCACACTCTGAGTCAGCCCATACGCTCCATTGCGCCAAGCGCCCGAACGCGCAAACGCATCGGCCTGTGGGATATGGCGGGCGGTGGCTAACAATAGTCCCCAGGCCATATCAGCGACACATTCAGACAAAACGTCTGGCGTGTTGGTGACGGTGATTTCATGGCGTCGAGATGCCGCCAAGTCGATTCGCTCCATTCCCATTCCGAAGCAGGCCACAACTCCCTTGGGAATTGCCTCCATCACATAGGTGGGACAACCGTGTCGCGACATGGTTACCGCTCCATCGAATGCTGCAGCGGACCGCAGATAGTCCTCCGGGGTCTTCTCAGTCCACAAAGGGTGGAGTTGATAGATGGATGAGAGACGTGCTTGCAGACTTTGCGGCAATGGTCCAATTTGCAAGAGGCGTCTCATGAGAACAGTCTCTGGTGATGAGGTGTTTTGAAGTGCGTGGTCGATCTCATCCGACTCAGTGCACTAGTCCGTTTGTATGCCAGAAGCCTTGATCCAGGGGATCCAGCGCTCGAAGCTGGCGTCAAGTTTCACCTGAAACATTTGTCGATCTTGGGATTCGCCGAAACCGCCCTCCGCCAGACGTGCGGTGATCTCCGGTTGATGCAGAACCTGTCTGAGTGCATGCTCAAACTTTAGCTTGAGATCTGGCGACATACCCGCAGGTGCAAACAACCCATACCAGTTCGATAGCAATAGTGCCGGAGCCCCTACCTCCGCAGACGTAGGTATATCCGGAAGTTGATGGGATCGCTTGTTGTCATAGAGGGTAATAGCTGTCAATCGCCCCTCTTCAATAAAGGGCTTTAGGACTGGAACATCTGCATTTAGCAGATCAACGTTACCAGCTAGAAGATCCGCAATGGCTGGTGCGGCACCGCGATAAGGAACATGAACAAGATCGATATTTTCTGTTTTCGCAAAGAGCTCGGCACCGATGTGCATCGTGCTTCCAACGCCGGTAGATCCGTAGGTCAATTTCTGGGTGCCTTTTGCTTTCTGTACAAGTTCTGAATAGTTTTTGACGCCCAGGCTGGCTCGTGTAACCAATACAGGTTGAACCTCGCCAAGCAAATAGATCGGCTCGAGATCTTTTCTTGGGTTGTAGGGAAGCTTGGGAGTCGTTCCTGAAGTGATAACTAAGTTGGAAGTAGTAAGCAACAAAGTAGAGCCGTCCGAAGGCGACTTCGCCGCAGCGGTGCCGACAATGCCACCAGCACCTCCTCTGTTATCGATCACAACGGACTTCCCAAGTGCCGCACCGAGCGGTTGTGCGATGATCCTTGCAATCTGGTCAGTGGGCCCACCTGTAGCGAAAGGTACGATGATCTTTACGTCATCACCCGCTTGAGCCTGTGCACCATAAGCCTGCAGGCTGGCCATAAAAATGATTTGAACCAGGTTTCGTAGAACCTTCATTGCTTGTCTCCAATTCTTGCAAGAATTTTCTTTGGAAGCTCAAATGGCACTCATTGCATAATCACGTTGTCTACCCGGCGTACCGTGCCTCCACCAAGCCAGAGACCCCCGGGTCTATGGCCAGCAAAGCCCCAGCCAACGGCTCGCGCGCATGGGCTTCCGCTGACAGCCTCTGGGAATGGCTGGTAATGTAGAGTGTCTCCAGCCTCTCTCCACCAAACGCTGGACAGGTGGGGTTGGTGACAGGCAATTGGATGACCCGGTCGACCTCTCCCTGCGGCGTCAACCGAATCAACTGACCTGTGGCAACCATGCAGATCCAAAGGCAGCCCAGTACGTCTGTCACAGCGCCGTCCGGGCGACCGGGCTGACCTGTCCAGTCCTTGAGCAGCCTGCGGTTGCTGATCTGCCCCTCGTCGAGGTCGTAATCAAATGCCCAGGTTAACTGATTGTGGGTGTCAGAGAAATACATCGTCTTGTCATCCGGACTCCAGCAAATCGAGTTAGGTAGCACGAAGTCACTCAGCACAGAACGGCAGCCTTTACCAACTTCTTGGCAATAGAGTGTGCCCACCGGGATTCGTTGGGTATCGTGCATGCTTCCGAACCAGAAGCGCCCCCGTCGGTCACAACGCCCATCGTTCAGGCGCAAGCCCGGCTTGCCCGCTTCAGGGTTGCCCAGAAAGGTTGGCGCCTGCCCTGTCCTCGGATCATAGAGACAAAGCCCTGATGCGGTAGCCAGCAAAAAACTACCGTCCTCGCGCAAGACGATTGATCCCGTCACGAGCTCGGGATGCAGGCGAATGGCAGCGTGCCTGCCGGTAGCCGGGTCATAGCTCTGAAGCGCAGGGCGCCTTACATCAATCCACCAGAGCTTGGATGTGTGTTCACACCAGCGCGGCGTTTCACCCAGAATGTCGCCAGCCTGGGCAACACAATCGACAGAAATGTGCTCTGCTGTTTTCATATCACTTGTACTTCTTGCGCGCAAGATCAGACAGCGATATGCCATCCTTGATGTCGGCCTGCAAATCGTAGATTTTCATTTGGTATGTCTCTTGGTCAGGTGCGGCTCGAACCTAACCATTTGTAAATGCAATGAAAGCATTCTTCTACGAGTCCCGAAGCAGGGGAATGCACTCTCACCTATATCAGCCATGCCTCCTGGCTATGTGCCGCACAGATTACTTGAACGCCATAGGGCACACAAGCGCCCACCATTCAGCGATCAGACGTCGAGCCGTTTCCGGCATAGTCGATTTCCCTTAGCAAGGTAAGCGTTTCTCGCAGCAAACGGGAGGTCGTTCCGGCCCGCGGAAGCGCCAAGAACAGCCGATTGATGACCTCCGGGGGGCCTATTCTCGCCGAACGCAGTCTATAGCCCTTACCCATGGTCCTGAGAACCGACTCCGGCAATATCGAATACCCGACACCTTGTGCGACCAACGTCAGCACTGTGGTCACACCACCGACTTCCGCCACGATATTGGGCTTGAGACCATGCGGTTTCAGCTCTGCATCAATAACAGCACGGATGGAGCTAGGCGCACTGGGAAGCACGAGTGGGTAGCCCACCAAGGCTTCCGGTCGAATCATTTCCGGCAATGGCTCCAATGACCATTGCGCAACTAGCACAACCGGCTCTTCGAGCAGAGGCTCCAACAACAGAGATGGCGTCACGGGGGGATCGAATAGCAGGGCAACATCCAAACGTCCAGCAATCAGCCACTCCTTGAGGTTGACACTCAGTCCTTCTGAGATGGACAAGACTGCCCGCGGCAAACGCGCTCGAAATCTCTGTATGAATGCGGCACTGACTGCGACTGAAATGCGCGGAGGCAATCCAACAACGACTCGCCCAACCGGACTGGACTCCATATCCCTGAGCTCGTCTTTCGCCATATGTATCGTCTGAAGCACAGATCTTGCGTGGATCAACAGAACGGCTCCCGCGGCCGTTGGCGCCACACCTCGCCCGGTTCGACTGAATAACCTTTGCTGCAATTCCGCTTCCAATTGAGCGATCTGCCGGCTCAGGGTAGGCTGCGCCAAGTCAAGCGCAGAGGCAGCGGCACTAAAGCTGCCTGACTCAGCTACTTGCACAAAATACTCAAGATGTCGAAGCTCCATAGTCTTGAAGCATAGCTGATATAGGCTCCCATTTCTTACTCAGCCAGGACTAGCACTCTAATAATTGCGCCACTATCGCCGCGTCCCCCAAAAGGCCATTGCCGTAATTACTATTGACTGAAAGCGGGTTTATGCCAATTCACAAATCAGATGCGGAAAGCCCGCTCGAAACAAGGCTGCATGTTGTGCTGACACAGCAGAAGATTCAGATACCCCCCCCATGGGAACAGGAATTTCTGCCGGAGTTTGAGGCAATTCTTTCACAAATTGCCGTTGTCAGGCAATCAGTCCCCAATGACATTGAGCCAGCCCACGTCTTTTGTTCAACTCCTACGGACGGAAGAACCCATGACTGATTCGGCGTCAATTTGGGAGCTGGGACAACAGCTTCGAGAAGGTCGACTGAGCGCAGAGGCCATTACATGCGCCAGTTTGGACCGCGTAAGAGCAGTGGACGGCAAAGTCAAGGCCTTCACCCAGCTCTGCGAAACTTCCGCCATCGCAGAGGCAAAGCGAGCGGACGCAGAATTGCGACGCGGAATTGACAGAGGTCCTTTGCATGGGATTCCGTATGTCATCAAGGACATATATGACGTTGAGGGCATGGTAACGACATGCAACTCCAACTTGCGACTGCATGAAGTTGCGACGACGGACAGTGCTGTGGTTGAACGTCTGCGATCGGGTGGTGCCATCATACTGGGCAAGGTAAATACCTACGAATTTGCAATGACAGTCCCGGGGCCAGGTTTGCCATTTCCTTCCCCTCGCAATCCGTGGAACACATTGCATGTCACCTCAGGGTCATCCTCAGGGTCTGCAGCGGCGGTTGCCGCTGGCATGGTCAGGCTGGGCCTGGGTTCTGATTCGGGTGGGTCAATCCGTGGACCGGCTGCCTACTGTGGCGTCGTCGGACTGAAGCCAACTTATGGTTTGGTATCCAAGCGTGGCGTATTTCCGTTGTCTTGGAGTATGGACCATTGTGGCCCGATCACCGGATCGGTGCACGATGCCGCACTGGCACTCCAGGCCATGGCTGGCTACGATGAAATGGATCCCTCCAGTGTGCAGGTAAATGTGCAGGAATACAGCCTAGGGCTGCATGATGGCGTTGAGGGGATGAGCATCGGAGTGCCTTGGGAATTCTTCAGAGATTCACCAACCATGCAACCTGAGGTCCTGCAAGGTAT
This sequence comes from Rhodoferax sp. GW822-FHT04A08, assembly GCF_058801025.1. Classification (NCBI taxonomy): domain Bacteria; kingdom Pseudomonadati; phylum Pseudomonadota; class Betaproteobacteria; order Burkholderiales; family Comamonadaceae; genus Rhodoferax; species Rhodoferax sp. GW822-FHT04A08. Next base: position 107,729 of record NZ_JBXAMW010000008.1, read on the forward strand.
TGAGCATGTGCTGGACATGCTGCGCGAAGCGGGTGCGCGAGTCGTTCCCATCAAGCTCCCCTCGATCGAACAATTCATAGCATGTGGGCGTGTGATTCTTGCATCTGAGATGTATGCAGTTCACCGGCAGGATTTACAAACACGTCTCGAAGGCTACAACGCAATTACCGCAAGTCGCCTTGCCATGGGAGCCGCCATTGGCGCAGCCGACTACCTGGACGCACTCCGACTAAGACGTGTCTTGATTGACGCGATGGACGCCTCATTGGACAGCGTTGATTGCATCGTAACCGCCTGCGCACTGACTACCGCACCCAAATACAAGGCCAGCGATAGATTGCGCCATTGGCCGTTGCAATTGAATATGTTCAACGTCACAGGGCACCCTGCACTAAGCTTGCCAACAGGACTTGATGCCAAAGGTATGCCAATGTCCCTTCAACTCGTCGCCCGTTGCTTTGACGAAAAAACGGTATTGCGGGTTGGTCAGTTCATCGAAACCGCAGTAGGTTGGCGAAAGGAGATCCGACCTTCGCTCCAACCAACAGACGCACAATGACTATATTCAAGTAGTGTGGCGATGGAATCGGCCACTGTTAAGCGACTTCTGCCGTGGGTTGTTGCCACGGCTCTTTTCATGGAGCAGCTTGACTCCACCATTGTCAACACCGCTGTCCCGTCCATGGCGGCAAGCTTTCATGTGACACCATTAAGCCTCAGAGGGGTAGTCGCCAGCTACATTCTGAGTTTGGCCGTCGGCATACCCATTAGTGGATGGACCGCTGACCGTTTTGGTACAAGGCGTGTATTTGCAATAGCTGTTGCTGTGTTTACGTTGGCATCTGTCCTGTGCGGGTTGTCGGTCAACGTTCCCATGCTGGTCGCGGCCAGAATTCTTCAGGGTATTGGTGCAGCCATGATGATGCCTGTGGGCCGGCTGGCGGTTATCCGTACATTTCCCAAGTCCGAACTACTGGTTGCGATGAATTTCGTAGTCATCCCCGCCCTTATCGGTCCCCTGCTCGGGCCCACAATTGGTGGACTCATTGTTCACTGGCTTACGTGGCGTGATATCTTCTTTGTCAACGTACCAGTAGGACTTGCTGCACAATGGCTCATATACCGTTATATGCCAGACTACCGCAATGACGATCCTGGCTCCCTAGACCTCGTTGGACTTTTGCTATTCGGTTCCGGGGCGGCCCTGCTGTCGTGGTTGCTTGAGGTATTCGGTGAACATCACATGGATGCGACATCCGCTACGCTATTATTAGCCATATCCATCAGTCTGCTCCTTGCGTACGGCATGCATGCAAATCGTACTGAGTTTCCACTTTTACGCCTGGCGCTATTCAAAGTCCGCACCTTCCGTGTGTCCGTGCTAGGTGGGTTCGTAACTCGTCTAGGCCTGGGCGGAATGCCGTTTCTTTTACCTCTGCTATACCAACTAGGTCTTGGATTACCCTCGTGGCAATCAGGTCTACTCATGATGCCCGCAGCAGCCGCTGCAATCGGCATGAAATTGATTGCGAGCAAAGTTCTGTCGCGCTTTGGATTCCGCAAGGTACTCGTAGTCAATACGCTCATGATCGGTCTGACCGTATCACTCTTTTCCTTGGTGCAAGCGAGCACTCCGCTATGGAGCATCGTCGCCTTGAGTTTGGCACAAGGTTTCTTTAATTCTTTGCAGTTCACAAGCATGAATACCATGGCCTATGCGGATATTAATCCAAAGGACTCCAGCATGGCCAGCACGATTGGCAGCTCGATGCAGCAGCTATCGATGAGTTTTGGTCTGGCCTGTGGTTCTCTGGCGACAGCTTGGTTTCTTGGGGATGTCCCGCAATCCGAAAGATTGGCCGTGACCAATGCACTGCACCATGCCTTCTTGACACTTGGTGCTGTGACTTTGATCTCCTCATTGTCATTCTGGACGTTAAAAGCTAACGATGGAATTACAGTTAGCCGCGGCGCACAAATCTCCACTTGAATGCAATTGATGAAATCATCAGGGCAAGCGTCGGCTCATTGCAACAGCACCCAGAATGGCGAGCATGAGGCAGACCAATGATGCGCCCAATAGGGAAAACGCCACATCTCCAAGCTCAACTTGCGGAAACATGGCCTTGCCGACGTTGTAGGAGGCAACGCCGTATGAAATGCCCACAATCAACCAACCCAACCTGCGGCGATAGCGGCGCCCTATTTCCTGCCCGGCGGTGCTCATGTTGATGTGGCAAATGAGCCTTCCATCGATAGTGTCCGTGATGATCATTCCGAAAGTAAAAACCAAGCCTGCCACAAGCGCAGCCAGCACGCCACCTCCACCATTTCTTGCCACGTAACCCCAGGCAGAGGCCTGTGTTGCCGTATCGAAGACGGTGGCAAACAGTACGCCGATGATCACCACTGCCCAAGGGCTGGAGTGCTCTCTCAACTTGCGCGGGATGAGTTTGAGTTTCCAGCCCACAGGGGCATAAGCCATTTGCGGACGCAGCAACATGCGCAGATTCATTGTGCCCACCAGCACCAACAGCAGAGTGGGTATCCATTCAAAGATGCGGACGAGCACCTCAGGTACATTCGCCAGATATGTGAGCCTGCTGACCCCAACTGCTATGGACGTTACCAACATGCCATGTCCAACTGCAAACAGCGTACCGATCCAGGGCGCGTGGGAACGGTCGTGGTTGCGGCTCAGCGCCCTCCAGGTGAAACCATCAATGCAGGCTATGTGGTCTGGATCAAGCCCATGCCGCAAGCCCAATACAAACATGAGAATCATGCCTGTAAGAGATGTCAATTCTGCTTCCATTTCGATGTCCTATATATGCGAAGATACCGTGGGTATGAAATGAACATGCAGTTTCTACGCTATTGTGGCTCATGTATCCTCAAAATAGCTTACTTGATGATTTCGACTTCCTCGACAACAAGTGTTCTACTCCGTCCTACGAACTTGGCGCCGTCGGCCAGAAGTGCCTGACCTTCCGGAGAAACCCTAGCTTCGCGCATCGCTTCAATGCTGTCGTACCAGACTTCGGCAATGCCGTTGGCAGGAAAGTCGAGCTCAACGATGTCCTTGCGAATAACCTGATCGCGAATTTCAGATTGCACATATCGCCGGATTCCTTTTACCGCCAGCGCCAATGGGCCATGGACTTCTCGCCAGTACTTGTTGAACTGTTCATCAGTCCAATCATCTTTTTTAACCAGTATTGTTACTGTCTTGATCACTTTCATTTCCTCTCAAAAAAACCAATCATTAACGGTTTCAGTTCGGTGCACGGTAGACCCACAAGCCGCAAGCTGGATGGCAATCCAATCGATTCAGTCCAGCTGAATGTTGAGGGTTCTCGTTACTTCACCCCAGTAGCGCAAATCTTCCTTTATCAAGTTGCCCAATTGTTCAGGCGAAGATGAGGCGGGCTCTGCGCCAAGCGCTGTCAGTTGCTGACGAACCTCTGGTTGAGACAGGGCCTTGACAACTGCATCATTGATTTTTGCGATCACCTCACGCGGCGTACCTGACGGTGCAACCAGTGAAAACATGGCCACCGCTTCTGCGCCGGGCAGACCAGCTTCAGACATTGTCGGTGTGTCCGCAAGCGCGGCCAGTCTCGACTTTCCTGCTACTGCAATCGCGTGAAGTCGGCCTGACTGCACCATGCCTTGGATAGGTGGCAGCCCGCTGAACATCAATTGAATTCTTCCAGCCAACAAGTCAGATATAGGCTCCTGATTGCCCTTGTATGGCGTATTTACAAGCTGAATACCAGCCTTGGCTTGCTTGATCTCACCAAGCAAATGATTGACGCTTCCGACACCGGAGGATACAAAATACACCTTGCCGGGATTTGCCTTTGCGTAAGTGATTATTTGCCTTAGGTTCTGACCGTTTGCACCCGGACCGGCAACCAGAATGTTTGGCACATTGGCGACCAAGCTGATCGGTGTCAGGTCCTTGAAAGAGTCGTATGGAACTCCCTTCATGATAGAAGGGTTGATCGCAAGTGCACCGCTGGTACCCAAGCCAATGGTATAGCCGTCTTTTGATGACTTGGCGACGAGGTCCATTGCGATATTACCACCAACCCCAGGTTTGGGATCAACGATTACCGGCTGCCCAAGGATCTCAGTCATGGGTTTTGCAATCGCTCTGGCAACTATATCGACGGTGCTACCCGCCGCAAAAGTGGAAACAAGCCAAATGGGCTTGGCCGGATAAACTTCTGCACACGCGGTCAAACACAAAGTCGAGAGGAATGTGGCGGCTACAAGCACCGTCAGTTGCTTTGCAAATGGAATTTGCATAATTACTTGTCTCGCTTTTTAATTGGAACACTGCCGCTGCTCAACCATTTTTCCTTCGTCATTCCCCCCCTGCGACAGGCTATCTTTCCTAGATGAACTCAGTTCTCATTTTGAATGACAGTACTGATGTTTTACTATCGGAATAGTGTCGAAGCACTGGAGTCAGAGGGTAAGGCTAGCCATATCAGTTCTAGCCTTGCCCCAACCACACTAATCTTCAATGGGTGGACTGAAACGGGCCGGGCGCATGACCCTTACATCTTGTTGTGAAAAGGTTCCGCGGTTTGTTTCTTTGAACGCACTCCACTCAGGATCTGCTTCCAGACGTGCTCGCCGTTGCTCTCTATCTGCGAGGCTGTTATAGGCCCACACATGCAGCACTTGATTCAATGGACCAATCTCACTTAGATAGCAACCCACCAGCTTTCCCAGGTGGCGCTTTAGGATAGGCAATCCATGCCTTTCATAGCGATCCAGGTAGTCATCCATTTTCCCGTGAGCTACCGTGTAAGTGCGCAGTTCTACAATCATTGCTTAGTGCTCCAATAATGATGACATCTTATGTAAGAACCGAAGTCACCCGGCGTACCGTGCCTCCACCAAGCCAGAGACCCCCGGGTCTATGGCCAGCAAAGCCCCAGCCAACGGCTCGCGCGCATGGGCTTCCGCTGACAGCCTCTGGGAATGGCTGGTAATGTAGAGTGTCTCCAGCCTCTCTCCACCAAACGCTGGACAGGTGGGGTTGGTGACAGGCAATTGGATGACCCGGTCGACCTCTCCCTGCGGCGTCAACCGAATCAACTGACCTGTGGCAACCATGCAGATCCAAAGGCAGCCCAGTACGTCTGTCACAGCGCCGTCCGGGCGACCGGGCTGACCTGTCCAGTCCTTGAGCAGCCTGCGGTTGCTGATCTGCCCCTCGTCGAGGTCGTAATCAAATGCCCAGGTTAACTGATTGTGGGTGTCAGAGAAATACATCGTCTTGTCATCCGGACTCCAGCAAATCGAGTTAGGTAGCACGAAGTCACTCAGCACAGAACGGCAGCCTTTACCAACTTCTTGGCAATAGAGTGTGCCCACCGGGATTCGTTGGGTATCGTGCATGCTTCCGAACCAGAAGCGCCCCCGTCGGTCACAACGCCCATCGTTCAGGCGCAAGCCCGGCTTGCCCGCTTCAGGGTTGCCCAGAAAGGTTGGCGCCTGCCCTGTCCTCGGATCATAGAGACAAAGCCCTGATGCGGTAGCCAGCAAAAAACTACCGTCCTCGCGCAAGACGATTGATCCCGTCACGAGCTCGGGATGCAGGCGAATGGCAGCGTGCCTGCCGGTAGCCGGGTCATAGCTCTGAAGCGCAGGGCGCCTTACATCAATCCACCAGAGCTTGGATGTGTGTTCACACCAGCGCGGCGTTTCACCCAGAATGTCGCCAGCCTGGGCAACACAATCGACAGAAATGTGCTCTGCTGTTTTCATATCACTTGTACTTCTTGCGCGCAAGATCAGACAGCGATATGCCATCCTTGATGTCGGCCTGCTGCCGTGTATCGCCTCCCGCTATTCGTTCCGCCTCTGTAAGCACTGCCAGCACGTGTGCAAAAGCGACGAATACCACCCCCGCTTCATCTGCGGCAACCAGGTCTCCGGCGTGCACCCCCACGCCTGAAATACGAACCGCGCCGTTGATTTCGACGGTTTCAAGCCGCCACTTTCCGGTAATGGGCGTCGCCCCTCGCGACCAAATCGGAAACCCTAGCTCACGGGAAGAGCCCGGATCGCGGTAGGAGCCATCAATCACCGCTCCTGCACAGCCGGCCCGCGATGCAACCATGGCCGACTGCCCTCCCATGTTGGAAACGCTGCTAAGACCCTGAATCACTACTACATCACCAGGATCCGCCAGGTTGTATGCCTCATGCTCGCCCATGCGGCCTACACCGCTACGCACGCTTTCTCCGACATTCTCTCTGCGCTCAACGTTGCGAACAGTTACAGCCTGACCAACCATACGTGCATCGGGAAGTTGGCACGGCAGTTCAATCGCAGATATGGCACCGACCAGATTGAGTTGGTCTAGCGCATCACTGAGGTTGGCAGTAAGGTCCGGAAGTGCCTTAACGCGGGCAATAATATCGGGCGACAGCCTGTCGAAGAACTTGTGGCGCACAGCCTCTGCAGGAACACGGCCTGTCAATGGCCGATCTAAACGGGCTTGGGTTTGGGAAGTAGGGAGTGTCATTCAATACGTCTTTGTGGGAAGCGAGCTTCACGCCCTGCCAGATCGGTTTTCTTTTCTGCCATTCTTGCCGCAATTACTTCGCAAGGGAATGCAGTCGCACCTATACCAGCCATTACTACTGGCTATATTGGGCCTTATCCTGTTCTAACCGCTTCTTGCTCTGCGCGCCATCAAAGACCCAACGTGAGAGCGATTCAACAACTTCCAGCGGTTTTTCTGGCAAGAGCGCATGGCCTGCGCCGTAAATTATCTCTTCCGTCACCCTGTCGCCCAACGTGTTCTTCAGAACATGCGCAAACTTTCTCTGCGCCACCGTGTCGTCAAATGCCTGCAGGTGTAGAAGTGGGACGGTGCCAGCCGCGAATATTTCCTGAATCGGTGTGCGAAGCTGGGCTCGGCGTTGCATCGCCTTGGTTGCCGGAAACCAGCCGTCCAGCCATACGCTGGGGTCATTGCCCGGCGCAAAGAAAGCCAGCTGCAGCAACCTCAGACGTTCTTGTCTAGGCAAAGATTCGTCGCTACATGCGTAGATGGCTCGATCCACTTCTGTATCGTAGGGAGATTCTCCGGTGGGGATCCAGCCCGGAGAGGCCGCAACAAGTGCTACGGCGTGCAAAACATCGGGGAAATAGGTGGCTACTGCCCGGGCAACGAAGTTGCCAAACGCATGTCCTGCGACGAAGGCGGCGGGTGGGCAAATGTACTCAATGACCTGTGCAACATCTTTCGCAAGATCACGCATGTCAATGCCTTCACCAGGCCCGTGGCTTCTGCCTACGCCCCGGGGTTGCGGCCTTATAACCTGAAGGCCCTTTTCTACGAGCAGGGGTGCCACTTCATCGAAGTCATTGGCACTGCGCCCGAGTGAGGGGAGCATTACGATTGCTGGGCCCTCTCCCTCTAGCAAGACTTCAATTTGCCCGCCTTCGATTCCTACAAGGATAGACTGTGTTTCCAAATAAGCCATGTCATTCGTCCACGCTGATGTTGAATTTCTCCGCGATAGACTTCCACCGAGCCGATTCGGCGCGCGCCGACGCCAGAAAGGCGTCTCCAGCAAGGGGGGCTGCATCGAAGCCGCGTGCATCCAGTGCCGAGAGAAATTGCAGATCCCGCATGGCGGCATCAATGGTGACCTTGGCAGCGGTCACCGCAGCATCCGACATGGTGGCCGGCCCGAGGATGCCCCACCAGCCAGGCACAACGGCGCTCGGATAGCCCAGTTCCGCGATGCTAGGCACTTCAGGAAGGCGTTTGCTTCGTTTAGTGTCAAGGACAGCCAAGGCATACAACTTCCCACTAGTGATAAATGGGCCTGCAGTCGCGGCACTGATCAAAGCCGCATCGATGTTGCCTGCGATCAGGTCTGTGATCGAAGGCACCATACCTTTGTACGGAACACGCAGTACCTCGACGCCAATCTGGGAGGCCAGTAGCGCCGACCCTATGTCATTCAGCGTGCCATTACCCGTGTTTCCGACGCTCAGCGGCTGACGCTTGGCCAAATCCACGAACTCCTTGAAGGTCTTGACCGGCAATTTTACATTTACGACCAGCATGAACGGATTGCTTGCGACGCGGGCGAGAAACCGAAAGTCCTTGAATACATCTATGGGCATGTGCTTGCGCACAGCCGGCAATACCGACAAGCCGTCAGAGGATGTGAACATCAAGGTATTACCATCCCCCGGACTCTTTGCGGCGGCCTCCATGCCAATCAGTGATCCAGCACCAGCGCGGTTGTCAATGTTCCAAGGACTACCGGCTTTGCCCATGGCCTCTGCAAGCAACCTGGCGATCGTGTCATTCGCAGCACCAGGCGGAAAAGGAACGATGATCTTTCGGGTCTGCTGCGCCGAGCTGATGCCTATAGTCAGCAATCCAGCCATGCCAGTGAGCAGGCGACTAAGAACGCTGCGACGAGAGTGTGCGATAGGCTTCGTGATCATTTAATTGGTTTCGCGGATTCAGTGGGATACATCGCTCTCATTATTCGACGTCACATTGCCCTTTGAAACCGATCGATGCCTATATCAGCTATGTCTTGCACCTATGGGAATTGGCTGGTTTTTTCCGAATACTTCTACGGTAGCGTCAACTAACTGAGAAACCCCTTCTCCATACTTGCCTTCAAGTGGTTGACAAACAGAGTAACGGCCCTGGGCACATATACGGCGTATGGTCGTATTGCAAATATTCTTTCTGCAAATGTGCCGACGGGTCGCCAATCTGGCAGGACTTCCAGGAGTTCACCACTTCGAAGCCCAGCCTGGGCTGAAAAATCCGGGACCAATGCTATGCCAAGGCCTGCAACGGCGGCATCTCTCAGTGCCTCACTGTTATTCGCCGCAAGCGCCCCCCCTACCGGAACAGCTATTCGGCTGGCGTGCTTTGCTCGACCTTGTTTGGGCTCAAAAGTCCATACTGGTGAATCGTTATCGCGCGGGTAGTGCAAGCAATCGTGTTCGACAAGCGTCTGCGGGTTAGTCGGCACGCCACGCCGGTCCAGGTAAGCTCGGCTCGCAACCAGCAAAGAATAGGTTTTGCAAAGAGGCCAGGCGACATGCGTGTCCGGTAGTGTCGCAGTGTGCCGAACAGCCAGGTCAAACCCCTCCGTGGCAAGCGAACTCAGACGATCAGAGAGAGTCAACTCAATGCGGATCGCCGGGTGCTCCAGCAGAAAGTCCGCCACCATTGGCACTAGCTGTTGGCGCCCCAGCGCCACGGGTGCGGTCACACGCACCAAACCGCGTGCTTCCCCAGCGCTGTCCTTGGCACCATGAAAACTCCTCGCAATCTGCGAAAAGGCCTGATAGGTATCGCCCACCAGACGTTGCCCAGCTTCAGTCAACCGCATGCTACGGGTGGTGCGCCGCACCAGTGGCATACCGATGGCCCGCTCCAACTCGGAGATGTGCTGGCTCATTGCAGCCTTGCTCACACCCAACCTTTGCGCCGCGGCCGTGTAACTGCCTTGCTCAGACAGTACGATGAGCCAGTGCAGGTGCGACCAGAGGGTATCGGCTTTTTGATTCCGCATCCCGTATTGTTCACCAAATTGAACAAACATTTCAATCCGTTGACGTAGGCAAGTGGCGAATGTCTTCATAGACTTCGTGCTCTTGATACATCTTACAAAGTGACCTCTCATGACACCCTATACCGATTCCACCGAAGTTGCGCAGTACATCCAGGGTGTACGCACCGCGGGCAGCAGCACGCGCACGCAACCCGTCTACAACCCTGCCACCGGCCAGGTGGCACGCCAGGTGCGCCTGGGCAACGCGGCTGACGTAGCCGCCGCCGTGGCCTCTGCCAACGCGGCATTCCCCGCCTGGGCCGACACGCCACCCATCCGGCGCGCGCGCATCATGTTCAAGTTTCTGGAGCTGCTCAATGCCCGGAAGGACGAACTGGCCCGCGTGATCACCGCCGAACATGGCAAGGTGTTTACCGATGCGCAGGGTGAAGTCTCGCGCGGCATCGACATCGTCGAGTTTTCCTGCGGCATTGCCCAGTTACTCAAGGGTGACTTCACCGACCAGGTGAGTACCGGCATCGACAACTGGACACTGCGCCAGCCCCTGGGCGTGGTGGCCGGCATCACGCCGTTCAACTTCCCCGTGATGGTGCCCATGTGGATGTTCCCGGTGGCGATTGCCGCAGGCAACACCTTTGTCTTGAAGCCCAGTCCGCTGGACCCCAGCCCCAGCCTGCTGATTGCCGACCTGTTCAAGCAAGCCGGTCTGCCCGATGGCGTGTTCAACGTGGTGCAGGGCGACAAGGAAGCGGTGGATGCGCTCCTGGAACACCCGGATGTGAAGGCCATCAGCTTCGTGGGCTCCACACCCATTGCCAACCACATCTATGAAACCGGCGCGCGCCACGGTAAACGCGTGCAAGCCCTGGGCGGCGCCAAGAACCACATGGTGGTGATGCCCGATGCCGACATCGATCAGGCGGTAGACGCCCTGGTCGGCGCAGGCTATGGCTCGGCTGGCGAACGCTGCATGGCCATCAGCGTGGCGGTGCTGGTGGGGGATGTAGGCGATCGCCTGATCCCCAAACTGCTGGAGCGCACCAAGTCCCTCAAGGTGCTGGACGGCATGAACCTGGCGGCCGAGATGGGCCCCATCGTGACCCAGGCCGCGCACGCGCGCATCACCGGCTACATCGAACAAGGTGTGAAGGAAGGCGCCACGCTCTTGCACGACGGCCGTACCTTCAGCGGCGCTGCCGCCGGTGCCGGTTGTGACAACGGCTTCTGGATGGGGGGCACGCTGTTTGACAACGTCACGCCCGAGATGAAGATCTACAAGGAGGAGATCTTCGGCCCGGTGCTGTCCTGCGTGCATGTGAAAGACCTGGCCCAGGCGGTGAACCTGATCAACGCGCATGAGTTCGGCAACGGTGTCTCCTGCTTCACCCGCGATGGCAACGTGGCGCGCGAATTCAGCCGCCGCATCCAGGTGGGCATGGTGGGCATCAACGTGCCGATTCCGGTGCCCATGGCTTGGCACGGCTTTGGCGGTTGGAAGAAGAGCCTGTTTGGCGACATGCACGCCTATGGCGAAGAGGGCGTGCGCTTCTATACCAAGCAAAAGAGCATCATGCAGCGCTGGCCCGAGAGCATTGGCAAAGGCGCTGAATTTGTGATGCCCACGGCCAAGTGATCGAAGAGCATAGGTACAGCTTCTGAGATCGTGTTGAAGTCTATTGAGGCACTTTTGTTGACATACGTATAGCATCGACGCATGGCTGCTATGCGTCTGTTGACCTGATTACTTCAACAATCTAGTAAATAATGCCTTTGACTGATATCTTCCCGAACTTGGACTGTAAATGGGATCGCTGGAGGAGTCGTTTGTAGATGATGTAGCCACCTGGAGGAGAGTAGGACATGAATGGCGTGCACGACATGGGTGGGATGCATGGTTTCGGCGCAGTGGATTCAAGCGATGACGCGCTCTTTCATGCCGACTGGGAGAAACAGATCTTTGCGTTGAACGCGGCAGTCGGCGGGTTGCGTCTATGGAACATAGACCAGTCCCGTTCGATGATGGAAAAATTGCCGCCGGGACAATATCTTTCGAGCAGCTACTTTGCCCGGTTCGCAGCTCGGCTAGAATTTGCCGCACTCGCCCATGGCCTAGTCAGCAGCGAAGAACTGGCACAGGGACGCATGCTTCAACCCGCCAGGGAAGGGCTTCCACAAGTGCAGGCGGAGAGTCTGGCTGCAGCTCTGCAAGCAGGTGGTCCTACGCTTCGTCCGATGGTGGCGCCTGCCCAATACAAAGTGGGCGACATGGTTCGAGCGCGTGAGATGCATCCGGAGAGTCACACTCGGTTACCGCGCTATGTTCGCGGCAAAGTCGGTCGGATTGTGCGCTTACATGGCGTGCATGTATTTCCCGATGCTCGCGTCAAAGGCCTGACTGAGGACCCGCAGTGGTTGTATGTTGTAAGCTTCGATGGGCGCACCCTGTGGGGGGAGGATGCTGATCCACGATCCTCGATACAAGTGGATGCTTGGGAGCCATATTTGGAAAATGCCCCAGAACGCACCGAGGTAGTTCAATAGTACGTGGACTTTCAGTTGAGCCCGACCAATTGACTCAAGCGCTCCACGAGATAACGGATTTCCGCCGTATTTTGACTTCCATGGATCACTTCAGCTGCCTCCTCTTGCTCAGAAAGTCGTTCTAAATTTCCATCGTGCTCATCCGGTTGTGCCTCCAGCGTTCGCTCAAGCTCAACCAATCTTCTGGCATTCTTTGTCATCATCGCCAACATCTTGAAAAAATCAGCACGCTGCTTCACCGAGAAGCCAGTGAAGTAGTTTTCATTTCTTGCTACCGCATCGACAAAGACCTCGCGATACAAAGTTTGCCCTGTCCTGCTGAGAATGAGCGTGACGCCACGGCCATCGGATTCACTGCGCTTGCTGATGACCAACTTGCGCTCGACGAGTTCAGCGACAGTACGACTTGCATAAGCCTTTTCCAATTGCGCCCGAGATGCCAGCTCTTTCATTGACAAAGGCGCAAAGGCGCCCAAGGTTGAAATCGTTCGCCAGTCCTGAATGGTGAGAGCGAATTTGCGTCCGTACCGCAGCGTTGCATTGGCCGAAGTCAAACTTGCCAACGTGTGCAGCCGCCACGTGACCATGTCTGTGATGACTTGATTGCCACTACTCTTTGGTTTCGGTACGGATTCTTTCATGCTTGCCTTAACACTTTGATCATCTTCATGATGTGCCCATGTTCAATTTGCTAGCAAATCGCCACATCGATGTGCGAGGCTCCATATCATTAAAGCACGCGTTCATTGAGTCAGTGCAATCAGCTGGCCCTGTCTCGGTGTACATCATAAGGTGATCCAATCCGTTCCCAGCCTGAACCATCAAACAGAGCTTGTGCCACAGCCAAGAGCCGATCTTCTTCAAATGGCCTCGCAGCAAGTTGCACAGAAAGTGGCATACCGTTTTTATCCAGCCCAACTGGTACGCTCATTGCGGGATGCCCAGTTACGTTGAACATGTTCATCTGAAGCGGCCAGTCTTTTGCGGTGGAGTTTGCGTTGGCAAGTGGAGCGGTGTCCAGTGAAATGGCGGTCAAAAGTGTGTCGTAGTCCATCAATATGCCATTGACAGCAGCGATTAACTCACTGCGCACTCGAAGCGCAGCCATATAGTCGCTAGATGAAACACCCAAACCCATCAATACGCGCGTGATTGTCAAGTCGTCGTAGTCATTCGTCCTGGTCGCCAACAATCGCCGATGAACAGCGTACATTTCGGCGGCGATGATGACACGTCCCACGGCATTGAAAAGGGAAAAGTCCGGCAACACAACGTCCTCAACAATGGCCCCCAAATCTCTAAGCATGCGTATGCTGTTTTCAATTCCTGCGCGTGCGCCCTCGCTGAGACGAGGCGAATCCTCAAAAAACGCACGAGGGACACCTATTTTTCGCCCAGCGACACCTTCAAACAGTGACGCCCGGTAGTCAGGAACGGGCAGGGACACGCTGGCTGCGTCCAAGGCATCGTGTCCAGCCATCACCTGAAGGGCTATCGCGCAGTCTTCGACACTTTTCGTGATGGGGCCACAATGGTCCAGGGACCATGCTAGAGGGAACACCCCTCGCCTAGAAATACGACCATAGGTAGGCTTCAATCCCACCGCACCACACCAGGCCGAGGGACCTCTTATGGAACCACCGGTACAACTACCTGTTGCCACTCTAAGCAGTCCCGATCCGACCGCAGCACCGGACCCCGAAGACGACCCTCCGGTAATATGCCTCAAGTTCCAAGGATTGCGTGCCGGCACGTAAAACGAAGCTTCAGTTGGAACGCCAACCGCAAACTCGTGCGTTTTCAATTTTCCAATCAGCACCGCTCCTCCTGCCCGCATCTGAGAGGCCACATGAGAATCAAGCTTCTTTGCTTCAGTCCCTTGCACCCTGGAACAGCAAGTGGTCGGCAATCCCTTTGCATCAAATATGTCTTTTAATCCGTATGCAATCCCCTGCATTGGACCTCTGTCAATACCTTGAGAAAAGTCGCAGTCAGCAGCACGAGCAGAATTGAGCGCGCCGTCTTTGTCCACCAGAACAAACGCACGAAGTTCTGGTTCATAGCGCTCAATTCGTGACAACACCTGCTCCGTCAGTTCTACTGAAGTGACGGCACCGGTCCGCAGTGCCATACCCAGCTTGGCCACCGAAGCGCCGGCATATTCGTATGCTCGGGTCATATCGGGAGTCGAATCGAAAACAAGCGCTGTATCAGCGAAGGCTCTGCAGCGTCTGTCATGGCGGAGTTCACCGCCGCGACATGGGTTCGAAGCAGGGACAGCTCCTCTTCAACTTTGGCAATCAGGTGCGACGGGATGTCGACCCCATCGCGACGGGCCAGCAGAAAGAATTCAGGATATGAACTCTCCATAATCTCAATGTCCTGGGACATACAATTGCTCTTCGACGATTGATGGAATGTAATGTCGCTACGGCATCATGGACTGACAATAGACGTCAACTGGATCTTTGTTTGAAACAACCCTTGCTCGTTCATCACATCATGAAGCCATTCCAGGTTCTGCGGTTTTACTTGAGTTGTCAAGTTGGCCAGAGGCATATCCGCGACCACTTCCGCGCTGATCTTCAAGTTCTTTGAAATCGATGCACGGGCCTCTGCCTCATGGGCTCGTGCATATGCGCCCCCTTCTTCCAAGGCCGCCCGGAAAGCGGGCAGAATGGCTGCATTTGCCTTGGCCCATTTCTGCGTAGCAGAGTATGCAGAAATCATGACACCCTTGGGCGCGCTATCGAACAACATACCTAGCTTGACACCTGTTTTTTCCCGAACAAGGCGTGCATACTGGGGATCAGCCATGACAGTTGCATCAATTTGACCGCTCTTGAGCAAGTCCGATGCCTGTGTCAGATTGGCTTCGACATAGTTAACCTTGCTTGGATCCACACCTTGGGCTTTTAGCCAACGCTTGCTCATAATGTCCATGGATGTGCCAAGACCCGGTACCGCGAATTTCTTCCCGACCAAGTCTCTGGCGCTGGCTATTTTTCTCTCCGGGCGTACCATGATGCAGATATTCGATGCCATCGGTGTAACTAACGCACCGGACACGATTGTGAATGGCAAATCGCCGTCGACAGCTTGCAAAACCGAGACTACTCCAGTGAGCATCACGTCAATCGAGCCCGACATTACCGCTGCGGTGGCTGCTGGTGAACTGGGCATAACAGAGATTTCCGCATTGATGCCACGTTTGCTGAAGTAGCCTAGGTCTTTGGCCAAAAAAAGCGCCACGGCATCAGATGCCGGTCCATAGCCCACGCGAATGGTGACCGGCGAAGGCGTTTGTGCACTTGCAGAGGTTAGCGTCAAGACGGATACTGCAACAGCAATCATCCGTAAGAAGTTTTTGCGTTTCATGATTTAGTCCTGATTGGTGGTTAGCGAGTCAATGCGGCTTCTTCCAGCGAAGCAAACGTTGTTCTGCAAGGGTGAGAATTCCTGCGGTTACATAGCCAATTCCCGCCAGCAATAGCAAGCCGGCAAAGAGATCCCCGGCTCGATAGCGTCGTCCAGCCATGAGAATCCACTGACCAAGCCCGTCGCGACTGGAAAGCATCTCACACACAACTGCAAGTACAAGCGCAACGGTCAAACTCAACCGCATACCTGCAAGAACGTCGGGTAATGCGCTGGGCAGCGCGATTTTGAATATCTGCGCGATGCGACTTAATCCGAGTATTCTGCTAACTTCATAAAGTCTTGGTGTGACCGCACTGACTCCGTGGGCCGTTGCCAACAGGGTGGGCCACAATGCTCCGAAGGCAATCACGGAAAGCGCCATGGCGTCACTCAAGCCAAACAGCGCAATTGCAACTGGTATGACTGCAGACGCTGGTAAAGGCCGCAATATCTCGAGTGTGGGTTGCAAGTACTTTCGGAGTACTGCTGAGGACCCAATCAGCGCACCAAGCAAAATTCCAACAAAAGAAGACAATAGCCAGCCAGTCGCCATTCGCTCTACTGTCCCCAGCATCATGACCAGCAGCTTCCCTTCAGCGATGCCACGATGCAACGCAGTCCAGGTTTTGATTGGACTTGGAAAAAAGGCGCCAGGAATCGCGCCACTGTCTGCGGCGCCCTGCCACAACAGAACCATTAGACCAGCCATTGAGAAGCTCAACAGCACCCAACCGATGCGCTTCTTGAAAGTCATCTGAGCTCCCACTTTTCGAAGAGCAAGCGTTGGGCAGTCGATGTGACTTGACTCAAGCACCAACCTGTTACACCAATCCATACAAGAAATGCGAGCATCAATGCAGGTTGCATTCCTTGCTGCGCATTAAGCATTCCGTAACCTAACCCGATGGGATTGGCAACGATCTCGGTCGTCACCGCAACAATGAGTGCAAAGCCAATTGCGAGTCGAAAGGCCACAAACAGCCTGGGAAGTATGGAAGGCAGTATGATCTTAAAGACGGTAGCACCAAATCCCAAATTGAGTACACGCGTGACTTCCAGAAGCTGTGGCTCTACGGCCACGACAGCTGCACGCGCAAGGATCAATGTGGGCCAGATCGCGGTAAAAGCCACAACAGTTATTTCAAGTGAATAGCCAACTCCTACAATCATCATTCCTATAGGAATGAGTGCAACAGAGGGAATGGGGCGTATACACTCGATGGATACCTTCATCAGAAGGTCGACTGACTGAAATAGGCCTAAAACAATACCACTTATCAGTCCAATGCTTCCTCCGATAAAGAGTCCTACCATCGCGGAAAGCAAGGTATCCATGGTAGCTTTGAGCAAGGATCCGTCTATCAGTGCGCCGTAAAGAGCAGCGAACACTGCAGACGGCGGCGCTAATGTAAAGCTTCCTTCGTGAAAGTTCCGCATGACAAACTCATCTACAACTATCAACACGATGGGCAACAGGCTGGCTGCGCCCATCCCTATTAGTTTGCTTTGAATGGAATGGTTCACTTCGCCACCTCAGCTCCCAGCACAAAGTCAAATAGCTCACGGCGAAGCCGCAAAAATTCGGGATGCTCCCTTGTCGCCATTTGCTCCCTGGGAAATGGGAGACCCACCGGAAAAATGTTCGCTATACGCCCGGGATGAGGCAGCAGTCCGACGACACGATCTCCAAGGTAAATTGCTTCTTCAAGATCGTGTGTCACGAAGAATACCGTCGCTCCAGTGGAAGCGACGATTCCGAGCAACTCATCTTGTAGAACTTGACGGGTCATTGCGTCCAACGCACCGAATGGCTCATCCATTAATAGAACCTTGGGTTCCTGCGCGAGGCAACGTGCAATTTGCAAGCGTTGTTGCATGCCCCCAGACATTTGAGAAGGGAACTTGTCTGCGTGCGCGGAAAGCCCCAGTTTCTCCAGCAGAGAACTAATTCTTCCACTGCGTTCACTTTTCGGCATACCAGCCGCTTCGAGTACCAATGCGACATTCCCAGCAGCCGTTCTCCATGGCAAAAGCGCTTTGGCATAGTCTTGAAACACAACAGCTACATCGTTTCTCGGGCCATCCATGGCCTTTCCATCGTACACAATATGCCCATTTGTAGAGGGCACCAGGCCAGCCAGAAGACGAAGAAGCGTTGTCTTTCCGGAGCCAGATGGCCCCACCACGCAGACGATCTCCCCTTTTTTGATGGTGAGACTGATACCTTCCAATATTGACTTTCCGCCTAGCGTGCAGTCAATGCTCTGCAGTCGAATCAGGGTGGCAGGCTCGGCAGAAGCGGACGAAGCCTTAAACCCTGAAGAGATCAAGTTGGAACTAAGTGTTGCAGTATTCATGCGAATTCATTCGTTGCATTCAATGCATTGTTAGGTGCTAGGTGATAAATCCGGTAAATCTCGGAGTCCTCTAAAAGCGACTTGGAGTATCCAAAAATGAAACCTACTTTAGATGCCATAAACAACAAACTAATCCTGTTAGACACCTATTTGACCACGCAATTGCCATGCCAGCCATACGCAGTCGGAAAGTGAACAATTCACTTCAAGATGCACCAGAATAGACTGGTTGCACTTTGTGCGTGCATACACCGCGCTCAAATATGCACGAGCGACATTCACTCTCTAGATTGAAAGTCTTCTGGCTGAAGCTCAATTGGCAAGCCGTGTGGAGTCCGATGAGTGGCACGCATCCATGCGTCGTGGTACTTGAGCAGTCCAGCGTTGTCTGTGAGGTCTTTTTTTTGGCAGATTCTCTCCAGCGCGGATAACCAATGCATATAGTATGTGTCGCCGCGATCTGGGTCCCCGCACGCACGCGCCCCGCGAATCTGCGCACCGAGTGTTTGGGCCCACTCATCCCAAGTGAACAAGCCTTTCTCGTGCAATGCCAAAGTCAACGCAAAGGCTGTCGCTTGCCATGGTTCCGAAAATATGACTCCATCATCCTTATCCAGTGGAAGCCCCTCGCTTGCAGCTATCGCCTCGGCTGTACGTGAATCAATTGCGGATGTCGATATCATGCTTGTACCTCTGGAGCCTGTGGCAGGCCAGTACCGATCATTGAGTTGCGTGTCACCCATTCAACCAAATCTTCTTCTGCCAAACCCTTGGATTCTTCAGGCTGCATCGGCAAAACCATATAACGCATCTCCGACGTGGAATCCCACACACGCACATTGGTCTCCTGGGGAAATCGTAAACCAAATTCGCTAAGTACGCCGCGTGGGTCAAGCACTACCCGTGACCGATACGCAAACGACTTGTACCATGCGGGCGGTAGTCCTAGGACGGGCCACGGATAACAGGAACAAAGTGTACAAACCACTACGTTGTGCTCTTCAGGTGTATTTTCCAGCACAACCATGTGCTCACCTTGCCTACCACGAAATCCCAGCGAAGCGATCGCCGCAGTACCATCTTCCAATAGCCAACGCCGATAGTCGGGGTCGGTCCACGCCCGGGCGACAACTTGCGCCCCATTGCGAGGCCCTATACGTTTCTCATACGTATCGATCAACAATTCAAGTGCTGCCGGTTCAACATAACCTTTTTCAATGAACAACGTCTGTAAAGTCCTCACGCGAATCTCTACGTCGCTAAGGTGCGATCGACTGGCATCGTCGTGGTCGTGGTCGTGGTCGTGGTCGTGGTCGTGGTCGTGGTCGTGGTCGTGGTCGTGGTCGTGGTCGTTAGACATTTTGTGAAAGCCTCGCTTATGTAGTTAAATGAGCGTTAGCCCAAGGAATATGGTTACGCAGATCCGATGACTCGCACATCATTTTCCGCCCACGATAGCGATACCTTGTCGCCTTCTTCAAAGACGCCATTGGCACGGCTGTTCTGTATAGCCAGTACGCGACCATTCAGAAGCTTTACCCGGTAGCGAACGACGGAACCAAGGTAAACCCGTCCAACAATTTCGCCTACCGCTGCACCGGGTACGTCAGGAGCACCGAGACGGATAGATTCCGCACGCAACATGATTTCGGAAACCTGAGAGCCTGCACTCTTAGTATCGGCGGGCAGCATGATCGCCATTCCATCTTCCGTCGTGAATACGTTTTTTCCCGATTGACGGCTGAGCTCCCCACGCATCACATTGCCAGCCCCGAAAAAGTTTGCGACAAAGGTGTTTGCTGGATTTCTATATATATGCTCTGGCGAACCTACCTGTTCGATCCGACCTGCATTGAATACGGCGATGCGATCTGAAAGCGACATTGCTTCTTCCTGATCATGCGTCACCATTACGGTAGTGATTCCCAAAGTACGATGAAGTTGGCGCAATTCGAACTGTAGATCTTCTCGCAAATTCTTATCAAGCGCCCCAAGAGGTTCATCGAGCAGCAATATGGATGGCTTAAATACTGTCGCACGAGCAAGCGCCACGCGCTGCTGTTGTCCGCCCGATAGTTGCGCGGGTTTTCGATCAGCATAGTTTTGCAACTTCACCATCTCAAGTGCCTTGAGAACCTCCTTGCGGATGGCCTCTGGCGCCTTACCCCGTACTCGGAGTGGGAACGCCACATTGTCAAACACCGTCATATGTGGGAACAACGCATAGCTCTGAAACACCAGTCCGATATTACGTCCACTGGATGGTACATGCGTCAAATCACGCCCGCCGATGACAATATTTCCTTGGTCTGGATTATCCAAACCTGCAATCATTGTCAACAATGTGGTCTTGCCCGAGCCACTTGGACCGAGCAGTGTCAGGAACTCGCCTTGTTCCACATGGAGGTCAATAGTGTTGAGCGCGGTGACGTTTCCATACCGCTTTGAAATGCCCTGGATTGCAATGCTTGCCATGATGTCTTGAATAGGGTTGTACGAATGCCTAGTGAACCGGCGCGCCAGAAGACTGACGAGAAAAGCGTGCTGTGATAAGCATCAAAGCGACGCTACCAAAAATCAGAATGGAAGCAACGGCAGTAATCGTTGGATCGATCTGCTGCGCCAGTTCACTGAACATTTTTTTGGTAATAGTTACATGATTTCCGGCTAGGAAGTAGGTTAAAACCACTTCATCAAAGCTCACGATGAAAGCGAATATCCAGGCAACCAGCAAGGAAGGATAGATGTTGGGTATCACTACCGAAGCCAACACGCGTGACCATGATGCACCAAGGGTACGCGCACTTTGTTCGATGCGTACGTCCAAAGCACGCACAGCACCACCAACGACACTCAGAACAAAAGGCATTGCTACGAGCATGTGCCCTATGACCAAACCACTGAAAGTACCCAACACACCAATCTTGGAGAACGCAAAGTAAAGCGCGATGGCAGTAATGATGTGTGGAATGATCATCGGGGCCATGAAGTTGGCATCGAGCAAGAGGGCTCCCCTTATACGACTGCGAGCCAGACCATAGGCGGAGAGCGAGCCTAGTAGCAGAGCGAGCCCACTTGAAACCACCGCTAATTGCAGCGAAGTGACCAGTGCCTCGATCCAGACTGGACTGTTGAAAAATGCCTGGTACCAACGCAGCGAAAGTCCTTCAGGTGGGAACTGCAAGGTGCTCTTGTCAGAGAACGACATCGGGATCGTGATGAGAATCGGTGTGATCAAAAAGAGCAGGATGCATAGTCCACAGAAGGCGATCAGCATTCTGGAGAAGCGTTCCATGTTTGTTCTGTACATCATGAGCGTTGCGGCATTGCTGCCTGTAGAAGCAGCTTGTATGCTACGTAAAGGACCAGGGTAACTAACAATAGGATGCTTGACAGAACTGCAGCAGTCTGCCAGTCAGAAGTACCGTTAATAAGCGCATCCAGCACGGTTGCAATCATCGGCACGCGGTTACCCCCCAGAATGGCGGGAGTGACAAAGAACCCCAGCGTGAGGATGAAAACAAGCATTGCTCCCGCCGCGAGTGCTGGCCTGGTCTGTGGAAAAAAGACTTGCCAGAAAATGCGCCATTCACCTGCACCTAACGAACGCGCAGCCTGAGGCAACCGCCTGTCCAAGCCTTTCATAGCGGCGTACAGCGGGAGCACCACCAGGGGCAATAGCAGGTTGACCGTACCAATCAAAATGCCGGGTTCGTTATAAATAAATGCGACGGGCCCGTCTGTTATCCCCCACTTGGTAAGAAGACGGTTCACGATGCCATTGTTGCCGAGTACGACAATCCATGCATAGGTTCGAACAAGTATGCTGATCCAGAAAGACAGTGCAACCAGAGCCAACACGGACAGCTGCAGCCTTAGGGAGCGTGTGGTGTAAATCCAGTAAGCAAGTGCGTAACCCAGTACGGCGCACAATATTGCCGAGAAAAAGGCCATCTGAAGAGTCTTCAGAATGACCGTCAGATATATTGGCGTTTCGAAAAAGCTCTTCAAAGGACCGAATGTGCCGGCGTCGCCGCCAAAGCTCATTGTGAGCATGCGCAGTACCGGCATATCGAAAGCGATCACGGTGAATGCCAACAGGGGCAGCAAATAGCCCCATGCCCTGTGTTTGTTGAGCCATCGGGCCAAGATCACATCCCCAGTTTAAATTGCTGCCAACGCTTCTCGACTTGCGGCGCGACCGCTTGCCATTCCTTGGCATTTGCCACAAATTGCAGGTTTGCATTTCCCGCAGTGGTCGGATAAGTCGACAGTTTTTCTGCTGGTATCAGTTTGTCCAAATCAAGGCTGGATCCGGCATAGGGCAGTCGTTGCATGGCTGCAACCTGATTTTCAGATTCCGTCAGCTCATGGAAAAATTTCATGACTGCTGTCTTTTGTTCAGGCGATATTCCTTTGGGAATACCAAACCAAGACAACTCAAGATAACCTTGTTTGTATGTGTATGCAATATCGGGTTTATCGAAGACGCGACCGTTATATGTCATGCCATACACAACCTCTTTGTCTGTAAGTAGCTGTGCCGACTGCCCGGCTGATGTCCACCAAACAGAAATACTTGGACGAATCTTGCGTAAGCTTGTAAAGGCACGGTCTAGGTCGAGAGGATAGAGCTTGTCCATCGGCACACCATCGGCCAACAATGCTACGGGAATGACGATCGATGGATTGTCAGGGAGCGTGCGTTTGCCAGGAAAATCCTTGACGTTCCAGAAGTCCGCCCAACTATTCAAAGGTTTGACTTCCTTGCGCCACGCCATTACTCCTGAAGCGTAGGACCAGCCGATAGCGTACGGATCACGTGCGCCTGCACGAATGGGCTTTGGGTCAATTGCCGACCAGTCCAAGGGTTCCAGCAGGTTTTCTGCTTTCGCTTGTGCCAGCCAGCCATCCGTCAGTAGAACGGCCTGCAGAGTGATGTTTCCGGATGCGACCATTGCCTTAATTTTTCCCAATGATGCGGGGTTTTCACGAAGCACTTTGACTCCTGACTTCCGCTGAAACGGCTCGATATAGGCGGCTTGTACCATATCGCCGGCAACGCCACCCATCTCAAGGAGACGAATCTCCTTAACAGGTTCCGCTGCCGCAGGCCCCATGAGAGCAAGTGCTGCACCACACGACAATGCGAGCCCGGTGAATAGTGAATATGCAGATTTCATATTGTTTTCCTTAGTTAGGGTCAGTTGAAGATGGGACTTGGACATAGAGAAATTGCACTTGCAAGGTCAGTGGACATCACATACCAAGCTTGAACTGTTGCCAACGCTTTTCGACCTGTGATGAAACCTTCTGCCACTCTGGCGCGTTGGCCAGGAACTGCACACTGGCGTTGCCCGCTGTGGTCGGAAATGCCGCCAGCTTATCTGGGGGAAGCAATTTGTCGAGTTCCGGGCTGGAGCCAGCGTAGGGTATTTTTTGCATGGCGACTACTTGGTTTTCAGGAACCGTCAGCTCATGAAAGAACTTCATGACTGCGGCTTTCTGAGCGGGCGACGTTCCCTTTGGTACGCCAAACCAGGAGAGCACCAAATAGCCCTGTTTGTAGGTAAAGGCAATGTCGGGCTTGTCATTGATGCGACCGTTATAGGTCATACCATATACAACCTCCTTATCTTCAAGCAGTTGCGCCGATTGGCCAGCGGAAGTCCACCATACTGAAATGTGCGGACGAATCTTGCGTAAACTGGCAAACGCACGCTCCAGATCCAAGGGATAGAGCTTGTCAATCGAAACCCCATCGGCAAGTAGCGCCACGGGAACAGCGATAGAAGGGTCGTCGGGAAGGCTGCGCTTACCAGGGAAATCCTTGACGTTCCAGAAGTCGGCCCAACTATTCATGGGTTTTACTTCCTTGCGCCAAGCCAGTACGGCGGATGCATAAGACCAACCGATTGCATAGGGATCACGTGCGCCTGGAAGAATAGGCTTGGGGTCAATCGCGGTCCAATCTAGTGGCTCCAGCAGGTTTTCGGCTTTTGCCTGAGCCAACCAGCCGTCGGTCAACAACATGGCTTGCGAAGTGATATTGCCTGAAGTGACCATCGCCTTGATCTTGCCCAGCGAAGCCGGATTTTCACGGACGACTCTGATTCCGGTCTTGCGTTCGAAAGGATCGATGTACGCCGCCTGAACTGTTTCACCTGAGATGCCACCCATTTCCAAAAGCCGGAACTCTTTTATGGGTTGCGCCACGGCGTGCGGTAATGTCACCAACGTTGCCAGTAGTGTCAGGGCGATATATGCAAATAATGAGTGAATCAGCTTCATGATTGCTTCCTTTGTGAGTCTTTGCAGGAATACACTGCGACGTGACCACTAGAGTGAAAACTTCCGGTGCTTCGTTTACCCCAGTGGCGGCGGGGCAAAAAGCGCCCAACCTGCAACGTCTTCATACGTCGCTGCGGCGCCATATAGCTGTGCCTCGCCCCAACGACGACCGACCAACTGAACACCTAACGGCAGACCGTTGTGACTGCGTCCACACATGATGGAAAGTGCAGGATGGCCACTGAGGTTAAATGGCACCCTGGATTGCCGCGGATGGGTAAAGTCAATGGCCTCTTGGTCATCGAGTCGGCAGGCCGGGTCCATGGTGCAAGCTGTAATAAGCAGATCAACCTTCGAGAAGCAATCCTCAATGGTATGAGCGAGCTCGGCACGTCTGCGATTGGCATTTACGTACTCGTCTGCCGACAGGTATAGGCCGGGCAACAGACGCTGGCGTGTCAGTGGGGCGTACGCTTCAGGTCGCTCAGATAGCCAACGTTTATGTATGGCCGCGCCCTCTGCGGCCATGATGACCCGTGTCACGCTCAGGTATTCATCCAACAGGGGTAACTGAACATCGTAAGCTGTTGCACCAGCGTCCACCAATGTGCGCACGGTCGAGTGAATTGCCGAAATCACTTCGGGATGGGCCACCGTATCATGCTCGAAGAAATGCCGGATGACCCCTATGCGCAGACCACGCACACCTTGCGCCAGACATCTGGAGTAGTCGCGATCCCGGTTCGGATGGTCTGCAATTGCATTTAATAAAATCGCGTTGTCATGCACAGTGCGTGTCAGCGGCCCTACAACGTCAAGCGAATACGACAATGGGAATACGCCGGAAGTACTGACGAGTCCATTGGTTGGCTTGAGGCCAACGACGCCACAGTGACTGGCGGGCAACCGAATAGAACCACCCGTGTCAGTTCCGATGGCGGCTGGCAGCATGCGCGCCGCTACTGCGGCAGCAGAACCTGAAGACGAACCACCGGGATGATGAGCGGGATTCCAAGGGTTTCTTGCAGGAGGAAACGGCAAATCCGCAGTTGGACCTCCGATAGCAAATTCCCAGGTAGCGGTTTTACCAGCGAAAAGAGCACCGGCCTGCCGCAGGCTGGCTACCACATCGGCATCCTGCTTTGCCACCTGATCAAGCATGAGCTTCGAGTGGCAGGTGGTTGGCAGTCCCTTCATGTCGATTACGTCTTTGATAGCAACAGGGATGCCATGCAACGGCGAACGCGGGCCACTATGAGCCATCTCTTTTTCAGCGTCGCGTGCCTGACGCCTGAGATCTTCATGTTGAAGCAGGATGAAGGCGTTGAGCGTGGGCTCTTGCTGCTCTATACGCGCGACGAGCGCATCGACATATTCCACAGGTGATAGTTGCCGGTCCTTGAAGGCAACAGCCACCTCATGTAAGTCAAGATTGTGCAATTCACTCATGGCGCGACTTCGGTTTCTGAAACAATGCT
The DNA here is from genome assembly GCF_058801025.1 of Rhodoferax sp. GW822-FHT04A08. Taxonomy (NCBI): domain Bacteria; kingdom Pseudomonadati; phylum Pseudomonadota; class Betaproteobacteria; order Burkholderiales; family Comamonadaceae; genus Rhodoferax; species Rhodoferax sp. GW822-FHT04A08. Next base: position 133,406 of record NZ_JBXAMW010000008.1, read on the forward strand.
TTGCGTAAATGGTGCGACCGAAGCGGCATAGGGAACGGTGTAGCCGTCAGCTAGCTGCCGAGCGGCATCTTTGGCACTCCATGTCTCCTGTCGACGTCTGGAAACCTCCTCCGTGGTGATCGCCGGTGTGCCAATTGCTTTGCGGAGCGACACACTGTCGTCTACTACGGCAGCACAACGCTGCTTTGCAGATTCAGCGTGGTCAAGGGAGGAAAAGTCAAAGATCTGCAAGAAGGCCAGCTCAGGCCTGAATATTTCGAACGGCGGACGCTGTATAAATGCGCGGTAGCGCATACACCCCGACATTTCTGCCAGCAATGAGGTGCCATCCTGAGGATCAGCGTCGGTTTGCACTACCAGCCAGGCGGCCGTTGGCATACTAGGGTCGGTCTCAACCGCGCGATCAACAGTCTTGCGGTAGTTACCACGCCGCCGCTGTTCGCCAAACAAAGTACGAATTCGGCGCGTCCAAGGTGTTGCATTTCCTATCATGTGTTTGAAAGCGGCGCCACTCTCTACCTGATCATCAGCGCACTCAAACATCGCCATGTAGCGCAATGGATGCGTCGGATCGACGCCTCTACGCACACTATTGATTCCGGGTAAGGACGCGATTTCAAGAACGTGCTCACTTTCATACCATGCGTGCAATTCTTCGTCATACCTTTCGGCGACGTTCATCCAAACGACAATGAGTCCGTCATTCAGCAACATGGCAGCATTTTCTTTCGTAGCATTTGATCAGGTGCAAATGGTTTAACTTCACTGCATGGCCAATCAAATTGCCTAAATGCAGTTACCTATCTCAGTCCCCAACGTTCACACCATCTTTAAGACCGATGTGTGAAATAGTACTTCCAAACACTGGAATTCAGGCATGGGGAATTGAGATGGGGTCATCTGGTTTTACGCTAACCAGACGAAATAGGGTCATCGCGCTGCAGCAAAGCGCCGCACGGCGCTACCCCTTTACAACGAATTGACCAATGACATTGGCCAACGGCCATCACTTTTTAATTGGTTAACCGTACGCTCTACAAGGTCGGCCAAAGCGCTGATAGCGTCGTCATTGTTCTTTGGCAACCACTTTAAAGCGGTGAGCGGCCTCTGACTAATCGGACTGATTTCACGCGCCCACAAGTCACCTTGCAACCACTCGCGATAGAAGCTAGACAACAACATGACCGAATGGCACCCGGTCCGCCCGATGAGTGCAAGTGTCTGGGGCAGCGAATCAACTTCATACTTGATTCGCAAGGAAATGTCGCGCAGCCTTGCCTCGTCCTCGATCAAATTGCGCAAAGTCAGTCGCGAGCTGGGCAGTATCAGATCATGCGTACTCAGTTCGAGCAGCGTTACCGTAGGCTCCTCAAACGCCCTCTTCTGAAGGGAAGTTGATGGTGGCGAGACAAGAAATAAACGCTCCTCGCGAAGCACACGCTGCATCTCGTTTCCCTTGGGTGCAAGCGACCTGAAGACAACAGCTAAGTCGACTTCACCCGACTGAATCATGCGATCGAGGTCAGTTGTTAGCGCCTCCATCACATGAAGACTCAGGTTGGGCATATGCTTCTCCACCATGTCGAGTAGCGGAACCATGAGAACACGGCTGTAAGTACCAGAAAGTCCGATGCGGACGGTCGCACGCACGTCATTGGACGGCACGCACCGAAGGTCTTGCACGGCAACATTTACTTGGGCAAGTATTTGGGTTGCGTGCTGAACAAGCCGCTCTCCACTGGGCGTCACATCCACGCCCTGAGGACTCCGCACGAGCAAGCGGCAACCGAGTTCATCTTCCAGGTTTTTTATTTGCGTGCTGAGCGCGCTTTGGGCAACAAACAGACTTTCGGACGCACGACTGAAGCTGCCATGCTCGACGATGGCAAGAAAGTAGCGAAGTTGTCGTAGATCCATTTGGTAAAATTATGAAGAAACTGATATTGCAACACTTGCGTCTACAGTAATCAAAGGGTAGCAGGTAGTTACTGTCACTCAAATGGCGAAGATTCGACGTTTCACAAAGCAGTCCGCCTGATTATCGTTGATGCCTTTTTCTGCGCAACCCACGGATCTACCGCTCATTCAAAGCATACCGCGTAGCCATATAGACAGAATCCGTTCTCGTCGCCCCGTTCAACGATAGCCGAGCAGACATCGAACTACGCAATCGATCTGCGCGTGACTGGGGGGTGAATGAGCCAACGGGATGAAGACTTTCTGCTGTCATATGCGTTCCTTGGCCACGAACTTCCGCACGACCGTGTAGCCGTCGGCGTACTGATGCTCGTCGCCCAGACGCTCCAAATTGCACTTGGCCATATGCCTCTGTTTCTTGAGAACATCCCGGTCGTCTTGCAGAGATTTGATCAATGATTCCAACGAAGGCACTAAGTTTGGGTGCGACCGGTCGCGCATTACGCTAGTAACCCAGCGGCACTGCGTGATTGACCATCTCGGATACCGTGTTGCGGCTAATGTCAACTATCTTGCCGCCGCGCGCTCATGGATTCGGACTGGTACCCAACTACAACGCCAGCTGGCTCCCTTTTACTCCGTCATCCACATCTTCAAGTTGCCCGCCTAATTTGAAGATGGAAACTAACTGCTCCAACCGCTGCGCTTGTTCGTGCATAGTAGAGGAGGCGGCCGCTGACTGCTCCACTAGAGCCGCATTTTGTTGGGTCATTTGATCAAGGTAGGTTACTGATTGATTTACTTGACCAATTTCATCTCGCTGCGAAAAACTGGAAGTCGATATTTCGTCAATTAGTCTACTCACATGCTTCACACTACCTACAATCTCCCCCATTGTTTTACCAGCAAGTTCCACTTGGTGTGAACCTGCCTCCACCATCTGCACGGACATATCAATCAAGGCCCCTATTTCCTTCGCAGCTTCAGCGGATCGGCTAGCCAAGCTACGCACTTCGCTTGCGACAACTGAAAAGCCCCGACCCTGCTCGCCTGCACGTGCGGCCTCCACGGCAGCATTTAGCGCCAAGATGTTCGTCTGAAAGGCAATGCTGTTAATGGTGCCAACAATTGCAGATATCTTGCCAGAAAATTCAGAAATATGCTTCATGTTAGTTACCACCTGTTCGACTACTTTGCCGCCGCGGGCTGCAATCTCCGCTGAATTCATGGCGATCTTGTTAGCATGATCGGCTATGTGAGCTAATTGGTTAACGGTGCTAGTGAGCTGCTCTACGTTGGTTGCAGTTTGCTGCAATTTGGATGCCGTTTTTTCAGTGCGCGCTGACAAATTATGATTACCTGCAGCTATCTCGCTGGCTCCAATTAAAACCGATTTAACCCCCATACGCACGTCGACTACTAACCCCTTCAGATTTGAACTCATAAGAGATAAAGCGCGCACAAGGTCACCGCACTCATCTTGCCGATCATCGTGAATGTCATACGTTAAATCACCAGACGCGATGCTCTCGGCCATATCCACGCAACGCATCAATGGCCTCGTGATGTCCCGTACAAGCAAAGCGACCATAAGTATGCTAATAATGAGCACTATTGCCACACTTACAACGGCCATGATTTTGACGTTGTCACGAATTTTCTGAAAATTATGCATCGCCATATCGCGCTGCTTCTGCTGCAAGGCAATGTATTCGTCGATGCTTTGATAATACGCCGGCAATCGAGGCTGGTTATTAGCAATCATTTTTTCCAATGCTGCCCTATCCTCCGCCGTACGCGCATTCTTGAGAATTTCCTTTTGAAGAAAAGCTATATCAGCACGCAACTCGTTCACTCGATTATCAAATTTTTGTGCCAATATTTCATCAGTCGTGGTGACACTGGCAGATGCCATAGTACCAGCCAAGCGCGCCAACCCATACCAACGCAGCGCAACATTAATCGCTTCTTCACTATTGTGAATTTGCAATTCCGCCAATTCTGTTACTTGCGTAGATCGAATTTGCGTCCATATCAAAACAGCTACGATAAGCAGCAATTGTCCAAAAACAAGCACCCACAACTTTGTTGAAAACCGTAAACTCATGATCCGCATATGACGATATTATCTATGCAAATATACTTTATATTAATGCAAGGACTTCGTATTGGCGAATACCATTTTGTGGTTCGCAAAAAATCGGAAATTTATTGAAATGAATAAGAAATCTTCCATGCCACACCCGATTCATATATCTTGCAAACTGTCAAGACCATTTTTTGCAAATTGACTGGTCAAACCAATTTAAAGCTGCACGACTCGATCACTAAGAATTCCAAACCATTGCAGCAGTAATTTCCCATCATTACGTGCGCGCTCCAATATCATATTTCCCTAACGCATTCTTCCTCCATTTGCAAAAATCCAGACAAAAGGCAGCGCCAAGAGAAATTCATTTAAATACAAGCATATAAACCCCTATGCATCACATCTTCTATATTTAAATATTAGCAAGAGGTTAGCTCGTTCACAAATGAAATTTCTGCGAATAAATCAGAGCTGCCGTTCAACAACACTCTGGGGAAACATTATTCACCTTTCTGCGATATGACAACCAGTAAAACCTCGAAACTTACAATGTGTCAATGGCGCGGATCGCAAAGTCTACCCAAACCGAATACTCTTTACTTGCTTGCATCTTCGCAATCATATTGTTTGATTTGTTCCGTACAATGAAATTTAGCCAAGTAATTCAGGTGAAACTTGGATCAGCTTGGACCCAACCGACTTCAATATGCCCATTTAAAATGCCATCGATTGGACCACTTGCTAATGTGTGCACATGTAAGTCGGGTTGTGTATGCTAGTCATCATGCGCTCCCAACCATTCGGATTCAGTCGCAATAAGAACTACGAGGCGAAGAAATGGGCACTTTAGCGCCCAATCAGCGAGCGGCCAAGCTGTAGAACTGCTGTGCGGCGGATGAGACGGCCCTCGGGGCAGCACAACTGCCCCTTCTTAATCATGTGCATGATCTCGATACTAGTGATTATCTTGGCCGCTGACCTGAACGACTTGAATCCGAGTACGGGTCGGGTCCTGCGTTTTATTGCTCTGTGGCCCTGCTCCACGAGATTGTTCAAGTATTTGGGCTGTCGTAACTCGATGAATAAGCGAGTGTCGGCAATCACGCCATGAACAGCGGCAGTGCTGGCGCCGCTTTTGTCGATCGTGATCCTGTCTGGTACGTCATACAGATTGATCGCGTGCTCCAAGAAGCGGTGCGCTGCAGACTAATCACGCCGGGCCGTGAGCAGGAAGTCCACGGTCTGGCCGAACTTGTCAACAGCTCGATACAGATACTTCCACTGCCATCCTACCTGAATGTAGGTCTCATCGACTCACCAAGTCGAGCCCACGGGATGCTTGCGGTGGCGAAGGACTTGGGCAAGCGCAGGTAAGATCTTTAACGCCCAACGGTGAATAGTAGCCGTGATCCACTGCTACCCAGCGCTCGACCATCATTTCCTCCAGATGTCGCAGGCTCCATGAGTGGGCCGGACACCAGCGCACGCACACCAGCATGATCTCAAGCGGGAAATGCAGCCGCTCGATTACCGTACGACGAGTCGAATTCTGGAGTTGGACTCGCAGCGCACTCTTCGGCAAATCCTAGCCCAACGCCTTATTGCGACAGAACCCTCTGGAGCGTGTCAGAATCGCGACTCACTTCGGTTAATGCGACAAAGGAGCACAGGGATGGACTTGAGACAACTTCGCTATTTCGTCACCGTAGCGGAAGAGCTCAATTTCAGCCGGGCGGCCGTGCGCCTGCACATGAGCCAACCTCCCCTCTCGCATCAAATCAAGATGTTGGAGGAGGAGCTTGGCGTCATCCTGCTGGCGCGCAATCGCAGGGAAGTCAAACTGACCGAGGCCGGGCGTGCCTTCTTGAAAGACTGTCGGCAATTGCTGGACCAGGCACAAGCGGCTTCCAATCGTGCCCGTCAGGTCGCAGGAGGAACCTATGGCGCCTTGCGCATCGGCATGGCCACATCTGCCATCGACCATGTCATGCCAACCCTACTGGCAGTCATGCGCCAGCACCTGGGTTCTGCGCAAGTAGTGATTGTTGACATGGGATCGAAGGACCAAATCCAGGCCTTGGCGCAGGACCGTATTGACCTGGGCGTATTGCACGCTAGCGCCGTGATACCTGAGTTTTCGCATTTCAATGTCTATACGGACGAATTCGCCATCATCCTTCCCGCCAATCATCCGCTGGGGAGCAAGGAAGAGCTCAGCCTGCGAGACCTCGCGGAAGAGCCCATGGTGACGTTCTCCCGTGAACATCGCTCGGTCTTGTTCGACACATTGGTCGCAGCCTGCATGAACGCCGGCTTCAGTCCGCGCCTGACCCACGTGGCGCGGCACCCCTTGAGCCTGATCCAGATGGTCCGATGCGGCCTAGGCGTCTCCGTGGTCTCCAGGGCCTATGCCAACACCATGTCTGAAGGCATCCTGGTACGACCTTTGCAGGACTCCTCGGGAGCCATGCAACTGGATGCGGTATGGCGCGAGCAGAACTCCTCGCCCTTGCTGCGACTGGTGACCACCGAGGTGCTGCCCAACCTGCGCGACACACTGGCAGCCAGACTCCTCGCTACGCCGCTGCAGGGGGCGTAAGTCCGTACTGCGCCAAGACCGCACGTGCCGGGCTGCTGCTCAGGTAATCGACAAACGAAGCGGCATTCTGCGATTTCAGCCCTGAGGCAGTCAACGCGGCCCCTACCACTACCGGGCTCTGCAAGGACTCCGGCAGCGGCCCCAGCACACGGAGTTGCGGTTGCCCCAACAATTCGCACAGCAGTTGTATGCCGATTGCGTCGGGACGGGCAGCCAGGCATCCCTCCAGTGCACCCACCGGCACCCAGTGCAGTCGCGGTGCCAGATCGGTCAAGCCGAGAGCGGGCAGTACATTGCCGACAAAATGCCTGCCGCTGTTGCCCTCTGTAACGACAATCTGTTGCGCGGCCAGCAAGGCAGCACGAAGACACCTGACATCTTGGATGTCCGGGTTGGCGGCGGCCTGCTTGCTGAGCGCAACACCGACCCCTGCCCTGAACACTTCGCGCAAGGAATGCGCGGCCACCCGGTTCGCCCGGGCATGCAGATCTAGCGTTGCCCATGGCAGCAGCACGACATCAAATGCCTTGCCATCCAGCAACCAAGCCTGTATGGAAGGATCCGATCCATAGGCCTGGGCCATGTGCCATTCCATGCGAGCCCGACCAAACGGGTCCCACTGTCTGGCGACGTCTGCCAGTGCGGCACCGAAGGCTGTCGGTGTCGCAATCTTCATGGCGACCTATGGAGGTTAGGCAACAAGTTTCAGCAAATGTTCTGTCAACACTTTGGGATTATCGATCATGGGATCATGCCCACACCCATCCATGACCACGGTTTTCCACGAATCATCCGCACTACATTTCGCCAGCGAAGCATCAAACAACGGTTGCGGAAACAGCGGCGTGCGGATGTAGAGCTTTTGCGCCACCCTCTCCAGTGCACCGGTCAGTTCCACCGGATCCATGGAAACCCCGATGGGCTGAGGAGTGATCTTCGAGTCCAGCCAGCGTGCATCTTCGGCGTTCTGCACCTTGAGCGCAGTGCTACTGGGGCCGGGACGTGACACCTCTCCGTTTGACTGTGCCTGCAACACCGCCGCCTTTTGGTTTTCGTTAAGCAGGTCAAAGCCCCGTTGCCCGTTTTCCGGCAGAAAAGCGTCTACATATGCAATGGCTCCTATCTGAGAGGCGACTTTCTCAGCGACAGCGCTGATTACCCAGCCCGCATAGGAATGACCCACCAGAACGGCACACTCCAGCCCTTCCCAGTGAAAGAGATTGACGATGTCCTGGACGTGGGTCTGCAGGCGAATGGATTCGCTCATCAGATGTGAGCGATCAGCCAGGCCAGTCAAGGAAGGGGCATAGACCCGATGGCCTCGATGGGTCAGCTCGGTGGCAACCTTCTGCCACGCCCAGCCACCATGACCAGAACCAGCTACCAGTACAAAAGGGGATTTCGTGTTGTTCACGTATTAGCTCCATGCGATGAAATTAGTTGAAATGGATTGGCCATCAAAACCAAGCCTTGACCCCTGTTCACTAAAACCGGGGCTTGCCCGTCCGATTGCGCCGACCAGGGGAGGTTGAATGGCAGGCGGCCAGTGATGTCATGTCGCCCCTGCAACAACTCAAACAGCAGCGTCTGCTGCAGACCGAAATGCAGAACGATTGCCTCACAGTGAGGGGCAACGGCCGAAAGATCGGCTGGGCGCTCCATGTACACGCAAGCGATGGTCGGCAGCCTGCGCGCTATGCCGGCCAGATGCATCAGGTCCTCATGCTCCTGCGCCCATGCAGTGGAACCCTCGCGGTACCGGCCCCCGAAGAAGTGCTGGGGATGCAGCAGCTCGAAGGGAGGTGACAAGCCCACGACGGCAAACTGCGCCTCTTCCGGTGTGGCAACAACCGTCAGGCCGGCCGCCTGTGCAGCCTGCGCGTCCAGCTGATGCAGATAGACACGGGTACTGCTGCGCAGTGGCAGCACCGCCTCTTGGTTTTTGACCACTACCACGGACCGGCACTGGGCGTCCAGAGCGACCGACTGAGTCGCGTGGCTACCGATGGCCTGCGCGGTTTCGTGCAAATCCACGAATGGGTTTTCAAAGAGCCCCACGGCAAACAGCAGTTGCAACACGCGCTCAGCGGCTCTGTCGATATCCGAAGACGCCAGCAAGCCTTGTCGGACTGCGTGCAGGATGGGTTGAGGATCGTCCACACCACCGAACTGATCCACCCCAGCGAGTATTGCCTTGGCAAATCGCTCAGACCTGGACAGGTGCTCCACGCCCCAAGGCATGGCAATGTCTTGGTGACCGGGGCGGCTTCCGGTGGGCGCGCCAAGGCGGCAGGCATCACTGCAATCATCCGTGATGTGCCAATCCGACAGTACCATGCCCGTAAATGCAAAGCGCCCTCGCAGCAGTTCGCCGATGAGCTGGCGATTGAAGCCCATGCCCACACGTTCAACGGCGCCATGGACGCCCTGTATCTGCAGCCCTTCGGGCACCACTCCGTAGGCGGGCATGACCGCCGCTACACCTTCGGCAAATGCCCCTTGGAAAGCGGTGATGTGATCTTCCACCGTGCCGCTGTCCACGCTCAAGTGTCTGCCGTAGTGGTTGTGGGCATCAAAGCCGTCAGCAAGGGTTGCGCCATAGCCCACCCAATGCTTCACCACTGCGGCCACGCTGCCCGAAGTCGGTCCGTCGGATCCACCCTGCATCCCGTGCACATAAGCACCCACGTGCGCCTGAACCCGTGCAGGATCACTGCCAAAGGTTCCATTGCAACGGTGCCAGCGTGGATTGAGCGCCAGATCGGCCATCGGCGACAACGCCATGCGTATCCCGACGGCTAGGTATTCCTTGCGAACACATTCGGCAAACCGCCGAGTCAGCTGAGGACTGTCCGCTGCACCGAAGCCCGCCATGTCCGGCCACTTGGAGAAGTCACCGGCAGCCACACTGACACCATGCACATGGCCAAAATGATTGCGGGGATCGCTGGAAATCAGCAGGGGGATGCCCAACCGCCCCTGCTCGGCAAGGGCCTGGGCGTCATTAGCCTGAGCCGCCAGCTCCGCTGCGCCCCCCTGAAGACGATTGAGCATGGCACGCACATGACGCACCAGCAGCAAATCCCGCAGATGATCGGAACTCCAGCGTGTGCCTGCACCCGGAATCGCAGACTCCCCCTCAGCTTTCGGGTTGGCATGCAAGAGCAGGCCAACCTTTTCCTCTAACGTCATGCGTTGCAAAAGGTCCTGGGCACGCTCCGCAGGGCTGAGACGCCAGTCTTCATAAGGATCCAACTGACCATTGCCGTTGTGATCCTTGAAGGTCAGACCATCGGCATGCAGCAGCCGAAGTTTACGGGTACGAAGTTCCGGCTGCATCTGTGCTTTCAAAAGCTCAAACTAGCGCCCAGTTCCAAACCGCTGGATGTGCGGCCTGCCACTGCAGCAGGGGGCGTGGCGACCGAGAAAGAGGCCTTGCCATTGTTGTTGACTTGCGCATACGTTCCATACAGGCTCAAACCCTTGGCGAGGGTGTGCACATAGCCTACGGCGAACTGAGTGGCATCGTCACTGTCGATGTTTTTTGTACCCATCTGGCCTGAGGCATTGGCATCCGTGTAGGCGATGCGGACCAATCCATTGGTCCAAACCGGGGCGGTAATCCCAAGTTGCGCGATCTGGCGCGAGGCTGTCAGATACTCATTCTTAGTCAATGAACCAATCAACTTGATAACGCCAAAGTCATAGCTGCCGGAAAGTGTGCTGCGCTTGAAGTCTGTTCCAGCGCCCAACGTGGGGCTGTCTGCACCCACGGTGACGCTATAGGCACCGGTGACATGCAGTTGCCCGGCCTTGTATCCCAGACGCGCGCCACGATATTCCTTGGCACCAACCCCTTCACTGGGTGCAGCCTGCACTTGGGCATAGAAACCACCCAGCGTATCGGGCGTGTAATAGGCCACGGCGTTATCGGCCCGCGCCCAAACGCCGGTAACGTCCAGACCGCTTCCCAGGACGGCGTCAGGCGTGCTGTAGAACTTGCCTTGGTCCGCCAGGCCACTGGTTCCGAATACGTCGAACTCGCCGAATGCGGTGTAGGCGGTGGTCAGATCATGTCCCACGCGGACTTCACCAAAGGAGCCTATCAGGCTGACGGTGCTGCGACGATTGAGCAGACGGCTGGAGTTGGTGGTTCCGTCATCAAAGTTGACGGTGCCTTCTGCCCACGCACCCGCCTTTAAACCATTGTCCAGTGACTTCTCTACGCGCACGCCCAGACGACTGGCTGCAAGACCTCCACTCCCAACGCTGGTGGCAGTAGCATCACCATTAGCAACGTTGCGCAACGATACATCGCCCACACCAAATACCGTTACGGTAGCAGCGGTTGGGTCGATGGCCTGTGCCTGCGCCAAGGCGCTAACGCCAAGGGCCATCCACGCAAATGTTATCTGGCATTTCTTCATGTTTAAAACTCCTCGTGTTGATTGATGAACTGCTTTTTGGATATATATATCCCCGCAGTGCACGAATCTTCGTATTACAGAATTGATACGTCCAATACTGTTGATGTTCTTCTCTGATCTGATATTTGAATAAGCTATTTCCGATATTGATAGCATTTCCATGGAAGTTCGAACATTTCGGGAGTAAAAATGTTTACATAGGAATCCCAATATTTGCCTGGTTTTTGCAGCAAATTGAAGCGAGCATTCAGCAGCATCACGTCACTAATCAATCGATGTCATCGAACAAATTAGCGTTCACCTATCGGACACCAATTTACAACTCCATGCGTATTTCGCTATCTGGATCAAACAGAGAGGCCTGTGACAAATCCGGGCGCACATAGATCAGATCGCCCTCATGGCGCACCGGTTTTGGCGGCAGGCGAATGCCGATGCGGGTGCCATTGACAGAGACGAATCCAAACGTGTCAGCACCCGTTGGCTCCACGATTTCAAGTCGCATCGGCAACACATCGTGCTCTGCCGAATCCGCAAGACACCAATGCTCCGGGCGCAGGCCGAGAATGGCCTTGCGCGGGAGGGTGTCTGTATCCTGGCAGGGACGCACAGGCAGACTGATCCTGGCTTCCTGCCCACGCCCATCGACCACTCCGTCAGCTTGCATGGAGAGGGTCCACATGCCGTTCCGGGGGTTCAGTTCGACCGGCACCATGCTCATGGTGGGAGAGCCCATGAATGCGGCGACATAGACGTTGGACGGGCGGTCATATATGTCTTCGGGCGTGCCGAGTTGCTGCACTTTCCCGTCCTTCATGACTGCGATGCGGTCGCCCAGGGTCATCGCTTCCACTTGGTCATGCGTCACATACACCACCGTGCTCTTCAGGCGTTGGTGCAAGGCCTTGATTTCAGCGCGCATCTCCACACGCAGCTTGGCATCCAGATTGGACAAGGGCTCGTCAAACAGAAAGACCTTGGGATCGCGCGCCAATGCCCGCCCCATGGCAACCCGTTGGCGCTGTCCGCCGGAGAGCTGCGCCGGACGACGTTCCAGCAGATGGTCGATCTGCAAAGTCTTTGCTACGCGCGCGACCACCTGTTCACGCTCCTGCTTTGGCACTTTGCGCATTTCCATGGCAAATGCAATGTTCTGCGCCACGGTCATGCTGGGATACAGGGCATAGCTCTGGAAGACCATTGCAATGTCCCGATCCTTGGGACCTACGTCGTTGACGACTCTTCCACCAATGGCAATCTCGCCTTCGCTGATGTTGTCCAGCCCGGCAATCATGGACAGCAGTGTGCTTTTCCCGCATCCTGAGGGGCCAACCAGAATGAGGAATTCACCATCGGCCACTTCAATGTCAATGCCATGAAGCACCGTGATGTTCCCATAATATTTTCGTACGTTGCGGATACTGACGCTTGCCATGTGGGAAATTCCTGATAAATATTTGTGCTTATGAACTAGCCTTTGACGGCCCCCGCGGTCAAACCGCGGACGAAGAACTTGCCCGCCAGTGCATACAAGACCATGGTTGGAGCGCCCGCGATCAATGCCGCGGCCATATAGGCGTTGTAGTGGGGAACGTCTTCCTGCACGCTGGTCAGGTTATTCAGCCCGACGGTGACCAGTTGCTGGTCGCTTGGTGCCAGCACCAGGGCAAAGATGAAGTCATTCCAAATTGCCGTGAACTGCATGATGCCGACCACCACCAGAATCGGCTTTGCAGTGGGCAGGACGATGCGCCTGAATATCACCCACAAACCGGCGCCGTCAATGCGGGCCGCACGGATGAGTTCTCCCGGAAAACCCACAAAGTAGTTGCGGAAGTACAGCGCCACGGGCACGCTGTAGATGGTGTGCACCACGACCAACCCCATCAGCGATTCCGCTAGTTTGAGCTTGCCAAACACCACGGACAGAGGAAACACGAACAGTGCGGCCGGCATAAAGACGCCGAACATCAGCAGGAACAACACCCCATCGGCTCCGCGGAATCGCCATTTCGCAAGTACGTAGCCGTTGAAGCATCCCCAAAGTGTGGAAATTACGGTAGCCGGCACCACCACGAGCAGCGAGTCCAGAAAGTAGCGGGACAGACCTGTGCATTTTTCCGCTCCGGTGCAGGCCGTGGCCCAGGCTTCCAGCCAAGGCCCCACGGTCCAGTGGGATGGCAGACCCAGCACGTTTCCAGCCTGCAGTTCCTTCAGTGGTTTGAGGGAGTTGATGATGGCGAACCATGCGGGAAGCGCGAAGAACATGGCTGTCAGCAACAAGGCTGCATAGACAAGCCAGCGACCCAATCCGCGCTTCTGTCCGGGTAGTCGTTCATTTTGCATAGATTCAATCCTGCCGATGGCTCTTGAGTTCACTGAGGATGTACGGCACCGCCACGACGGCACAGGTCACCAGCAACACCACTGCCGACGCTGCGCCCAGACCCATCTGATCACGGCGGAAAAATCTGTCGAATACGTAGAAGGCCGGCAACACACTGCTCTGCCCCGGTCCGCCCTGGGTTAACACCACCACCAAGTCGAAGGTGCGCAACGCAGCTGGCAGCAAGATCAGCGCCGCGCTGAATACGGTGGGGCGCAGTGAAGGCAGCACAACGCGCCAATACACTTTTGGCAGGCTGGCGCCGTCAATCATGGCGGCCTTGAACACCGAGTCGTCAATGCTGCGCAGGCCGGCAATGAACATGGACATCACAAAACCAGTGCTGTGCCAGACCGCCACAATAGCCAACGCATAGATGGAGTATTTGGGCTGAACGATCCAGTCGAACACCGCGTTCTCAAAGCCGTGGCCTAACAGCCATTTTTCAATGCCGGTGTCCGGCGACAACAACCAGCGCCAAATGGTGCCGGCCACGATCCAGCTAAGCGCCAGCGGATACATCACGATGGTTCGAAAACCGCTCTCGAAGCGGACTTTCTGGTCCAACAGAATGGCAAGAAAACAACCTAGGGCCAGCGGAACGCCCACCACCAGTGGCAGGTAGCGTGCCAGGTTCCACAGGGAACGCCACCAGTTCTCATCGGCAAACAGGCGCAGATACTGCTCCAGACCGACCCAGTTCCAACTGATCATGCCGGACGAGTCCGTGAAGGACACCATGGCGACCCAAGTGGTCAGGCCATAGAAGAACACCAGGCTGACAGCCAGCGCAGGGGAAATCGCCAGTTGTGGCAGCCATTCATCCAAAAGGGCATTGAGCCCTCTCGTTCGTGGAATCGCTTCGTTGCTCATATTGCGTGCGCGACGGGGTTGTCAGTTGGCCTTGGATGCCGCGACCAGTCGGGATGCCGCCTGCTGGGGCGTGATCTCGTCGTCGTTCCAGAAGGACAGCACCACATCACGCCAGGCCGAGATCCGCGCCGGTGTCTGAATCAGGTTGGGTGCCGCAGACGCCGAGCCATCTTTGCTTCCGGCCACGAAATCCGCATAACTCTGACGCGAGCAGTCATCAAACTTGGACACGTCCGCGTCCAGACGCGAGGGAACGGATCCCTTGATCTGACTGAAGGCGACCTGTGCATCCTTGTCCATGAAGACCTGCGCCAATTCCATCTGCGCATTGGAACGCTCGGCATGCTTGAAGAAGAGAAAGGCGTCTGTGGTGTAGAGATGACTGCGGCCGGACCCTGGCACCGTGGCACAGAGGTAGTCAACATCGGCCTTTTTTCCCGCCACGCTGAACTCGCCCTTGGCAAAGTCTCCCATGATCTGGGCCAGGGCGCGGCCCTGGATGACCATTTGCGTGGCTTCATTCCACTTGCGTGTGGTGGCACTGCGGTCCACATAGCTTCGCAGCTTGCGCATGATCTCGAATGCCTTTACCACCCCAGGACCTTTCAGTTGGGTCTCTTCCAGGTCGTAGAACGCGCGCCGGAACTCATCGGGCTTCATAGTGGTGTAGGCCACCTGCGTGAAAGTGAACTGGACCCAGATGTCTTCGCCCATAGCCAGGGGCAGGATGCCCGCAGCCTTGGCCTTGTCCGCCAGCGCAAAGAACTCATCCCATGTCTTGGGTGCGGAGGTGGCGCCCAGTTTCTTGAGCACCTCTTTGTTGATCCACATGACATTCTGGCGATGCACGTTGACTGGAACCGCCACGTAGGACTTGCCGCCCTGGCGGGCAAATCGCCGCAGGGAATCGGGCAGGACTTCGTCCCATTTGCCTTTGGTGGCAATGTCGTCCAAGTTGGCCAGGTTGTCGCGGTTGGCGGTGTAGCTGCGCACGTCCGCATTGATCTGCGCCGCATCCGGAGGTGCGCCCTTGCCGACGCGGGTCTTCAGCAGAATCCGTTCATTGTCACCACCACCCACCGCCAGATCTTTCCACTCAATGCCACGCTTTGTCGCAGCCTCCTTGAACTTGGCGACGGCTGCGGTTTCACTGGCACTGGTCCACCAGTGGATGACTTCGACACTGTCTGCGGCACTGGCAACGGCGGCCAGGGACAGTGCAGCGCATGCGACTGCAGTCCGGCCGATGCGGTTGACTTTCAGGAGGATTGGATGGTTGTAACTAAGCATGGTTCAAGGAGTACTGTTAGAAGAGATCGATTTCCAGGAAGATCACCGGAATTTCTCCCATGTTGAGCAATGCATGGGGTTTGCGGTAGGTTGAATAGGCCTGACCGACCGTGACGGTTACCGGGTTGGGTTCCCCTTCCAAGTATTCCGTCATGGTCCCTTGCACGACATAGGCTACGGCTGGCCTGTCTGCATGGGAGTGCATGGGAAGAAACCCTCCGGGTTCAATGGTGACTTCCCGCATGCGCAGTTGGCGGCCTTTGCTGATATCGAAATCAGCCAGCAGATCCACCTTGGAAATCACACGTCCCGAAATCCCGACCCGCTCGCCGGGCAGCGAATCCAGGGGTGACGTGGGGTGCGTCTGTGTAGTCAAATTCAGTCTCCTTGGTCATTCGTCGACGGCCTCTGTATCCGGGGAATTACAGTGTGTTTGCAAGCCAGCGTCCAATACCGTGTATGTTCAACAGTCATCGCGCAGACGTATAAGCAAAATCAGCCGGCCCGCCATTTGGCGGGCCGGACCAGATTCAGATTCGGGAGGTTTGAAAGCTAGGCTCTGCTTCGCAGCGCCACGTTCCCAGTCCGTTTCCAGATAGGCGTGGTTGAGTAGTCGATGATGCCTCTGGGTACGCGCCTGGAGCCTTTGAAGACATGAAGGCTGTGGTCTACCGAAGATCGAATTTCTACGCTTCTAGGCGGTCCGCATACCGCGCACGAAAGTAACTTATACAAGCTGCAAAATGGACGACTGCTTTCTGGCGCCATTTTTTTAGATCTCTATGTCTGCTATGGCACTATTCTGTTGAAAAACTCGGAAGTGCCAGAGCGTTCCGCGTTGGCAGAAAAATCGACCTCTCAGATCGTTCTAGGATCGACGATCTCACACAGGGGAAGGGGTGGAGTACCCCCGAAAACCTTGCCCAACGCATAGGAAGGGAGTTTTTCAACGGAATAGCACGGAAGCACGCGCTCACCAGAGACGACAATCGGCAAACTGCCCTCTTACCCCGCCTTGCAGGAACATTTCGCATTTCCGCATGCGTCCCTTTCGTCAGTTTCAACGCAGGGTGAATTGGAATTTCCTGAACATGAAAGGCTTATATAGACGAAAAGCAATGTCCTATGTCGAATAGAACGACCATAGTGCAGCGTTGGGATACACGTTTCTGGAACTGCCCAAACAGAAGGGGCCCGCAGGCCCCTCTTTGTTGGATTTCTTAAGAATCCCGTGGTTGGGCTGGCGCGGCGGCAGATTCACCTGCGGGCTCCACCGCAGCGGGTTCCGTCACCTTGCTTTTCGTCGGCGCTTCTTTGGCCTTGCGAGCCGCCTTGGGTTTCGCAGACGTGCTCACTGCCTTTTCTGCTTTGGCAGTATTTGCCTTCTTGGCTGCAGCTTTCACTGTCTTCACAGGATCTGCCGCGGCTGCCTTGTTCGTGGAACTTGCTCCCAACTGATAGGTTCCGCGGCCAACCAACTTGACGGCACCCGTGGCTAGAACTCTTTTGAGAGATATACCAACGGAGCCCAATGGCAGTTTGGCGCCAGCTGCCAATGCCGCACCGGTTACAGCAGTACCCGCGTCAGCTCTCAAGACACCTTGCAGAAAAGACAGAAGCTTGCTGTCGTTTGCTGTGGGGGCGCCAGGAGCGGAAGCCTTGCGTCCAGCCTTCTTCGTAGCCTTCACTTTTTTTGCAGCCTTGGCAGGATTTGCCATGACATCGACGGCCGCAGCGTTGGCTATCGATCTGTGCTTGGCAACATCCTTCAGAACGATCACGTCCTCTGCAGGATCCGCTAGTTCATTGGCCAGAGCAAAAAGATTCTGAAGCTGGGCCTCCACAGCGACTAGTCCTTGGCTCAAGCTGGAGAGTGACTTGAATCGCTCAATCACCTGATCCGACTCGGTACCATACGGCTGACTACTCAGGTTGGCAACCAGCGCCTCACCTTGCGCGCGCACCGTCTGCCCGATGGCCTCAGCTGCATTGTGAGCGGCTTGACCTGCCTTTTGGATAAATGATAGGTTCTTTTGGGATAGCGACATACAACTCCGGAAAAATAGATGAGGAAAATGAATACTTTACCGGATCAATCTTACGCCTGCCTATGTATCCATTGTCTATACATGGTAGCAATGCATCTGCTGAAATCAGTATCGATTGTGTTAAGTGCAGCGCGCATTGGGCTAGCTGTCTCGCCCAACGCATACCGACAAAATCAAACCCAACGCTCCTGAAAATAGATGGCCTTGGTCATCTCCAAAATCTGATCGTCTGTCTTGTCTTGCATCATGAACGCGCCGAATTCCCAATCACGCAGCAGTAGCATTGCAAATACGTCAGCAGACATCCGAAGTTGATCGCGTACCTCCCTTGTCGATCCAGTAATTAACTTTCCAACGCGAATGTCCACGCAGGGAAGCTTGAAGCGATACGTAGAGGTGCACCGAATGCTACAGGAGGCTGGATCATCCAGAGGACAGAAGTGGCTCCGCAAAACTGAACAGCTGAGATTAAGACAGACTCCGGGCATACGGCCTGGCCGAGAATGGTCGGGCAAGAAGGAGTTTTTGATGAACAAGAAAGCTTCTGGACGTCGCACGCGGCGATCCCACAGTCCGGCATTCAAGGCCAAGGTGGCATTAGCTGCGCTGCGCGAAGACAAGACCATGGCCGAACTGTGCAGGGAGTACGAGTTGCACCCCACGCAGATCAATGACTGGAAACGCCAGTTGCTCGATGGTGCCGCAGATGTGTTCAACGCCGGTGCCAAGGAAGATCTGTCAATCTGAATTTCGGGAAAGTAACTCCGAGCCATTCAAATGCTTCCCGTAACGCACTGTCAATCGGTTCCTCGTCAACATCCCTTTGACTCTTTGACAAGTCCCAATGCGAATTACCAGTTTACTGGTCTATGAAGATCTCACCATTTTCGTCAAAAACAATAAGTTCACACGAAAGTAGCTGAGTCATAGGGGGCGATCCTATTGTCAGTCAATGTCTCCGTTGCTCGATGCTCGTAGGCCTATTTTTAGGCACTCATAACGAACATTGTGATTCACAGCCGGTCATGTGCAGTTCACTGGTCGGACACGCGTGGACATATCAAGTGAAAGGAACGCACTTTAGCCAGCTAAGACGCTCGCTCAAATTGAAACAATGGAATCCGTGTAGCTTGCCGACGAAGCGTGTGGGGCGAAAATGGAACGCTGGGAATCCGCGGTTTTGCATTGTGAGTCCATTCAACAATTAGCGCTTAGGATGGACTTCGTCATCTGCGGCTCCACAGATTCCATGCTAACAGACATCTTATATTCGCAAATGACAGTTAGCATCTTCAGATTACGCCAGCCACTTGCGAACGCGCTGACCCAAGACCTCACGGCTGATGCCATAGCGGTCATGCAGCGTGGGCAAGGCGCCCGCGTCCAGGTACTGGTCAGGCAAGCCGGCCAGCTCAAAGCCTGCCGGTTGCACCCTGTTGCGCAGGAGTGCGCTTGATACGGATTCGCCCAACCCGCCAATGATGGAGTGGTTTTCAGCAACCACTACCAGGCGGTGTTGGTACCTGACCGCTTCAATGATGGTGGCCTCGTCCAGTGGCTTGATGGTCGGGCAGTGCAGCACGGCCACGCCGATGTTGTCCTTGGCCAGATCAGCAGCAACTTCCAGCGCGCGCATGGTCATGATGCCGCTGGAGATGACCAGCACATCCGCACCTTCGCGCAGCATCTTGGCCTTACCCAGCTCAAACTTGTAACCCTCCACTTCGTCCAGCACCATGGGCACGCTGCCACGCAGCAGGCGCATGTAGACCGGTCCCTTGTGTGCCGCTATCTGCGGCACGGCTTGCTGGATGTCCAGCGCGTCGCAGGGGTCAATGATGGTCAGCCCAGGAATGCCGCGCATCATGGCGATGTCCTCAGTGGCCTGGTGGCTGGGACCGTAACCGGTGGTCAAACCGGGCAAGGCACAGCACATCTTCACGTTCAGGTTTTCTTCCGCAATCACCTGGTGAATAAAGTCATAGGCGCGCCGGGTTCCAAACACCGCATAGGTGGTGGCGAAAGGCATAAGGCCTTCCTTGGCCATGCCGCCGGCAGCCGCCATCAACAACTGCTCTGCCATGCCCATCTGGAAGAAGCGTTGCGGATATGCTTGGGCAAACAGGTGCATGTCGGTGTACTTGCTCAGATCAGCGGACAGGCCGACGATCTCGGGACGGTTGGCAGCCAGTTCGACCAAGGCTTTGCCAAAGGGGGCTGTTACCACGCGCTGCCCCTCGGAGGCAATCGAAGCAATCATGGCCGAGGTGGTCAGTCGGGGCTTTTTCTCTGCGGTAGGGGTGTTCATGCCTGGGCTCCTTCTGCCTGTGCTTCATCAAGAATCTGGAGGGCCTTTTGCCACTCCAGCGGGTCCACGCGAATAAAGTGGTTTTTGTCACGGGTTTCCAGGAAGGGCACGCCCTTGCCCATCAGCGTGTTGAACAGGATGACGCGTGGCTTGGCTTCGCTCAGATTGCGCGCGGTGTCAAAGGCGTTCAGCACCGCAGTCATGTCATTGCCGTCAACACGTTGCACATGCCAGCCAAAGGCCAGCCATTTGTCGGCCAGCGGCTCGAAGCCCAGGATCTTGCTGGACGCGCCATCGGCCTGCTGGTTGTTGATGTCGACCAGGCAAATCAGATTGCCCAGCCCATGGTGGGAGGCGGACATGGCGGCTTCCCAGGTGGAGCCCTCGTCGAGTTCTCCATCGGACATAGAGTTGTAGACAAAGGCTTTGCTTTGCTTGTGGCGCAGGGCCAGTGCCATGCCCACGCCAATGGGCAAGCCCTGGCCGAGCGAGCCGCCGGAGATTTCCATGCCCGGCGTGTAGCTGGCCATGCCCGACATGGGCAGGCGGCTGTCATCGCTGCCATAGGTTTCCAGTTCGTCTTCGGCAATGATTTTGGCTTCGATCAGTGCCGCATAGTGGGCGATGGCGTAGTGACCATGTGACAGCAGGAAGCGGTCACGACCTTCCCATGCAGGGTCGGCCGCGCGGAAGTTCAATGCATGGCCATAGGCCACGGCCAGCACATCGGCCCAGCCCAGGGCCTGGCCGATATAGCCCTGGCCCTGGACCTCGCCCATGCGCAGGGCATAGCGGCGAATGCGGTAGGCGCAGTCTTTGAGTTGGGTACTTGTTTCAGACATGGTGTCCTTTGGAGTGGAGTAAAAATGGGGGGGATCAGCCCAACAGGCCAATCGAGAACCAGGGCACGAAGGCCACGAAGATCAGGCCGACCAGCAAGGCGCCCAGATAAGGCCAGATGCGCTTGAGGGCCACATCCGGGTGCACCCGACCAATCGTGCAGGCGGCGTAGTAGCCCAGGCCAAAAGGCGGTGCAAACAGGCCAATGCCCATGGCCAGAATGATGACCATGGCGTAATGCACTTCATGCACGCCAATGGCTCGGGCCACCGGGAACAGCAGAGGCGCGAACAGCACCATGGCGGGGATGCCTTCGAGCACGCTGCCCAGCACCACAAAAGTGGCGATGGACACCATAAGGAACCCATATTTGCCACCCGGAACACTGGTCATCAGATGGGCCAGGCTTTGCGAGAAGCCCGACTGGGTCAGTGCCCAGGACATGCCAGTGGCCGTGCCGATGATGAACAGGATGGCCCCCGACAAGGCGGCGGTATCCACCAGCATTGGATAGAGACGCTTCCAGTCAAACTTGCGGTAGACCACCAGGCCGGCAAACACTGCGTATGCGATGCCAATGGTTGAGACTTCGGTGGCCGTGGCAACGCCTCGGACCACGGCCGTGCGAATCAAAACGGGAAGTGCGAGTGCAGGCAAGGCAATCAGCAAGGTGCGTCCCACTATCTTCATCGGTGCGCGCTGCAGGCCCTGTGCAATCTCGGCACTGCGGTAGCGCGACAGCATGGCCAGGATGATGGCCAGTACCACACCGGGCAGGATGCCACCCGTAAAAAGTGCGCTGATTGAAATGCCGGCCACAGAACCAATAGTGATAAGCACCAGCGAAGGTGGGATGGTCTCAGCCATGGCGCCAGACGAGGCCAATAGTGCAATGAGCTCGCCTTCCGTGTTGCCACGCTTCTTCATCTCCGGCAGCAATACCGGAGCGACTGCGGCCATGTCAGCGGTCTTGGCACCCGAGATGCCGGAGACCAGCAGCATGGCGCCCAGGAGCACATAGTTCAGGCCGCCACGAACATGGCCCAGCAAGGAGGCCAGAAAGTCAACCATGGCCTTGGCCATGCCGGTCATCTCCACCAGATGCCCCAACAGAATAAAGAGCGGCACGGCAAGCAGGATCAGGGAGCTCATGCCCTCGTCGATGCGGCCACTCACCACCGACAGCGGCGTGGACGTAGTCGCCAGCAGAAAAGCCACAGTGGCCATGCCAAAGCAGAATGCGATCGGCACCCCCAGCAGCACACCCGTACCCAGCAGCAGCGCAAAGAAGATGAAGAGGTTCCAGTTCCCAATGGCTTGCAACCAGTCCGCGCCCAGATAGATGGCACCGCCCACGATGGCAATGGCCACGCAAACCTTGAAGACTTCGCCCAATCCATGGCGTGCCAGTTTCAAGAGGCACAGGGCCAGCATGAAGACCGCCCCTACCGGCACCGCAGCGGCTCTGAAGGTATTGGGCCAGGACAGGGCCGGGGTCTGCACCACCCACTCCTCCAGCGCATAGTCTGTCATTGGCCAGATCAGGATGGCCAGCCACATGACAGGGATCACCACGGCCAACACCTCGGCCCAGGACTGGGCCTTTTCGCTCCACCTTGATACCAAGGCCGTGGTGCGCATGTGCATGCCCCGGCGAAGTGCAACTGCAGTTCCCAGATTGGCGAGCCACAGAAACAGAATCGATGCGAGTTCATCGGCCCAGGGAATCGGACTATTGAAGATGAAGCGCATCACCACGCCAGCCAGTAGGACTGCCACCTCGCCAACCACCAGCAGGGCAGCCGGAATCTCGATGAAATGGCCCAGCCAGGCCTCCATACGTGCCGGAAGAGATCCCTCCCGGAGCTCGTTGGTAGCAGTCAGGATCATGATGCTCAGCCCAAACCGCCAACGCTGTCTGACAGCAGCTTCCAGGGTTCTTCGCCAAACTTGGCGCGCAAGTCCTTGTAGAAACCGTTCTTGGCCAGCACGTCCTTGAATACCTTCTTGTCAGGGTCAATCATCTGGATACCTTTGGCGGCCAAATCGGTACGCAGTGACGTGTTGAGTCCGGCGATATCAGCGCGCTCGTCGGTGGCAGCCTTGTCCAGTTCGCGGTAGACGATTTCCTGGATGTCCTTGGGCAGGCGCTCCACGGCCTTGCGGTTACCCAATATCCAATAGGCGTCCCAGACGTGGTTGGTCAGGCTGCAAAACTTTTGCACTTCGTACAGGCGGGCTGTGCTGATGATTGCCAGAGGGTTTTCCTGACCTTCCACCAGCTTGGTCTGCAGGGCCGAATACAACTCGTTGAAATTGATCGGCGTCGGGCTGGCACCCAAAGAAGTGAACAGCGAGGACAGCATGGGTGCGGCAGGTACGCGCATCTTCAAGCCCTTCAGATCGTCGGGCGTCTTGATGGGCTTGGTGGAAGTGGTGACGTTGCGGAAGCCGTTGTCCCAGGGCTTGGACATGGTCAGCAAGCCCACCTTTTCAATCTGGGCACGAACATAAGTACCCAGCGGACCGTCCATGGCTTTCCACACTTCGTTGTAGTCGTGGAAGGCAAAGCCGGTATTGAGAATGCCGGCGGCCGGCACCAGGGTCGACAGCACCACGCTGGCCTGGTTGAAGAACTCCACACCGCCCGAACGCACCTGGGACAGCAGGTCAGTGTCAGAGCCCAGCTGATTGGCCGGAAACAGCTTGATGTCCAGTCGGCCATTGGTCGCGTTGCGAATGCGGTCAATGGCTTCCTGGGCACGCTTGTTCACCGGGTGCGATGGGTCTTGACCGGTGGCAAACTTGTAGTTGAATTCCGCAGCAAAAGCCGGGCGCGAGGCGATGGAAAACAGGGGCAAGGCGGTGGCCGCACCCAGCAGTTGGCGACGGGATATTTTCATTTTGGAATCGGTCATTTCAGTCTCCTTAATAATTTGAGTGATTCGATTGCGTTAGTGGATCAGCATGCCACCGTTGACATCCAGGGTGATGCCGGTGCAATAGGCCGACAGATCACTTGCAAGGAACACACAGGCACCAGCCACATCGCTGGCGCGACCCAGGCGGGCCAGAGGAATGGTGGAAGAAATTTCAGCCTTCTTGGCATCATCCAGCTTGCCCTGGGTGATGTCGGTTTCAATCAAACCAGGGGCGATGCAGTTGATGCGAATGCCTTCGATACCGAACTCGCGAGCCATGGCTCTTGCCAAGCCCAGCACACCGGCTTTGGCTGCGGAATAGTGCGGACCACCAAAGATGCCGCCTCCGCGCTGCGCCGACACCGATGAGATGCACACGATGGAGCCGGACTGTTGCTTGCGCATGGCGGGAATGGCGGCCTGCGACATGTACAGCGTGCCGCGCAGGCTCACATCCAGAATGCGGTCGTAATCAGCACCGGTAATCTCCAGGGTCTTGACCGGCTGGGTGATGCCAGCGTTGTTGACCAAGATGTCGATGCGGCCAAATTGGCTGACGATGGCTGCTGCTGCTGCTTCGCACTGCGCTTTATCGGTGACGTCGGCCACCAGGCCCAAGTGTTCGGCACCGAGCTGGGCAGCGGCCTCTGCGGGTTGGGCACGCTCCAGGTCCAGTATCACGACACGGGCGCCGTGGGCTGCCATCTGACGGGCGGTGGCATAGCCCAGACCGTTGCGTCCGGCACCGCCGGTGATGATGGCTACTTTATCTTTCAGAATCATGGTTGATATCTCGCTGTGGTTGGTATGGGTGGATTCTGGAACCCCTATAAGCTGATGACAAGCGATGATTTATCAGTCTAAGATGACAGATATTCAATTTATGCAGGGGTTCACCCTAGGATTACTTTGGTGACGCGCAGCAGTGCAAACGGCGCCCGAAGGCGCCGTTTGCACTGCTGGTGGTTTGGGGTACTTGACACCGCCCGAGGTGGCGCTTCAGAGCCGATAGAAGCGTTCGGCGTTGTCGTGGAAAAGTTTCCTGCGTTGCTCGGCAGAGAAGTCCCGTGTGATGTGTTTGAAGGTGTCGAAGATCGCGTCGTAGCTGCTGTAGAGCTTGTCCACCGGAAAGTTGCTGGCAAACATGCAACGGTCCACACCGAAGGCATCAATCGCGGTGAGCACCCAGGGGCGGAAGTCTTCGGGCTTCCAGTGAAAGTTACCCATGCCCAAGCCCGAGATCTTGCAGGCCACATTGGGTGCCTGCGCAAGCAAGCGCATGCCGCGTTGCCAACCGTCAAATCCGGCTGGTGAATGGTCTACCGGCATGCCTGTGTGGTTCAAGATGATTTGCTGGTCGGGATAGGCCAGTGCCAATTCGTAGCACTCGGCCATTTGCGGCCAGTAAATCTGCAAATCAAATGTCAGCTGGTATTTGCGCAGCAAAGCAAAGCCACGGCGCCAATCCGCTTCCCGGGACACACCGGGACGGTTCAGGTAGGTCTTGACTGGGTCCGGGTCGTAGTTCAAGGACTGCCGGATGCCACGAAAGTTCTTGGCCGTGCAGTGGCGCGCCAACAGATCGTCCACGTCCGGGCGCGAAAGGTCGGCATAGCCAACGATGCCGTGCGGGTAGCCATGCCGGTCCGCCAATCCCTGCAACCAAGTCGTTTCACCGAAGGGGTTTTCAGGGTCATAACCCACATCCAGATGAACTGACTTGACGACATTCTGGTTTCGGACATCGGCTAGGAAGTCCCCGATCAAATAGCTTTTGCACAGTGGGGTGTAGTCACCAAACACAGCCGGCTTGACGCCGTCCTGCAACCACGGATAGCGGTGGTTTTCTAAATCCCACAGGTGGTGGTGCGGATCAATGATCGGGAATTGGTCTTCCATGTCCTGGTCCTCTTTTTTGATGGGGCATCAGTATCCGCCAGCCGAAGGCGGGTACACGCGCTTGACGGTCTGCTGGATCTTGGGGTCCGAAATGTTTTGTGTGGTCACCAAGGGCATGATCAATGCCAGCTCCTTGGTCGTAGGCTTGCCCTTGAGCGCGTTGTGGACTTGCTCCGTGGCGTCCATGCCCTGGCCGCCGGCCTCTTGCAGGAAGATGCCCTGCACGGCGCCATCACGCAGTTGCTTGATCGTTGTGGGGCTGCCATCGGCTGTCACCACGGCTACCTTGCCAATCAGGTTGCGCGTCTGCAATGCTTTGACGGCACCGGTTGCTGCCTCGTCGTACATACCGTAGATCGCTTTCACATCGGGGTGGGCTGTCAACAAGTCGTTGGCCTGCTGGGCCGCCTCATTGACGGTCAGTCCACGGGTTTGAAGCATCTGTGCCAGCTCGCAGCCATCGGCCTTGAAGGACTCTTCAGCGCCCTTCAGGTACTTTTGCGCGTTCTCACGGTCCTGGGGCAGGGACAGCATGCCGATCTTGTTGCCACCGCGCTCCTTGGCCAGCTGGCAGACAAATTTGCCTTGCGCCTTGCCGGTGTCATAGTTGTTGGCAGTAACAGCCGACGTGTAATCGGTTTGTCCGGGCTGCGGGCCAATACCTGCAAAGGCAATGGGCACCTTCTTTTCTTTCAAAAAGGCCAGGACAGGCGGTGTGCTGGTTGAACTCACAGGGCCAATCACGATGGCGTCCACGCCACGTGTCACAGCCGTGCGGATGTTGTCCATTTGCTTGGCGGGGGAGTTGTCGCTGGTGTACTCGACATAGTTCATGCCCAGTTCGCCTGCCTTAGTCTTCACCCCATAGGCCACCCACTGCCAGTAGCTGATATCCAGCGACGGGGCGATATAGGCCACAGTCAGCTTCTTGTCCTGCGCATGGGCTGCGCCAACAACACCTGCGGCGGCGGCGATGCATGCCACAGCGCGCAGAGTCTGACCCCACTTTGAATCAAATTTCATATCTGTCTCCTCTTTCTAGGCTAGTAACTGCGGCGTTGACGCCGCATGGGTTGATGGCGGTATTAGCGCCGGGACTTTCCAAGGCGATCGATCAAGGCAGCAGCCAGAATGACCCCGCCTGTGACCGTGCCTTGCCAAAAACTATTGATGCCGACCAGATTCACCCCGTTCTGGATGACGGTGATCATCAGAGCGCCCAACAGGGCGCCTATGGCTGAGCCGGTGCCGCCGGACAGGCTGGCGCCACCGATCACCACGGCCGCAATGGCCTGCAGCATCAGGGCCGAGCCTGCGGTTGCTTCGGCGTTGCTGATATAGGACAGGCTGAGCAAGCCGGCAAACGAAGCCAGCAGGGCAGAGGCCAGGTAGGCCGCAAAGCGAACACCAGAAACCGGAATACCCAGCAAAGCAGCTGCCTGACCGCTGCTGCCCACTGCAAACAGCCAGCGGCCAGATACCACTTTCTTCAGGCAGATCTCCACAACCACCAACAGGACTAAACAGAAGAAGACATGGTTGACCACACCGGGCACCAGGCTGCCGCCATTGAACAACCAGTAGTCGGCATCCGGGATGGGCATGGAGTGGCCGTTGGTCACAATGAAAGCCAGGCTGGCCGCGATGGCGTAAGTAATCAGGGTGGTGACAAAGGGAGCCAGACCCACCCAGGCCACCAAGATACCGTTGAAGGCGCCAAACACAAGGCCGACCGAGAGTCCTGCAAGGCTGGATCCGAGTGCGCCAAATCCATGTTCCATGGCCAGCGCGGTGACCATGCCGGTAAGCGAGAAGATGGAACCGACCGACAGGTCAATGCCACCGGTGATGACCACCAGCAGCACACCGATGGCCATGATGACCAAGGGTGCCGCAGCCTGTGTGATGTTGGCCATATTGCCCCAGCTCAGCGCAGCGGGGACGAGGCTGCCCACCAGAATTTCAATGGCGATGATGGCCGCTGCAATGGCGAGTTCGGTTCGGTAGTCGGAGACGCAGCGCCGAAAAAAAGATGTTTCAGGTGCTGCCGTAGGGGCTGCATCTGCGCCCGATGCGTGGTGGGAGGTAGTCATTGTTATGTGTTGAAGCTGTTTGGGATTTCTCTTAGGCAACCATGCCCGTGGCGTCCGCCAGGCTCTCGTCGCTGATGTCATCGCCCCGCAATGCGCGGGTGGGTCGCCCATCCGGGTCAAAGGCAATGGCGTAGTCGCATACTTCAGCGAGTTCCACACTTTCGGTGGACCACCAGACCACCGTGGTGCCCTTGGCTGCTAAGGCCCGGATCTGCCCGTAAATTTCGCGCTTGGTTCCTATGTCGACTCCGCGCGTGGGTTCTTCCAGAACCAAGATTTTGGGTGCCAGTCCAGTCCAGCGCGCAATCAGCAGCTTTTGCTGTGTACCTCCACTCAGGGCCCTGGGTAGCTGACTCGGTGAGCCCTTGATCTTCAAACCCTCAATCAGGGTGCGACAGACCTCGAATTCGTCGGCTCTCACCCAGAACTGGCCCCTTTGCACCCGACGCGAAGCCATCAGGTTGTCTGTAATGGGAAGGCTGTGCAGCACACCCTTATTTGCCCGGTCACCGGACACAAAGCCGATGCCACGCTGCAGTGCAGCCTTTGGCGATTGAGGTGCGAGCGCCATGCCTTCGTGCTGGACGCGCCAAGGCCCGCTGGGGACTGCGCCCACCAATTGGTCAATCAATGCCGACGGGCCGGCCGGCGCTCCGGCCAAACCGAGCACAGTGCCGCACGGCACCTCGTAGGAGAAATCGCCACACGCCAGATGAAGGGCATTGGCGGCATCTCGGAATGCGTCGGCAGTATGGGCACGTTTGACGGCATTGCCTTTGCTGGTCGCCCCCTGGCCCATGCGCTCGACAATGTCTGCGTCCGTGAGCGACGCAATGGCTTGCCGATTGACCACCGTCACGCCGTTGCGAAGAATGCTGCAAACATCTGCAATCTGGCGGATTTCTCGCATGCGGTGCGACACGAATACGACGCAGATGGACTTCTCCCGCACCAGTCGGCGAAGGACGTCAAACAGCCGCTCCGACTCGCTGGCCGTCAGGTTGGCAGTAGGCTCGTCGAGCAGAAGCAGCCTGGCACCTGAGTCCAGCGTGCGGGCAATTTCGACCAACTGCTTTTCATGCAGTGACAGCGTCTCCACCCGATGGTCCAGCGCACGGTCAGCGAATTCGGAATCGATGAGTGCCAATGCCGCATGGGCTTTGATGCGCGCGCCCTTCATGGCAAATTTTCGCCAGGCACCGTTGAGTTTTGGCAGCACGATATTCTCTGCAACGGTCAGGTGAGGCAACAACGCCATCTCCTGGTGCACCACCGCGATCAGGTTCGATGGCGCAGTTTCGTGCGCATGCAGGCTGCGTGCTTCGCCAGCAATGCTGAGTTCGCCCCCGTCGCGCTGCAGCAGGCCGGTGATGATCTTGATCATTGTAGACTTGCCCGCCCCATTGCCACCCAGCAAGGCATGGATCTCACCCGGATAGGCGCTGAAATCAACGCCCTTCAAAACTTCGGTGGGCCCGAATCGCTTCAGGATGCCCGTGGCCTGAACAATCGCCTGGTTGGGCATCATGGCAATGCCCGCCCGTGTGCCGCAGCGAACCCGTTGATTACCGCTTTATTCTTTAGATATCTGATTGAAATTTCAATGACCGTTGCATTCATGGCGTGTCTCATACGGTGCCCAGGCCTGGCTTGCAATGGCTTCTGTGTCACCGATTTATTGTTTGCGTGGGGCGGATTCTGAAATCTGCACAATCTGATGACAAGCGATGTTTTGTCAGTCTAAGATGACGAATGTTCAATTAACGCTGGGGTTCACCCTATGGCCAGTCTTCCTCCAACCACACACCTGCAAGCCTTCGAATCGGTCGCGCGACGTCGCAGTTTTGGCCTCGCTGCCAATGAGCTGCATCTCACGGCCTCCGCTGTCAGCCACCAGGTCGCCAAGCTCGAGCAGCATCTGGGCGTGCGCCTGTTTGAGCGCAGTGCCCACGGTGTGCGCTTAAGCACAGCCGGCGAGCAATACCTCACCCGCATAGGCGGTGCGCTAGTCGCCATCACCGCAGCCAGCGAGGACTTGCGCCAAGGCATAAGCAATAGCCTGTATGTCCACTCGGCGCCCAGTTTCGCCAGTCTCTGGTTGATGCCACGCATACGTGCCTTTGCCACGGCCTACCCCGACATATCACTCAATCTTTCCGCGGCACACACGCACAGTGACTTCACCTTGGGCCAGTCCGATATTGACATTCGCTATGGGATGCCACAGTGGACCGATCTGGTGGTGGAGTCGCTCTTTGAAGAACGCATTGTTCCGCTGGCAAGCCCAGCCTTTATCAAGGAGCATAGACTGCGCAGGCCCGAGCAATTGCTGGAAGTCCCCTTGATTCAGAGCAATGTCAGCGTGGTCCAGTGGTCAAACTGGTTTTCTGAATTTACGAACCTCCGTGCGCCCGATCGCTATGCGGTCCGATTTGACAGAGCGCAAATGTCACTGGATGCAGCCACCCAGGGCCTAGGCGTTGCCCTAGAAAGCACTATGACCGGCAATTTGCATCTGACTGATAAAAAATTGCGACCGGTATTTCCGATAGACATGTCCATCAAGGTCAAAGCCCATTTCGCCGTCTATCCACCTAGGCATACCAAGCGCAAGCCGGTAGAAGCATTCTTGACGTGGTTGCACCAGGAGGCAGCAAAGTACAACATGCAGTCTCAGTAGAAATGGATTTTGCAATGCATGCCAATTGTCGCGACGTGCCTCTACCCAGGACCTCACCGTCATTGCAGATCGTGGCTACTACAAGGGAGAAGAGATTCGCAAATGCCATGAAGTTGCAAAAGCAGTTCTGATGCCCAAGCCCACTACCTCCAACGCGAAAGCCGAAGGTCGATTCGATAAGGCCGATTTCGTATACATCGCCAAGGAAGATGAATACCGATGCCTCACCGCAGAGCGAGCGATATGCCGTTTCACAAGAGAAGAGGCAGCTCTACAAATACGGTGCTAGTGGACCAGTGCATGCCCTCAATGCGCGATGAAGGCCCAAGGCACGCCCAGTGACTACCGGCGCATCTCGCGCTGGGAATCAGTTTATACACGGCCTCGGCACACTGACGCCTCCCGCCAACGCCAGCAATCCGGCATCTGACTCAAACGGCAGCTTTGTGTCAGGCTAATAAGGAGCCCCCATCTCTGGAGTCGATCAACTGCTGACATATCTACTTCTGTAGTCTAGGGCGGCTTTGAGTACACGACCGGTGTAAATCCCAACGACCCGATCATGCCGAAACTTATTGGATCCCTGATTACTTTTTCACCAATTCAATCATTTATATTCAACTTTTCTAACGGTCATCAAAAGGTGCTCCGCATCGCGGATCAGCATTCGATCAACCAGTAGCGAGTACATGTTGAGGGTAAGAAGCCCCTTTAGATCTGCTACAGCACCCCATGCGAAGGCATCTACCTCCAGTACCATTTGCCCAGTTTCTTCCTGCAGAAATGTGCTAATGCACGTGCACGCATCAATTTCCGTCTCCTTCGAGTTGGATTGAACTGCAAATAGATGCAAGTCTTTGCCCTCGTAATAAGCACGTTGGCCCAAGTCAAGCAACCTGTCCTTCGAGAAGGAAATTCCAAATTCCTCAAATGCCTCCCGTAGCGCACAGTTGATGGGAGCTTCGCCTTCTTCGATCAATCCCTTAGGTAGATCCCAATAAGATTTACCGGTCTGATGACCAATAAGGATTTCACCTATTTCGTTGAAGACGATCAGTCCGCAGGAAAGTAACTTGGTCATAGCATATCTTGCAGTTCAGATGACAGGCAAGACTGATTATCCATTCCTACATGTTCGAGAGCACCATTGGCGCAATAACAATTCCCGTGATGGCTCGAAACCTCGAGCTATCACGATGACTCGGATCAAGATGGCGTATCAGTTTTCCGCGAGCTCATTCCACGTAGCAATGACAGTGTCTGGGTTCAATGAAATTGAAGTGATTCCTTCAAGTTGAAGCCATCTGGCAAAGTCCGGGTGATCGCTAGGTCCCTGACCGCAGATGCCTACATACTTGCCCTGTTGCTTGCAAGCATTGATTGCAATGCTAATCAGGGTTTTCACCGCAGGGTCACGCTCGTCAAAATCGGCTGCCAGCACCTCCATACCAGAATCCCGGTCCAGACCCAATGTCAACTGGGTCAGGTCGTTAGAGCCGATGGAGAAGCCATCGAAGTACTCTAGGAACAACTCAGCCAAAATCGCATTGCTGGGAATCTCGCACATCATGATCAGCTAGAGCTCGTTCTCGCCGCGGCGCAGGCCGTGCTTGGTCATCAGCTCGGTGACCTTGCGGGCCTGTTCCAGGGTACGCACAAAAGGTACCATGACCTGCACATTGGTCAGGCCCATGTCGTTGCGCACGCGCTTGATGGCCTCGCACTCCATGGCAAAGGCCTCGCCGAATTCGGCCGACACATAGCGCGCCGCACCCCGGAAGCCCAGCATGGGGTTTTCTTCTTCGGGCTCATAACGGCTGCCGCCAATCAGCTTGCGGTATTCATTGCTCTTGAAGTCGGACAGACGCACGATGACCGGCTTGGGCCAGAAGGCCGCACCAATGGTGGCCACACCTTCGGCGACGCGGTCCACATAGAAAGCGCGCGGCGAGGCGTGGCCACGCGCCACCGACTCCACCGCCTTTTTCAGGTCGGCTTCCACATTCGGGTAGTCCAGAATCGCCTTGGGGTGCACACCGATGTTGTTGTTGATGATGAACTCCAGGCGGGCCAGGCCCACGCCCTGGTTGGGCAGCTGGCAGAAGTCAAAGGCCAGTTGGGGGTTGCCAACGTTCATCATGATCTTCACCGGAATTTCCGGCATGACACCGCGCTGCACTTCCGACACCTCGGTCTCCAGCAGGCCGTCATACACAAAGCCGGTATCGCCCTCGGCGCAGCTGACCGTGACCAACATGCCGCCCTTGAGTTTGTCGGTAACGTCGCCGCAGCCGACCACGGACGGAATGCCCAGTTCGCGC
Organism: Rhodoferax sp. GW822-FHT04A08; assembly: GCF_058801025.1. Lineage (NCBI taxonomy): Bacteria > Pseudomonadati > Pseudomonadota > Betaproteobacteria > Burkholderiales > Comamonadaceae > Rhodoferax > Rhodoferax sp. GW822-FHT04A08. The sequence goes on from NZ_JBXAMW010000008.1 coordinate 166,097, forward strand.
GCGATGATGGCGGCGTGGCAGGTGCGCCCTCCCCGGTTTGTGACGATGACGGAAGCGCGCTTCATCACCGGCTCCCAATTGGGGTCGGTCATGTCGGTGACCAGAATGTCGCCGGCCTGCACCTGGTCCATATCGACAATGTTGTGGACGATGCGCACCGGGCCAGTGCCAATCTTCTGGCCAATGGCGCGTCCTTCCACCAGCACGGCACCCTTGCCCTTGAGCTTGTAGCGGTATTCCACCTTGTCGGCGGCCTGGCTCTTCACGGTCTCGGGACGCGCCTGCAGGATGTAGAGCTGGCCGTCCGTGCCGTCCTTGCCCCATTCAATGTCCATGGGGCGGCCGTAATGTTCCTCGATCACCAGGGCGTAGCGAGCCAGTTGCTCCACATCGGCAGCTGATGGCGCGGTCGTTGTAGAGCGAGGCGAACACTTCGCGGATTTTGTGCAGCACCTCTTCAATGCCGACCACATTCAAAAAGGTTTCCTGCTGTCCGGCGAACGAGGCGTCAGGCAAGTCTTCGGCAGTGGCCGAGGAGCGCACCGCAAACGAGGCCTGCTCGTTGCCGCCACACAGCACCTTGAAGGAGTCGCGAATGCCCTGCTCCAGCGCTGGCGGAAAAGGCTGCGCCTCCAGCATGGCGCGGATTTCGGCACCGGCCACGGCCAGGGCGCGCACGTCCTCGGTGTCCAGCGTAGCCAGGCGCTTGCTGATGCGCTCCGCCAGGTTGTCGTGTTTCAGGAATTCCCGGAAGGCGTGCGCCGTGGTGGCAAAGCCAGTGGGTACCTTCACGCCGGTGGGCAGCTGGGAGATCATCTCCCCCAGGCTGGCGTTCTTGCCACCTACCGATTCGACATCGGTCATGCGCAGGTTCTCAAAAGGTACAACCAGGTCGGTTGGACTGTAAAGGGTCGACATAGCAAAGCTCCAGAAGTTAAAACTCTTCGGGCAACAATGCTTCGCTCAGGGGCACGTCGCAATGCTCTCTTAGCTATGTGCAAGACCGAATCAGAATGAATTGCCGACCTTGCGGTCTTGCCCGACCACACATTCCCCAGCCCATGAAGTTACGAGCGAGGTAATGTGCCCTAAATGACTCACTAGTTCGTGATGTAGTTCTGTGGAAAGAAATGTCTTTCAATCAACTCGATCAGAATGTGCAAGACCTTGATGTGCAGTTCCTGGACACGATCCGCAAATTGACTGCCTGGTGTGCAAACATAAACGTCACTCAGCGCCTCCAGATCCGGATTACGCCTACCCGTAAGGGCAATCACCTTCATATCCAATGCCTTGGCGGCTCGGACGGCTCGCATCACATTTTTGCTTGTGCCACTGGTGGTGATTGCCAGCAGGCAGTCACCGGGACGACCATGGGCTTCAAGGTAACGCGAGAAGACCTGCTCATACCCCAGATCATTGCCAACACAACTCATATGACTAGCGTCGCTGATAGCCGTCGCCGGTAGCGCTGCTCTGTCCAAGCGATAACGTCCAGTGAGTTCTTCCGCAAAGTGCATGGCGTCGCACATGGAGCCACCGTTCCCGCACGAATACACACGGCCCTTGCCTTCAAAAGCACCAATGATGGCGCTGGCCGCATTGGCAATGTCCTGCATGGACTGCGCGTTTTGCACAAGCTTGTTCAGGGCCACTTGCGCTTCTCGCAGGCTATTTTCAATGTGATTTATCATTTGGAGTCTATTCGGCTGGAAGTTGAGTACTCACGCCTGCCTACAGATTCAGGTCATGTATGACGAGCGGCAAGTCCGTCATATTGTCGAACAGTTTGTGCACTCCTGCTCTCGTGAGCATCTCGGCGTGATCGGACCTGATATGGCTGCCACCCAGGAACCCGAGCACATGCATTCCCGCCGCCTTTGCGGCAGTGACACCCGTGACGCTATCCTCAATGACAAGACACTGCTCTGGCACAAAACCCATGATCTGGGCTGCGTGCAGGTAAACATCGGGTGCAGGTTTGGGATTTGGTACTTCATCGCCGCTGAAAACGTTCGTTCCGACCAGATCTATCAAGCCAGCACGTCGCACACACAGTTGCAATCTCTGTGGGGCGCTGTTTGAAACAATGCCAACAGGCAGCCCCAATGATTCATACACTTCTCGCACATCAGGCATACCAGGCGCTTCGCGCCCGACTCTGGCGTCAATATCCATGTGCATCAAGGATCGCTTCTCAGCACCCAATGATACACCCAAGCGACTTTCCAAAAGCAAGATGATGTCAATGACGCGCCTACCAAAAAGGTCCTTCATGTGGCTTTCCAAGGCATCACATTTGAACGCCTCGCGCAGGACTTCGTGCATGATTTCATCTGCGATCTTCTCGCTGTCCACAATCACACCATCACAGTCACTTAGAAGGCAGGATGGAAAATTTCGACTTTCAGTAGCAAGGTGCATTGGAATCCAGCGCGGGCGCTGGCAGGTTGGCTGTCTCAGAGTTCAGAGACAATTTTTTTGGAATTGAGAATAGACGCCGGACTCATGCTGAGCTCTGTCACGCCCATGGCCACGAATTGGGGTATGAGTTCCGGATTGGCGGCAGCTTCACCGCAAATACCAACCCAAATTCCAGCCTGCTGTGCGGCTTGACAGGTCAACTCAATGGCTTTGAGGACGGCTGGATGTTCGGTACGATAAAGGGATGCGATCTGCGCATTGGCCCGATCTGTCGCCATCACATACTGAGTCAGGTCATTGGTACCAATGGAAAAGAAACTCACCTCGGCGGCCAGTGCATCGGCCTGGAGTACCGCTGCTGGAGTTTCAATCATGATTCCCAGCTCAAACTGCGCGCAATCCACTCCCTCGCTGTTCAACTCAGCTTCGCACTGCGCGACCAACTCCCGCACGCGGTGGACCTCGTTCACGTCACTGATCATGGGGATCATGACCTTGATATTGCCAGCCACTGCCGCCCGCAACAGAGCGCGCAACTGGGGTTTGAAAATCTCGGGACGATCTAGGCACATGCGCACGCCACGCCATCCAAGGAAGGGGTTTTCTTCGCGCGGAAAATCGATACCGGCCACCGGTTTGTCGCCACCGATGTCCAGTGTGCGGATGATGACAGGATGCGGATGAAAGGCGATGGCCAGTTCATGGTAGACCTGCGCTTGCTCGTCTTCCTTGGGCAGGCTTCTACCTTGCATGAATAGCAGCTCGGTGCGAAACAGCCCCACACCTTTAGCGCCTGCCTTTTGCGCCAACTCGATTTCTCCTAAAGAGCCCAAGTTGGCAGCGATATCGATCTGACGCCCGTCCCGCGTTGTGGGGTGGATGTCCCTGAACGCTGACAATTCCTGTCGCACACGCTCCTGTGCTTCCATCCTCGTCCGGTATTGTTTTTGTTGCACCTCCGTCGGATTGACGATTACTTCACCGTGGTCACCGTCCACCGCCAGGCACAGGATGGACTGCAACTCCTCTTCCGAGAGTGGAACACCCAGCACGGCGGGAATGCCGTGCGTACGCGCCATGATGGCAACGTGTGAGGTGGCCGCCCCACCCATACACACCAGGCCCTTCACATTAGCAACCGGCACCTTGGAGAACTCCCAGGCGCTGAGGTCATTGGCCACCAATATGGAGCCTGCTGGAACACTGGTGAGGTCTGGCAAGGCCTGACCAAGCAAGGCCGCGGCCAACTGCCTTGTAACACCCCGTATGTCCTCCGCTCTGGCGCGCATATAGTCATCTGTCATGGCAGCAAAAGTGGCGGCCAGCACTTCGCCCACGCGCAACGTCACGGCACCGGCATCGCCTTGTGCTTCGATGCCCCGGATGATGGCTCCTACGTATTCCTCGTCCTGGGCCACCTCGATCAATGCCTGCAGAATGGCACGGTCCTGCTGAGCGGCAGGCCCTTCGACCTGACCCGAACTTTGTTTGGATAGTTTGGACTCCAGGCCAGCCAGGGCGGATCGGAACCGATTCAACTCGCTGGAAATGTCCTCTTCCGGAATCACCTGTCGCTGCGCAACCAGCTTTTGCGGCAGATAGACATGAGCCGACCCCAACGCGGTACCGCGACTGCCGGCAATACCCTTGAGACCTTCACAGACATGCACTTCGGAATTTGTCTGTGCATGCCCATCGGGTGGCGGTGCCTCATGGACAGCACCAGGAGCATGGTCAATATTCATACCGAACTGAGGGTCCCCCAGGCACAACACCAAATGGTCTGTTGCCTCCTGCGCTTCTTCACCGTCCGCTCGAATCAGAACATCTTCACCTTCCTTCACCTGTAACAGCATCAGTTTGACGGAACTCTTGGCGCTGGCGGTCTTGCCGCGGCAAACAAGCTCGACATTGCAACCAAATTTTTTCATTAATTTGGCCATCTGGGCAGCAGGTCTGGTGTGCAGGCCTTCGATAACACGCACGGTGGCGCTGGTTTCAATCATGATGCTTCTCAGTCCTCAACAACGACCATGCAACCCCTTACCAGAGCGGATTTCACAAGCTCAGGGTCAATGGTTTGCACGCACATCTCGCCAGGGCGCTCAGCGATGGCAGATGCATTGAAATTGATTACCACATGTCCAAGTTCTTTTACTTTGTGCCATGCGGTGTCACCAATCGCGGTAACCTTGGTTTGCAGGTCACCCAGTTTGATGGTTGAACCTACAAACGGCTTGTGACCCATGATTTCGTCTTGCACCTGGTGCAGCACAGACACCTCTGCCAAAGCAGGAGGTGCACCATGTGCGTACAGAATCAAAACACCCCCATCGAGCAGGTCAGGGACCTCCTCACCTATTTCAGTCACAACCGTTCTGTAGTAAATCATTTTTCTATCCGATTCAAATTAAAGTGCAAAGCTTGCAGCCCAGGCAATCAAAACAGACACCGGGCCCATGATCTGCCTGGAAATCAGCACTGCGGGTACACCCACCCTGATCGTATCTGGCTGTGCTTCGCCCAAGGCCATGCCCACCGGGACAAAGTCACATCCTACTTGGGTGTCATAGGCAAACAAGGCCGGCAGTGCCATCGCTGGGGGAATGGTTCCGTTGGCAATGGCTGGTCCAATGATGGCGGCACCAATGACCTGTGCAATCACTGCACCTGGTCCCAGAACGGGCGACAAGAACGGTAAACCGCAAATGGCAGAGAGCGCCAGCAAGCCGAATACATTGCCAGCCAGCGGCTCTAGCAAGTGGGCCAACACATTGCCCAGGCCCGTGGTGGTGATGACACCGATCAACATGGTCACAAAAGCCATGAAGGGCAGAACATTGCGGATCACTTGGTCAATGGACTTGCGTCCGCTGTTGAACAGCACGCCCACCACGCCACCCATCTTGCGGCCAATCCAGGTAATGAACCCCACCATGCCGACCTGCGACTCTTGCGCTGGTGCTGGGCGGCTTGCGGCCGCGGGTTTCACGCTTGCATTTGTGGCTTGCTGTGGCATTTCTGATCCATCCGCAAAAGAGAGGTTGCTACTGGTGACACCGGAGACATAGATGTCTTCGGTAATGAACTGTGCCAGCGGGCCTGATTGACCCACCGAGTTGGTGTTGATCGTTGGGATACGCTTGCGGGGATAAACGCCACAGCGTGCGGTACCACCACAGTCCACGATGACTGCTGCGATTTCGCTTTCCAGGGGGGGGGCGCGAAAGCCGTCTACAACGGTGGCACCTGTCATCTCAGCCAGTTTTTTGGCGATCTCGGGAATTTCACCTCCGGTGATTGCAACAATTTTGTCGCGTTGCGCCGTAGGCGTAATGACCAGCGGCCCACCCCAGCCTTGTGCACCATGGCTGACTTTGACAGATTTAAATGTTTTGTTGAAACTCATGTTGATCTCCTCGAATTTACTTTTTAGCGGTCGATCACAAAGTGACACCTTCACGCTTCGCGATGAGGCCAGTCAGCCACTCCGTCACAATGCCCTTGAGAAGGTTGACGAACAGTCCAACGATGAAATAGGCCAGAGCGAGCTTGGCTACGGAAAAGGGCGCATGGCCGGCTTCTGCCAGTTTGGCAATGGCAGTTCCCACGCCCAGCCAGACAAACAGCTCACCAGGGTTGCAGTGCGGGAACAGGCCCGTAATGGGGTGGCACAGTGAGACGGCGGAGTCGTAAAACGCTGGCTTGTGCTTCTCTTCCACAAACATGCCAAAGGTGTAAGCCATGGGGTTGGTCAGGAAGAACATTGCCAGCAATGGCAGCACGGTGTAGCGTGTAAACACATTGCCAGCGGCAAAGCGTGCCAGGCGGTGGACGCGCTGCTCACCCACGAGTTCAATAATTGCGTAAACGGCAGTCAACAACACAATCAGTGTTGGAAGAATGCCGCTGACAAAGCCAACGAAGGTTTTTCCACCTGCATTGAACAATCCGATAAATGCCTCCGCGCCTCGCGCGAGAAATTCAAATGCTTCCATTTCTATATCCTTTTAAATTTGGTCTGCTGACAAAGTCTTGTCTCCGATGTCGAAGGGGTGGTGTGAGGTACTAGGTTTTGCTTCGCACCTCCTCGATTCGCTGTATGGCGTCTTGTATGGCCTTGGAGACTTGTTCATTGGTCTGCGTGCCCTGAACGGACGATGCAAGACCCTCTAGCGACATGCCCTCAAAAGCGACGACATCTTTGAACCGAGCAAAAATAGACATTCCGGTCATGACCTGGACTTTTTTCACACGCAACTCAGGCGACACAACCACCATGGCGACCGCCCCAAAGCCAAATTTCCGGCGTGACTTCCCGACTCCCAGGTACCCTTGGGTCCAGTTTTCGCGATTGCCTGCAACGGACTGTTGGTAGTGGCGCCACTGCATCCATGCACCAGCAGTTTGCAACACCCAAAACACGAACAACAATGTCAACGCTGACTGCGTGAATCCCATGTCTGTCTCCTTCTATTTAGCTTTTGCCCGAGTGTCTTTGACGCTCGGATTTGCAGTGTCTGCAATTAAAATCAATGATACATTTGTTCTTTATTGAGTCAATATGTTCATCGTCGGGGTATACCCCTACAACCTGCAAGAACCCATAGAATTGGTGAGGAGCCATCACATGATCGAAGCGCAAATAGCCAAGCAATGGGCCGCAATGCCCGACTTCCCCAACCGAATTTCGAGCTGGACATGGTTCAAAAGTGCGGTGAGCGAATGTCTGGCGCTCACTGCGCACAGACTGCATGTCCGATGCGAGTTGCGTAACGGAGATTTGGCGGCCGCGTTCTTCTATTGGGCAGGCTATGCAGACAGCAGCCAAGACTTCTCCAAGCTGGATGCGGTGGACTACGCCCACTACGTCTGCGGCATTTTGCTCAGAAGTTTTATCCAGGCGCACCCCATCTCCGTTATCGAAAAACAGACTGCTGCCGTCGGGACTGAGATATCCATGCTGGACCAAATGAACTGGCCAGAAGATCTTGTCTTACTCTGTTTGACCTTGACGCTTCTAGAGAGCTGGAGACTTCACTTGGGCGCAGCTCCCTTGGTGATTAATTTGGACTTAATCAAGAGTCACTGGGACAGCTTCCACGAAAACGCCAGGGAAGACAGCTTCTCACCAGTGTCGTTTCTGGATTTGTTTCTAGGCTTGCCACCAGTATGGGAATACCCCATGACGGCGGGCAACCGTCCTGCCATGCGTTCGGCCTATGCCAGGCATCATCCATCGCATTCTTAGCAGGCACAAAAAAGGCCGCATTCCCCAGATCTACTGGGAAATGCGGCCAAGCTAGTACGGCCCACCGGTTAACGCATTTGCTCCATCAGCAGGGCTGCAACGTCGTCTGTTGCCTCAACGTAAGACAGGTGCCCAACGTTCTTGAGAACGTGCAGCGCCACCCGTCCTGGCAGGCCCTGGGCGTGCTTTAGGGGGATGATTCTGTCGTCATTGCCCCAGATGACCTTGGTAGGCACAGCAAGTCCCTCCAGCGCAGTGCGTTTGGACGTTGCCTGGGTGCCATCTGGCATCAACACCTTGGCCATGGCCCGCAAACCTTCGCGCTTTTGAACCGACTCCAGTTGCTTATAGGCTGTGGCCACAAACGAGCTGCTCAGCAGCCGCTCGTCATGAAAGAGTTCGGCCAGCCAAGGCTTCAGACTGGCTTCACTGTTGGCGCGGCACAGTCCGTCTATAAAACCACCATTGATGTCCGCTCCCAAGCCGGCAGGTGCCAACAAGGTCAAAGACCTTAGGCGGGAAGACACCATTTCGGCCATGGCAAGTGCAGTTGCGCCGCCCATGGAGTGCCCCAGAAGGTGAAATTCCTTGACGCCTTCCCGGTTCAAGCGGGAGACCACCGCAGTGGCCACATCGTCCAAAGAGCCGATGGTGCTAGAGCCGGATTTGCCGTGGTTGGGTAAGTCGATGCCGATGATGGCTACGCCCTTGATCTGCGCAGCCAGGTTACGCCAGCCACCCTGGTCTGCGCCAAATCCATGCAAGAGCACCAAGGGAATGCCTTCGGCTCGTACGATCCAGTTCAGATGGAGATCACTGCCTGCATCCCCACCAATTGGAGTTTGCTCCACCGCATGCATGACATCGGCACCTTGCACGCGGCCATTCGGGCCACTGCCAGGCAGGCTCAGCAAATCAATGCCGTTGGCACGCGCCAGACTGCGCGCCAACGGTGTCGCGCGCAGGGCCGATGGGTCGGCCCCACTCATGGCCGCAGGCTCGTCAGTGGTCGCAGCAGGAGTAGCATCAAAAGCCGTGACTTTCTCAGGCTCTGTTTGTGGTGTAGTTTGCGCTGTGGCATCGGGCGTTTGCGTAGGCAGTAACTCACCCGCTGCAAGAATCCAGCCCAGATTAGTACCGACCAGAACCAACTCTCCGACGGCACCTTGGATACCATCAATAGTTCCTGCAACCGGCGCATCCACTTCCATGGTGGCTTTGTCGGTTTCAATTTCAAAAATGACTTGGCCTTTGGTAACTGCGTCTCCATTTTTAACATACCAGAAGGCAATCTTTCCTTCGGTCATATCCATGTCGACGCGAGGCATGATGACCTCAGTAGCCATGCTCAGATCCTCCCTTTCACGCTGCGGCGGATCGCCTCAACGATATTGGGTACCTGAGGTACAGCGGCCTTTTCCAGTTCGGGGTTGTAGGGCAGCGGGCAGTCTGCACCACCCAGGCGGATGATGGGTGCATCCAGTCGGTCGAAGGCTGCGCTCTCCACAATGGCTGCGGCTACTTCTGTGCCAATGCCAAATTGCTTGGTGCCCTCGTACACACAGATCAGACGGGTGGTCATGCACACACTGTCGATCAAGGTGGAGTAGTCCATGGGACGCAGTGAACGCAAATCGATGACCTCTACCGAAATGCCTTCCTTCTCCACTATGGCTGCGGCTTCCAAGGCCTTGTGCACCATGATCGCGGAGGCCACGATGGTCACGTCGCTGCCCTGGCGGCGGATCTTGGCCTGATTCAGTGGCTCGGTGTAATACCCCTCGGGCACATGGCCCTTCATTTTGTAGAGCAGCTTGTGCTCGAAGAACATGACGGGGTCCGGATCTTCAATCGCAGCCAGCAACATACCTTTGGCATCTGCAGGAGTGGAAGGCTGAACCACCTTCAAACCCGGGACGTGTGCAAACCACGACTCTAGGCTTTGGCTGTGTTGCGCGGCAGCCCCCGTACCCGAGCCACAAGGGAAACGCATGACCAGGGGGACTGAGGTCTTGCCACCCAACATGAAGCGAATCTTGGCGGCCTGGTTGACGATCTGCTCCATGGCCAGTGCCGCGAAGTCCGAGAACTGGAATTCATAGACGGGGCGACGGTTCAGCAAGGCGGCGCCAACGGCCACACCCGCACCGGCCAATTCAGAAATCGGTGTATCCATGACCCGGTCTTCTCCGAAACGGTGAATCAGGTCACCCGTGACCTGAAAAGCACCACCGTAGACACCGATGTCTTCACCCATCAAAAACACCCGCTCATCGCGCTCCATGGCCAAACCCAGGGCTTCCTGGATGGCTTGCGAGTAACTGAGTTCACGCATCTCATTGGACATTGCTGGTCTCCGAATTCTGGTTGGTATAGACAAAAGCGGTCAGGTCTTCGACTTTCGGGTCCGGACTGTCTTTCGCAAAGTTAATACCCGCCTCAATTTCGTCTTCGACGCTCTTCACCATGGCGGCCACTTCCTCGTCTTCAATTAGGCCATTCGCCAGCAAGTTCGCTTGCAAAAGCTGAATCGGGTCACGCGCAATCCAACTGTCGATCTCCTCCTTTGTGCGATAGCGATTGCGGTCGCTCTTGGAGTGACCTCGATGGCGGTAAGTCATGCACTCCAACAGAGTGGGCCCATCGCCCCGGCGTGCTCGCGCAATGGCTTCACCGGCCGCACTGGCCACTTCTGAGAAGTCATTGCCATTCACGGTAACGCCAGGGAAATCGTAAGCCTGTGCGCGTTGGGACACGTTCTTTACTGCGGTTGAACGCTCAGTCGATGTGGACATACCGTACTTGTTGTTTTCGCATACAAACACGACTGGCAACTTCCAAATGGCAGCCATATTCAGGCTCTCATGGAAAGCACCTTCATTGTTGGCGCCATCGCCAAAGAAGCAGACGACCACATTGGGTTTCTTGGTCTGCTTGAGTGCCAGTGCAGCACCGACCGCAATCGGCAGGCCACCACCCACAATGCCATTGGCACCCAAGTTTCCGCTGGCCACATCGGCGATGTGCATTGAGCCCCCACGTCCACGGCAGTAACCGTTGTCCTTACCGAAAAACTCGGCAAACATGAACTTGGGATCGGCGCCCTTGGCAATACAGTGCCCGTGACCCCGGTGGGTCGAGGTAATGTAATCACCCGACTCCAGCATGATGCCAACGCCCACTGCGCTGGCTTCCTGACCAATGGAAAGGTGCATGGTGCCATGCACCAGCCCTCGCATATAGGCTTGCTCAGCCCCCTCTTCGAACAGTCGAATCAGGTGCATCTGGCGCAAGGCCTTGTGCAGCTTTTCGCGGCCCAGCTTTTCATAAATTGCAGGCTGCGCCTGGTTGATGCGGTCGTTCATGGTGATGTCCTATTACTTGCCGTAAACGAGCGCATCCTGGCGCTTGCGGAATTCGACGATTTTGGAAGTGGTGTCCACTGCAGTGTTGGCGTAAGTCAGCAGTTCGCCCTTCTTGATGGCCTGTGTGACCGTGCCTTTTTCAAGCAGGCCACACGGCACGGCTTTCTGTTCATAGGCTTCAGTTGCAGCCATGGCCCAGGCGCGGTAGGTGTATTCACCAATCGCATCCAGGCGGTCACCGGGCTTGAGGTCCCGCTTGGCCACCGCCGTCACTTCAGCGGTGGGCACGGGAATCGGCGCCATATCAGCGCGTCCGTAGAGCACGGCACGAGCGCAGGTCAAGGGTACCTCTAGGCTGCACAGGTGGTAGGGGCGGTAGAAGGTGTAGTAAGGACCTTTGCCCAGCTTCAGGTAATCCATGCGTTCGCGCAAGCGGGGATGGGCCATCTCGGCCACTACAAACACGCCTGGGGCCACACCCTTGCCAATGGTGTAGTCCACCACGCCTTTACGGGTCAGAATGCCGCCATCGGCAATCGGGCACAGAACCTTGTGCAACTCATCCAAAGACGCTGCAGGTCCGTGCATTCCGGGTACGTCGGGAATCAGACTGGTTGCATTCGCTATGGCAGACATTTCCACCGCCGTCTTGGAACCATCCACAAATTCCACCAACATGCGAGGGTTCAATGCCTTGCTCAGCGCCTCGGCCGCGTAGTCGTCGGGAGTTGCATCAATGTTCAAGGGGTTATTCTTACCCTTGCCTGCGGCAATAACGGGGTAGCCCAAGGCCGTCACAAACTGGATGAGTTCAATGGTAGAACTGGGTTCATCTCCCGCACCCAAGGAATACACCACGCCGAGTTTGTCGGCTTCGTGCTTCAGATAGGAGCCAATGGTGACATCCGCCTCCACATTCATCATCACCAGATGCTTGCCGTGCTGCATAGCCGTCAGACCGATTTCTGCGCCGACTGCTGGCTTGCCCGTTGCATCCACCACCACGTCGATCAAGCCGCTTTTGCAGACAAATTCCGAGTTCTGGGTGATGGCCATTTTTCCAGCTTCCACACACTGGTCAAAGCTGTTTTGCGTGTCCACCAGACGGTGCGCATCACCAGGATGACCTGCGGCGCCTAGGGCAGCAACTGCTGCATTCACATTGATGTCGGCAATCGCGGCGACCACGATACCCTGCATTTGCAGCACTTGGGTAACGATGTCGGTTCCCATCATTCCCGAGCCAATCAGCCCGATACGAATAGGTTTGCCGGTCAACGATCGCGCTTGTAGATCTGCGGCCAGACCGCTGAGATGGAATTTCGACATGTTGTCTCCTGAGTGGTTTTGAACGGAAGTGAAATATGCGAAGTGCACATTTGTATTCTATTGTTGCACAATGTTCATATGCCGCGCAAGTAACCCCGCTGAAGAAAGTGGTTTGAAAACGGGCGAGCGTGGGACACCAGTCCCTGTTTCATCCAGGGAATAGAAAGCTTTGAGATACAAACGGGAACACCGCAAACGATGTACGCCCCCCAAGCGGGGGGCTAAACGCTTAGCGATTTAAGGGAGGTATGCACGTGAACGAGTGCACGATCGCGACCTGCGGGCGCAGTAGGCGTGTAGGCCGAACTCCGCTAGGGTGTCAGGACGACTTCTTGTCTAGCTCCAGAATCCGTCTGGCCGCAAACTCGTCGGTGACCAGAACGGTCGGGCGAACGAGGCGGATGGCGCCCAATAAAGCCTCAGCTTTGCGCATTCCACCTGACGCAATGATGCGCTTGGGCGTATCCGCAATGGTTTTTAGGGGCACAGCCATCACACAACCGGTGATGGAGCTTTTAACGGGTTTGCCCTTAGCGTCGAAATAGTTGAACAAGGTCTCGCCTACGGCGCCCTGTTGCACCATGGCACTGCGCACCGATTCAGGAACAAAACCATGTCGGTAGGGTGTACCTTCCACATCCAGGTCACCCACACTCAACAATACAGCATCTAGCGATTCCGCGCGCTCAAACACTTCGCCCAGTCCACAGTAGTCAATCAAGGCCTTTCGAGTGGCCGGTGAATCCACAATGGCAGGTGCGGTCATCAAGTAGCACTCGGCTTGGAACAGGTTGGAGAAGCGCCAAGCGAATTCCGAAGGGTTGAATTGCTTGACTTTGGTGATCCCCCCCAGCAGTGACACCACCGACATATCGGGCAGTGCCACTTCGTTGATGTAGCCAAGCGACTCCAGCAAGGTACGTCCCCAACCCACTCCAATGCGCAAGCCAGGCGCAACAATTTCGTTCAGGAACATGCCCGTCGCTGTGCTGATGGGGCCTGTCGCATCCGCTTCGGGATTGGACATGGGGACCACGATCACCTCTTCAATCTGGAAGCGCTTTTCCAACTCACGTGCGACTTCTATGCACTCCTGCAAACCGCCCTGGATGCTAAATTTCACCTCATTGCGTTCACGCGCGTCCGTCAACAGGCGTACCACAGTAACCCGGCCAACGCCCAGTTGCAGGGCGATGTCATTCTGGGTCATTTCTTCGATGTAGTACATCCAGGCCGCCCGCAAGCGCATCCTTCGTGTACGGTTATTGACCAAACCACGCTCGCCCGGTAACTCCTTGACGAATTTGTCTTCTGTTTCGATCTTTGCGACAGGTTTTTGTTTTTTGGTTGCCACGAATTGCCTCTTTATGCGTCAACATCAACGATAACGCACAAATGTACATCTGTGCAATCCAATGGCAACTTGTTAGACTAGTCTGCGTATGACCCGCCCGCCTTCAACCAACGCGCCAACTGTCCACCCCGTCCGTGATGTCCCCTTGGTCATCAAAGACGGTTTGCGTGAGCTTCGCTTCAGTACCAAACAAAGCGCCAAAAGATGGATAGAAGGCATGGAGGAGGCTCTATCGCATATCCCCAAATTGGGGCCTCCCTTGGGTGCGGCAACCAAGACGGCATCCCAACTACTGCAATTGGCAGACCGCGCGGCCGTAGACCTGCTTTCCACAGAAAACCCCTTTAGAAGGGCGGACTTTCGCCTTCCACCGCCAGACTTTTATGTAGATGCGGTCGATGACACCGCTGCTTCCAAAATTTTCATCAAGAACTACTATTGGGCGTTAAAGCATTTGCTAAAGCTCAAGGGAAAGACCGATTTCCTGGTGCTTGAAGAGTCCATATTTCAGGCTTTTCGGTACTTCCTGGCCATGCAGGCCCAGGACCCCAAATTGCTGGAGTCGCGGCAAACGTATCAAGTGAAAGTGAGCGAGTCCAGCCTGCTTAGCGCACGCATCATTTATGCGTTGTACGGTAGCAAACCCTTGTCACACCATGACAGTGCAAGCCAAGAACCGGAAGAGCTTGCGGAGTCAACCGCAACTTTGACGCTACACGCATGCGTAAGTGTGGTTCTTGCAAGTGAAATTACTTCGTTCTTTCCAAACGTGTCTGCACAGGTTGAAACCTTGGATGCACTAAAACTGGCCGACGAAGTATGTGGCGCCAGGTTGGACCGATGGGAAGCTGCGATTTTGCACCCCCATCCGATTCATCAATTGGCGCTCGAATTGGACTTCTCCATACGCCATCTGTAGCGCCCACGATGCGTCCTGTTCACAAACCGCTGCTATGTCCGCTTTGGCGGGCGGCAGACAACCATCCTTCGATGGTGAGCAGCCGCTTTGGGCACCCTGGCGCTACTCGCCAAGGTCAGCAATCTGACAATCTGATTTGAACGGCAGCTTTGGGTTAGGTCGATTTGGTGCCTCTAATTCAGGAGTCGACCAAATGCGGGTATTTGCCGCTGATCGCTTCAAGGTTTTGAACACACTATCGAAGAGTGCGCCAGGGAGCCCGTCACATTAACAAATGAGCTCACGTGAGGAGTGGTCCTTGCGCGGGCGGGCAATGAACCACAGGACCAATACCAATGCGCTGGCAAGCATGACCGCGCTCGCGGTGAAGGTACGTGCGATGTGCTGCGCCAAGGCTGCTGCAGAACCCGGCTCGGCAGACCCACCCCACGCAAACACCACGACCAGAATGCTCAGCCCCAAGGATCCGCCCAACTGGTGAGCCACATTTACAACCCCTGAAGCAGCACCCGCATCTTCGCTGGCAACACCCTGAACAGCGGACACGGTCAGCGGCGCCAACACAAATCCCTGGCCGATACCAATCAAGAGCATGGGCATGGCGATCCCTGCGATGTAGGTGGATGTGCTGTGCAGACCTGCCATCCAGACCAGGCCCACAATGCAAAGGCTCAAGCCGAACGCCAATAGCCTTGCGTTGCCAAACCTGCGCGTCAAGCGTGGTACCCACATGGCCGCGACAAAGTTGGGGACCGTCGTCGGCAGGAACGCAAGGCCCGCGTGCAAAGGTTTGTACAGCAACACCACCTGCAGGAATTGCGTGGTGAAAAACCAGAAGCCCACCATACCCCCCAGGAACAGCATGCGAGCTGCATAGGCCGCATTGCGCTCGCGGTTATTGAACAAATGCAGCGGAAGAATGGGCTGCAGCGCGCGCGACTCATGGACCACGAAGTAAACAAGCAGTGCCAGACCAGCGGCAACGGAAACGCCGGTTAACGGATCGGCCCAACCGAATTCCGCCGAACGCACAATCCCAAACACCAATGCACCCATGCCGAATGTAGAGCTCGAAGCCGCTGCCACATCCAGCTGTCCCGGCTTCAATGCCGTCTCCACCAAGTAGCGTTTGGCTCCCAGGATCAGCGCGATGCCTATGGGCAGGTTAATGAAAAATCCAACGCGCCAGGAAATCAATTCGGTGACCAGCCCGCCCAGCACCAAGCCCAGGCTCGCCCCCACACCGGCGGCGGCAGCGTAAAGCGACAGCGCACGCGTGCGCGCGGGTCCTTCGGCAAAGTGGATAGAGAGCAAGGCCAGGGTGGATGGCGCAAGGATCGCTGCCCCCACGCCCTGAATGGCACGCCCCAGCAACAGCCAGGCCGGCGTGGGCGCCAGTCCGATACCCATGGATGCGGCGGTAAAAAGCGCCAGACCGGCAATGAACATGCGCCGGCGCCCCAGGATGTCACCAGCACGTGCACCCAGCAGGAGAAAGCCGCCAAAGGTCAGTGTGTAGGCGTTCTGCACCCAGGACAGAGCCGCATGGGAAAAGTCCAACTCGACCTGGATCTTAGGCAAGCCGGTCAGCACAATGGAGATGTCCACTACCAGCATCAGATAGCTGGTCACGATGAGGGCCAGAATGGCTGTGTAGTCTTTGCCTTGGTCCGGTGTACCTCCATTTGCAGGGTGCGCTCGGGCCTTGCGTACTGTGCGGTTCACGGGGATTGCCTGCCTTGCCTTCAGCGCCTGGGAGGAGCTTCGACGCCCGACAGTTGCAGCACGGCTGGGGGTAGCCGCTCACCACGGATGGTGATGGATGCCACTTCGGCATTGAGCTGCTTGAGTTCATCTGGCGTGAAGCGGATCGCGGCAGCACCCAGGTTTTCTTCCATGTGGGCGATCTTGGTGGTGCCCGGAATGGGCACGATCCAGGGCTTTTGCGCCAGCAGCCAGGCCAGCGCCAGTTGGGCCGGCGTGGCACTCTTGCGCTCAGCCCAGTTTTTGACCACATTGACCAGGGCCATGTTGGCCGGCAGGGCCTCTGGCGCAAAACGCGGCACCATGGAGCGGAAGTCCATGTCGGGGCTGGTCTCGAAGCGGCTGTCTGCCTTCACCGAACCCGTGAGAAAGCCCATGCCCAGCGGACTCCAGCAGACAAAGCCGATGCCCAACTCTTCACAGACCGGCAGCACCTGGGCCTCCGGCCCGCGCCACAGCATGGAGTATTCGTTCTGGATCACGGCCAGTGGCAGTTCGGCGTGGGCGCGGCGAATCGTCTGCACTCCCGGTTCGGACAAGCCGTAGTGCAAGACCTTGCCCTCTGCAACCAGGTCTTTGACGGCACCTGCCACGTCTTCAATCGGCACCTGCGGATCGACCCGGTGCTGGATCAGCACATCGATGCGGTCGGTGCGCAGACGACGCAATTGGGCCTCGACGACCTGCTTGACGTGCGCGGGCCGGCTGTTCTGGACGCCCAGGCGTTTGCCTGTCTTCAGGTCGATATCAAAGCCGAACTTGGTTTCCAGCACCACTTTGTCGCGCAGGCCTTGCAGCGCCTCGCCCACGATCTCTTCGGAGAGAAAGGGACCATAGGCTTCGGCCGTGTCGATCAGCGTGACACCGCGCTCCACCGCTCTGCGAATCAGCGCGACGGCGGCCGGGCGGTCAAAGCCGCTGTGGTAGGCGTCGAGCACCGCTCCCGGTACCGAACCGGGATGCCATTGGCAACCCAGGCCAACCGGGAAGACCTCAAACGGTCCCAGTTTGCGCCGCTGGCCTGTCGTGCGTTCACGCGGAGCACCCGCAACAGGGGCGGCGGCCTGGCTGGCGCAGGCGGACAGCAGCCAGGGTGTTATTCCCAAACTGGCGGCGGTGGCCAGCAGATGGCGGCGTTGCAGGCCTTGGGGTTCATGCGATGTGCGGGTATCTTGCTTGGACATGGTGATCACTCCGGGTTGGAAACAGGCTGTGCGGCCAATCAGGTGGGGATGCGGCGTTCACTCATCCACTTCACCATGGCAGGATCGCGGTGCGAGAAGAAGCTGCTGGTGTTGGTGTCCAGTGTGGCGATGCGCTCCATCTCGGTGGCGTCGAGTTGGAAATCAAACACGGCCAGGTTTTCCGCCATGCGCTCCTTGCGCACCGTCTTGGCGAGTGCTGCAACACCGCGCTGAATCAGCCAGCGCAGCACCACCTGGCCCACCGACTTGCCATGGCGCGCGCCGATGGACACCAGCACCTCGTTCTGGAACAGGTTGTTGCGACCTTCGGCAAACGGCGCCCAGGCCTGAGCCTGCACACCCAGTTCCTGCATGAAGGGCACGCTCTCCAATTGCTGCTGGAACGGGTTCACTTCCACCTGGTTAACGGCCGGAGTGATCTCGTTAAACACCTTGATGTCCATCAGCCGGTCCGGGTGAAAGTTGCTCACGCCAATGGCGCGCCAGGCGCCGTGCACATCGCCATAGGGCTGGTGGATCAGGTACAGGTCGAGGTAGTCGAGCTGCAGGCGCTTGAGCGACTTGTCGATGGCCTGTTGCGTGCGCTCAAAGCCGACGTCCTGCACCCACAGCTTGGTGGTGACAAACAGTTCTTCGCGCGCCACGCCAGCATTGCGCAGGCCTTTACCCACGGCCTCTTCATTCATGTAGGAGGCGGCGGTATCGATCAGACGATAGCCAGTCTGGATGGCATCGATAACGCTGCGCTCGCACTCCTGTGCGTCCGGAATCTGGAAGACCCCAAAGCCGAGGATGGGCATCTTGCTGCCGGTATTTAAAGTGACATGTTCCATGGAAAGCTCCTAAGCGGTTCGTATGGGCCAGACTGTAAGCAGTCCACTGCCATCTGAATAGCTGCAAAAGCATTGTTGGATTAGCATCCAAAAAGGGATAATTACCGACAGGAGAACACCATCCATGGCCATCAATGAATTGCGCTCCGTCTCCACCTTTATCAAGGCGGCCGAGCTGGGCAGCCTGCGTCGGGCCGCGCAGGAACTGGGCATCAGCCCCCAAGCCGCCAGCAAGGCACTGGCGCAGCTGGAAAAGCATCTGGCCGTGCGGCTGTTCCATCGCACTACCCGCGTCATGTCCCTGACCGATGCAGGTCAACGCCTGCTGGAAGAGGTGCAGCCGGCCCTGCTCGGGGTGCAGCGCGCGCTAGCAAAGGCCAGAACCACCAGCGATGAGTTTGCAGGACCGTTGCGCATTGCCGGGCCGCGTACGACGTTTCAACCGATTCTCTGGTCTCTAATCGAGGAATTCTGCGAGCGCTATCCCGGCATCCAACCCGATGTGCTGCTGGAGGACCGTGTAGGAAACTGGGTGGAAGACCGTGTCGATGTGGGCTTTCGCTTGGGGCCTTCGGCGGACGAGGGTGTTATTGCGCGGCGCCTGTTTCCTCTGCAACTGATGATCTGCGGCGCTCCGGCGTATTTCGCGCGCCATGGCGTGCCGGAATCGCTGGCGGCCCTGTCCGACCACCGCTGTAGCGTGTTTCGCCATCCGGCCACCGGCAAACTCGCGCCCTGGCATGTGATGCTGGACGGACATCTGGTGGAGCAACCGGTGGTGCCGGCCATCATCAGCAACGACGAGGTGCTGGAGTTGCATGCGGTGGTGGCAGGCAAGGTACTGGGGCAACTGGCCGGGGCGAGCGCTGCTCCCTATATCCGAAGCGGCCAGCTCGTGCCCATTCTGTTGAACCACATGCCTGACTTTGCCAGCTACTTCGTGTACTTCGGCAGCAGGAAATCGCAGCCAGCTCGCGCCCGTGCCTTCGTTGACCTGGCTGTCGAACGCCTTACTGGCACGTCAAAGTACACGCTGAGCAGCAAGGAGCTTGCTCGCGCAAGAAACCAACTTCCAAGCCTTATTCGCAAGCTTAATAGTTAGGTCAATAACTGACGAATCATGGAATGGGCGAATGACTGCTGGCTGGTGGGCATTCTGATGGTTCAATTGCCAGCGATGGGCACCGACGGGCCCACGACGAACGTCAGCAGTCAGGCATTTCCATGTGGAGACGGCATTGACTATTGGCGTAGCCGGTCCACAGTTGCTCTCCCCTTCAACTTAAGGAGAGCATCATGGACAGCGAAACTGCTTCACCCACCAAAGTTCCGTGGAATAAAGGGAAAATTGTTGGCCAGAAGGCCCCGCTGAAACTCAAAGACATTTGGGCCATCCGCATACGACTTCAACTTGGCCATCGCACACGGGAGCTTGCGCTCTTTGATCTTGGGTTGGATAGCAAGCTCAGGGCCTGTGACTTGGTTCGTTTGCGTGTGCGGGACATTTGCCATGGCGATCGCGTCTCCACGCGTGCGATTGTCATGCAGCAGAAGACGTCCCAGCCGGTTCAGTTTGAAATCACACCGCCAACGAGAGAAGCAGTTGCTACCTGGATCAGGGAGGCAGAATTGGCGACAGACGATTTCCTGTTTCCTAGTCGGGTTCATGATTCCCCGCACTTAGGGACAAGGCAGTACGCGCGCATATTAGATTCCTGGATCGAGGAAATCGGTCTTGATCCAACGGCCTATGGCACCCACACAATGCGTCGTACCAAGGCCTCCTTGATCTACCGTCGCACTAAAAACATCCGAGCCGTGCAGTTGCTTCTGGGACACACCAAGCTGGAAAGCACTGTGAGGTACCTCGGCATCGAGGTCGAGGATGCTTTGGAACTTTCTGAGCAGACTGAGATTTGAACTTACCTGCTGGCCGGCGACCTACGCCAATTTTGGCTTCCAGTTACCGGCCATTGGCAAGTGACTGCACCTGGCCCGTAGCTGCTGCCTCCTTCGATGTACCCCTGTCAGGCCACAATGGCCTCGGCTGAGACTTTAAAGTCCTCCAACACTTCATCAACAGGCCTGCCCATCTGTACGTGAACGATGGCGCCGTCTATCACGAGCGACAACTTGCGCCCCACAGACAAAGCGCCTCCACTGAAGAACTCATCTAAAACAGACGACATTTCTTGCTTGTGTCGACAGACAACTTTCAATATCTCGGGGTCGGCTGAACCCAGCTCAGCGGCGGCATTCAAAAACGCACAGCCCCTAAAGTCAGGCTGGACAAACCAACTCCTGAGCGTTGTAACGAGTGCTTCCGTCGCATTCGAACTGGTACTAGCCTTATCGGTAAGGCTAGAG
Source organism: Rhodoferax sp. GW822-FHT04A08 (assembly GCF_058801025.1). Taxonomy (NCBI): domain Bacteria; kingdom Pseudomonadati; phylum Pseudomonadota; class Betaproteobacteria; order Burkholderiales; family Comamonadaceae; genus Rhodoferax; species Rhodoferax sp. GW822-FHT04A08. The sequence continues at coordinate 186,908 of NZ_JBXAMW010000008.1, forward strand.
CCCATGTAAGAACCCTGGATTCGCCGTTCATGCAGCAGGGCGTAGGAGTCCAGTTCCAATTTGGTTCCAATTTTCAGGACGCCGATCACTGTGGCAGTCCCGCCCCGACGCAGCATGCCAAAGGCCTGCTCAGCGGTCTGCTTCAGCCCGATACATTCAAACGAGTAGTGCACTCCACCCTTTGTTAGTTCGATCACTTGCTGCACCGGATCCCCGTTGCGCGGATTGACCACGTCGGTGGCTCCGAATGTGCGCGCGAGTTCGAGTTTGCTGTCTTGCATGTCAACGGCGATGATCCGACTGGCACCGGCGAGCACCGCGCCATTGATAGTGGAGAGACCGATACCTCCGCAACCGATCACTGCAACGGTATCGCCGGGACGTACCTTGGCAGTATGGAAGATGGCCCCGGTTCCAGTCAGAACCGCGCAGCCCAGAAGCGCCGCGCGGTCCAACGGCATATCACGTCGGATAGGAACAACTGCGTTTTCATGCACCAGCATCTGTTCAGCAAAAGCGGACAGATTCATGAACTGCGGCAGCGGCGTGGACGGCATGGCCGGACGGCGGTAACGCAAGCGTGGCTCCTCTTCGGCGCCACGTTTCGTCTCCGGCGATACGCATAGCGACATGCGCCCCTCAACACAATAATCGCAGTGACCACAAAAGGCAGAGATACAGGTCACTACATGGTCACCTGGCTTCACCGTCTGGACCATGGACCCAACCGCCTCGACGATGCCGGAGGCCTCGTGTCCAAGGACTACTGGCAGGGGGTATGGAACAGCGCCCTCTACAAAATGCAAGTCAGAGTGGCAGATGCCAACCGCAGCCGTCCTAACCAGTACTTCACGCGGACCTGGCATATCCAGAGAGATGTCCTCAATAGTCAACGGTGTTCCGGTCTGGTGCAGGATGGCTGCTTTCATGGATGATCTCCTTTGATAATTCAGTTGCATAGAGGTTGCAATCCCATGAACCCATCCTTAATGCGAAAGCAAGCCGCATCGATCCTCGATCTGCAGTCGGAAGCCGCTTGTCACTGGGGTGGGGCAAATGTGGAATGCTTCGCCGTGCCAATACGGCGCTATTGCGCCATACGTTAATTCTTCAGTTGCCACGGGCGACTGTATGTTTGCAACGCACTGCTGGCCTCGACGAGTCGGCTTTCGGGAAAGGCAAGGAAGGCGTTTCACGAACTCCGTCTCTTGATTGGCACAACGTTGCTTGTATCAGTCTTGGGAATCCGCGATTTCTTCTGTCCCCGGAACACGGTCGTTACGGCCCAACACGGAAAAAACACCGTTGCCCCGAAAGACGACCTCCTCCCCCACAGTTCCCGTACATGCAAGGAACAGTATGCGCTTGCCTTTCCTGTCCATCCGGCTGCGAACCTGAAGCCAGTCACCCCGTTTGACGCGGGCGAAATAATCTACCGACAGGTGCACAGTAACGATGCCACCCTGGGTCGCACGGGATGCGTGGTTACCCATCGCTGTATCTGCCAGACTGGTGACCATTCCGCCGTGCATAGAATCTTGGTGATTCAAGTGCAGTTCCTGCACCCACAGACCCAGGGTAATGGCACCATCCGGTTCCATGCGGGCGTTGACGGCGCCCAGAATCGCGTTAAATGGACTGCGCGCTTGATAGGGATCAAAGTCTTCAGGTATGGAGGGCAGGATGCGGGCGCCTGTAGTGGATGATGTCCGGCTCATGAGTCCAGGCCTCCAGGCATCGTCACGGCAATGGTCCCGGGCCCTACGGATATTCCCAGCCGATTTTCCGACCAAATCTTGAACTCCACCCAGAATTCAGGCCCGTCCTGCCATTTCCGTTCAACCGATGCTTTGACCCAGACCGTATCACCAGGGATGTTAAATATCCGCATCTGAAACCCAGTCTGTCTACGAATCGCGCCTGCCGGTCCAATCACATTGCGAATAGCCTTCTCCCACATGCCTTGCAACAAGAGGGTGTTTGCGTATATGTCTGGTGCACCTGTGGCACGGGCAATGTCCGGGTTGTGGTGAATAGCGTTGAAGTCCCGATTCGCGCCCGCTGCCATTACAAGGCGGTACACAGTCAGTGGAAACGGCAGTACGGGCAATTGCTCACCAACCTGCAATTCACGCCAGGTGCGAATAGTCGACTGCCTCATGGCTTGGTTCCAGGATGGGGGACGTATCGAAAATATGTCGTGCGTAGGATCGCAACTACTTCCAGGTTCTCCTTGATGATCTGAGACTGCCAGGTCAGGAATGCCCCCCGCCCGACCTTGGTAGAGCGAGGACTGCAGGCCAGTAACTTTGCCCCATGGCGGGCCAATCTATCTCCCACAAAGGCGGGGCTGAGGTAGTCAACGTCATAGTTGGTCGCAAAGTAGCCACTGGTTGGCGGCTCCAGACCCGTCAAGATTCCGGATACTGCGCTACTCGCCGACTGCGCGTTTCGCTCTTCGGAATCGAACAGTACGAGCCCGGGAGCCCACATCGGCCTCATGGCAAAGGTCGGGAGCGCCGAGGTTGGCACCACGATATTCGGGTAGCCATGTGACTGTGCGCATTCCAGATCGTAATGAAGTGGGCTGTCGAACTCCAATGGTTCCAGATAGCGACGAACCGCGCTCGCCTCTATCCGATCCGCACGGAATGCCGGCGGCTCTTCATCAAATTCACGTCCGACGGCATCGACCATGGGTTTCCATGCCGCCATCCAATCTTCCGTATGGTCGGTTTTCTGCGTGTAAGGCTGGTTCACAGTATGTGGGTGAAATGGGATTGGTCTCCCGCACTGTATGGACGCCAGGTCGACCCCGTATCGTCGAATGCGACGATACGCAGCTGGCAAGGTGCAACTAAGGTGCAGGGACACCTCAGAGGACCTATGCAATACACAGAACAACATCGCCAAATCGCCGACTCCGTTTCCCGCTTCGTCCGTGAAGAAATCAACCCCCATGTTCCGGATTGGGAACGCGCAGAGCAATTCCCCGCCCATGAAGTTTTTAAGAAGCTGGGCGACCTGGGCATGCTGGGCATCAAATACGACGAGCAGTACGGGGGGCTTTCCCTGGACTTCACCTATTCCCTGGCTATGGCCGAGGCTCTGGGTGACTGCGACTGCGGTGGCGTCCCCCTGGCAATCGGCGTGCAGACTGATATGTGCACCCCTGCCCTGGCTCGCTTTGGCAGCGCAGAACTTAAAGAGCAGTACCTCGCGCCATCCGTCACGGGTGAACTGGTGGGTTGTATTGGCGTCAGCGAACCCGGTGCGGGGTCTGATGTTGCATCCCTCAAGACCAGAGCCGAAGTATCCGGTGGTGACTATGTCATCAATGGCACAAAGATGTGGATAACCAATGGCATGCAGGCCGATTGGTGCTGCCTGCTAGCGAACACCGGCGAAGGCCCGATCCACCGAAACAAAAGCCTGATCGTTGTTCCGATGGATACACCTGGGATCACTCGGCAGCGGATTGAAAAACTGGGGATGCATTCATCGGATACTGCGCAGCTTTTCTTCGATAGCGTCCGAGTACCGCGCAGCAACCTTATCGGTGAAGAAGGCAAGGGGTTCACATACCAGATGCTGCAATTCCAGGAGGAGAGGCTCTGGGGCGCAGCCCGCAACCTGCGAATTCTCGACAGGGTAATAGATGCCACCATCGAGTACACCAGCCAACGGCAGGTCTTTGGCCACAGCGTTCTGTCTAATCAGGTCGTGCATTTTCGATTGGCAGAGCTTCGAACCGAGGTGGAAGCCCTGCGCTCGCTGACCTACCGGGCTGTGGATGAGTACGTTGCAGGTAACGATGTCACCCGTCTTGCCTCCATGGCCAAGCTAAAGGCCGGCCGACTGATTCGCGAAGTGTGCGATGCCTGTTTGCAATATTGGGGGGGAATGGGTTTCACTCGGGACAACCTAGTCTCACGCTTTTACCGCGACGGCCGTCTCAGCTCCATCGGTGGAGGCGCCGACGAGATCATGCTGACCATCATTTGCAAGACCGAGAACACACTTCCCAAACGCTGAGCGCCATCGCCTCCCCCTGGCCCGGATGCCCAGGCACATCGGTTTATATGAATTAAGTCACCTTCCCCAACCCTCGCATCTGTCGAACCATGAAACTTAACTCCTCCCTATCTGCAGTTGTAACCGGCGGAGCTTCCGGACTGGGCGCCGCAACCGTTCGCAGGTTGGCCTCCCAAGGCGTAAGGGTTGCAATTTTTGACTTCAACGCTGACCTGGGCGAAGCCATCGCTCGAGAAGTCGACGGTGTCTTCTGCCAGGTAGACGTGACTAAAGATGCGCAGGTGGACAGCGCTTTCGCGCGCGCCCGTGGAAAGAATGGGCAGGAACGCATTCTGGTCAATTGCGCCGGTATCGGACCGGCGTACAAGACAGCAGGTCGTGATCGCAAGACCGGAGACATCACGCATTTTCCGCTCGACAAGTTTGAACAGACGATTCTGGTCAATCTGATTGGCTCATTCCGTTGTGCCGCCAAATCTGCAGCGGGCATGCTCACACTCGCACCGCTGGAAGACGAGTACGACTCGAAAGAACGTGGCGCCATTGTGAATACTGCCTCTGTCGCGGCCCAGGATGGACAGATCGGCCAGGCGGCCTATAGCGCATCCAAGGGTGGCATCCTTGGCATGACGCTCCCAATGGCGCGCGATTTGATGGGAGAAGGCATTCGCGTCATCAACACCATCATGCCTGGCATATTTGAGACACCATTGCTGCTTTCCCTGCCAGGAAATGTTCTACAGGCGCTGGGTGAGTCGGTGCCTTTTCCAAAGCGACTGGGAAAACCCGCGGAATACGCTGCAATGGTCGAAACGCTGCTGACCAATGGCTATGTCAATGGCGAAAGCATTCGACTTGACGGTGCCATCCGCATGGCCCCCCGTTGACCCTAAGAGATAAACAACCCAGACGCCTCTCGTGCTAGTTCACGAGTACCAGTTGCTGCAGTTTCGCTGCGTGCATTCGGGCTACTGGAGCACTGCCATACATCTGACGGTCCATCTGGATTCGTTTGAACCAGTAATGCAAGCCCAACTCGTCTGTAATGCCTATTCCCCCGTGGACCTCTGTCGAGGTCCGAGCGACGAATTGCCCTGCGTCCGATAGCAGGGCCTTGGCATGTGCCGCGTACATGGGGGCCTGCTCCGGCAGGGTATCAAAAGCATAAGCTGCATACCAGACGATTGCCCGTTTGATTTCCAGCTCGGCCGCCATCTCCGCGCACATGTGCTTGACAGCCTGGAACGTCCCGATTGCGCGTCCAAATTGCTTTCGGTCTCGCGTGTAGGCAACGGATTTTTCGATCATGGCCCATCCGGCCCCCATGCAGTCAGCGGCCAAAAGAATCCAGGCCGCCGTACGCAGCCGCTCTAGCAGCGGGTCCCCGGCAACACTCAGCAGCTGACTCTTGACACCAGTCAGTGTCAACTTGCTCAGGGGCCGGGAAATGTCTATCCCCCCCTGATCGACGCATGAAATACCGTTCGAACTGGCTTCCACCAGATACAAAGCACCATTCGTAGTCGCTACAACAAATGCATCTGCGCCTGCGCCATCCAGGACAAAGTGGGCGCTGCCACTCAGCTGCAGCCCTTCGGCACGGATTCCTGCGCCATCTCGGGCACCACACATCGCCTCGGACACAGCTACGCCCATGCGTACCTCACCAGAGGCTAGCCGTGGTAGCCAGTGAGCCTTCAAATCCTCGTTGGCGCAATGACTGAGTGCCAGCGTGGCCAGAGCCGAGGTTCCGAGAAAAGGCACGGGCGCTACCCGCCGCCCTAGTTCTTCGGAAGCCAGCGCCGCATCCAGCATCGATAACCCCAAGCCTCCATGCTCTTCTGGAACAAGCAGCCCAGGTACGCCCATTTCGCATACCACGTCCCATACTTGAGCGGCCAATCCGGCCGGCTGACCGGCCATGGTCCTGACACGCTCGAGGGGACAAGCCCTTGAAAGCGCCTGGCGCAGACTGTCTTGCATCAGGACCTGGTCCTGTGATAACGCGAATTCCATCTCTTTTCCTCTGTGGTTTCAGGCTGCCAATTTCGGTTCACGCGGCATGTCCAACCCTCGCTCGGCGATGATGTTTTTCTGGACCTGCGCGGTTCCGCCACCAATGATCAGTCCGAGATCCAGACCATTTCGCTCTTGCCACAGCCCGTTGTCCCTGACTTCGTCACCGCCACCGACAAGCAGGCTGGCTTGCTCCATCGAATCCAACGCCAGGTTGGAAAGCTGGTATCTGATTTCACAGCCCTGCAGTTTGGTTATCAGCCCGGCGAGACCCGGATCCTGACCACGATCAGCGAGGGTCAGAAGCCGCATGCCGTGGCATTGCTGGGCTAGCACCCGCCCCTGCAATGCCATCAAACGATCCAGCAGCACTGGTTCCTCTATTCTTCCCTGCGCATTTCCCTGCTCATGTACTACCCTCTTGACCATCTCAGCATAGCGTTGAGCGAGAAGTCCAGGGTTCGCCAGGTAGGCCCTTTCATGACGAAGCGTCTCATTGGCCACCTTCCAGCCGTCGCCCCGGGCACCCAATATCTGCTGTCGGGGCACCCTCACGTTGGTAAGGAACACCTCATTAAATTCGGAACGTCCGGTCATGGTCTTCAATGGCCGGATGGTGATGCCTGGTGTACGCATAGAGAACAACAGATAGCTGATGCCAGCATGCTTGCTCGCGCCGGGCTCTGTGCGCACCAGGCAGAAAATCATGTCGGATTCGTGCGCCGTGGACGTCCAGATTTTCTGGCCATTCACGATAAAGTCATCCCCATCTTCGACACCACGTGTCTGCAGCGCAGCAAGGTCTGAACCCGCACCGGGCTCAGAATAGCCTTGGCACCAGACCATTTCTCCGCGCAGTGTGGGGGCAATGTACTGCCGTTTCTGCTCTTCCGTTCCCAATGCAAGCAACGTTGGCACCAGCATGGAAATCCCCTGATTGCCGATTCCCAGCGCAATGCCGGCCCGAGTGAACTCCTCGACGATCAGATGCTGCTCCATTACATCGACCTGGGCACCATATCCTCCAAACTCACGAGGGACGTTGCGGCCCGCGAACCCATGTTCCAGCAAGAGCTTTTGCCACTGCAATAATTCCGGGCCTGGTCGCTGCCCAGGCACCGTTGGCGCGGACAGGTGTCCGAAGCGATGTATGAATTCCCGAATCTCTGCCCGAAATGCTTCATGCTCCGGACGCAAACGTAAGTCCATGTGTTTCTCCCACTAATACACGGCATCGTATGGGGAAATGTTGGTCGCCACATCGTCTATATCGACGACCCCTATGCGACCACCGAAACAGGAGCTGGCGTCAGCGAATTACGCCGAGCCGGCGTGCAATAGCCACGGCTTCGGCACGGCTCTTGGCATTGAGCTTGGCACTGATATTGCGCAAGTGGGTTCGCACTGTACTGTCGGTAAGTGCCAGTTTTTCGGCCATGGCGGCATTCGAGTACCCCTCGGCTGCCAATTGCAGAACCTGCAACTCCTTGCGCGTCAACGGTTCCATCAAGGACTCTGTGGGTGTCACTGAACTGTTGTCGGAAGGTGGCAGTGGCCCGAACGCGTCCAGAAGGCGCTGCAGGTACTCCAGCAACACTGGATCACTGCGCCTTGCGGGCATTTCCAGCAATAGTTCCTGGAAATGCTTGACCATGCGACCCAGTACCGGCCCCTCATCCGCAAGAAGCCGGACAAAACCTTCGCCCGCCGCCTGCCGCAGCACCCCGGCGATGGTTTCTGCAGCGCCGGACGGATCCCCTGTGCGCTGCAGCGCGATTGAGCGAAGCAACTTGAGTTTGAGGACGCGGCGCTGACGGCTGAGTTCGGTGGCCTCTAGCAACTCGCGATCAATCAACGCCAGCGCGGCGCGCGCATCACCAAAATGCAAATCCCAGCGAGCTCGCGCTATGGGCAGAAAATCCGTGTCATTGGCGGGCAACCACAATCGTCGGATACGCCCCCAGACCTCAGGTACATCGGCACGATCAATCTCCTCCTTTGACGCCTGAGCATTGCCTTGCAACAGAAGCAGACGCCCCCGTTCGATCTTGGCCGTCAATACCAGCCGAGGCAATCCTCGGTGGTGCCCCAGGTATTCAAGAGCGGTCAGCGTCTCGAACGCAGTTGCAATGTCACCCCGGTTGAATGCAATCCGCGTGCGGATCATGTGACCGGCAATCATGTGCCCTGGTAGGCCCACATCACAGGCCAATGGCAGGTAAACATTGACCAATTGCTCTGCCCGGCTCAGTTCGTTGGCTTCATAAAGTGTCGTTGCATAGAGCACGCCAGCCCAGGCATTGCCACCGGTGAAGTTCCGCCTTGTATTGCTGCTTGCTGTCACCGCCATCCGGAATCGTGCTGTGGCTTCTCGCAACCGCCCACCCTGGACGTCTAGCAGGCCTTCAACCGACTCTGCATACATTTGGTTGAATGCGCCGGGAACGCGCCTGGACTGATCGATCAAATCCTGGGCGCGGCGACGGTCCCCCATGACGGAAAACACATTGGCCATGCAATCGCGTAGGACACTATCCGCGAACTCGTTGCAGGTCGGCATTCGCTCCAGGTTCTTCACACCTTGCTCAAGGGCTTCCTCGTACCTGTCCAACATCGCCATATACAGAGGTCCCTGGGCGTTCACGTGCGCGGCGGCGATTGGGTCTTTGATTGCCGACTCACGTGCGTACTCCAGCTCGCCAGCTGCGCCGGCTGGGCCCTGCGTAAACAACTTGGCCCATACGGAGGCGCAATGAATGATCGGATTTGCACGTACCAGGTCCAGCGGCATCGCTTGGAACCAACGTGCCAGCAGACGCAGCCGTCCTCCTTCCAGGAAACGCTGCGTGTGTCCCTGAAGCAATTCGAGTGCGTAAGGGAAATCACCACCTTCGATAGCATGGTCAATCGCAGGGACTATGCGCCCTTGAGCCTCATACCATCCTGAAGCAGCCAGGTGCAGACGCGGCACGACTTCAGGGTCGTCACGCAGAAGACGCGCCTGAAGGAAATCCGCCACCAGTCTGTGATATCGGTAAGTGCCTTCGTCTCCGTCCGACACCAGGAACAGGCTCTGGCTCACCAGCCGCTTGAGGATGGGTTGAACGTCCGTGCGAGGCAGCAGTGCCCGGGCGACTTCAGCGTTAACCTGCCGCAAGACACTTGTCCGCAGTAGGAACTCACGGACTTCCGGCTCCTGATGAGCCAGCACGTTGTCAGCCAGATAGTCTGCGATGGTCCGGTTGGAGCCGGAAAACTGCTCGACAAACTCATATCCCTCGCGACCGGGCCGCTCCATGGCCAGCGATGCGAGCCAGAGGGCCGCGATCCAACCCTCGGTCTTCTCGTGAAGTTTGCTCACGACGTCCGCCTGCAGACGTTGCCCACGCAGCTTGAAATAGGTCTCAACCTCGTCCGGTGAAAAACGCAGGCTGTCAGCGTCAAGTTCAAGCAACTGGCCCTGGGCCCGCATTCGACTCAGACCAAGGTCTGGCAGGCTGCGCGAACCGATCACAACCATGCCAGAGCGTGGCAATTGTTCGATGACTGAGCGAACCAGTGCCAACACCGAGGCCTCGTGAATCGATTCGAAGTCATCAAGAAAGAGTGCGAATCGATCGGTGCGAGTCGCAAGAGCCGCAATGGGATCGAGATCCAGCCTGTCACCCGCCAGCGAGTCAGGGTCCGGACGTCTGGAGGCCGCCCGCAAGGTGATCAGAAAACGCGCAGCGTCATTTTCGGATGCGTCCAGATTCAGCCAAATCGTGTCACACCCCTGTGCCACCAGGCTGCCGCGAAGCTGCTGCATCAGGGTCGTCTTGCCAAATCCTGGGGGCGCCCCCAGCAGGATCAGCCGTGCAGATGCGGCCGCAGCCACCCGTCCCAGAAGACCGGTTCTCGGCAGCTGGGACACCGGTGCCTGGGGTGCACTAAGCTTGTAAAGGGGAACGCCTGTGGAAGTCACACCGAATTCTGGCATGAACCGTGCGCAAGGGTCGACTTGTCAGGCCTCATTTGGGCTGCGGCATCGCCACTCCCAGCTCGGCTGCAACCTCGACCGAGTGCTGACCGATAGTCGGGGGATGCAGGAACTCCGGGTATTCCATGGATGAAAAGCGGATCGGCGGACGTACTTCAATATAGCGCCCTTCCGTCGGGTGCTCACGTTCGGTGAAGAGTCCAGAAGCAACCAGCTGCGGATCCACCAGCAAATCGTCAAGGGAATTCACCCGACTGGCAGGAATTTCGTTGTCGACAAATATCTGCAGCCACTCGTCAGTAGTTTTTTGCGGCAGGCAACTCGCCATGCATCGGTACAGTCGGTCAGCGTTTTCACGCCTGTCCATTAGTGTCGTCAGCCCCGGCTCCTGAAGGATGTCCAGGCGGCCTACGATTTCAAGGAAGCGGATCCAACGTCCATCCTGATACGGAGCGACCACGATGTAGCCGTCCTTGGTTTTCATGGGCTGACGGGTCGGATCTAGCTGACGGGCGTATCCCGTACCGCCAATTGGCGGCACAAATGTACGCTCATAGAGGTGATCCACCAGGTTGAAGCTGGCCACAGACTCCAGCATCGGCACTTCCACATGCTGACCTTCTCCTGTGCGGAGCCTGTGGATCACGGCCGCGAGAACCGCATAGACTGCGTGCAGGCCAGAGACCTTGTCCGCCATTGCCATGGGCATGAATCGCGGAGCAGGATTGCCATCGGCACGAGGCAACAGCGATGCAGCGCCGGACGCCGCCTGGATGATGTCGTCGTAGGCCGGCAGACCGGATTTGGGACCGCGCGTATCGAATCCAGTGCAATGGACGTAAATGATGTCCGGTCGGATCTTGCGTACGGTTTCGTAATCCAGTTTTGCGCGATCTATCGCATCCTGGCGAACATTGTGAATGAAGATATCACTGGTAGCGAGCAATGCCTCCATGGCCTTTCGCCCCTCTGGCGATTTCAGGTTCCAATTGACGGAGCGCTTACCCCGGTTCATGCGCATGTGGAGCGGCCCCATCAGAGGCGTCTGGGCCGACTTTCCGATGTTGCGATTGATGTCGCCCCCATCGGTTTCAATCTTGATGATTTCAGCGCCGAGGTCACCCAGGATCTGGGTGCAATACGGGCCGAAGATGACGGTGGACATGTCGGCGATGCGCATGCCGTTCAGAATGGACTGGCTCATGTATTCCTGGCGAAGTGATGATGCTGAACTGGGAGCTTAGGCCGCACAGGTACAGCGGTCATCGTCGCAACCGACGAGTGCGACCGACGATCGCACCGCCTACAGTTCCCTAATGAATACATTTCTTGACCGAACCCCTGTCATTGTCGGGACCGGTGAAATTACCCAGCATTCCAAGAACCTGACCGAAGTTCTGGAACCCCTGGAGCTGATGGAGTCCGCTCTGCGAGCAGCAGAGTCCGATGCCGGCGTTCCGTTGCTGGGAAAACTGGACTCCCTCGACGTTATCCAAGAATTTTCCTGGCCTTACCGGGATGCCCCTGCCCAACTGGCCAGTCGACTGGGCATACAGCCCAACCGTTGTAACTATGGCCCCGTCGGCGGCGAGACACCCGTCAAGTTCATCCATGAGGCGGCGTTGCGGATTTGGCGAGGTGATTCCGATGTCGCGGCGGTAACGGGAGCAGAAGCACAGTATGCGGTTACCGCTGCACAGAAGCAGGGAGCAGACTTGCCCTGGTCTGCTCGCGACCCGGGAGCCAAGCTAATTCGCGGAACAGATTATCTGAACCGAACCGCCGTTCAGCTGGGAGTTGCGTCGCCGGCAACCGTATACCCGCTGTATGAGAACGCGGTACAGCATTCCTGGGGCCAGACGCCGGAACAGGGGCTATCCGAATCCGGCCAAGTATGGGAACGTTGCGCAGCGACAGCGGCCGAAAATCCCTACGCCTGGAGCCGGAATGCATGGGATGCCACCGCGATTACAACACCCACGGCCACCAACCGATTGGTAGCCTGGCCGTATACGGTGCGCATGGTCGCAAACCCCCTAGTCAATCAAGGTGCGGCTGTACTGTTGACGACGCGTGGCAATGCCTTGCGCAGCGGCATACCGGAGAACCGGTTAATCTACCTCTGGTGTGGGGCGGCCGCGCAGGAACCAGCGGATTACCTGGAGCGGGATCAATATACGCGTGTACACGCCCAGGATGCAGTGCTCGAGCGGATATTGCAACAGGTAGGGGATCGCGGGAAATTCTCGGCCCTGGAGTTGTATAGCTGCTTCCCAGTAGTTCCCAAGATGGCTCGTCGTACCCTTGCCCTGCCAGCTGATGCAACTTTGACTTGCACGGGCGGGCTGAGTTTCTTTGGCGCACCGCTGAACAACTACATGTCGCATGCAGCAGCAGCCATGGTGCGACGCCTGCGCGGGCGCCATGAGGCGGTAGGTCTTCTGTACGGACAGGGTGGGTACCTTACCAAGCACCACGCAGTGGTCCTGTCCTCAGCGCCGCCCAGCGCGCCATTGCTGGACGAGGCCTACAGCGTCCAGTCGATTGCAGATGCACGTCGAGGAACTATCCCCCCCCTCGACCTAGAATACAGCGGTCCAGCCCGCATTGAAACGTACACGGTACTCTACCGGCGCGACGGTTCGGTACAGCATGGCATCGTTGTTGCCCGCACGCCGTTGGGGGCACGCCTGCTGGCAAGCGTGTTGCCCGACGATGACCGGGCCATTGCGTTGCTGACCAGCCTGAAAACCAATCCCATCGGCACCATCGGACAAGTTCGCATAGGTGCCGATTCCATTCAGAACTGGAGCCTTGTATCGTGAGCCCCCCGGATTCCACCCAATTATTGGATAGCGTGGTCGTTACCTGCGAGGTGCTTGAAGGGCATGTTGCCCTTGTTACGCTGAACCGACCGCAGGCCCGGAATGCCGTTAATGCCGATGTCGTCGCCGCCATGGAGTCCATTGTTGCGCGCACCGAAACCGATCCGGAGATCTGGGCGGTCGTCCTTGCAAGCTCGCTACAGGATGTCTTCTGCGCGGGCGCCGACCTTAAAGAGGTCGCAGCTGGCAGGGCCTCCAGCCTGTTCACCGCCAATGGGTTTGCCGGATTCGTCTATGCCGACCGACGCAAACCCTGGATAGCGGCCGTAAATGGCAAGGCGCTGGCAGGCGGCTGTGAGATTGTGCTGGCTTGCGACATGGTAGTTGCAGGCGACAATGCCGAATTTGGATTGCCCGAGGTAGCCCGCGGCCTGATCGCAGCCGCAGGTGGACTGTACCGGCTGCCCCGTTTGTTGCCGCGCAATATCGCAACCGAAATGGCGTTGACGGCCAAGCCGATCGGCGCAGAACGTGCGGCGTTACTGGGCCTGGTCAACCGGCTGGTACCACCCGCACAGGTAGTCACTGAGTCGATCGCACTGGCCCGCTCAATCACTGCTAACGCTCCAGTCGCGATACAGGAAAGCCTTAACGTAATCCGACGCGTACAGGATCTGGACGAAAGGTCACTGCGCGAGTTGACGGTGCAATGTCGCAACCGCGTGGCTGCCACTGAGGACTACAAGGAAGGGCCACGAGCTTTCGTCGAGAAGCGCCCGCCACGCTGGCAGGGTCGCTAGCGCACCTCCTCGTCGCATGCGACGAGGAAATATTCCCGCGGCCCTTTTAGAGTCAGCCGCATGAACCAAGTTTATGTATACGACCATGTGCGCACCCCCCGCGGTCGGGGCCGTTCTGACGGAGCGCTCCACACTGTTCCCCCAGTTCACCTGGCCGCTTGCGTGCTGCGCGCCCTGCGGGAGCGCACCGGATTAGAACCCGATGACATAGAGGACGTCGGACTGGGCGTCGTCATGCCCGTTGGGGAACAAGGCGCAGACATCACGCGCTCCGCGCTGATGCTGGCCGGCTACGGCGACGGCATTTCTGGTTACCAGCTGAATCGCTTCTGCACTTCCGGTCTGGACACTTTGAAGATGGGCATGGGCCTCATCGCCGCAGGCCAGGCCGATGCGGTTATCGGAGGCGGTGTCGAATCCATGTCCCGCGTGGCAATCGGATCTGATGGGGGGGCGGCCTATACCGACCCTGCGCTGGGGCTCAAGTTTCCCTATGTGCCCAATGGCGTCAGTGCTGACCTGATGGCCACGCTCGACCGATTCAGCCGTGAAGACCTGGATAGCTACGCAGTTGAGAGTCAACGCCGTGCGGCACGAGCCCAGGAATCCGGTTGGTTCGACAAGTCGCTGGTCGCGGTCACTGATGCCTTCGGTGAAGTTCTTCTTACTCGGGACGAGACGATTCGGGGCGCAACCACCGTAGCGGACCTGGCCAAGCTCAAGCCGTCATTTGCCGCAGCTGGAGACGCCGGATTCGATTCCCTCGTTCTACAACGCTATCCGCATCTGGAGTCCATAGTCCACAGCCACACCGGCGGATCATCCAGCGGCATCGTCGATGGGGCTTGCGCGTTCCTCTTGGGCAGTCGGCACTACGGCAAGAAGGCCGGCTTGCGTCCGCGCGCTCGACTTGTCGCAGCAGCCACCTGCGCATCGGAGCCTCTGTTAAGCCTGGGCGGCCCTATTCCTGTCACAGACCGTGTTCTGGCTCGGGCAGGCCTCGCAATCAAAGACATCGACCTCTTTGAAGTGAACGAGGCGTTTGCCACGGTTCCCATGCGCTACATGCGTCATTACGGAATTGACCGTGATCGGATCAACGCCAACGGCGGTGCGATCGCGCTGGGACATCCCCTGGGCGCAACGGGCGCAATCCTTGCGGGTACCGCTCTGGATGAACTGGAGCGTCGTGGAGCAAATCGAGCGCTCATCACGCTGTGCGCTGCGCAAGGGCAATCAACCGCCCTGATCATTGAACGTGTCTGAGGCAACTGAAAATGGGAAACCACATCCGACTTGAAACCGACGACTCGGGCATTGCCTTGGTCACTATCGACCTGCAAGGACGCAGCGTCAATGTATTTACTCCCGAGTTCACGCAGGAACTCCAGGAAGTTGCCGACCAGATCACTAAACGACCAGAAATAAAGGGGGCCGTGCTCACCTCTGGCAAAAGCAGCGGCTTCCTCGCGGGTGCTGACCTCACCGCGTTTGTACATGTTCACGACCAGGGTCTATCTCCTTCACAGGCTGCAGGATTGGTAGCCGATGCAGGAAAGGCGATGCGCGATCTCGAGCGCTGTGGTAAACCTGTGGCAGTGGCCATCAATGGCCTGGCACTAGGTGGTGGCTACGAATTGTGCCTATCCTGCCATTACCGGGTGCTGGTTGACCATCCAAAGGCTGTAGTCGGCCTTCCTGAAGTCAGCGTCGGGTTGTTGCCGGCTGGCGGCGGTACTCAACGTCTGCCTCGACTAATCGGCATTCCCAAGGCGCTGCCGCTGCTGCTTTCCGGCCGCCATATCGGCGGAGCCGAGGCACTGTCCCTGGGTCTGGTCGACGCACTTGCGGACGTCGCGTCTGTTGTTGAAGTCGCTCGCCAGTGGGTATTGGCCAACCCGGGCTTTCAGCAGCCCTGGGACCGCAAGGGTTTCAAAGTTCCTGCCGGAGCAGGCGCCCTGGCGCCACACGCTATGGACAGTTTCAGCACCGGCATGGCGCGCATCCGCCGCGACACACAGGACAACTTTCCGGCGCCCGCGGCTATCCTGTCCAGTGTCTACGAAGGGACCTTGCTCCCCATGGACCGTGCGTTGGAAATCGAGCGCAAGCACTTCGGCAAGTTGTTGGCTGGCCCGGTAGCACGCAACCTGATGCGGACCCTGTTCATCAACAAGGGCTCCGCACGCAAGTTGGTCCGCCGCCCACAAGGCATCCCGAAATCTTCGGTCCGAAAGCTCGGCATCCTGGGAGCCGGCATGATGGGCACCGGCATTGCCAGCGTGGCAGCCGCGTCGGGAATCGAGACCGTACTGCTGGACATGTCGCAGGCTTCAGCGGATGCAGGCAAGGCCAAGATTGCTGCGACATATGCCCGCGACGTCAAAGCCGGCCGTAGAAGCGCCTCCGAAGCCGAAGACTTCCTGGCACGCATCACGGCCACCGATGACTACAGCAGCCTGGCTGGGTGCGACTTCGTCGTCGAGGCCGTATTCGAAGATCGCGAGGTCAAAGCGCAGGCCCTGGAACGCGCCCGTATCGGGATGGGTGCGTTGTCTGCCGACTTCGTCATGGCATCCAACACATCGACACTTCCGGTCAGTGGTTTGGCAACACTTTGGCCTCATCCGACCGAATTTATTGGACTGCACTTCTTTTCGCCAGTGGAGCGTATGTCACTGGTCGAGGTGATATGTGGCCAGCAGACCTCCCAAGGTGCACTGTCGCGCGCCCTGGACCTGGTTGCCCAACTTGGCAAGATCCCGGTGGTGGTCAATGACAGCCCGGGCTTCTACACCAGCCGGATTTTCTGCGCCTATATCGACGAAGGTATGGCCATGCTGGCAGAAGGCGTGCGGCCAGCGCTGATCGAGAATGCAGCCCGCCAGGCAGGATTCGCTACCAGTCCTCTTGCAGTCACTGACGAAGTATCACTGGACCTACAACAGCGAGTAATCAACCAGGCAATTGCAGATCGATTACCCGAGAAGTTCCTGCGCAGTCACGCCCAGCCCGTGGTGGAAACCATGGTGGGACTGAATCGACTCGGCCGCAAGACCCGATCTGGCTTCTACGATTTCCCCGACGGGCAACCCAAGCGCCTTTGGGATGGCCTGGGAGGCATCTTCCCGCTGTCGGCCACACAACCCGAATTGGCCGACGTACGCAACCGGCTTCTGTATATCCAGGCACTGGAATCTGCCCGTTGTGTCGAGGAGGGCGTAGTGACAGAGCCGGCGGACGCAGACCTGGGTTCTATCCTCGCCCTGGGCTATCCAGCCTGGACCGGTGGCACGCTGTCGTTGATTGAAACCGTCGGCTTGAACGCTTTCGTAACTGAATGCGATCGCCTGGCCGAGCGCTACGGTGAACGGTTCCGCCCTTCTATATGGCTGCGTGATCGAGCAAAGTCCGGTCAGAAGTTCTATCCTGAACAGGCTACAGCCAAGGCGTAGATGCCCATTCACTACGAATCCAGTATTTCTGGGAGACAAAACATGACGCCGTACAACTTTCCGCTGCTGATCAAGCAATTGCTGGTGACGCCCATCGCACAGCGCTCGCGCAAGGAAATCGTCTACCGTGACAAGGTTCGCTTTGACTACTCCACTCTTATCCAACGCATAGGCCGCCTTGGCAGTGGACTGACAAAAGTCGGTGTTGGCATGGGCAGCACCGTCGCTGTCCTCGACTGGGACAGCCATCGGTATCTCGAGTGCTATTTCGCCGTACCCATGTTGGGCGCGACGCTTATGAAAACCAACATCCGGCTGTCACCGGAGCAAATCGCCTACACCCTGGAGCATTCAGGCGCGCAAACATTGTTGATCAATGTGGATTTCCTGCCGCTGCTGCAACAAATCCGCTGTCAGTTGACACACGTGCGGACTATCGTGTGTCTCAGCGACGATGGGAACGTGCCGGCAGAGATGGGCGCCACGACGGAGTATGAGGAACTGCTGGCGGGAGGCGATCCTGCGCATGAATTTCCGGAATTCGACGAAAACACCAGGGCAACGACGTTCTACACCACCGGAACCACCGGAGCGCCAAAAGGGGTCTACTTCTCGCACCGTCAACTGGTACTGCATGCACTGACCGTCCTGGCCACTGTCTCGCAGGCCAGCGAAAACGGCCGGTTCAGCCGCAACGATGTCTACATGCCGCTGACACCAATGTTCCATGCCCATGCCTGGGGCTATCCATACATCGCCACACTTTGCGGCTGGAAGCAGGTCTACCCAGGAAAATTCGAGCCCTCGAGCGCAGCGCTGCTTGCCCAACGTGAAGGCGTCACCTATTCGCACTGCGTTCCGACTATTCTGGACATGATTCTTTCCGCCCCTGAATCTCAGGGATACGATTTCCGCGGCTGGAAGATCCTCATCGGTGGCAGTGCCCTGCCGCGCGCTTTGGCGCAGCGGGCGCTTGACCGCAATGTGGATGTCTACTGTGGGTATGGAATGTCGGAAAGCTGCCCCCTGCTGACGCTGGCCCAGATCAAGACCGACACCTTGGCAGATGCTGAAAATCCCAAGGAAAAGGCACTTCAACTGCGCACGACACCAGGCATGCCCATCCTGATGGCCCAGGTGCGCGTCGTAGACGATGAACTTCAATCGGTACCGGTGGATGGCAAATCTGTGGGAGAAGTGGTTGTACGTGCACCGTACCTGACCCAGGGTTACCACGCCAACCCCGAAGCTTCTGCCAACTTATGGGCCGGTGGCTGGATGCATACCGGCGACATTGGTCGCTTTGATGACGACGGCTACCTGCATCTGGTTGACCGGCAAAAGGACGTCATAAAAAGCGGGGGCGAATGGATCTCGTCGATTGAACTGGAAGACCTGATCCTTCAGCATCCAGGCGTTCGCGAAGCAGCAGTGATCGGTGTTCCTGATGGCAAGTGGGGTGAACGACCGTTGGCCTTCATCGTGCCGAAGGAACCTGGCTGCTTGACCGCAGATGACTTGAAGGCGCACCTGCGGAAAATTGCTGGCACGGGTGCAATCTCCACCTACGCCGTGCCGGACCGGTACCGCTTCGTCGATTCGCTGACAAAAACCAGCGTGGGAAAACTCGACAAGAAGCGCATGCGTCAACTGCACGCAGATAACCTGGACAAGCAGGAGCCCATTTAATGGATCTCGCGCAACTGATCAAGGGGAAACGGGTCCTGGTTACGGGCGCATCCTCAGGCCTGGGGCTCCATTTCGCACGTCTGTTCGCGCGTTGTGGGTGCCGCCTGGTGCTCGGTGCACGACGCACGGAAAAGCTGGAACAACTCGCCCCCGAATTGCAACAAGCTGGCAGCCCTCAGGTCGACTACCTCGCATTGGATGTTACCGATCCGGACTCAGTCGCAGCAGCCTTTGCAGCGATCCACCGGTCCGGACCTCTGCTGGATGTGGTGATCAACAACGCGGGCATTTCCGGGGAAAGCCTGGCACTCAAGCAGGAGGTGCAAGCTTTTGACGCGGTAATGAATACCAATTTGCGTGGCACCTGGCTGGTGGCAACCCAGGCGGCGCGAGCCTGGAAGGAAAACGGCCATTCCGGCGTAATCGTGAACATCGGTTCCATACAGGGTGAAGGCGTTGCGCCGGGACTGAGTGCATATTCCGCGTCCAAGGCTGGCGTCGCACACCTTACCCGCAACCTTGCGCTGGAATGGGCACGCCACGGAATTCGTGTCAACACCTTGGAACCGGGATATATCCGTACCGAAATCAACAGCGAACTCTGGGAGCAGGAATACGGCAAGGTCATGATCAGCCGCATCCCGATGCGCCGACTGGGCAATCACGATGACCTGGATGGCCCACTGCTCCTGCTAGCCTCTTCTGCCTCAGGCTGGATGACTGGCTCGAGCCTGATCGTCGATGGTGGTCATCTGGTGTCTTCCCTTTGAACTCATTTTTTTGCACTGACATGGACTTCTCTCTTCCCACTCACCTGACGGACCTGCAACAGGTCACACGCAAATTCATTGCGGGGAAAATTATTCCCTTGGAGAACGATCCCCGCCAGTCCTCACACGGCCCCGACGAAGCACTGCGCAGGGAACTGGTGGGATTGGCCAAGCTGGAAGGCCTTTTGACACCGCACGCATCAGCAGAAATGGGCGGACTCGGTCTGAGCCATGTGGGTAAGGCGGTAGTGTTTGAGGAGGCTGGCTATTCGTGGTTGGGCCCGACGGCGCTCAATATCCATGCGCCGGACGAAGGCAACATCCACCTCATGGAAGAAGTGGCAACGCCCGCTCAAAAAGAACGATGGCTGCGCCCCCAGGTGCAGGGAGAGACGCGTTCATGCTTTGCGATGACAGAGCCCGCACCTGGCGCCGGCGCCGACCCGTCGATGCTGGCCACTACGGCCCGACTGGATGGGGACCATTACGTCATCAACGGCCAAAAGTGGTTCATCACCGGAGCCGATGGCGCAAACTACGCGATCATCATGGCCCGCATGGAAGACGGCTCGGCGACGATGTTTCTTTCCGACATGAATCGCAAAGGGATCGTGCTGGAACGGAACATGGACGCCATGGACCGCTGTTTCACCGGTGGCCACGGCGTGCTGCGCTTTGAAAATCTGCGCGTACCCGCCGCTGATGTTCTGGGCGAACTTGGCAAGGGTTTCCGTTACGCACAGGTACGTCTGGCACCGGCCCGTCTGACCCATTGCATGCGTTGGCTCGGTCAGGCCCGCCGCGCTCACGACATCGCGGTTGCCTATGCATCCCGTCGTCAGGCGTTTGGCAAACCCCTGGCGGAACATGAAGGCGTTGGTTTCATGCTGGCTGACAACGACATCGATCTACAGACCGCCAGACTGCATATCTGGCATACCGCATGGCTGCTGGACCAGGGAGAAAAATGCAACTTCGAATCCAGCCGGGCCAAGGTTGCCTGCTCTGAGGCACTCTGGCGCATCGTGGACCGCTGCGTGCAAATTCTCGGTGGCCAGGGAGTTACAGGTGAAACCGCAGTCATGCGGATCTTTACGGACATGCGCGCATTCCGTGTATATGACGGCCCAAGCGAGGTGCACCGCTGGAGCATGGCGCGCAAGATCGTCAAGGCTGCGGGTGCCGCGGCATGAGCGCCAACGCGTTCGACAACTCAGCACTAGTAGATTACCTGCGGAGTGAGGGTCTGATTGGCACGGAACAACTGGAAATCTCGCAACTCTCAGGAGGGCAGTCAAACCCGACCTACCGGCTTCGAGCCGGACACTGGCAGGCAGTTCTGCGCACCAAGCCGCCAGGTGTCCTGTTGTCATCCGCTCATGCAATTGATCGGGAATACCGGGTCATGCAGGCACTCAAGCCGTGCGGAATTCCAGTTCCTCGCGTGTTGACCTACTGCAAGGACCTCGCCATCCTGGGGCGCGAGTTCTACCTCATGGAATTCATGGAGGGCAGAGTCTTCGTGGATCAGTCCCTTCCGGGGCTGTCTAAGGCAGAACGTACTGCAATGTATGACGACATGAACCGTGTGATCGCTGCCCTGCATGGCGTGCAGCCGAGCGCAGCGGGACTGTCCGACTATGGCAAGGCAGGCAGTTATTTTGAACGCCAGGTCAGCCGGTGGTCGCGCCAATGCCGCGAATCCGCTGGTGCACTGCCCCAGGCGATGCTTTCGCTGATGGACTGGCTCCCTCAGAACATCCCTGCAGGGGACGAGACCACCATCGTCCATGGTGATTTTCGCATGGACAACCTGGTGTTCCACCCCCAGGAGCCGCGCGTCATTGCTGTTCTGGACTGGGAACTTTCTACGCTGGGACATCCTCTGGCCGACTTTTCCTACCAGTGCTTGAGCTGGCACATACCCGCCTCACTCTGGCGTGGCGTTGCCGGTCAGGATCTGGAGGCGCTGGGAATTCCCGATGAAAAGAGCTACGTTGCACGTTATCTGCAGCGCACCGGACGGGTTCTGGATGGTCCCTGGAATTTTTTCATTGCCTACAACCTGTTCCGTATTGCTGCCATCCTGCATGGGATCGGTGAACGCGCCCGCGCAGGCAACGCTGCGGCATCCGATGCCATGGAAAACGCAGCCCGGGTTCAACCCTTGGCCGAAATCGGTTGGGCGGTAGCCCAAGAGAGCAATCTCTGAGTGAATGACCACTGAGGTTGGTTGAAGCTGATACGGAAATCAAGGGCAAGGTGCCAGTCATCACTGGGGGAGCCAGCCGAATTGGTGCGGCCTTGGTGTGACGCTACGCCGAGCGGGGCGCGCAGGCCGCTGCGATAGCTTATGTCAGCCGTGAACTTGCACAGTCCCTCGCAGACGAGCTGGGCAATGTTGTGGAAGCCTTTGCTAGCGACGTCAGCGAAAAAATCGGTGTTCAGGGGCTCGCAGCACTTGCACGCGAGCGCTTCAGGCGTATCGATGCGTACTACTGCACCAATGTCGGGATTCTTGGCAAACGCGAGGGCCTTGAGACACCGGACATCCTATGAGAGCGGATGTGACATTTGCACGGCATGGCCCGTGTCTGGGCTGCCAGGGCGGTCACTCCGAAAAATGGAGCATCGCGGCGATGGATTCTTTCTGGTAGCAGTGTCAGCATCGGGACTTCTCAACATCATGGAATCTGTTTCTTACGGAGCGACCAAGCGTGCTGCCGTCGGCATCTCAGAATCGCTGCAAAACGCCAATGGTAAAGATGGCGTGAGCGTGTCCCGCCTATGCCACCAATCCGTGCAGTCTGTAAGACCGGATATGCAACTGGTTCCGCCGGTCTCGGTGGGGTGCTCACCGCAGAACAGGTTGCAGATGAAGTCCTGACGTCCATGCAAAGTGGTCAGTTCCTCTGCTTGCCACAACCGGAGGTTGCGCAGTACATGGCTGCCCTGCAGCGACTGTTTACCCGTTTCGTCACCGAATCGCCCGCGGCTACCATACTCGTACCTCCTGATACATTGCTATCAGGATGCGCGACAGGAAATGACCTGCGTGCGTAGTCAGGCCAGTTTGCGCTCATCCATGCCCAATGATCGGCCGATGATCTCTTTCATGATCTCGGACGTACCCGCGAATATCCGGGTAATCCGTGCATCCCTGTACATGCGTGCTATGCGGCACTCTTCCATGTAGCCCATCCCACCGTGCAACTGTACGCATTCGTCCATGACCCGCCCTTCCAGTTCGGTGGAAAGCAATTTCGCAGCCGATGCTGACGCTGCATCTAGCGCATGTTCGTTATGAACAACGACCAGATGGTCAATATAGGTCTGTACGCAGTCAATTTGGGCCTTCATTTCAGCCATCTTGAAGCGCGTGTTCTGAAAGGCCGCAACCGGCTTGCCAAATGCCCGCCTTTCCTTCACATAGTTCAGAGTCAACTCAAACGCAGCCTGGGCGTGGGCAATGGATTGAACGGCGCACAACAGACGCTCTTCAGCCAAATTCTCTGCCATCAGCGCAAAGCCTTTCCCTGGGGTGCCCAGCAGGTTGGCCTTGGGCACCTTAACGTCGTTGAAGAACAACTCAGCTGTATCCTGCGCATCCATTCCCATCTTGGCCAGGCGGCGACCGCGCTCAAAACCCGGCATATCCCGTTCGACGAGAAAGAGGCTCAACCCATGGGGGAAATCCGGATTGGTACGAGCTGCAACGATGACCACATCGGCCAGGACGCCGTTCGATATGTAGGTCTTGCTGCCATTGAGAAGCCAGTGGTCACCGCAATCGCGCGCTGAGGCCCGCATACCCGCCAGGTCCGATCCCGCGCCAGGCTCGGTCATGGCGATGGCCAGAATGCTTTCTCCGGTCACTGCACCAGGCAAATAGCGCTGCTTCTGTTCAGGGGTTCCAAACCGGTTGATGTAGGGCGCAACAATGCGGTTATGCAACGGGACATAGAAGCCAGGGTCACCCCACCGATAGAGCTCTTCGACCAGAATCTGATCAAAACGGAAGTCTTCAATTCCAGCACCGCCATATTGCTCATCGGCCCACATGCACAGCAGGGATTGCGTGCCCGCAGCAAGCCAGGCTTCACGGCTTACGCTGCCTTCCTCGCGCCACGCTTCGACATGAGGCGCCACTTCTTGGACAAAAAAACGACGTACGCTGTCGCGGAACGCCGCATGGTCTTCGTCAAATAGGCTACGGTATGGAGTCATACAGGTTCAGTGATTGGGTTAGCGCGTCCAGGCAGCCAATGCTTCGGCCTGGGAAATGATTGCCGCAGGTCTAGGTGAGGACGGCGGCGTCAGCGAGAAGCGGGGTGCCGGCGCGGGCTGAACCACACCTTCGAGTTCGGTAAAGGTTCTCCTGGCCACATTGTGTGCGTGCAATGGCGCCTCATCCCAATCGAGCACAGGCGCAAAGCAAGCGTCCGTTCCCTCCAACAGGACACACCATTCCTGTCGTGACTTGCTCAGGAATACGGCAGCCAGCTTTTGTTTGAGTTCTGGCCATGCAGTCTTGTCGAGCTGACGGTTGAACTGGGGATCGTGGATACCGCATCGCTCGAGAAGCAGTGCATAGAACTGGGGCTCGATAGCGCCGACTGCAACATACTTGCCATCAGCACAGGCGTACGTGTCATAGAAGTGGGCGGCGCCATCGAGCATGTTGTCGCCCCGCTTATTGCTCCACTGGCCCTGTGACTTGAACCCGTACATGAAAGCGGACAGCAGGGACGCGCCATCCGTCATTGCCGCATCGATGACCTGCCCTCGGCCAGTGGTGGCTACCGTGTGCAATGCAGCCAGCAAGCCGACTGCAAGCAACATGCCGCCTCCACCAAAGTCGCCAACGTAATTCAATGGTGGTACGGGGCCGCCCTCGTCCGCACGCCCAATGGCATGCAGCGCACCTGTCAGGGCGATGTAGTTGATGTCATGACCGGCCGCCTGTGACAGTGGACCGTGTTGGCCCCAACCGGTCATGCGTCCAAAGAGCAGGCGTGGATTGCGTTGCATGCAGACCTCGGGACCGAGCCCCAGTCGCTCCATCACGCCGGGACGAAATCCTTCGATCAGGATATCTGCACGTTCGACCAACTCCAATGCGTGCACGGCTCCTTGAGACGACCTCAGGTCCAGCGTAACGACACTACGACTCCGCCCAGTGACATCAGACTTGTCCAAAGTCTGTCCGGGGCGAGCTATGCGGAGCACTTCGGCGCCCAGATCTGCCAGCACCATCGTACAGAACGGTGCCGGCCCTATGCCTGCAAATTCAATTACGCGTATTCCATGCAAGGGGCCAGACATGACAGGCTATCCTCAACCTCGACGAATCATTAGGGTCTGCGGCTGAGTGAAGCTCATCAGTCCCTCCAGGCCGTGCTCGACCCCAAGCCCGGATTGCTTATGACCAGCAAAAGGCGCTGACGGGGACAGATAGAACGGTTCATTGATGAACACGTTGCCTGTATTGAGCCGTTTGGCGATCGCCACTGCCTTGGCCTCGTCGCGTGACCAGACCGATCCGCCCAGTCCGAACTCAGTATTGTTCGCACGCTGGACCACATCATCAATGTCGTCGTACATCAGCAGCGGAAGTACCGGCCCGAAGGGCTCCTCCACCACCAACCTGGAGTCCTCGGGCGGATTGTCAAATAACGTGATCGGCAGGAAATATCCACGCCCCTGCGGGACCGTGCCTTCGAAGAGAACCCGCAGTCCTGCCTGCTTGCATTCCTCGATCAGCTGACGGACACGCTGGTACTGTGCACGATTTTGCAAGGGTCCCAGCAAGGATGCCGGGTCGTCACCAGGACCGACCTTTACTGACTTGGCAACTGCAACGAACGCCTCGGCAAATGCAGCATAGATATCACGGTGGACATAGAGCCGCTTGGTTGCAACACAAACCTGGCCGCTGTTGGTAAATGCCGACCAAAAGATCTGTGGTGCTGCCTGGGCGATATCCGCATCAGGCAGCACGATAGCCGCATCGTTTCCGCCGAGCTCCAGGGTGAGGCGCTTGAGCGTCGGTGCAGCGGACGCCATTACCCGTCGTCCAGTAGGCGTTGAGCCCGTAAAACTGACCTTGTCTATGCCTGCATGCGCTGTCAACTGCGGTCCCAGGGCGTCGCCGCCCGCAACCACGTTCAATACGCCAGGTGGGAACAGATCTGCGACCAGTTCAGCCATGCGCAGCACCGTCAGTGGCGTCAAGGGCGATGGCTTCATGACCACGGTGTTGCCCGTGAGCAGCGCCGGAACTGCCTTCCACCACGAAAGGAGAGCGGGGTAATTCCAGGGCGAAAGCGCAGCCACCACGCCCAATGGCACCTGTCGGGTCACGCTCAGGCGGGTTGGTGTGTCTTCGTTGACTGTCTCTGGCAATGACTGCTCTGCCAATCCACGCATGAAGCGCAGCAGGCTGTCAAATTCCCGTCCCGATGCGGCCAATACTTTGCCTTGCTCCTGCGTCATCAAGGCCGCCAGACGGGGAATTTCCGCCTCGAAGCGAGGCGCCATCTGGCGCACCAGTTCCCGGCGACGTTCCATGTCGGTGTCACGCCAGGCAGGGAAAGCTCGCCGCGCTGCGGCAACTGCCTGCTCCAGTTGCTCAGGACTGCAATCCGGCGCTTGCGCGATGACTTCTTCAGTGGCAGGGTTGAGCACTGAGATGGTGGATGGTCCAACTTCCAGCACGCCATCTATCAGCATGTTGTATGGCAATTGATTGGTACTCATGGTTTGATCTCAATAATCAAGGTCAAGGAATCAGAACAACTTTCACGCACTCGCCCCGGTGCTGAGCTGCGATAGCCTGGTCTATCGCATTCATCGGAAAAGTGCGGACCATCTTGTCGAAGGGGAATTCCCCCTCAACAAATAGTTTCATAAGGTAGGTGATGAATGGATCGACGTCTGAATCACCTTCAATGATTCCGCGAAAGGTCAACCCACGACGCATGACGTCAACAAGCGCGCCTGGCAGGCTGATGCCTGCATTACGTGCCGAGGGCAATCCCACAATGCCGAACTTGCCACGGCGTGTCAGTAACCGGGGAACCTGCTCGATGACCGCCGGAATGCCTGTGGTATCCACCACGTAATCGACACCGCCCGGAATCAGTAAATTGACTGCCTCGGCCAGATCGGACATTGCCGGGTCAATCACGTCGGTTGCGCCGAGCTCAAGCGCGAGATCCCTGCGTGACTGGTGCTGTTCGGAAAGGATGATGCGCGACAGGCCGCGCGCCTTGGCCGCCATAACCGCACTCAGACCCACGGCACCGCCGCCCGTTATCACAATGCTTCTTCCTGGTTTGCAGTCCAGCGAGCGGAAAACCGCACCAGCGCCGGTTTGCACTCCACAGCCCAGGACACCCGCGATTTCCACTGGAACGTCGGGGTGCACCTTGACTACATTACGCTCATTGGCAATGGCAAAGGTCGCAAAGGACGATTGCCCGAAGAAGCTTCCGGCGACCGGGTCACCACGGGACTTCATGGTACGGCTTCCGTCAGCTCGGCCACCCGAAACGTTTAGCGGCGGGAACTGGTAGCAATACGCAGGCTCATCATCCTTGCAACTCGGGCAAGTCCCACAGGACAAGAAACTGAGCAGCACCTTATCGCCCGGCTTGACCTTGCCCACCTTGCTCCCGACCCGCTCCACCACGCCCGATCCCTCGTGGCCCAATACGGCTGGAAATGGCAGCAACGCCACTCCGCCCTCTTGAGCATGAATATCGGTATGGCAAACGCCAGCGCCCAGAATGCGAACCACAACCTCGTCTTCGCGCGGCTCGTCCAGATCCAGTTCCTGCAGGACGAAAGGCGATCCTGCAGCGGGAACCACTGCGGCAGTTATCTTCATGATGTGTCTCCTAGCCTTGATGCATTTACGGGTTGCTTCCCTCGGACAGGCACTGCCAGAACGGTCAGTGATGTCGTGTCTTAGCGCCCGTAGAGCTTCCCGTCGATCACCCAGTTCTGACCGTTGAAAGTCATGAACTGCAGTTGCTGTACGGGTGCCAGATCATCGGCGCTGGTCTTTACCCGAATGCCGGGGAGCAACATCGGCAGTCGCATATCAACCGCCGCGGCCTGCTTCAGGATGTTTTCCCGAGTCAGGTTGTCACCTGCCTGCTTCAGGATCTGCGCAAGCAATTGACCCTGCGAATAGCCATACACGCCCAGGTTGTCGGTCAGGCTTGCAGAAGCGTTGTACTTCTTCATCCAGGCAGACCATTCAGCATATTCTGGTGTGCTATGCCAGCGTGCGTCTGCCGGCTCCTTCATGTAAGCCAGTGACATGACTCCCTTGGAATTTTCCAGACCGGCGGGTTTCAAGACGTTCTCCACCGAGGTGGACACCGAGCAGGTGTATTGCACCGGCTTCCAGCCTAGTTCAGCCACCTTCTTGATGCCCTGTGCGGCCTGTTTTACGGGCGTGAGGTAAAGGATGGTGTCAGCACCACTGGCCTTCAGGGTCACGATTTGGCTGTCCACAGTCGGGTCCGTCTGGTCGACGCCAGCTTCGGCAACGATAAGGTCTTTGGCCTTTGCCCCCAGGCCTGCCCGCAGACCACGCAAGTAATCACGACCAAAGTCATCGTTCTGAAACAGCACAGCAATCTTCGAATTAGGCCGCGTATCCAGAATATGCTTGCCATAAAGGCTGCCTTCCAGCTCATAGCTGGGGATCCAGGCCGTGGTCCAGGGAAAATTCTTCGGGTCGTTCCACTTGGACGCACCACTACCAACCAGCAGATGGGGAACCTTGCGTTGGTTCATGTAACGGTGAATGGCATTGTTGGGTGCCGTTCCGACGGTTCCCACCAGCAGCAGCACCTTATCCTGTTCAACCAGTTTGCGAGTTTGTTCCAGCGTCTTGGCTGGGTTGTAACCGTCGTCGAACGACAGGACACGCACTTTCCGGCCGTTGATTCCGCCTTGGTCATTCACCATGTCGAAATAGGCGACCAGTGCCTTGCCTACTGCGCCATAACCAGAAGCCGGTCCAGAATAAGGAACGATATTTCCGATCCGGATTTCGGTATCGCTGGCTCCGTCGTCGTATTTTTTCTGCGCAATCGCTACTGAACAAACTGCAGCAAGCGCGATGCAAACACCGCGGCGGGTCCAAAGTGTGCGTTTCATATCTTGTCCTTGAGTCTTGAAATAAGTTGAAATACGGAACGTGTCTGCGCCAACTTCAACCGACGTGGGTCTGCCGACGCGCCTTCCACCGGGAGAACCAGTCCTTGGCAGTTCCCGCCACACCGCCAGGCATCAGGGCCATGGCCAGGATCAGCAGCAATCCATAGATGGCTGACGGAGCGGATTTGGAGATCTGCTCGGCCAGGTTGGGGACCATCAGCACGAACAACGCTCCGAACAGGGGACCGGTCAGCGTGGCCAGCCCCCCCACCACGATTCCAACCAGCAGCGTGATAGAGAGGAAGCCAGGAAAACTGTCCGGAGCCACAAAGCCGACTGCCAGCGCGAACATGGATCCGGCAACCCCGGAAAAAGCGGACGACAGACCGAAAGCAGCCGACTTGACCTTGGGCAGATCAATACCCATGGCTGCGGCTGCCGTCGGATGGTCCCTGATGGCGATCAGCGCCCGTCCCATACGGCCATGCAGCAGGTTCGAGGCCAGCCAGAACATGACCATCGTGGTCAGCAGCGAAAAAAGGTACAACCAACGGTCATCATTGACTGCAAAACCCAGCACGCTTTCCATGGGGGCTTCTGGCTTCATGATCACCAGACCCTGTACTCCGCCCGTAATGGACTGCCATGCCTTGTGCTTGATGAACTGGGGCGTAGCAAGCGCCAGTGCAAAAGTGGCCAATGCCAGATAGATACCACCCAACCGCAAGGCCGGAAATCCCAACAGGAATCCGACGACGAAACAGACGACGGCGGCAAGCACGGGGGTGACCCAATATGGCCATCCCAGGTGTTCCAGTACGATGGCTGCGACATAGGCCCCCAAGGCAAAGAATGCACCATGGCCTAGAGAAATCTGACCATTGAACCCCACCAGTATGTTCAGGCCCAGCAGCGCCACTGCATAAACCAGAAACATGGTGGCCTGGAAGACAAAGTAGTCCGGCAGCAGTAGCGGCAGCAAGCCTGCAACGCCCAGTCCCAGCACCGAGGCGTCGCGGAAATTGAATCGGTTATTGGTCGTCATACGCGGGTCACCACGCTCTTTCCAAGAAGGCCTTGCGGCCGAAGAATCAATACGCCGACGATGAGTACCAGCGCGACTGTCAGCTTGAGATCAGTGCCGATCACATAGGCACCCAGGATGTTCTCGACGACACCAACCAGCAATCCACCGATGGCAGCTCCGTATGGGTTGTCGATGCCTCCGAGTAGCGCGCTGGCAAAGGCGTATAGCAGCACGCCAGACATCATGTGCGGGTCGAGGAAAAGCACCGGGGCCACCATCATTCCTGCTACTGCTCCTATCGCTGCGGCCAGTCCCCAGCCCAGCGCAAGCATCCTGGAAACGCGCACGCCAACCAACCTTGCCGACGCAGGGTTTAGTGCCGCAGCTCGCAGCCCGAGTCCGAGCGGTGTCCAACGTAGGAATGCAAACAGCGCAAAAATCACTACCCCCATAACAAGCAACATTCCGGCGTTATGTGCTGACATCACCGAAGATCCGAACCAGGCACCCTCCGGGAACGGCGAGGGGAAAGTCTTGATCTCATGGTGAAAGATCCACCCGCTCAATGCGTTGAAGATCAGGAGCAGGGCAATGAAAACGATGACATTGGTGAGGGCGGGCGCCTTTTCGAACCGACGCAGTACCGTGACCTGCAACACCGCACCGCCTGCGAAGGAGAGCGCCACGGTGGCAAGGAATGCCCACCAGTACGGCCAACCGGCCTGCACCAGTGCCCATGCCACGAACGTGCTGAATGTGGCCATTTCACCCTGAGCGAAATTCACGTGGTGGGTGGCCTGATAGATCATGACCAGGGCGAGCGCCAGCAATGCATAAATTGCACCATTGCCTAACCCGGAGGTCACCTGAAGAATGAATGCTTCCATGTTGTGGTTCTTTCCGGTCGACTCAATAACCAAGGTAGGAGCGACGGACTGCCTCGTCCGCCGCCAGGTCGCTGGCCTTGCCGCTCAGTACCACCTGGCCGGTTTCAAGCAGGTACGCATACTCCGCAAATTCCAGTGCCAGATGGGCATCCTGCTCAACCAGCAGGATGCTGACCTGACGCTCATGGCGGATTCGCTCCAGCACATCGAATATTTCTGAGACCACTTTGGGCGCCACGCCAAAGGAAGGCTCGTCCAGCAACAGCAGACGCGGACGCAACATGAGTGCGCGGGCAATTGCCAGCATCTGCTGCTCTCCGCCTGACAGAGTGCCTGCCTGCTGGTGGAACCGTTCCTTGAGACGGGGGAACCAGACAAACATCTGTTCGATGTCCTCTCGAACCGCATCATGGTCGCGCCGGGTGAATGCTCCCAGTTGCAGGTTTTCCTCTGTAGAAAGTTGTGCAAAAGTGCCACGGCCATCGGGAACATGGGCGACGCCGAGACGAACGATGTCCTCTGTTGCGCGGTTCTGCACGGGCATCCCATCGATGCGAACCTCACCGCGCGTGCGGAGCATGCCGCAGATCGCGCGCAGGCAAGATGTCTTTCCGGCACCATTCGCCCCCAGGAAAACAGTCACGCTACCTGGACGCACTTTGGCATTGATGCCGAACAGAACCTGGGTCTGGCCATAGAAAGCATCCAGCGAGGCGATCTCCAACAGTGGTTGTTCAGCCTGTAGTGCGCCGGATTCAGGAGACGGTTGCAGCTTAGTTGATGTAGATGGGTTGTTCATAGCTGCGCCACCACCTCTTTGGGAGTTGGCTTCTCACGCCCTGCTCCGAGATATGCTTCGATGACTTTCGGGTTATTTCGGACCTCTTCCGGAACGCCGTCGGCAATACGTTGTCCAAAATTCAGAACCACCACGTGATCTGAAATTCCCATGACCAATCCCATGTGGTGCTCCACGAGCAGCACAGTGATTCCCATGGCGTCCCGAACGTGGCGGATGGTCGATGCGAGCTTGCCGAGTTCCTCATGATTGAGACCCGCAGCAGGCTCATCCAACAGCAACAAAGTAGGCTGGGATGCCAGCGCACGCGCCATCTCCACCCGCTTCTGAATAGCAAACGGGAGGGACGCCACCGGAACCTTGGCATACGGTGCGAGGTCCACGAGCTCGAGTAGTTCCTCTGCCTGTCGCTGTACGAGTGCCTCTTGGCGCGCTACGCGGGGCAGCCGCAGCATGGCGGCCATGAACCCCTCGCCAGATCGGCAATATGCCCCCGTCATCACGTTTTCCATCACCGTTAGAGTGCCAAACATGGCCAGGTTCTGGAACGTGCGCCCGACACCTCGTTGCGCCACACGGTGAACAGAATCATTCCGGATGGACTCGCCATTCAGCAGGATGTCTCCGCTGTCAAACTTGTACAAGCGGCTGAGGCAGTTAAAGAGAGTTGTCTTGCCAGCCCCATTGGGACCGATCAATCCGCAGATTGAGCGGGCATGCACGTCGAAGCTCACGCCCTGGAGAGCACGTATGCCTCCGAAGCGGACATTGACGTCCCGTACGCTGAGCAGCGCTTCTTGCGCCATAGTGGAAGGTCTCCTGTAGGTTATGCTGGGATTATTCGAGTGTCGAGAAAAAAGAACCTCGTCGGATGCGACGAGCGCCCCCACAGCACCAGGTTCAGCCACCACGTCCCCGCGGAAACCGTAATACGCCGTCCCGCACCGGCCACCAGGCGGCGGCATGCTCCGTGTACAACTCGACGGCAGGTGCCGTCTGCAATGCGACATCCAAGGTCCCGGCTTTTACTATGGCGACACTTGGTATCGATTTGGCGTGCGTAAACAGTACTGAACCGCAGGTGCCACAGAAGTGGCGCCAGACGGGCTGCCCACTATCCCCCGTATCCTCATAGGACAAAGGTTGGCCTTCAAGCTCAAAGTCTTCTTTGCGGACAACCAGGTTGACGGAAAACAGGCTGCCGCTCTGCCTTTGGCAATGACGGCAGTGGCAAATCACCAGGTTGGGGGCGGGTTCCCCCAGATGGAAACGGTAGCGAACCGCCCCACACAAACATCCACCGGATTGGGTATTCATGCTGGGGATTGTTCAGGTACCGCCAACGCCTGAAATCGTCGTTTAAGACGAAGGGGGGCGACCGCTATTAACTTTGGTTTTGGATGCGAATCGGCCCGACTCACTTCTACCTGGCGGATTTCACCTGCGCACCTTAAGCGTGACCGGAACGATATGCAGCATGGCGCAACCTTTCTATTGGCTTTCCCACAAATGCAAACTGCGTCCAAGCGGACGCAGTTTGCATTGCTTCTGTGCCCGCAGTCAGGGCACGCGCTGAAGAACTATTTGGAGTACATCTTGCCGGTCAAGTCCCACGTGTTGCCATTGAAGTTGATCAGCTGCAACCGCTTGACCAAGACGAAGTCTTCCGGTGTGGTCTTCAGGACGGTGCCCGGCAGCAGCATGGGAAGCGTTGTCTCCAGATTGCCGGCAATCCTCATGATGTTCTCACGTGTCAGGTTGTCGCCAGCCTTCTTGAGAACATACTCAGCGAGTTGCGCTTGAGAGTAGCCATAGACACCGTGGTTGTCCGTGAGGTTTCCTTCCGAGTTGTACTTCTTCATCCACGCCAGCCATTCCGCATATTCCGGCGTCTTTTGCCACTGGGGATCGGTGGGCTCCTTGAAGTAGGCGACGGAAAATGCGCCCTTCGCGTTGTTCAGTCCAGCAGGCTTCAGAACCGCCTCGATCTGGATGGAAACATTCGCAAGATACTGGGTAGGCTTCCAGCCCAGATCGCCCACCTTCTTCATGGCCTGAGCAGCCTGCTTGGGAGGACTGAAATAGATCATCGTATCCGCACCGGACGCCTTGAGCGTCAGGATCTGGCTGTCCACGGTCGGATCTGACGACTCAAAACTCGCTTCTGCAACGACCATGTCCTTTGCCCTGGCACCCAGGCCGGCCTTCAGACCACTCAGATAGTCCCGTCCCAAGTCGTCGTTCTGGTAAATGACGGCAATTTTTGCTTTGGGCTTGGTTTCCAGGATGTGCTTGGCGTAAATCGCACCTTCCGTTTCATAACTCGGGTTCCAACCAATCGTCCAGGGAAAATTCTTGGGGTCATTCCAGCGGGATGCTCCACTTGCAACGAACAGATGTGGAACCTTCTTCTGGTTCATGTACTTGTGAATGGCAGCGTTTTGTGCGGTTCCTATGGCCCCGCTAATGAAAAGAACGCCCTCCTGCTCCACCAGTTTGCGTGCCTGCTCCACGGTCTTGGCGGGGTTGTAGCCATCATCCAGACTGATGAATTTGACCTTTCGCCCGTTGATGCCGCCTTCGGCATTGACCTTGTCAAAATAGGCCGACATTGCACGCCCAATCGCTCCATATGTGGAGGCCGGACCGGAATACGGAAGGATGTTGCCGATCTTAATTTCGGTGTCGCTGGCGCCGGAATCATATTTTTTTTGGGCCATCACAGCAAAAGTCGTAGCCGTCATCGAGATGCCAATAGCTATGCGCATGGCGCATTTTAGAAAGCTTGATTTCATAGTGTTGTCTCGCGGTTTGTAGTCCAGCAGGTGCATGGAGCATCTGCAGTCTAGATATCGGAAGCGGCGGAAAAATCGTCGCTTTCGACGAGCTCATCCGCACCGCTCTGGAGTTGTCACAGGCGCGGATTGCAGGCCATCAGGCGACAGGGAAGATTCCAATCAACCTTACCCGCCCCAACTGGCACAGGTGTGCAACCTCTCGGCCATGGGTGATGGTGAGCGGGATGAACTGCTGGCGTCCACGCCCGTGGGCGAAGTCTGGGGTGTTGGGCCGCGGATCGGAGCCAAGCTCGTGGCGGGTGGCATCACCACTGTGTTGGATCTGGTGCGCATGGACCCGACAAAGGCCCGACGCGGCTGGTCGGTGATGCTGGAGCGCACCGTGCGTGAGTTGCAAGGCATTGGCTGCATCGGATTTGAGAACACCCCGCCAGTGAAGCGGGAGATTGCCTGCACCCATTCATTTGGTCGCCCGGTGACCGGCCTGGAGCCATTGGTGGAGGCCGACAGCGCCTTCGCCAGCAGGGCATCCGAGAAGCTACGCAAGCAGCACAGCCATGCCGGTGAGGTGCTGTGCTTAGTTCGGACCAGCTCGTTTCGACCGGTGACCCAGTACAGCCGATCCATGGTGGTGCCGCTGTTGCGCCCCACTGGCGACTCCACCCAAATTACACAGGCAGCGATTCGGGCCTTGGAGCGCATATACAAGCCAGGCATCGAATACTCCAAGGCTGGTGTCATGCTGTTGGATCTCCAGCCCAATATCTGTTTAGCCGACCCGTTCCGATCCATGAATTTGAGACGTTTGCCTTGAGCAAGGTAGCGGTTCCGATCCCAGATTTTTCGCTTCGACCTGGTTAGTGCAATACCCGCTACCGCCCCACAAGAGTCGTCAAACGCGACGGTTCGACAAATACGCGCTCTGCGAGGAAGTCAATAAACACCCGTAGTTTCGGCGAAGGATACCGTCCCGATGGCCATAGGACTCGGAATGTCGTCAATTTGACTTCGGTATATGCCTCAAGCACCCTGCGAAGGCTTCCCTTAGCCAAGCCGTCTCGTGCTGCAAACTCTGGCAAGCAGGTGATGCCGAGTCCGCGTTCGGAAAAACACACTCGCGCCTCAATGGTGTTGCAGACCATCGACGTTGGCAGGCTGATTTCTGGTCCGTCGACCGGCCAGCGCAACGGCCAAGCCTCCAGCTTGCCGGTGTTCGTAAAACAGTAGTGTAGGCACGCGTGTTCTGCCAAGTCAGCCGGGCGTTTGGGCACACCCCGGCGTAGGAGGTACTCGGGTGAAGCCACCATCAACATCTGAAAACTGCCCAGGCGCCGCGAGGATAGACCCGAGTCACTGGGTTCCCCCGTGCGCAGCACCGCGTCGAAACCTTCTTCAATGACATTCACCACACGGTCCGTCAGGTCAAGATGCAGGTCGATGTCCGGATGGGCCTGCATGAAATCCGCCACAACCGGCAAGAACAACGAACCGACCAGAGGCAAACTCACCTTCAACCTGCCGCGCGGAGTTTTCGCGGACTGCGACAGCTCCAGCTCGGCGTCCTGAATCTCGGCCAGCACCCGTCTGCATCGTGCCAAGAACATGTTGCCTTCGGCGGTCAAGGTAATGCTGCGCGTGCTTCTGTGAAATAGTCGAACACCAAGCCGCTCCTCTAGCCGAGCCATGCGTTTGCCGACGGCGGAAGCTGACACGCCAAGCAGCCTACCGGTTTCGGCAAAGCTACGGGTTTCAGCGACCTGCGCGAACACAGAGAAGTCTCCAACGCTATCCAGTGACAAGGCATTCATTGCGGACATTTATCTCCTTTAAAAAAGGAAATGTACCCGTCTTTTTCCAGAGTCGGTTTGTCACTATCGTTGAGTTTCTTTCATTTCATACAGGATTTTCAGTGCTCATGTCGCCAACTTATTCCCCCACACGCTGGCCGCAGGTAAATGCAGCTATTGACCGCGCGCTGGCCGAAGAGCGTCTTGTCGGCGCCGTCGTACTCGTCGCGCAGCACGGCGAATTGGCCTACGGTCGGGCAGCCGGCTTCGCAGACCGTGAAGCAGGTCAACCCATGTCACAGGACACCCTGTTCCGGCTGGCATCGGTGTCCAAGCCCATCGTGACTACTGCGGCGATGGTGCTCGTCGAGCGGCGGCGATTGAGCCTTGACGACACCGTGCAGCGTTGGCTACCTGCGTTCCGCCCGTGTTTGCCGGACGGGCGGGAGGCACACATTACCGTGCGCCAGCTCATGACTCACACTGCAGGGCTGGGCTA
The DNA here is from genome assembly GCF_058801025.1 of Rhodoferax sp. GW822-FHT04A08. Lineage (NCBI taxonomy): Bacteria > Pseudomonadati > Pseudomonadota > Betaproteobacteria > Burkholderiales > Comamonadaceae > Rhodoferax > Rhodoferax sp. GW822-FHT04A08. The sequence continues at coordinate 223,451 of NZ_JBXAMW010000008.1, forward strand.
TCGCTTTCTGGAGCCGGATGCCGATGGGCCGTATGCCCGTGCGGGCGTTTCCGACGGCATGGACAGGGCGGGCATCAGCCTGGAGGAAAACCTGCGCCGCCTAGCCGGCGTGCCGCTGCTTTATGTCCCTGGAACTGCTTGGGGCTATTCGCTCGGCATCGATGTGCTTGGTGGTGTCATCGAGGCGGTTTGCGGGCAGCCCTTGGCCTCAGCGGTGCAGGCACTGGTTACCGCTCCGCTGGGCCTGCATAACACCAGTTTCCTTGCCATTGAGCCCGAACGACTGGCTGCGGTCTATGTCTCTTCCATACCCAAGCCGCGCCGGATGGAAATACGCGAGACTGTCACTCCATTCGAAGGCCTCTTGGGCATCCCGTTCGACCTGGAGCGGGCGGGCGACCCTAAAGCCTTTGCGTCCGGCGGCGCTGGCATGGTGGGCACAGCTGGAGAATTTCTGAAATTGCTCGAAGTTTTGCGTCAAGGCGGTGCCCCCTTGCTTTCGCATGAGACAGTTGCTGAGATGGGGCGCAATCAGACGGGCTCTTGGGGGCCACCCGACGCACCAGGATATGGCTTTGGTCTGGGGTTTTCAGTGCTGCACGACCCTATTGCGTCGCAGTCACCAGAGTCGGTGGGCACCTGGCGTTGGGGTGGAGCTTATGGTCACTCTTGGTTCGTGGACGTGGCCCGTGGCTTGAGCGTAGTAGCTTTCACCAATACGTTGTACGAAGGCATGTCAGGCAGCTTCGTCTCTCAATTGCGAGACGCTGTGTATGCGTGAAGCTTACTTGACTACTTCAGATGCGCAGACTGGCTCCGCGCAAGACATCTTCCCGTGGTCTGGCCTTCTGGCACTGACCACTGCGGGTTTCCTGACCATCCTGACCGAGGCTTTACCTGCTGGACTGCTGCCGAACGTCAGCGCCGACCTTGGAGTGTCAGAGGGCAAGGCCGGGCAGTTGGTGACGCTTTATGCCATCGGGTCACTGGTCGCAGCCATTCCACTGACTGCGGTGACACGGTCATGCCGACGACGACCGCTGCTGCTTCTGGCTATTGGTGGCTTCTCGGTGGTCAACCTGGTGACGGCGTTGTCGAGCTCATATGCGCTGACTCTTGTAGCTCGATTTGGTGCAGGCGTGTTCGCGGGACTGTTGTGGGCGTTGTTGGCCGGCCATGCCAGCCGCATGGTTCCCAAGACGATGCAAGGCAGGGCCATCGCAGTGGCCATGGTGGGTACACCTCTGGCGCTGTCTCTAGGCATACCGGCCGGAACGCTGCTGGGCAACCTGGTCGGCTGGCGCATCGCATTTGCCATCATGTCGGTACTGTCGATTCTGCTGGTGGCATGGGTGCGGTTCAAGGTACCGGACTTCGAGGGTCAAACAGCCAGCACTGGCATTCGGATTCCCAAAGTGCTTATGTTGCCAGGGCTCCGGTCGGTGCTTGCGGTGACCTTACTTTTCGTGCTGGCGCACAACGTTCTCTATACCTACATCGCGCCATGGCTAGCTTCGGTACAAGCCTCTCAACGTGTGGACGTAGTTCTACTAGTGTTTGGCGCGGCTGCGCTCATGGGCATCTGGCTGGTCGGCCTTCGGGTGGACCGATGGCTTAGGTCGTTGGTATTGGCGAGCATTATTGGATTTTGCGTGTCGGCTTTGGTGCTCGGTGTATTCGGGCATATTCCCGCCGCGATGCTGGTAGGTATTGCGGTCTGGGGTATGGCCTTCGGAGGTACCGCTACGCTGTTTCAGACAGCTTCCGCACGGACTGCGGGCGCATCGGGCGACATTGCACAGTCTCTGCTCGTGACCGTGTGGAACTTAGGTATCGCGGGTGGCGGCTTGTTAGGCGCGTTTCTCCTGCGGACCTGGGGGGCACAGGTATTTGCATGGCTTGTGATGGCCTTGATGGCCCCAAGTCTATTCGTCGTGTGGAAAGCACGGGCGCATGGGTTCATTTGACAAACCGTGCCGTGCTCGAGGGGACGGAAGTCTCATTGGGTCCGAGAGAAACTCAGTGTCTACACTTTGCATCACGGTTATACGAAGAGATGCAATGCACATCTAAAATCGCAACGGCAAGGCAATGCTGTACAGGTCGGAATGTGTCAAAAAGGGTGCCGAGGGCAACAGCCACGGTTTCAGTCGGCAGAAATTCATAGGAAGCCTGCCTGAAGACTGCGAGATGGCCTCACCAGACCTTCTTGCAAAGCGGAAGCCTGATGAGGTTGATGCCCTTCAGCAAAGAGTCCTACTTCTAGCCAAGACAGCGCGCCTGGCGAAAGAAGCTGAAGAAGAGAAACGACGGCTCGACCCATCATGGCGCCTTGAAGAGGCAGCCCGTCTGGTCAAAGAAGCTTCCGCCTTGAGTTCACCAAGCAAGCGCATCTCGGACTGGCGGGTAGCCACGCATCGCCTTGTGTCCAAAGAGAATGGCATCTTGCAGATACATGGGAGCATGGCACACGGTGTGACCGTGTGCGCCCTGCGAAAACACCCCCGGTTTGCGTTTGGTCAGGGCATTCACTCCATGATGCAGGTAACTCTGCAAGGCTTCTTGCACACCCGCTTCTTGCAGCCTGCGTGGCGCCTGAAGATCACCCACCTCCACGCCCAGAAAATACACCACGCGCCAGGGCGGCTCACTGGAGCTGCGTAGCTCCATGGGTTTCAACAGCGGTGTCAGCCTCGGGGTGCCGAGGACGAGCTGCTGCAGATGGTCGTGCAGATGGCGCGCAGGTGCTGTGTACAGCTCCTTTGCACTATAGAAACGCACGTCCAAGTACACTTCCCTTGCCCCCACAGATTGGCGAATTCCTGCAGCCAGGGCGTCCAGGTGTTCCTTTTCGCCAGCACTCAGTCGGTAGTAGCGGTGATGTTGCATGTGCCAGTTCACTGCCACAGGAACAGCGAAGGCACTCCAGAGCGCATCTGTTCTATAGAAGACTTGACTGCAATGGTTGATCTTGGCGTTGAGCAAGTCCGCTTTAGCATTGTCGAGTTCACCCAGTACACGCGCAATGACATCGAGCGTTCCCCTGCCCAAAAGCTCAAATGAGACGAGTTGTCTTAATTTGGACTCCGAATCCCTGTCTGGATGCCCGACCTTCTGCAGTCTTTGTACCAAAGCCACCAGAGATGCCACCTGGTGATTGAAGATGTCTTGCCTTCGCATTGCTATTTCCCTTCGTGCATGGGCACCATGCCCAATCAGAAAGGTAGCAATTTGGCTTTGCTGGCTAAGCGTAATTCAGAGAATTTTTGAAGATTTTTGCAGTCTTTACGGAAGAAGAGAATCCTCCGTCCAAAACGGATGCGGTGCGCCCATGCTAGGCCTCCCTACTCCGAAGTTGTTCTGCAAATAGGGGATGGACAGGGCGAGCTGCCCATTCATTGGCACCTCAAGGGTAGCTCTCGGTCATCGTGACCGTGGCCCCAGTCTGTTTGACCGATTCCACAATGCTTGCGGCCATTCGCAATCGGTGAATGACCCCCTACAGCCACACCCCACTATGCGGCATCTGTATCTCGTGGACGGAGCCGTTACCCAGGAAGAACACCTCCAGCACAAAGCTAATGACGGACACAAAGATGCTGGCAAAAAAGGCCGTCCAGAAACTCGATACCTGAAACCCTTTTACCAAGGCTGACACCAGGAGAATCATCAGCGCGTTGATGACCAGCAAGAAGAGTCCGAAGGTGATAAAGGTCAGCGGCAGGGTCAGGACGATAAGCAGTGGCTTGACGATGGCATTGGCCAGGCCCAGCAGGAGCGCGGATACCAGCAGGGATGACAGCCCCTCAAACCGCACGCCCCGAAAGACATGGCTGGCCACCCATAGTGCCATGGACATGATGCCCCAGTGCAGAAGGAATGGGCGGAGTTCATTCATCGCTAAGCCTTGTCATTGGTCTGTTGAGGCGCCTGCTCGTTGTGGCGGTTTCCCGTTCTCCACTCATCAATGCTGCCAAAGGTCAGGCCACATCCTACGCACTGGTGCTGCCCGCTGGGTTTCATGCTCCCGGCCTCATCGCGCTCGATCACGGGCTTGTAGCTGGTTGCACCACATCGGTGACATTTGTTGAGTGTATTTGTCGTTCTCATGGCCCTGTGGATGGTGTATCCGTTGTTGTGTGGAACAGCATCTGGTGGCTGTTATCCCCCGTTCAACGTCTTGACCGTTGAATCCGCCTACCCGCCTGGTGCTGAGCCATCCACAGAACCTGTGTGCTGAGCTGGGGATAACTCCTGTGGTTGTGGCTCCAAGGCGCATGCCTATTGGCTTTGCACAGCTTGCTTAAAAAGAATGCAGATCGTTTCGGGTGTTGCGTTCTTTATCAAATGCTCACTTGCGCCACTTCTTCTTGGCCTTGGTGGCCAGGGGGAGCTCGCCTCTGAGGCGGCGCAGGTCTTCCTCGGTGAAGTCTTCGCTCTCCTCGTCGCGATGTGAGTCATTGCTTGCGTTATCTGTCGCCTGCATGGGTGCGTCTCCCTCGCTGTATTCTCTGCGCGCCTGTGGGCCTTTGGAATTGCGGGGCGGGAGCTTCTTGCGTGGCCCGGCGTTGGCCTCCTTGGGGGGACGGGGCTTCTCTTCCTGGAAGAAGGGCTGCAGGTGGGCTAGCTCCGAGTCCACGTCAATCCGGTAAAAGCGCCCGGTGGCCAGCTTGATGGTCAGCACCTTGCCGTTGAGGGTGCCGTGGCCTGAAGCGATATAGCCACCCGTGTTGGTTGCATGGCCAAACAGCATGACGGTGCGGCCCCATTGTTCGCGCGGTACGCAGTCAAACACGTTGGCAGCCTCCACGTCGGGCATTTTCTCGACCAGCGTGAACTTGCAGTCGCGCGGATCGTAGAAGAGTGCGGCACTGCCCTTCTTCAAGGTGATGGCGCCCACCGCTTCGCTTCTCTGAATGCGGTCATCGAGCTCGGCCAGGTAGAAGTTCTGGAATGCCTGTACTGCGGGAGGCAATGGACGCTGTGCAGACGCCTGCACTTCGGCTTGCGTTGCTCCAGATGCCTGCAATGCTTCCTGTTCTTGCGGTGGTGCCTGTACGCTCGTATGCGTTGTTGATGGCCCTGTCAGTTGCTCAGGTGTTTCTTTGAGTTCTTCCACGGTTCAAACCTTTCTGCGATGCTTTTGCATCAGACGGGCAAAGTTCTGCGAGACCACAGTCACTCCGACTGCTCCCAACACAATGGCGCCTGCGGTGCCGATGGTAGGGATCAACGCCCCCTCCAGTGCGATACCTGCCGACTGTCCAATAAAGTATGAAGCTGCAAATGCAGCAACCGCTGCACCCCGGCGCTCAGGTGCCATCTGGGTGGCGTTGATCTGCAGCGTGTTGTGCAGCATGTAAAACCCCAGGCCCGACACAAAGCTGGCAGGTATGGCCCACCACCAGCTGGTCGATACCGCCACGGTGATGTAGGAAGCGGCTACCAGCACGCCACCCCAGCGGCACAGACCGGTCTCCCCCAACCTATGTACCAGGAAGCGGGTGCTGAGTGCAAAGCACAGTCCGCCAAAGCCAAACAGCATGACGATCTGCCCGGCCATCGCCAGTGGAATGCCGTGAGCCTGGTGCACATGGGTCACCATGAAGGCGAAGGCACCGAAGATGCTGGCACCTTCCGCAAACACAGTGAGCAGCACCACACGGGCCCAAGGCACTGCCAGCACCTGTGCAAACTCGGACACCATGCGCTTCATCGCAGAGCCCTGGGGCGGGCTAGTCTTTCTGGCGGCATCGGGCAGTTGCTTGTTCATCCACAACAGGAAGAAACCACCCAACGCAAAGTAGGTTGCGATACCTTCGAAGGGGGTTCGCCAGTGCAGGTGATCGGCAGCATAGCCGCCAAGCAGCACGCCGGCGGATACGCCCAGCACCTGGCCGATCATGAACCGGGCCAATATGGGTTGGCGGCGCTCATAAGACGTCACATCGCCAATCCAGGCCATCGCCAGCGGGATGATGGCTGCGGCCGATGCGCCGGCAATGGCGCGGGCTGCCAGCAGGAATTCAAACGACGGCGCCATGGCACAGGCCGCCGTGGTGATGGCGCAAGCAATCGTGCCCCAGGCAATGACGCGGTATTTGCCAAAGCGGTCGCCCAAGGGGCCGAAGATCAGCTGGGAGAAGCCATAGGCAATGGCAAAAACGGTAATGACCAGGGCTGCATGGCCCAGGGTCAGCGAAAACTCCTTTGCCAAGCCTGGCAGCAAGGGATCTGTGACCCGCATGGAAATGCCGCTGCCAAATGCGGAGATGGACAGACCCAGAAGCGCTCCGCGAGGCAACTGGATATCCAGTGCGCTGGCTGGCACAGCGGTACCACCTGGAGCCTGTACAGGCATCTGGACCGATGAGGCTTGGCTCATGGGAGCGGCAAAGCTGTGAGGAAGGAAGTCAATTGAGTCTGAGCCCTTGTGATTTGAGTTCTTCCATCAGGGCATCGGGTGCGCCGCCTTGCGCGAGATGACTCTTGTACCAGACGGTGAGAATGCTGGTGACAACCGGCCCCGGGTTCTGCAGCACCTTGTCAAAGTTCAGGCCGTTGATCTGGCAGATCAGCTTAACCAGGTCCATGTCCAGATCAATGGCGTCATCGTCACAGCGACGGACCTTGAGATCGGAGAAGGTGTAGCCCTCGGGGAGCTTTAAAGTGATGACGGAATCGGTACTCATCAATAGCGAATCTGCGTTGCAGAAGCAACCATACAAAAAAAAGTGGAACCCGTCAGGTAAATGCGCTGGACTTGGTGCATCAGCGAATTACCATCGCGCGCACGGTTACTGACCAGCTCTCTCTGTGACTAGGCGCCTAAGACTGCCCATTTCACATTTTGTGGGACAATTATACGAACATTTCGTTTTATGACTTAGCGAGAGAAATGGCTTTGCTGCAATAGCGAATTCTGAAGAAAATCTCGCTCATTGTGCGATGCAAATTAGATAGGTAGGCCTCGATACTGGTCTGCTGGTGACATCACAAGTCTTGCGAAGTCATGTACCCTACCGCCTCAGGCACTACGTCAATGTCATTCGTCAGCCCGGACTGCTGTAGGGGCTTGATCCGAGGACCGGATATTTTGGATTGGTCAAGAACAAGCAGTCCGTCCTTTCGCTGACAAGCGGTGCCTACGACCCGAATCTCATAACGGTTGCATTTGGCGTCGATCATCACGCTAATTACCTGCGGTACTGCCCAGGTCACGCCGGCGTCGATGACGTCAACGAGTTGCACTTCCAGCCTACTCCACATTCACTCGCCTCAATGTCTACGGATGTGTCTTCGAGTCGATACGGGACCGCGTCTCAGCATGGATCAATCCCTTAGCTCAAATTTCGTAGCCGCCACATAAATAAAGGACTCAATTTCTTGTGCATCCGCATATTGCAGCTCCGGCATCTCATTCTTATAGTCAATTGCCTCTTCATCTGAGAAAGCTACGAAGACTTCAAAGAGTGCACCGTGGCGCCTCACAAGAAATGCAGCCGTTCGGCGAGTGTGAATCAAGAATTCGACGTGCTCTAGAATTTGGATTCTGACGTTCGTTGGAAGCCGATGGAATAAGGTGGACACGATGTCTAGGCATTCATCCCTCCTCGAAGGTTCAAATTCGGCAACTAATAGCATGCTACACGCATGACATGCGGCCTCAGACCACATGTATATGGGTGCAATAATATTATGCGCTGTTTCAGTGAACGTATAGTAACGGTATGGCGCCTGCGATCTAGCAGTCTTTGCTGATTTGTGTTTAGATTTGTGGTCCTTCTTTGTCATGTCAATAGTCTGGTGTTGATTGATAGCGCTCTGAAGCGCGAATCGCTCCATTGCTTACAGACATTGGACCTGAACCACAGGAATTAATTTTTCCTTCTACGCGGGGTAATGACGGCTTATTGCATACAAATCTGCTTTAACAGTTATTCATTAGCAGGCCTGACAATTTGGGACCTGCAAGTCCAATTGGCTTAAACAGAGCACTTTGCCGGTAGCGAGCACAAGACACTTTATCCGCGGGAGCCGACTTACAAAAGTTCATATTGACACCCAGATACCAGTCATTGCTTCCTGTGGGCCAACGACTGCAGTGTGGACGTGGATTCATACGAAGGGACACCCGGATTCGACCAATTCCTGTCTTTTAAGTTTTGGTCGCCTATGCCCGCTTACTGTCCTACTCCTGTCATTCGGGATAAGCCTAGCGTCCATTGACTCATGGTCAATGACTGTGCCTGTAATTGTCAGCCCATTGCGTGAACCCATGACGATCCAATCACGTCTTGGGTGGCCAATTGTGGGTCTCTTCCTGGCAGCTCTTGCACCATGAGTACAGGGCTTCATACATGACCATCCCATGCATGAGCATTTCATGGTCATCGCTGTAATTCTGTGACAGGCCCAGTGATATTGCATACAGGCCGGAAGATTGTGGCGTTAAGCCTAAGCGGGATGTATCCGCGCCTCGCACTATGCTTGCGAGCTGATCCAGGGCTGGATCTTCGAGCTTGTACTTCTTCAAAAATGCATCGAAGCTGCAAAGGTCCCCATCGTGGCTGAGTTCCACATCCGGAATGTCATACGGTATGGCTCCGATAGTTGCTGCAATTTTGCGAACTTCCGTTGCATGGACATACAAGAACTCTGCTTCAGGATCAATGAATTTTTTGATCAACCACGGGCAGGCAATCCGATCAATCTTGGGGCGCTCGCGGGTGATCCACTTCATGATTTTTCTCCTGAGTTTTGAACTGGCACGACCGCCTGTCCCTGGGCTTGCCACGCGGAGATTCCACCTTCCAAGTGGCACACATTGGCCCCCATAGCCTGCAGGGTCGCGGTCAGACCTTGACTGATTTCATGCCCGTGCGCGCAATACACGACGATGGGGATGTCATGTGCTATTTCATCCTTCCAGTCAAGCCACAGCGCTGGATTCTTCCACTGGGATCCAGCAATCTGCACGCCTGAGTCGGTCAGTGCCTTTGTACGTCGTACGTCGAGCAATCGGATAGGAGTGCCTTGCTCCAGTTGTTGGGCCAGATCCTCTGCAGTGATGGATTGCATGGAAATCTCCTAAGGTTAGGGATGGGTCAGCGGATAGAGCAATAGTCCAATGAGTGCGGCGGATGCCACCACAACCGGCTCCTGCAACTTCTTGAATTTCCAGAGAATGGCGATTGTTAAGAGTGCTAACACGGCAGTGGGCACATCGACGATGCTGCGCTTGGCAATCACGATGACAGAGCCAGTAATCGCCCCAACTGCGGCGGCAGTCACACCATCTACAAAAGCCATGATGGCGGGGAGCTTTCCGTACTTCTTGAAATACGGTGCCGGAATGATGGTGAACAGGTAACAAGGCAGAAATGTTCCAAGCGCTGCCACGCAAGCACCAGGGAACCCAGCTACCAGGTAACCAATAAAGCCCACGGTAATGACTACCGGCCCTGGCGTAATCATGGCCACGGCCACCGCGTCCACAAACTGTTTTTCATTGAGCCAATGGTGATCAGTAACCACGCCGCCATACAGAAATGGCACAATGGCCAACCCGGACCCGAACACAAACGCACCAGCCTTGGCAAAGAACACGCCAATCTGGGTCAGCAAGGGCCAGTCTAGTGAAGCCATAAAGCTGCCGGTGTGAACCATGTCCACGGGCAGTGCTGCTGCCAAGCCGCCGCCACCCCAACGTTTGGGCGGTGCCCGTACAAACCAGGTCACCACACCTGCTGCGAGGAAAAGCCAGGCGATTTCCGATTCAGTAGCCACTGTGACTGCCGCCAGAATCAGAAAGATTGACCAAAGCAACTTGTCTTTGCCAATGCTCTTGGTTGTTAGCTTGTGGGCGCTGATGGCGATGATGCCAATGACGGCTGCGCCCACGCCATAGAAGACTGCCTGCATCCATGAGAGTCCGCCAAACTGGCTATAGGCCCAACCCAGGGCAACGACCATGAAGAACGAGGGCAACACGAAAGCAATTCCGGCCAGGGTGGCACCCAGGATGCGGTAGTGGACATAGCCCAAGTAGATGGCGGTTTGTGCAGCCATGGGGCCAGGAGCCAACTGCGCCAGCGCCAGTCCTTCCTTGTAATCAGCCTCTGTTATCCAGCCGCGCTGCTCCACCAGGTCACGGCGCATATAGCCAACCAGTGCTACCGGTCCACCAAAGCCTACGGTGCCCAGACGCAAGAAGTATTGAACTAATTGCCAGAGCGTATAGCGAAGGGACTCGGCCTTTGGTGTGGGCATGACTTCATTACTTGCCATGGCTTGTTGCCTCCTTGGAAAAGTTCTCCAGTAGCCCATCAAACACGTGGCTTGCAGCCTGCAATAGGCGGTCATCACTATCAAACGACTCACGCATTCCTGCGAGAACACTTTCAATTCCCGTTGCCTCAGGTGGCTGCAGTCCACCAACATCAAGAAAGTGCACCAGATGGCCCATGCGCAGAAGCGGCTGAGATTCAAGGCCAAAACTGGTAAGCAGCACCTCAAACGTCACTTTGACTCCAACGTGGCTAAAGGTTGCGCCGTCAAAGTCAAATCCAATGGCACCCTTAGGACACGCCTTGGGGCTCTCCAGCCATAGAAATTTGGCCTTGGGATCAATAAAAGTACGGATCAGCCAAGCACTTGCCAGTCGGTCTACCCACGGGCGTTGTCGCGTAGCCCAAGTCTTGGCTTTGTAGGCTTTTAGGTCCAAACGTGGGATGTCGGCATCAATCGTTTGGGGTTCGTCCGGCGAAAGGATGCGCGCAAGTGCCAGTTCCAGCGCCCGCAGGCCTGCTTCGGCCTGACGTTGGGCTTCTGATGCAAAAAAGTCAATTTCCACGATGCCGGCAAAGGCCTTACGCAGCTTGCGCGCCTTCTTGGCCAACTCGGATGCATTGCCTTCACTAACATCGGCAGTGGTGGCACGTATGTCATCCAACAATGCCGAGAACTCTTCCCTACGGTCGAACAGCAACTTGAAATCATTTCCCGCTGGTTCCTCGACCCGGATGACGTACGAGCTCCCTCCGGATTCTGTTACCTCCGCAGCTACATTTTCAAAAACGGTTCGGCACGCATCTTGTTCGGGCATCAGATAAACGCCGTCACGCAAAACTGCAGCGCCCGAAGCCTTGAGTGCTCGCCAAGTACGCATGCGGGTGTTTGCGTTCTCAGTGGGTAGGCTGATGATTAAGGTTAGCCAGTCATTCATGCAATATAGTCTACATAAATGAATTAACTATTGCAATTTTTATTGAAATACCTATGTTGTCGCAATGGCTGCTTACGCAACCAGCGGTCATTCATCTTGAAAGTGGGAGCGCCCGTTTTGGGCACTTTGCTGAATGTCGCGAACGACTCCTGACTGAAGCAGAACTGGATCTCCATAGAGCTGACTGTCGATAGCACCCGTATTAGCCTTAACCTGCCTGCCGCCTCCTAAAAGTCTCAGTTGCAGCCGGAGAGGCTTTTTACAAATGTCCAGTTTCGGTAAGCCTCAAATTGCCGGTTAGCGAGTGTTCACAACACTCCACCTTTGAAAAACTCTCATTTTCCATGTCGAATAGCGTTCAGAGAGGCACTGGCGCAGTTAACCTACTAGGCAATCCGAATTCAGTGAAGAGAGCTTTTTTGAAAGCGAACAATGCAATCAAACGTCCTCGCCCAAAAGCAAGTGCAGGTGTACTTTTCCAACATCGTGTGGCACACGCTGACA
>NZ_JBXAMW010000009.1:0-223592 GCF_058801025.1 Rhodoferax sp. GW822-FHT04A08
CTGATCGTGCAAAACGCCTCGTTGCCGCAGCAACGTCATGCCCAGACCACACTGGACCAGTTGCACGCCACCATTGAGCGCGAAGGGCTTGGCAGCCCGGCGGTGATTGTGGTGGGTGATGTGGTATCTGGAGTTTCTGCAATGGACCAGACAGGCATCTACCTGGAGCGCAGAGGGTAGGCCCGGAATCGAAGAATTCTCTGATGCACCTGCATGCGCACCACAAACGTCATCCAACCTAACTCAAGCACCCACTCCGGCAAATTGTCCGGGGAGACATTTGCAACACTCATCAACCTTTCTGGCCGCAGGCGTTTTACGTCCCAGCGCGTTGTGCTCTATGCCGTGTTGGCGTCCGGCGAAGACCCGGATGCACTGGCCACTGCCAGGGAAGCGCTGAAACTCTTTAGGGATGCACACACTGCCCTGGTCAAGGGAAATGATGCTTTGCCCGGCGTGTTCAGCGATGAACTGCATATGGCCTACTTTGGTCCCGAGTCTGGTGACAAAAAGATCCAGGCATTTATAGATCTGGCCGAGCGCACCTTCATAGCCATTGAATCAAATTGGCGGCAGAGGTCGGACTTTCTGAAAGAGCTTATTGCCAGCACCACTCCCTTGCTTGCAGTACTCAACAGCATCACGGCCATTTACGAGAAAGAAGCGCGCTCCCACGCCAACTCCGTAAAGAATCAGCTTCAGGATGTGATGAGTGAAATCCAAGACATATCAAAGCAGGCACACATGGTCGCGTTCAATGCGCAAATCATTGCCGCCAGGGCAGGCAACGCGGGGCGCGAGTTTACGGTAGTCGCCAATGTGATGACCAGCATCACTGCAGAAATTGACAAACTGGTTCAAGCGGCACTCTCCAAAGCAGCGGCTTGAGTCTGCTCAATGGTCTGCATGCTGGCATCCAACAGCCGCATTGAACCGGCTATTTCCTGATGAGGTTGCCCCGAACGCATGGCCTCCGGACCAAGAGAATCGTGGCCCGAGTGTCCAATTCATGCTTCTGTGGAGCCAGCGCAATCGGGCGTGAGGGTCACTTCCCGCTGGCCGCCAATCGATGGCTCGGCTCGGCCCAGTCTTCAAACGTACGGATATCCAAGGGCCTGCTGAACAGGTAGCCCTGGTAATTCAGGCAACCGTTTTGCGCCAGCGCCTGGCGTTGCTCTTCGGTTTCCACCCCTTCGGCAATCACGTCCAGCCCCATGCTGCGGGACAGCGCCACCACCATGCGGGCGATGTCCACGTCGTGGGCATCGGTCAGGATGCCGCTGACAAAGCTCTGGTCGATCTTGAGCTGGTCCAGCGGCAGGCGCTTGAGGAACGACAGCGACGAATAGCCGGTACCGAAGTCGTCCATGGAGAAGCAAATGCCCTGCGCCTTGAGCGCGTTCATCTTCTCGATAATGCTTTCCACATTGGATACCAGCACCGACTCGGTAAGCTCCAGCTTGAGCCGGTCGGGCCGTGCGCCGGTACGCTGCAGCGTGGACAACACCTGATCGACAAAATCGTCCTGATGGAACTGCAAGGCGCTGACGTTGACGGCCATGGTCAGGTTGCAGAACACCGGGTGTGACGCCCATTGCCGCAGCTGCAGGCAGGCCGCTTGCAGCACCCAGTTGCCTATGCCCAGGATCAGTCCGGTCTCTTCGGCCAGCGGAATGAATTCCGCTGGCGGAATCCAGCCGCGTTCCGGATGCTGCCAGCGCAGCAGTGCTTCCACACCGATCAGGCCGCCGTGGTGCGACACCTGTGCTTGATACGCCAGCTCAAAGGTGCCGCCCTGGATAGCCTGACGCAAACCCGACTCCATGGCCACACGCCGGCGAACCTGCTCCTGCATCTGCCGGTCGAAGAAGCGGATGGCGTTGCGCCCGGCATTCTTGGCTTCGTACATGGCCAGTTCGGCCTGCTCCAGCAGCGAATCGATGTCTTCATGGCGCTGGCCGCTCAACAGCGTAACGCCGATGCTGGCTGTACCCGAATGTCCGTCGGCATCGATCTGGTAGGGCTCCTGCATGGCAGCAAGCACCTTGGCCGCAATCAATTCAGCCTGTTCGGTGGCGCGTTGCGGCACCGGATCCAGATGGGTCAACAGCAGTGCAAAGGAGTCCCCGCCCACCCGGGCCACGGTATCGGTTTCCCGCACGCAATGCCGCAGCCTGCGTGCGACCTGCTTCAGAATCATGTCGCCCTGCTCGTGTCCCAGCGCGTCATTGAGGTTCTTGAAGTCGTCCAGGTCGATTTGCAGCAATGCGCCCAGATGCTTGTCGTGGCGGGCCTCGGTGGTGAGCTTCTGGATCTGCATGACCAGATGGCGCCGGTTGGCCAGGCCAGTCAGGCTGTCGGTATAGGCCAGGCTCGCGATCTGGGCCTCGGCGGTTTTCTGGAACGAGCTGTCGCTGAAGGCGCCTACGTAGTGGGTTGTGATGCCCGCTTCATTCTTTACCGCATGAATGGTCAGCCATTCGGGGTATTCCTCGCCATTCTTGCGGCGATTCCATATCTCGCCCTGCCAAGTTCCCACCTGCAGGATGTCGGCCCACATCCGGCCATAGAAGACGGCATCCTGCCGCCCGGAGGCCAGCAGACCGGGGGTCCGGCCCACCGCCTCTTCGGGGCTGTAGCCGGTGATGCGGCTGAAGGCCCGGTTGACTTTCAATATGACGCCCTTGGCATCGCAGATCAGCATGCCCTGCTGCGTTTCAAAGGCGGCGGCGGCAATGCGGAAATCCTCCTCGGCCTGCATCCGCGCGGTGATGTCGCGCGCCAGCAAGATGAAGCGCAGATCCACATCCTCCGGCAAGACCACACTGGACACAGAAAGCTCAAACCAGACCCGTCCGTGGGGCCCCTCCAGCCAGTAGGTGGCACCGGTAGAGCGGCCATGCTGCGCCGCCTCCTGCACGGCTTCCATGCAGGTAGCTGCGGCATGGGCTGGCAGCACGTCATCGATGCGCTGGCCCAGAAAGGCCTGCACGGGCACGTCCAGCAAATCCTGGTGCGGTGAGTGGTAGTTGTAGATGCAGCCCGCCAGATCCACTTCAAACAGCAGGTCCGGTATGGCGTCTACCAAGGCTTGCAAACGGCTTTTCATAGTCGGCTGCGTGCCACAAATTCAAACATGGAAGCCTTTATGTACTTTTTCCAACGATTCTGCCGATTTTAGAAAGGTCCAATGGCCTTAACCTTGGTCAATATCAAGGTTTGTGGCATTGACGCAATGTACTACCCCGGTTTGCGCAGGCTCTCGAAGCGCTCGCCAAACTCCTGGCGCAGCTGCTTGCGCACCTGGGCCGCCGCGTGGCGCCTGTGTTCGTCGGGAGTAGAGGGCACCAGCGGATCGACGGGCACGGGCTTACGCTCATCGTCCACAGCCACCATGGTAAAGAAGCAGGAATTGGCGTGGCGCACCACTTGTGTCTGGATGTTTTCTGCAATCACCTTGATACCTACCTCCATGGAGGACGTGCCGGTGTAGTTCACGGCGGCCAGAAAGGTCACCAGTTCCCCCACGTGGATGGGCTGGCGGAACATCACTTGGTCCACCGACAGCGTCACCACGTAGCGGCGCGCATAGCGGCTGGCGCAGGCATAGGCCACTTGGTCCAGAAACTTAAGGATGGTGCCGCCGTGCACGTTGCCGGAGAAGTTGGCCATGTCCGGCGTCATGAGCACGGTCATGGTCAGTTGGTGGATGGGTAGATTCATGGGCGTGTTCCTGGAGTAGGGGATCAGTCAATGGTGTCTTCGATCCGAAGCGCAGCGTGCTTGTCAGCCTCGAGCACATCGCGTGCCGTGCGCTGGCGCCTTGCGTTGCTGTACCAGCCGTAGCCGACCACCACCAACGTCAGCAGCAGGGGGAGATAAATGCTTTCCTGAAAAAACGCCGGCAGGTAGGGCAGCACCGCGGCATCGCCGTCCACCATCTCGCCCGCAGTCCATGCAATCAGCGCGGCCCCCACATAGACCACGATGGGGTAGCGGTCCATGATGTTCATGATCAGTGTGCTGACCAGCACGATCAAAGGGATGGACAGTGTCAGCCCCGCAATCAGCAATGTCCAATTGCCCTTGGCCACACCGGCAATGGCCAGGGTGTTGTCCAGGCTCATGACCACATCGGCAATCAGGATGGTCTTGACCGCGCCCCACAGGCTGGCGTGGGCCTGGTGCGCCGCCTCATCTTCATCGTCTTCCACCAGCAGCTGCAGCGCAATCCAGACCAGCAGCAAACCGCCCAGGCTTTGCAAAAAAGGAATTTTGAGCAGTTGAACCGCGACCACCGTGAGCGCCACGCGCAACACGATGGCACCGCCGCTGCCCCACAGAATGGCCTGCTTCTGGTGCCGTGGCGGCAAGTTGCGTGCGGCCAGTGCAATGACCACCGCGTTGTCGCCGGACAGCACAATATTGACCAGCACAATTTGCGCCAGGGTGGCAAAAAAGGAAGCGCTCAAGAAATCCATCGGGGCAGGTGCCAATCAAAACAAGGGCTGACTGTATCAGCCCATGCACCGATTGCACCTGAGCGCCCGGGCCAACAGGCTACATCACCGCAGCCGCATGGGTGTAGCACTTCTTGGGGCAGATCTTGGAACAGGCGGTGCAGCCGATGCACAGCTCCTGATGCGCGATGGTCATGACCTTCTTTTCGTATTCGTCATCATCATCCGCTTCGTCGTCGACCCGCACGTATTCGCCTTCGTCGGTCAGGCCCACCAGCTCCAGCACGCCGCGCGGGCAGACCTTGAAGCAGCGGCCACAGCCTATGCATTTGGTGTCGTCGAGCTTCTGGACGAAGTTGGGTGTCCAGACTTCCCCGCTGGGCAGCGTCACGTTGAAGGTAGTCATACTTGCTCCGCGGCTCTGCGCGCCTCCATCAGTTGGGCATGCGCGTCGTGGCAGCGCTGTGCCACGGAGAGGATATTTTCCCAGTTGGTGGGCAGCTCTTCCGACAGGTCGTGCAGGTCCATCTTGGCCTGCGTGGCACGGGCATTGAGCTTTTTCAACTGGGCCTTGCGTTCTTCGGCATCGGTACTCATGCTCAGGCTCCGTACTGTGCGACTTCGGGGTAGCTGCGGATCATGCCCACGGCCTCGTCAAAGAACTTGCCGCCGGCCGCCGCCAGCTTGGCCAGTGACGGGAAGCCGAAGCGGTGCACATCACGCAACTGCTTGTTGACGACCACCAGGCGTCCGGCGATCAGCACCATGCGGCCAAAGCCCTCGTGGCTCATCTTCATCATGGGCGAGACCATCTGGCCGGTCTCGCGTTCAATGGCCACCGCGATGGCGTTGTAGAAGATTTCCAGATGCCACAGGGTTTCCGGGTCCGGGTCACCCAGTATGGGCAAGGCGCGGCGCTCTTCGGCCGTATGGATATAGGGCTTGAGCAGCTCCAGGTCGCTCTTGCTTTCCCAGGTGCCGTGGATGTCCTGGGCCCGCATCTGCTTGATAAGCTGCTGCACAAAGGGGGTGGTCAGATAGCTTTCGTCGCTGGCGGTGCCGGCAACGTCTTCCACCGTGGCTTCTGTCTTCATGGGGTGACCTCGTCTTCTTCAAAGTTGTAGCTGCGCGGACTGTCTTTTTCCAGGGCTTTGCGCAACCAGGGGGGCGGGGTGCCCTGCAGCACGACCTGGAGCTTGTCCAGGATCTCGGCAATCGATTCCGGCTGTGGCACCTTGATCGGGTGGATCTTCATGGCCACCACGCGGGCAGCGCCGGAGCCACCAATGGCAGCCACGTAGACGATGGCGCAGTCCTTGATGGCTTCGAGCTTGGGCGCGAGCTTGTCCTCGTCGCCGTCTTCTTCGAGCTTGTCACCGAACTCGAAGCTCTCGACGAAGCGGTGGCCTGCGCCACTGATTTCGTAGACCACGATGCTTTTGGCCCAGCCGAAGTGCGCGTCCACGCGCTCCTTGTCCTGGGTAGCGAAGGCAATTTTCATACGGCTTCTCCTGGGTTGGTCAAACACTGGCCTCGGCCAGATCGGTGGGGGTGGAAGGCGCGCAGCCGCCGCACGACCCAGTGCTGCAGGAACCTGCGGTCACGGTGACGTCGGGCATGCGTGCGCTGGTGGTGCTTGCGGCGCGCAGGGCTTCGGGCGTGAGCGGCCAGTCGCCTGCGTGGTGGTGATCCATGTTCTCCAGCATCAGGTTGGCAATGGAGAAGATCAGGTCCATGGTGCCGCGATAGCCGACCATGCGCCGGTGCGCATTGCCAATGCGGTCAAACACCGGAAAGCCGATGCGCAGCAGCGGCTTGTGCAAACGCTCAGCGGCCTGGCGCCCGTGTGAGTGGGTCACGAGCAGATCGCAGTCCGCAGCGGCCTGCTCCAGGTCTTCCAGATCGCCCAGCAGCACCTGTTCGGCCGGCAGCAGCGCATGCGCGGCCGACTTGGTGGTGCTGATGCAGCAGCGCAGTTCTGCGCCCATCTCGTGCAACAGGCTGCCCACGGCCAGCAGCAGATCGGGCTCGGCTGCAATCGCCACCTTGATGCCGCCGGTATAGAAGTGACCATCGAGCATGGCATCCAGCAACTGGCTGCGTTGGCGCCGGTATTTGGCAGGCACCGGTTTGCCCGACAGCGCAGACAGGCGCTGCAGCAGGCGGTCATTCACTTCCAGCCCGGTAAGGCGCTCGAACACGTCCATGGGCGTGCCGGCAATCTCCTGCAGGGCCAACGCCGCTTCTCGCGTCTGCTCGCCAACGCCAATGGTCAGCGCAGAGGCACCGGCAGCGCGGATCTGCTCCAGCGTGGTGCCACCAATGGTGGTGCCACGCCAGTCGGGCGGGATGTGGCCGTCCAGCGAGCCGGAGATATCCGGCAATACGATGGGTGTCAGACCAAAGGCCTCGATGATCTCGCGCAGCTCGTCGATATCCGCCGGCGTCAGGTGGCTACCCGGCAGCAGCGTCACTTGGTCGGCTTGCACAGGCAAGGGCTTGACCAACGTCTTCACGATGGCGGTGACGGCGTGCTGGTAGCCGTCCTCAAAGCCGCCCACATAGTCGGGCGTGGAGACGTAGATGATTTCGGTTTCAGCCAGCTCCGGTTTGCGCTTGCGCACTGTGACGATGTAGCCGTCCACATCGTCGCCCTTGGTTTCGGTGAGGCCCGTGGAGCAAATGGCGATGACCTTGGGCGCCGCGCGTTTGTGGATGTTGACCAGTGCGGCTTCGATGTTGTCGTAGCCACCCAGGATGGACGTGACCTCGTTCATGGCCGTGGTCTGCAGCGGAATGGCTTCCTTGAAGTGGCGCACCAGCAGCACCAGGCCAAAGGAGGTACAGCCCTGCGAGCCGTGCATGACCGGCATGCAGGCGTCCAGCCCCATGAAGGCAAAGCTGGCGCCCAGCGGCTGGCTCATCTTGAGCGGGTTGACGGCGCAGGCTTTCTTGGATTCAACAACGTTTGCCATGGTGTGTGCCTTGTGTGGGTTGGGTCAGACGGGCACTTCTTCGGGCTCCAGGCCCAGCGATCTGGCTGCAGCTGTCGCCAGGAAATCCAGCGGTTTGGCTGCCGGTTGCACGGCACCCAGCGTCTCGCCGTCGTCACCCCAGGGAGCGGCAATGCGTACCTGCTGCCACACCGGGTTGAACAGGGCGCGGTCGATCTGCTTGACCAGCTCCACCATGCCTTCGTAGCCGCCATAGGGGTAATAGCGCTCCTGGTTGATGTCCAGCCAGGGCATGCGCGCCTTGAGTGCCACGAACTGCGAGCGGCCACCGCTGAGCATGATGTCGGCACGCGCATCGCGCAGCATGGCGTACATCTCACGCGGGGTCATGTCGTCGATCATGTGGGCGTCGTCGCCCATGATCTCCTTGATCTTTTCCTTGTCTTCCTTGGTGCTCTTCTTGATGCTGGTGCCGACAATCTCCATGCCGCCCTCCTGCAGCGCCGCCACCACCGACCAGGACTTCACACCACCGGTGATCAGCAGCACGCGCTTGCCCGCCAAGCGTTGCTTGTAGTGCGCAATGCGCTTCCAGGCGCGTGCCTCTTCCACCTCGATCAGGCGCTCGGTGCGCTCCAGCAAATCGTCCGGCGCACCCTGCTGCACCAGCAGTTTGGCAATCTGGCGCAGCGTGTCGCTCATATCGCCAATGCCGTAGAACGAGCCTTCAAAATACGGAATGCCCCAGCGCTGCTCCATCTTGGTGGCGATGTTGATCATGGACTTGGAGCACACCATCATGTTGACCTTGGCGCGGTGGGCGCCGGCCACCTCGTTGTAGCGTCCATCACCCGAGATGCACGACAGCACCCGTATGCCCAGCGCGTCCAGCAGCGGCTTGACCTGCCACAGCTCGCCGACCAGGTTGTATTCGCCAATGATGTTGATGTCGTAAGGCGTGGTGAACTCCGGCTCCACCGTACCGATCACATAGTCCAGCAGCGCCTCAGCGCCCAGCTTGTTGCCCAGGTTCTTGGGGCCGGCGAAGCCCGGCGCGTTGACCGGTATGACCGGTTTGCCGAACTTCTCGCTGGCGCGCTGGCACACCGCCTCGATGTCATCCCCCACCAAGGCGGTGACGCAGGTCTGGTAGACAAAGATGGCGGGTGGGTCGTACTTCTCCAGAATCTCGCGGATGGACTTGAACAGGCGCTTCTCGCCACCGTAGATCACGTCCAGCTCGTTGATGTCGGTGGTAAAGCCGGAGCGGTAGATCTGCGAGTGCGAGGACGCGCTGTGCCGGTTGTCCCAGGAGTTGCCCTCGCAGGCAATCGGGCCGTGGACCAGGTGCGCCACATCGGCAATGGGCTGCAATGCGATCTTGGCGCCATCGAAGGCGCAGCCCCCAGCCGCTGCGCCGGGGTTGAGCTGCTTGGTGCAACCCTTCTTGCGTTCTTTCTCGCTCTTGCCCTGGTTCTTGTCGCAGCCCGGTTCTTCGAACACTTCGGCAATCTTGGCTTTGAGCGATACGGACATGGACAACTCCTTGCAGGGTGGTTGATCCATCCATCGCAATTTGGGTGCCAGCCAAAATCGGCTTTTATTGGTGGTTTTGTGGGCGCAGAGACCTGCTCTTTGGCGGGTTTGAAGGCAATGCGACACAAGCCGCTGAACAGCGGGGCCGACTGCGCAATATTGCACTGCATCAACGAAATCCGCGCTTTTAGTACTTTGGTCGAATGCAGACCTTCGCAAATGCGTATATCCTTGCATTAAGTGGGAAAATTTCCCATTCTCTCCACATCGGAACATTGGCCGTCAGTAACCCAGGGAGTCGAAACATGACAGGACGCTGGCCATTTTTTGCAAACGGGAAGGCCACCCCGCGAGCAGGCGTTGCCGCTGCGCCCGTCACGCCCCCCCAAGTCGCGAACCCTGAGCCGTTATGGGCCGAACGCCGCAAATTCATACGAGCCATTCCGGCACCGGTCGCGGAAGAACTCAACAGCGAGTCCGCCTGGGCCGAGTTTGAATCAGCGATGCAGGCTCCGGGTCCGCAAGCCAATACCTGACCAGGGACCGGACTGATTCAACGGTGAGCCCTATGAACCATTCGATCGACAAACCTCTGAAGCCGGAAACACACCTTCGGGTGCTGAACCTGAGTATTCAGAATGAAGAGGCACCATCACCAAACCCGGAGTGTGAGGTCATCGAATTTGAAGGTGAAGAAGGCTGGCAGCATTGGCGGGACTCGGTATTTGTGCAGGATTTCGAGGAATCCGTGCTCACCGCCCCAGCCCCCTTATTCAAGGCCCAAGGAGACTGACAAGACCACATACTGCCAGGGCCTGCCGGACAGGCGTTTCAACACTTTGGGCATGCACGCTATCATCGCTCCAGACTAAAAGAGTGGCGACACTCCAAAAACGCTGGATCGGAGGTGGTGTATGGACTTTTTTCGCAAAGCTCCCAAGAAGATCATTGATCCTCTGGAGCCGATTCCCGTTGGCGAAGTACAGGAGTCGGACTGGGCCGAATGGGAAGACTCGGTAGCCTTCCAGGACAGCCTGATAGGCGGTTTCCCAGACACCACCAAGCAGCCGCTGACTCCCGAAACCGAAGACATGCTGGACATCTTCGCCAACGTGAAGAAGAAGGACTCCTAGGCGGGCTCTCCCGCCCTCACTTCAATCCTGCGTGGGTAGTCTGGCACCCGCCAGATGCAACTGAATCCAGCGCTTGAGTTCAGCCACGTGCTCGGCCTCCTCATCCACAAATTCCTTGGCTAATACGCGGATCTCCGGGTCCTGTGTGGCCTCCAGCACGCCGCTGTAGAAGTTGAGGCCAGCCGTTTCGGCGTCCAGCGCCACCTGCAGCGCCTGCTCGATGCCGATGAACGGGTCCGCCGCCCAGATGGCTGCGGCTTCCGGGCTCTCGATGTCAGGCCAGCGGAAGTCACTGCTCTGCAGCACCGGCAGATCGCGATAGCCCGAACGCGCACGCGCATCGCCCAGATGCAGCAGGGAGTAGTCCGCCAGACGCCGGAACAGCTTGCCGACATCCCGGTTGCCGGCGGTCATCATGGCATCAGCCAGCTGGCCGAAACGCAGTGCGGCTTCGCTCTCCAGCTGGATGGTGTGGGCCAGAAATTCTTCAACGCTGTTCATGGTGTTCCTTGTTCAAAACCCGATCTCAAACCACACCGGTTCCTGCTTGCGCAACTTGGCAATCAGCTCCAGCGTGGCCGGCACCAGCGACTGGATGCCATACCAGACCTCCGCACGGCGCGGCTGGCCGTCCTCTTCCAGCAACTTTTGCAGGCAGGCCCAGCCGTGCCAGTCCACCTGCACCAGGCGATCCCGCAAGGGTTGGGGCAGATGCGCCAGCGTCTGGGCCATCACCAGCAGATAACTCTCCACCCGCTCCAGCGTGTTGGGACTGGCAAACAGCTCCACTTCGCTCTGCATATGGGTCAGCAACACCGCCATGCTGTGGGCGCTGCCCTTGAGGATGTCGTATTGCATGCGCGTCAGCATGTCAGCCCCCGGCTCAATCGTCCGTCAGCACATCGAGAGCCACCAGTTGCTCATGCAGCGCATGGCGCGCGCGCCACATGGACTTGTCGGCAATGAGCGGGTCGCGCCCCTCAAAAGCGGCGATGGCCTCGGCCTCGTCCCAGTACACATAGCGCTCACGCTCCGGGCTGCCCAGGGTTTGCATCTTGTTGGCAAAGTCCTGCTTGTCATAGGCGAACCAGGCCTGTGGATAGCCCTTGGCAGGAAGCTCTATGACGTAGATCACGGCCTACTCCACACCATCCGCATGGGCCTTGGCCCAGACCGCGTGGCGCAGTCTCTGGGTGATGCCCGACGGGCTGGCATCAAACTGGCGCTGTGCTTCGGACAAGGCCCCCTGCACCGCGGCCGCTTCAGCCAAGGTAAAGGGCAAACGCCCGCCTGCATGCGTGGCCCCCGGTACGGCCCGTGCAATGGCCTGGCGGTTGGGGTGCTCCTCCATGGGGATCAGGCTGTCGGCTTCGCGCACACCGTTCAGGCAGATCCAGCCGTCTATGACTTCCACCTTGCGTCCGTCCGATGTCGTCCTGATAAAGGTAGTGCCCATGGAAAAGCCTCCGTTGCGCAATGCGCTCTCAGAAATTCACGACGATGTCTTCATCACGCACCACCATCTGGCAAGCTAGGCGCCAGGGTGGCGGCAAGTCCTTGGTTTCGGCGTCACTGATTTGCTGCGCCGTGATCTTGCCGGCCAGCTTCAGAACCGTCTTCTCTTTTTCCGTCAGCGCCACACCGATAGGCGTGTTGCCCGACAGCACGGAAACCCGCACCTGGCAGGAACCGCATTCGCCGTTCTCGCACTCCGAGTCCAACGGAATATTGTGGGCCTTGGCCGTAGCCAGCAGGGTCTTGGTGTCACCTGCCACGGCATAGACCGTGACATCTTTCTTCAGGCGCGGCGAGCTGAAAGTTACGTTGGCCATAAGGCTCTCTCTGTATTTATCTCAAAAAATGAGGTGCACCTGAGGTGCTGCAGCCGCCGTAGCGAGCGGGTCGAGGTTGCGTTGAAGCCCACAGCCGTACACCCGTACGGCGAGGACTGCAAACGCAAGATCGGCCCGCGCAGTAGGCGGATGCAGTGCCTCAGCGAATGATGTCGTAGGAGTAATCGGTCTTTGCGATTTCCATGGTGTTGCCATCGAGTGCTTCAAAGAACTCGTCAAGCAACATCACCAGAACGCGCATCGCGCCGTCATAGCCCCAGGTGGCGTAGCGGTGGTAGTGGTGGCGATCGAAGATCGGGAACACCATGCGCACCAGCGGTGTCTTGGTGTCACGCTCCAGGAACTTGCCGTAGGTGTTGCCGATCATGAAGTCCACGGGTTCGGTGAACAGCAGGGAACGCAGGTGCCACAGGTCGCGCTTGGGGTAGGCCTTGCAGCCGGCACCGTAGGGCGAGGAATCAAACAGGGCTTGCATCTTGGTAGCCCATGTTTCTGTACCGTTGGTGGACAGCACGTGGGACGGTTCTGCACCGAGCTCCAGCAGGAAAGCGGCATAGCCCAGCAACTGGTCCGGGTCACCATACAGTGCATAGCGCTTGCCGTGCAGGTGGGCCTGGCTGTCGGCCATGGCATCCACAAGCTCGCCGCGTTCCTTTTCCAGCTGGGCGGGAATGGGCTTGCCGGTCAGGCGCGAGATGGCCATCAGGAACTGGTCGGTACCGGCCACACCCATGGGGGCGTTGAGTACCACGACTTCCTGGCCGTGCTCGGCGATGAACTTGCTGGTCTTTTCGCAGCAGTATTCCTGGAACACGATGGTCGCCTTGGCATGCAGGGCGGCAATCACTTCTTCCTTGGTGGTGCCACCAGCGTACATGCGGAATTCGCCATCGGTCGGTGTGTTCCAGTTGCCGGAAGGGTCGCAGATGATGTTGACCTTGACGCCGAACAGATCGAATATGCGGCGGATTTCCTTCATGTTGCCGACGACGAAGCCGTCAAAGCCGCCAATGAAGTTGATGCTGTCATCGGGCACGCGCACCAGCGGCTCGGTGGTCTTGGCCTTGCCGTCCCAGAAGTGACGCAGCACACCCAGAAGCGCATTGTCGTAACCGGTGATGTGGCTGCCCACAAAAGCGGGAGTGTGGGCAAAGGGGACATCAAACTCTTCGGGGATGCTGCCCTTTTGCTTGCTGGTCTTGATGAAGGCGTCCACGTCATCGCCGATGACCTCTGCCATGCAGGTGGTGGAGACGGCAATCATGTCGGGCTTGTACAGGCTGTAGGCGTTGGCCAGGCCGTCGACCATGTTGTTGAGGCCACCGAACACGGCTGCGTCTTCCGTCATCGAAGAAGACACACAGGAGGTGGGTTCCTTGAAATGGCGCGAGAAGTGCGAGCGGTAATACGCCACGCAGCCCTGGCTGCCGTGCACAAAACTCAGGGTCTTGGCAAAGCCGTTGGCCACGTACACGGCGCCCAGCGGCTGGCAGGCCTTGGCCGGGTTCACCGTGAGGGAATCACGGGCAAAATTCTTTTGCTTGTAGTCCTCGGTCTTGGTCCACTCGACGACAGACTTGATCTTGTCATCGGAGTGGTTGAATTCGAACTCCTTCTTGTCGGCGAGCATCTTCTGGTACTCGGGCTCACGAAACAGCATTTCGTGGTCAATGACTTTGTCAGCAGATTGAGACATGGCTGGCTCCAATAGATAAGTGAATCGGTGGTATGCGGATCAGGACTTCCAAGGGGCCTTGGTCAGTCCCCAGATGGGCGAGCTGATCGCCATGTCCATGTCACGGGCGAAGATGGCAAAGCCGTCGTAGCCGTGGTAGGGGCCGGAGTAGTCCCAGCTGTGCATCTGGCGGAAAGGAACGCCCATCTTCTGGAACACATACTTTTCCTTGATGCCGGAGCCCACCAGGTCGGGCTTGACCTTGTCGACGAAGTGTTCGAACTCGTAGCCGGTCACGTCGTCATAGATCAGCGTGGCGTCCTTGATGTAGTGGGTGGTGCGCTGGTAGTCGTCGTTGTGGCCGAACTCGTAGCCGGTTCCGACCACGACCATGCCCAGGTCCTCGTAAGCGCCGATGACGTGACGGGGGCGCAGGCCGCCGATGTACAGCATCACGGTCTTGCCTTCCAGACGGGGCTTGAACTTGTCGATCACGGCCTGCATCAGAGGCTTGTACTTGGCGATCACTTCTTCGGCCTTGGCCTTGATGGTGTCGTCAAAGTGGCTGGCGATTTCGCGCAGGCTCTTCTCGATCATGGTCGGGCCGAAGAAGTTGTATTCGACCCATGGCACGCCATACTTTTCTTCCATGTGGCGGCTGATGTAGTTCATCGAGCGGTAGCAGTGCAACACGTTGAGCTTGGCCTTGGGCGTGTTCTCGATTTCGGCGATGGTGCCGTCACCGGACCACTGGGCGATGACGCGCAAGCCCATTTCTTCCAACAGGATGCGGCTGGACCAGGCATCACCACCGATGTTGTAGTCGCCGATGATGGCCACGTCATAGGGGGTGGAAACAAACTCGGGGCGCTTGTTGGGATCGGTGCGGTCAAACACCCAGTCACGGATGGCGTCGTTGGCCAGGTGGTGACCCAGCGACTGGCTCACGCCGCGGAAACCTTCGCAGCGCACCGGCACGATGGTCTTGCCTTCGTATTCCTTGCTCTTCTTCTTGGAGACGGCTTCGATGTCGTCACCAATCAGGCCGATGGGGCACTCGGACTGGATGGAGATACCCTTGTTCAGCGGGAACAGGTCCTGGATCTCGTCAATGATCTTGTCGAGCTTCTTGTCACCACCGAACACAATGTCCTTCTCCTGGAAGTCGGAGGTGAACTGCATGGTCACAAAGGTGTCGATACCGGTGGTACCGATGTAATAGTTGCGGCGAGCGGCCCAGCTGTATTGGCCGCAGCCCACGGGACCATGGCTGATGTGCACCATGTCCTTGATCGGTCCCCACACCACGCCTTTGGAGCCAGCGTAGGCGCAACCGCGAATGGTCATCACGCCAGGCAATGATTTGATGTTGGACTTCACGCCGCAATCGGGCTTGCCCTCTTCAAACGTACCCAGGTGCTTGGCACGGCGCTTGGCCATCTTTTCGGGATAGGCCTTCAGCACTTCATCAATCAGGGCCTTGTTGCTGGCCTTGCGCTCTTCAACGGTGGCGGTCATGTGGAAACTCCAGTAAAAAAAGAATGGGTTGCTATACAAACTGCGCTGCGTTCACGCGCGCCCCCTTCAGGGGCCCCGCGGATCTGGCTTTGCCAGTCCGCAGGGGGCCGCCCCCTTGAGGGGGGAGGCGGCTACACGCAGTGAGCAAGCAACGGGGGTGGTTCTTGTCAAGCCGCCAATTCGGCAGCCTTCTTGCCGACTTCGGACTCGTCGATGGTCTTCATGATTCCGAACTCCATCAGCATGTCTTCCAGTTGGTCCATGGTGATGGGGGTGGGGATGGTGCCGTTGCCCGCATTGTTGTGAACCTTCTGTGCCAGCGTGCGGTACTCACCGGCCTGCTTGGAGTCGGGTGCGTACTCGATCACGGTCATGCGGCGCAGTTCGGCGTGTTGCACGATGTTGTCGCGCGGCACGAAGTGGATCAGCTTGGAGCCCAGCATGCCGGCCAGTGCTTCGGCCAGTTCCAGTTCCTTGTCGGTCTGGCGCTCGTTGCAGACCAGGCCACCCAGGCGCACGCCGCCGGAGTTGGCGTACTTCAAGATGCCCTTGGAGATGTTGTTGGCAGCGTACATGGCCATCATTTCGCCGGACATGACGATGTAGATTTCCTGCGCCTTGTTTTCGCGGATGGGCATGGCAAAGCCGCCGCACACCACGTCACCCAGCACGTCGTAGGACACGTAGTCCACGCCGTCATAGGCACCGTTTTCTTCGAGGAAGTTGATCGAGGTGATCACGCCGCGGCCAGCGCAGCCCACACCTGGCTCAGGACCACCGGACTCCACGCAGCGGATGTCCTTGTAGCCGATCTTCATCACGTCCTCGAGTTCCAGGTCCTCCACGGAACCGGCTTCTGCAGCCAGGGACAGAATGGTGTCCTGGGCCTTTGCGTGCAGGATCAGACGGGTGGAGTCAGCTTTGGGGTCGCAGCCGACGATGAGAATCTTCTGGCCCAGGTCGCTCAGTGCGGCCAGGGTGTTTTGAGAGGTGGTTGATTTGCCGATGCCGCCTTTGCCGTAGAAGGCGATTTGCCGAAGTTTAGCCATTTCATACTCCATTCAGTAAGGTTGTAAAACAAGGTTGCGTAGCCGCGACCATGTCAGCCTGACGTGCCTGTAAGTCTTGTTATTGGGGTCACGGTTCGGCCGGACTTTTGTCCGCGCAGTCCCCTCATTGCACCTTCCGTGCCATGCTTTTCAAGCGCATTGCAAACGCCCTTTCAAACCACTTCTTCAGAGGGAAAAACGTGTTTTTCGAGGGCCATGACATCCATCAACCCGGCTTTGTTCATTTCCCTACAAAACGGGTTTGGATGTCGCAAATATTCCGTTGCTACACAGCAAGGGCTGCCATTTGTGTAGGGTTTGCAGGGTGCTGTATTGCATTTGCGGGTTGGTACGGTCATTGCTGATATAGCGGCATGAATCCCCAGCCCATCACCACCGCACAGCCGACCTCCAGGCACTTCGACCTGCTGGGCGGGGAAGCCGCCGTGGTGAACCTGGTGGACGCCTTCTACCGGCATATGGACGCACGTAGCGACGCGCGCGGCATACGTGCCATGCATGCACATGACTTGACTTCGACCAAGACGGTACTCGTGCGCTACCTGTGCGAGTGGCTGGGTGGCCCGCAGACCTACAGCGAGCGCCATGGCCATCCGCGCTTGCGCATGCGCCATGGCGGCTTTGCCATTGGCGTGCCTGAGCGCGATGCCTGGCTGGCCTGCATGGACGCAGCGCTGACAGACATCGGCGCCGAGCCGGCGCTGCATCAGACGCTGATGACTTCCTTTTTCAAGACGGCCGACTGGATGCGAAACACCGGCCCCCATCCCGTAACCATCGCAACCACAACCAAGGACTCTTCATGACCGCAACCCTCGCCCTCAAACCCACCGACGACACCGCGCTCGCTCCTCTGGAAAATGAAGGCCGCCTGCTCAACCCCCTGCTCAAGGCCGCCACCAGCAAACCCGGTCGCGTGGGCTTTCGCGGTGAACTGGCGCTGCGCTTTGCCCCCAAGCTGGCCGACGAAGCACGTCCGCCCGAACTGCTGTGCGCGCAGGCCATGGCCATTGCCAATGTGGGCGAGAAACACCTGCCCTTCTTTGCCGGCTACCTGCTGAGCTTTGAATACCTCAAGGACGTGGCCGAGACACTGGGCGACTCCTTGAGCGCCGGTGGCAAGTATTTCCTGTTCTGCAACAACATCGACCTGTCCAAGAAGTACCAGGTGCCTTACAAGGGTGCCATGTTCTATGTACTGCCCATCGACGAGTCCACCGTCTACAACGAGCTGCTGGACCTGTTCTACCTGGAAAAGAACGATCTGAAGAAGAAGGACACCGCAGGCAAGCTCGACGCCATTGCCGACGCCGCGCTCAAGTTCGACATCACCTTTGACACCATCACTTACGCAGAAGGTCTGGAGCTGATGGGCCCGGTGCGCAACCCCAACGAAAACCGCCCGGTCTGAGGCACTGCCCGGCCTGCCGTGGCGTACGACGATGACACGGACCTGCCGCACCGCTGGTACGCCACCAACCTGGTGGGCGTGCCCGCGCGGGTGCTGGCCAGCACCGCCTTCAATGCGCACCCCACGGCGCTGGCGATTGCCGGCACGTATGAGGCCCACACCGGCCTGTTCCAGTTGCTCGACAGCAGCCGCGACCTGAACGAGGCCCATGACATGTTTGTGCACTACCTGACCCTGGCCTTTGGACTGCGCAAACCCGAAGCCCACGAAGCACAGACCATGGGTGCGGCCGAACAACGCCGCTGGCGCAGCAGCTGGCGCAAGTTGCTGCAGGGCTGGGGCATGGACTCCAACGGCCCGGCAGGCGCCGTGCTCAAGGGCTGGGTGGAAAGCCGTTTTGGCCTGGTGCCCAGCTTTCACAAGCAGCCGCTGCAGCGCTTTCCCTCCCCGACCTGGGTGGCCTATCTGCAGGAGAAGGCCGCCAGCCGCTACAACAACAACAATATCCACCAGCAGCTCGACCTGCTCTACACCTATTGCCAGTGGGCCCTGCGCCGCATCCAACAGCAAGGCGGCGACCACGCCCAGCACCTGCGCCTCTGGCGCGGCAGCAACCAGTGCGAGGAACAGGTGGTGGCCGGTCGGCTGCAGAACCGCCGCTGCACCGTGCGCCTGAACAACCTGGTGTCGTTCAGCCTGTCGCAGGAAGATGCCTCGTGCTTTGGCGACTGGGTGCTGGAAGTGCAGGTGCCCATCGTGAAGGTGCTGGTGTTTCCCGAGCTGCTTCCCGGCCAGGTGCTGCAGGGCGAGCAGGAAGTGCTGGCCCTGGGCGGCGACTACGAAGTGATGGCGCGCTATGCCTGATCTGGCCGACCGCGCCCTGGGCGCCTACCTGGGTTTTGCCATTGGCGACGCGCTGGGTGCCACGGTGGAATTCATGCGGCCGCGTGAGATCGTGCAGCTGTACGGCGTACACCGCGACATCATTGGTGGCGGCTGGCTCAAGCTGCCTGCGGGTCAAGTGACTGACGACACCACCATGAGCCTGGCCCTGGGCGAGGCCTTGCTGCAAGGTGGCAGCGCGGCCCTGCAAGGATTGATGCAGGGCGATGACGCGCTGGTGCGCAGCATTGGTGACGCCTATGGACGCTGGCTCAAATCCAAGCCGGTGGACTGCGGCAACACCTGCCGCCGGGGCATACAGCGCTATTTGCGCGAAGGCACGCTGCAAGGCCCCTACAACCCCGGTGACGGCGGCAATGGCGCACTCATGCGCAATCTGCCCACCGTGCTGGCCACGCTGCACAGCGAGTCCGCGTTTGAACGCCTGTCCATGGCGCAGGCGCGCTTGACCCACCACCATCCGTTCTCGGACTCTGCAACGCTGGGCCTGGGCTGGCTGCTGCGTACCCTGCTGCGTGGTGCGGACCACAGCGTGTGCCAGCTTTGGACGGAAAAGTGGATCGCCGAAAACGAAGTATTCCGCTTCACACCCTACCGAGAGCGCGCCACGGCCTACGTGGTGGACACGGTGCAGACCGTGCTGCACTTCCTCACGCTGCACGCGGACTTCGAGACCGCCCTGGTTGCCACCGTCAACCAGGGCGACGATGCCGACACCGCCGGCGCACTGCTGGGCATGCTGGCCGGTGCGCGCTGCGGCGCGTCCCAATTGCCCAGGCGTTGGCTGGACCGTTTGCAACCAGCCACGCGGCAAGCCGTTACCGAGCAGACGGTTGCGCTGCTG
Organism: Rhodoferax sp. GW822-FHT04A08; assembly: GCF_058801025.1. Lineage (NCBI taxonomy): Bacteria > Pseudomonadati > Pseudomonadota > Betaproteobacteria > Burkholderiales > Comamonadaceae > Rhodoferax > Rhodoferax sp. GW822-FHT04A08. Next base: position 19,358 of record NZ_JBXAMW010000009.1, read on the forward strand.
GACCTTTCACATGCATTGGCGGTTCCATGACACACATTCTCTTTTTTGAAAAACCCGGTTGCGGCGGCAATGCACGGCAGCGCCGTGCGCTGGAAGATGCCGGCCATACCCTGGAGCGCCGCAATCTGCTGACCGCGCACTGGACGGCTGAGACACTGCTGGAGTTTCTGGCGCCACTCGCGGTCGCGGACTGGTTCAACCGCGCAGCGCCGCGCGTCAAGAGTGGCGAGGTGCAGCCCGATCAGATCGATCGGGAGCAGGCGCTGCAACTGTTGCTGCAAGAGCCCCAGCTGATCCGCAGGCCGCTGATGCAGCGCGCGGACGACCAGACACGCCATGTCGGATTCGATACCGCGGCAGTCCACGCCTGGGTGGGACTTGGCACGAACCCTGCAACGCCAGCGGGCGAAGGCTGTGCCTCCCCCACCGAACGCTGCGCCACACCACTTGCATCTTCCGGAGCGACCCATGCCACTGTTTGACTTCCACTGCAACGCCTGCGGCCACGACTTTGAAACCCTGGTGCGCCATGGCGACACGCCCGTGTGCCCGCAATGCCAGAGCACCGCGTTGGAGAAGTGCGTCTCGCGCATATCGCCTGCGGGCAAGATAGAAGCGATCCGCATGGCGCACCGCCGTGTGGCTGCAGCGCAAGGCCACTTCGACCACTACAGCCCGTCGGACAAGGCCAAGTTGCTGGCGGGCAAGAAAAACATCTAGTGCTTCAGTCCCCGTTGGGCCAGGCCTGCAGGCTCAGTGCGACAACGCGGTGCAGGGACTTTCGCGAAGCGCCGCCTGCGGCCTGTACCGCCAGGCCCTGGATCAGCGTGGTGATGAATAGCGCATAGTCGGCCGCATTGACACCCACAGGAAAGTCGCCTTCCGCCTGCGCCTTGCGCAATCGCTCGCGCAGCTTGCTCACCACCGCGCGGCGGTGCAGCTGCAGCTCCTCGCGGACTTGCCTGCTTTCGGGCGTTCCCACCAGATTGCCGTGGACCATCAGACAGCCGTGCGGCTTGTCCGCCTGGGTCTGTCTGTCTACCAGCCCCATCAAAAGGGCTTCCACTCCTGCACGCACCTGTGGATGGGCAAGTGCCTTGTTGGCGAATTCCGATTGACGCGCGCGGTAGCGGGCAAATGCCGTCTTGAACAATTGCTCCTTGTCGCCAAAGGCCGCATACAGCGATGGCTTGCTCAAGCCCGTTGCAGTGGTGAGCGCTGCCATGGAGCTGCCTTCGTATCCATGTGTCCAAAACACATCCACGACTTTTTCCAGCGTCGCTTCCTTGTCAAACGCGCGAGGGCGCCCCAGTGCCATGTGGTTTCTCCATGAAGGTTCCGGTGATTTTCAGCCAGATTGTCGCGTCCGGCGGGACGTTCTCTGCTTTGTGCAACAATTCCCCATTAAATACCATTCGGTACATAAATAGGAAACACAATGAACAATCGCACACGGGTCGTCGTGACCGGCATGGGCTTGGTGACCCCTTTGGGCTGCGGCGTTGAACCGGTTTGGCAACGTCTGCTCTCCGGTGCAAGTGGTCTGCAGCGACTGCCGCAGGAATTTTGTCTGGGGCTCGATGCGCAGGTAGGGGCACGCGTTCCCTCGATCCAGGACGATCCGCAGCTGGGCCTGGATAGCGAAAAAGTGGTCAGCGCCAAGAACCAGAAAAAGGTGGACCGCTTCATTGTGCTGGCACTGGCCGCAGCGGAGCAGGCATTGGCGCAGGCGGACTGGCGACCGCAAGTCCTGCACGCGCAAGAACGCACGGCAACCATCATTGCCTCGGGCATAGGCGGTTTCCCGGCCATTGCCGATGCGGTCCGCACCAGTGACACACGCGGCCCCAAACGCTTGTCTCCTTTTACCGTGCCGTCCTTTCTGGCCAATATGGCAGCGGCCCATGTGTCCATCCAGCACGGGTTCAAAGGCCCTTTGGGTGCCCCGGTGACGGCCTGTGCAGCGAGTGTGCAGTCCTTGGGTGACGGTGCACGGCTGATACGCAGCGGCGAAGCCGACGTTGCCGTATGTGGCGGTACCGAAGCAGCCATTCACCTGGTGACGCAAGCCGGCTTTTCCGCGGCGCGTGCGCTGTCCACTGGCTACAACGAGTCACCCACCGAAGCGTCCCGCCCCTTCGACATGGCGCGTGACGGATTTGTAGTGGGTGAAGGTGCAGGGGTGCTGGTCATTGAATCCCTGGAGCATGCCCTGCAGCGCGGAGCCCAGCCGTTGGCAGAGCTTGTGGGCTACGGCACCAGCTCGGATGCGTACCACATCACGTCCGGACCGGATGACGGCAATGGCGCAGCGCGGGCCATGCGCTGGGCCCTTCAACAGGCGGGCATTGCGCCCAGCCAGGTACAACACGTGAACGCACACGCCACATCCACTCCCATGGGGGATGCTGCGGAAGCGGCTGCTTTTCGCGCCGTATTTGCCGAGCATAGCCCTGCCATCAGTGCTACCAAGGCGGCAACCGGGCATCTATTGGGCGCTGCGGGCGCAGTCGAGGCCATCTTCACGGTGCTGGCGCTGCGGCACAAGATAGCCCCACCCAACCGCAATCTGCACGATGCCGATCCGGTGACCCATGGCCTGGACCTCGTGGGACGGCTTGCGCGACCCATGGACATGGAATATGCCTTGTCCAATGGTTTTGGTTTTGGCGGTGTCAACGCCAGCGTAGTGTTCAGGCGTTGGGACGCGGCGATCTAGCCACCCGTTTGCATCTTGCGTCGCAGGACCACATGCGTGGCCTTTTCGGTCGCCACGGATTGAACGCATTCGTATCCCAAGGTTCGCAAATCCAGCCCCTGGAACAGCGACTCGCCGCGGCCCAGCAGTACGGGCGAGATGGCAATGTGCAATTCGTCGATGAGTCCTTCGCGCAGGTACTGTCGTATGGTGCTAGCCCCACCGCCAATGCGCACATCCTTTTCACCAGCGGCCGCACGTGCGCGATCCAGCGCCTCGTGAATGCCACCGGTCACGAAGTGGAACGTGGTGCCACCTTCCATCGTTATGGAGGCACGTGCATGGTGGGTCAGAACAAAGACGGGGACGTGGTACGGCGGGTTGTCTCCCCACCAGCCTTTCCAGCTATCGTCCGGCCAGCTCCCCCGAACAGGGCCGAACATGTTGCGCCCCAGAATCCAGGCCCCGACATTCTGGAAGCTGCGGGCAGCGAAGTCGTCGTCAACGCCTGTCGTACCGTCATCCTTGCCAAACAGTGCCCGCTGGAAGGTTCGTGTGGGAAAAAGCCACTGGTGCAGCTCCGTCCCGCCAACGCCGAGTGGATGGTCAATGTCCTGATCTGGTCCTGCTCCGTATCCATCCAGCGAAATGGTGAAAGCTTCAACGCGTACGCGTGTCATGGTGTGTCTCCAGTTTTGTGCACGAGGTGCAACACGATTCAGTTGTGATTCGGTTCATTGTCCGTTGTGGGCATCACGGCCTTGCGCTCGTGCACCGTGACCGCATGTCGGCGAACCGACTCCACGTACAGAGAGGAGGTCTTGATGGCAGGGCCTTGCCGCATGACATCCAAATTCGCCTGATAGTCTTTCAGCATGAGGGACATTTCGGTCAAAGAGTCACGGAATTGCAAGAGCATTGCAAGTATCCTGGCTTCATCGTCTTCGGGTTCCGTGGTCATTGTCCGCTCCTAAAATCTATCCGAAGACGGGCGATGCCAATGAAAGTTGGGCGCCATCTTCATCGGCGCGGAGCTTGAAAGTAGAAACCACTCGAACCAGGTCTTGCGCCTGACTCCTGAGACTGGAAGCGGCGGCGGCCATCTCTTCGACGAGTGCTGCATTTTGTTGCGTGGCCTGGTCCATTTGCGTGACGGCCTCTCCCACCTGGCTGACTCCTTGAGATTGCTCGCTACTGGCGGCACTTATTTCTCCCATGATGTCCGTAACGCGCCGGATGGAGGCCACCACTTCAACCATGGTTTCACCGGCCCTGTCCACCAAGGCGGTACCTTGCTCCACCCGCTCTACGCTGGCGCCGATCAGACTCTTGATTTCCTTGGCGGCATCCGCACTTCGACCTGCCAAGGACCGCACTTCGGAAGCAACCACTGCAAAACCACGCCCCTGCTCGCCCGCACGTGCCGCTTCTACGGCTGCGTTCAAAGCCAATATATTGGTCTGAAACGCTATGCCGTCGATCACACTGATGATGTCGGCAATCTTGCGTGAGGAGTCGTTGATGCCCTTCATGGTTTCCACCACCTTGCCGACAACCTCGCCCCCCTGCACGGCCACGGTAGATGCACTCTGCGCAAGCTGATTGGCCGTGCGGGCATTGTCTGCATTTTGTTTGACCGTAGAGGAAAGCTCCTCCATGGAGGCAGCTGTCTCTTCCAATGCGCTGGCCTGGCTTTCGGTCCGGCTTGAGAGATCTTGATTGCCTTGGGCGATTTCCGCGCTGGCGGTTGAAACGCTCTCAGAGCCCCGACGCACCGCAGAAACAGTTTTGGTCAAGCTCTGTTGCATGGATTGAATGCTCTTGAGCAATTGTGCAATTTCATCTTGACCATCCGCTTCAATGGTTTTGGTCAAATCACCGGATGCGACAGCCGCTGCCGCCTGCGCAGCCAAGTTCACAGGTCCCACGATCATTCGGGTCGCGGTGACACCCAGCAAAATGCCAATGATCACAACGGCCACCAGCACTCCGATGGTGGCAATTCGCGCACTGTCAGCGGCCGCCTTGCCCTGGATGCCCGAGTTCGTTGCCAGCTTGACGTTGTATTTGACATGCGCATCCAATGCCGCACTGATGGGGTTGTATGTGGCACGCGACTCACCGAACAGAAGCGCAGTGGCCTCTTTTGCTCCTGCTTCACCCTTGTCCAGCAGTGCCAGCAACTTGGCCGACATGGAAAAGTACGCTTCGACTTTCACAACATCGTCTTCATAGAGTCGCCGATCCTCTGCATCACTCAACAGACTCTCGTAACTTTTCAGACTCTTGCGTGCGTCGGCCTTTGCGGCATCGATACGCTGACGCAGTGAAGCGCGCTCTTTGTCATCGGCAAGAATGGAATTGGCCTCAAGACGTCGCAAGTCGTTCACCTTGGTGCGGACCTCATAAATGGTCATTACGCTCGGCAGGGCGTTCTCGCCCAGATCCACGATCGTCCCGGTCATGCCTGCTATACGTGATATAGCAAAGAGGCCCATGCTGATGGTGAGCGCTACGATGACTCCGAAGGCCAGACCGAGTTTTGCGCCAATCTTCAAACTGCTCATAGGAATTCTCCTTTACAGTATTTGCGTAACGTAATGTAGGCAAGCGCGCCTGCGGGCATCCTATTACATAAGCGGCGCGCGTGCAGCCAGTTTTTCTTCGGTCCATGGAAGATGTGCGATGTAGCCTGTTCACTCAGGCGGCCGCATATTCATCGAAGCGAAGCTACCACTCGATACCGAATTAATCCGTATCAATTTGGCCTTGCAAAAGGCCGCGAGAACGCTGCTTCATGAGGGCATTTTCCAGAATCGTCGTCCCACCGCTGCCCTGCAGAAATTCACCGACAAAAGCACGGCCAATGTCACTCTGATCAATCGCCCCCAATGGGCCAGGAATGAGTCTTCCCATCCATGCCAGCACCGTGGGCGTGTGCACATTGCCGGCGATGATGCCCGAGCGAAAAATGGCCAGGCTGTTGAATCCGGCTTCGCCCACCACGCCAATTTCGAGCCTCTTGATGTCATCCTCGCTCCATTTTTGACTCTCTTTGCCGATGCCAATGCAAGACGCGGCGTACAAAGGCTCTCCTGACTTCAGGCACGCCGTGGCAAGTTCTTTGACTTCGCGATCAAAAGTTGGCGCGCCGAAGTCCAGGACCCCTTGGCGCAAACATTCGAAACTTCATGGATTGACCATCCTTTCTGTCAAGTATTTAGCCAGCGCGCTTTGCACGTACCGGCAATGTCCCCTGATCCCAATACGGCGGCGAACCAAACGCATGTTTCAGGTGGTTGATGAACAGTTGCGCCTTGGCCGAGTGTGACCGCCCCTTGAGCCGCACGGCATGAATGGCCGGTACCTGGCTGGTGGCTGCCTGAGCCGCAGCTACGGCTACCGAATCAGGGAAAAGGTTCACCAACTCGCCTGACGCAATCTTGGGGTAGACCAGCCAATTGGCCAGATGCGCCACACCCAGCCCGGCGACCGCGGCTGCCAGCAGGGAGTCAATGTCGTTGCTGCGTATGCGCCCCTGCACGGGCAGCGGCTTGCCCTGGTTGACGTTTGGAAAGCTCCACAACCCCGATGGCGTTGAATTCACGCACAGGCAGTTGTGCTGCAGCAGGTCTTGTGGCTTTGCTGGGTGACCGTGCTGCTTGATGTACTGCGGACTGGCACAGGCAATGCGCAACATGGGCGCCAGTCGGGTGGCGACCAGGTCGCTGTCGGGCAAGGCACCTATGCGTATGGCCACGTCCGCCCTTTGCGCGGTGAGGTCCACCCAGTGGTCGCTGAGTTGCAGTTCGAGCTCAATCTGCGGGTATTTGTCCATGAAGCTGGCCACAGTGGGTGCAATGTGCAAGCGCCAGAAGATGGAGGGCGCGGTGACCGTCAACAGACCACGCGGTTCGGCTTGCGCGTCCAGCAGCGCGGCCTTGGCATCCACCATTTCCGAGACGATGAGCTGCGCTCGCGGCAGAAATTGCTCCCCCGCATCGGTGAGCAACAGCCTGCGTGAGCTGCGCTGAAACAACGCCACCCCCAGGGACTGCTCCAGTGCATCAATCTGCCGCGATACCGACGACACAGCCACGTTGTGCAGCTTGGCAGCCGCGGAAAAGGTGCCCGCCTTATGGACGTCTAGAAAGGCCTGGATGTTGTCGAGCATGGAACTGTGGCAGTTTTTAGTTTGCAGCTAACGCAAAGATCTTTAGCTTTTCAAGTGATTGTTGTTGTTATCGCTAAAAAACACAATCCACCCTGTCACCAACCCTTTGAACCGAAAGCACCCCATGTCTCTATTTTCAAAAACCCAACTCGTTCGCAGTCTGGCCTTGGCCGCATTGCTTGCTGCGCCTGCGCTTGGCGTCGGCATCGTCCACGCCGATGGTGTGACGGCGCAAGGCATCACCTTCACTGCGGAGCAGTCCTACCCTGAAGGGATGGCCTGGCACCCCACACAAAAGGTGTTTTTTGTAAGCTCGGTGCACACGGGCACCATTGGCAAGGTCACCCTGCAGGGCGTCTACACACCGTTCATCCAGGACGAGAAGCTGGTTTCCACCCTGGGCGTCACCCTGGATCTGCAGCACAACCTGCTCTGGGTGGCCATCGGTGACCTGGGCACCTCCATCCGCAGCAGCGAAGCAACCGCCTACAAGCTGGCAGCCGTGGCCGCCTACGACGCCACAACCGGCGAGCGACGCGCCTACCATGATCTGAGCAATCTGATGGCAGGAGGCGGCAAACTGGCCAATGACCTTGCGGTGGACGCCGCCGGCAATGTCTACATCACCGACAGCTTTGCACCCGTGATCTACCGTGTGGATACCAAGGGCCAGGCCAGTGTTTTTGCTCAAAGCGACCTGTTCAAGGGCGAGGGCTTCAACCTCAATGGCATCGTGGCCCACCCGGACGGCTATCTGCTGGTCAACAAGTACAACAGCGGCGAAGTCTTTCGCATCAGTATCCGCAACGGCGCAGACATCCAGCGCGTGAGCCTGCCCGAGGCGGTGAACGGCGCCGACGGCATGCAACTGCGTGACAAGGACCATCTGGTCCTGGTGGAAGGTGCAGGCAGCAACCAAGTCGTGGAACTGGTGTCCAGAGACGGCTGGAAATCTGCCACGCTGCAGCCCGCGCGCAAGACAGCCTACGCATTCCCGACATCCGTCGCCATCGTAGGCAGGGACCTCTATGTATTGAATTCGCGGCTGGATACCTTGCTGGACAAGGAGGCCCCCAAGGTCAGCGCGTATCTGCTGCAGAAGTACTAATGCGTCAAATGTTCAACCCCGGCTGACTGGAGCCGTTCGGGTTGGACGTCTGCCGACAAGGCACGCAATTTGCCTCTGCACTCGGCGCGAGCCAGCTTTGTCGGAGTTGTCCAATCCGCTGTGTAGCGTTTGTCCTGATCGCAACAATTTGTGGAGGTTTTCATGCCAACCGCGCTATATATAGAGTTACCAGACGCTTTGCTGGCCCGTCCCGACTGTCCTGTGCGCCATGCGCAGGCGCAGCGCTGGCTTGCGGATCTGCCGCCGGATCTCCTGGATCTGGTGGTGGCACCCGTCTCGATTGACGTGTTCCATGAATACGAGATGCAGGCCGAACGCACCCAGGGCCGCGATGCTGCCAATGCCCCATGCTTTTGCGAATACCGCTTTGTGCTCACCCAATTGCGCTCTGACGATGACGAGGTGTTTTACGAGACACCGGTATACGCGGAGACGCTGACCTCGTGGCGACTGGTGGACGAACGCTGGCTGGTGTGCCGCACTACGCAGGATCGGCTGGGTCAGCACGGGTCGCAAACCATCCTATCGCTCAGTGACCACATGCCGCGATGAGCACCGATGCAACGGTTTCCAAACACCTGAAATAGCGGGATTTTCTTTTGGAATACGTTATATAGTAAAGTAAATAACGAATACGGATTCTACGCCAACGTTCCAGCGGCACGCTATTTGCTCAAGGCTATAGCGATCACGGGTTTTGTCGGATTTGTCGCCTCTTGTGCGCCACCGTGTCCTGTAACCAACATGAAAGGCAGAGCATGATGACTGGTCCCCCTGACAATCACCGCAGGCTGTTGTGTGGCCTGCTGGCTCTGGGCTCGACGATGGCGGTAGCCCACCCTGCGGCGGGCGGCGACGCTGCCGGTCGTGTCAGCCTGCAGTTGCGCGTGGGTGGCCGGGTGCAACGCGATGTGCTGCTGACACCAGAAACACTGGGCGACTTCGCCAAGGTCACGATTGCCGACACTCCCTTGCGCGGACGAACCGGCGATATCTTGCGGGTGCTCTCGGGCTATAGCGGCATCCGCCTGACCGATCTGCTGGACAAGGCGCAGATCGTTGCCAGGGACCACAACGATCTGAAGAAAACCATCGTAGTTGCCACGGCTACCGATGACTACAAGGCCGTGTTCTCCTGGAACGAGCTCTACAACACGTCCATTGGTGAAGGCGTCTACGTCATGGTGACCAAGGAAAGCAAACCGCTTGGCGACGAAGAGGGGCGCTTTGCACTGATCTCATTGCAGGACAGCAAGACCGGACCACGCCATGTACGCTGGCTGGCCGACATACGGGCCACGCTGGTGGACTGAAACCATGTGCAGCCCTCAGCCCCTTGCTCCAAGCGAACTGCCGCCAACCGAGGCGGCGCGCGGGTACGCCGCGGCAGAAGGCTTGGGGCAAACCGCGCCCGCGCGGGTATGCCACGAAATACCTGACGACGGCAGCGCCACTGTGCCTGCACCGCAGCTTCAGGATCTCCGAAATTGGCTGGAGGCGCGCAAGCGCTTTCCCGCCCTGTCCATGTGCAGAAAATGAACGCGTCTACCCAACGCTCAGACCGGCACGCCAACCAGCACATGGCTGGCCTTGAACAGCGCAATCACCGCTGCGCCTTCAGCCAGGCCCAGTTCGACCACGGCATCGTTGGTCACCATGGCACTGACAGTGGCCCCACCGGCCAGTGCCACCTTAACGTGGGAGTTGACGCCGCCCTTGGTCAGGGTGCTGACCGTGCCCTTGAGCTGGTTGCGGGCACTAAAGCGGTATTCGGGTGTCCTCGACAGCAAGGTCACCCAGGGCGTCTTGACGACTGCCACGGCTTGCGCGCCTTTGGCCAGACCCAGCGACTTGACGCTGGCTTCGGTCAGCATGGCCACGATCTTGTCGCCACCCGCCGTGGTGATTTCGATCTCGGCATTGATGGGACCATCCTTGATCTCGGTAACGGTGCCTTTGAATACATTGCGTGCGCTGATGGTCATGGTGAGTTTCCTGTTGTGAGGGGCCAAAGCCCGGTTGAACGACAGTCCATGGTGCACCCAAGCGTTTTTCCTTTTCCACCACAACGCCAACTTCGTTGGCCCGACACCACATGCCTTTGAAAACCACCGCCACCAAGCTGACCGGCAAGCTGCAGATCGACACGGGCTTGGGCAACTTTCTGGGCGACAAGCGCATCCGTCTGCTGGAGGCCATCGACAAGACGGGCTCCATCTCGCAGGCTGCCAAGGCCGTTCCCCTGTCGTACAAGGCGGCCTGGGATGCAGTGGACGACATGAACAACGTGGCACCCGAGCCGCTGGTGACGCGCATTGCCGGCGGCAAACATGGCGGCGGTACCGAACTCACTGCCTTTGCCCGGCGCCTGATTGCCTTCTACCGCGCGCTGGAAAAAGAGTCGCAACTGGCGCTGGAAAAACTCACCAGCAATCTGCAGCAAAGTGGCGTGTGCGATGTCGACGACTTCCGTCAGATTCTCAGGAGAATGTCCATGAAGACCAGTGCGCGCAACCAGTTCGCCGGCCCGGTGGTAGATGTCAAGGAGGGCGTGGTGGACACCGAAGTCACGATAGCGCTCTCGCCCACGCTGCAACTCACCGCCATCGTCACGCGCGAGTCGGCGGAAGAGATGGACTTGCGTGTGGGCCGCGACGTGCTGGCCTTTGTCAAAGCTTCCTCTATCCTGATGCTGGTGGGGGATGACAAGCGCATCTCCGCGCGCAACCGCTTCACCGGTACCGTCACCCGCATCCAGCAAGGGCCGGTGAACGCCGAAGTCACGCTCTCGCTTCCGGGCGGGCAACACGTGATCACCGCTGTCATCACCGATGACAGCGTCAAGCGGCTGGATCTGGTGGCGGGCCAGACTGCCACTGCCGTATTCAAGGCGTCTGCCGTGTTCCTGGCTGCCGTCGACTGATTTATTTACCAAGGAGTTGTCATGAACATTTCTCATCGCGTATCGGGTCTGTTGGCGGCCCTTCTCTTCACCGTTTTGCCCGCGCATGCCGAAGAAATTTCGGTGGCCGTGGCTGCCAACTTCACCGCGCCCATGAAGCTGATTGCAACAGAATTCGAGAAGGAAACCGGCCACAAGGTGGTTGCATCCTTTGGATCCACCGGCAAGTTCTACGCCCAGATCAAGAACGGCGCACCGTTTGAAATCCTGCTGGCTGCGGATGATGAAACGCCGACCAAGTTGGCAAAGGAAGGTGCGGCCACGGGGCCCAGCCAATTCACCTACGCGGTGGGTAAGCTGGTGCTGTGGTCGGCCAAGGCTGGACTGTTAGACGGCGCGGGGTCCGTGTTGAAGAAGGGCGGCTTTGAGCACCTGTCCCTGGCCGACCCCAAGCTTGCACCCTACGGCGCTGCCGGCGTGGAGACCATGAAGGCACTGGGCGTGTACGAAACCCTACAAACCAAGGTCGTGACTGCAGAGAACATCACACAGGCCTACCAGTACATTGCCAGCGGCAACGCGGAGCTGGGCTTTGTGGCGCTCTCGCAAGTGCTCAAGGACGGCAAGATCGAAGGCTCTTCCTGGCTGGTGCCCGCCAACCTGTACACCCCCATCAAACAGGACGCCATCATTCTGGAAAAGGGCAAGGGCAATGCCGCAGTGGAAGCGCTGATGAAGTACCTCAAGGGCGACAAGGCCCGTGCGGTGATCAAGTCGTTTGGCTACGAGTTTTCCTGATGCAGCAGCAGCGGGCATGGAAATGGCTTGCTGAGCTGGAATTGAAGGCAACCGGAACCTGAACCATGAAAATTGCAGTGGCAACCAAGGACGACTGGAGCCAGGTCGCAGGCCATGCGGGCAAGGCGCACGACTGGCTGGTGTTTGACTGCCAGCCCGGCACGCCGGTGCTGCAGCCGCAGCGCGTGGTGCTTACCACAGAGCAGTTGCCACACAACTTCCATGACGACGGCCCGCACCCCTTGCACGGTGTGGAGATTGTGGTGGCGGCCAGTGCCGGTGACGGCTACATCAGCCACATGCAGAAGTGGGGCACGCAGGTACTACTGACCGGCGAGACCCAACCCACGCAGGCCTTGGAAAAAATCTTGGCAGGTGTTGCCCTGCCGGACACGCGCTTTGACATCACCACCACCTTGTGCAAGGTGCGTGACCTGTTCTCCCGGCACTAGGTGCGCATCCATGCTGGCACTCAACGACACCCAATTGCTGGCCCTGCTGGCCGACGACGTGCCCTGCGGCGACCTGACGACGCAAGCGTTGGGCATCGGTGCACAGGCAGCGCACATCGCCTTCCATGCACGCCAGGCCATGACCGTGGTTGCCACCGAAGAAGCCGCGCGCCTGTTCACCCTGGCCGGAGCCCAAAGCATAGTGGTTGCGACCAGCGGCAGCCTGCTGCAGGCCGACGGGCTGATGTTGGAGGCCCGCGGTTCGGCCACAGCACTGCACAGCGCCTGGAAATCCGCACAGACGCTGATCGAGTGGGCCAGCGGCATTGGCAGCGCAGCCGCTGCCATCGTGGCGGCTGCGCAAGGCGTAGCCGTTGCCTGTACCCGCAAGAACGTGCCGGGCACCAAGGCCTTGTCCGTGAAGGCAGTACAGGCAGGTGGCGCCACCATGCACCGGCTGGGCCTGTCGGAAACCCTACTGGTGTTTGCAGAGCACCGCCTGTTTCTGGACGAACCACCGGCCGCCACACTGGCACGCCTGCGCCGCCAGCAGCCCGAGAAGAAAATCGTGGTCGAAGTGGCCTCGGTACATGAGGCGCTTCAGTGGGCAGATGCCGATGTGCTGCAACTGGAGAAGTTCACGCCAGAGCAAGTCGCTGCTTGCCGCGCTGCCATAGGACCGCACGGAGGCGGCTGCGCACTGCTGGCTGCTGCAGGCGGTGTGCGCGCTGACAATGCTGCCGCCTATGTGGCCGCAGGCGCGGACTTTCTGGTAACGTCAGCGCCCTACACTGCCAGCCCCAAGGACGTGCAAGTCCATTTTCGTCGCCTGCCATGAATGCATCACACAACCACAGGGAGCTGCTGCAAGCCGAGTTGCTGGCACGGCCTGCAAGTGCTGCTGCACAGGCTGATCCTTTGCGTTCCGTGCTGGCCAGCATGCTGGCCGGGCGCTCGCTGAACCTGGGCGTTCTGAGTGCCACACTGGGTTTGCCACTGGCGACATTTCAAACACTTTGGCAGGACTACTTTGACGGCGACACGCTGTGGCTGGAAGACGGCCCCGGCGAAGCCATCGTGGAGCAGGAGGATCTGCAGAACCTGCTGCTGGAATACCGCGCTCACCAAAGTGCATCCGAAGTCTGGCTGGCGCAGATTGTGGCCTACGGCTGCTCCGGCCGGGACCATCTGTGGCAAGACCTGGGCCTGGCCAACCGGGGCGAGCTGTCCCTGTTGATGACCACCGCCTTTCCGGCACTGGCCGCGCTGAACACGGGTGACATGAAGTGGAAGAAGTTCCTCTACCGCCACTACTGCAGCCGCGAGGGCATCTATGTATGCCCGGCACCGTCGTGCGGCGAATGTGCGGACTACAACAAGTGCTACGCCAAAGAGGAATAGATCCCATTGCCCATGTCTGCTGACATCGCCGCCATTGCCCTGAGCGCCAAACTCGCCGGGCTCACCACCTTGCTATTGCTGCTGTTTGGCACGCCCGTGGCCTGGTGGCTGGCGCGCAGCCGCTCACGCCTGCGTCATGTGGTGGGCGCCATCGTGACGCTGCCGCTGGTGCTGCCGCCTGCAGTGCTGGGCTTCTATCTGCTGGTGCTGATGGGGCCGCAAGGGCCCGTGGGTCAAATAACACAGTCCTTGGGTCTGGGGCTGCTGCCCTTTACCTTTGCCGGCCTGGTGGTGGGCTCGGTGATCTACTCCATGCCCTTTGTCGTGCAGCCGCTGCAGCAGGCCTTTGTTGCCATGGGCGAGCAACCATTGCAGGCCGCTGCCACCTTGCGCGCCTCGCCCTGGGATGCCTTCTTCACCGTGGCCCTGCCGCTGGCGCGCCCTGGCTTCATCACCGCGGCGGTGCTGGGCTTTGCCCACACGGTGGGTGAGTTTGGTGTGGTGCTGATGATTGGCGGCAATATCCCGGGCAAGACACAGGTGCTGTCCATGGCCATCTACAACCATGTGGAAGCGCTGGAATACGCCAACGCGCACTGGCTGGCTGGCGGCATGCTGGTCTTTTCGTTCGTGGTGCTGCTGGTGCTGTACAGCCGCGGCTGGAACCGGACTTCATGAGCATCCACGCACAGTTCCATCTGTCCTACCCCAGCTTCACGCTGGATGTGAACCTGGACCTGCCGGGCAAGGGCGTTACGGCCTTGTTCGGCCCCTCGGGGTGCGGCAAGACGTCGGTACTGCGCTGCATGGCCGGCCTAACCCGTGCACCGCAAGGGCAACTGACCGTGAACGGCGAGGAGTGGCAAAGCCCGCAGTCCTTCCTGCCCACGCACCAGCGCCCCTTGGGCTACGTGTTCCAGGAGGCGGGGCTGTTCCCGCATCTGGATGTGCGGCGCAATTTGCAGTACGGTCTGAAGCGGGTCACGCCAGCGCAGCGCAAGGTAGCGTGGGACGACGTGGTAGCGCTGCTGGGCATTGCCCATTTGCTGGACCGTATGCCGCAGGGTCTGTCGGGTGGTGAGCGCCAGCGCGTGGCCATTGCACGTGCGCTGCTGACCAGTCCGCGCCTGCTGCTGATGGACGAGCCGTTGGCGGCGCTGGACCAGTCGCGCAAGAACGAGTTCCTGCCGTATCTGGAGCGCCTGCATGACGAGCTCGACATTCCGGTGATCTACGTCAGCCACGCACCGGACGAAGTGGCCCGGCTGGCCGACCACATGGTGCTGATGGATCAGGGGCGTGTGGTGGCCAGTGGGCCGCTTACCGACACGCTGGCCCGGCTGGACCTGCCGGTGCATCTGGGCGAAGACGCTGGTGTGGTGCTGCAAGCCGTGGTGGTCGAGCGTGATCTGGCATGGCACCTGGCGCGCGTGGAGTTTCCGGGCGGCAGCCTGTGGGTGCGCGACGGTGGACATCCGGTAGGCCATGCGGTGCGGGTGCGCATACTGGCGCGTGACGTATCCATCGCCCGCGAACAGGTGGGCGGCATCAGCATCCAGAACTGCCTGCCCGCCACCATTGACCAGATGGCTACCGACTACCACCCGGCACTTGCGTTGCTGCGCCTGCATGTAGGCACATCGCCCCTGCTCGCCCGGCTGACCCAGCGCGCCGCCGCGCAGCTGGAACTGGCGCCTGGCATGCCGGTGTGGGTGCAGATCAAGGCCGTGGCACTGATCGGCTAACCTACGGACCATGCCAACAACCATACGCCCCTACGAACCCAAGGATTGGCCCCTTCTATGGCCTCTGCTCCACACCACTTTCGCAGCCGGTGACACCTATGCATACGCCCCCGAAAGCACTGAAGCGGAGGTCCACAAAGTCTGGATTGAAACACCTGCCGCCACGTATGTCGCTGTGGCAGAGGATGGTTCATTGCTCGGTACCTACAAGCTTCAATCCAACCAGCCCGGACTTGGCTCACATGTCAGCAACTGTGGATATGTTGTGGCACCCAGCGCCCGGGGGCAAGGTGTCGCATCGGCAATGTGCGAGCACTCCCAAGTCGAAGCGGTGAAGCGCGGTTTCAAGGCCATGCAATTCAACCTGGTTGTGTCTACCAATGCAGTAGCCGTGAACCTGTGGAAGAAGCACGGCTTTTCCATCGTGGGAACACTCCCCGGCGCGTTTCAACACAAAGCTCTCGGCTATGTGGACGCCTATGTCATGTTCAAAACGCTAGCCACCTGACTCTACCCTCGATTCATCGGTTGTGGCTCTGATGGGCCATGCGCTCATTGCCCATGAACAGACTCAGCAGGCGCTGGCTTTGGTGGTGCGCCGTCCGGTGCATCGGTGGTGATCAGTTCCCGCAAGATCCCACCACCGGCAACGCTGCCGCTGACCGTGCCTTCGCCGCGCATTCTGGCGTCGCAGGCCACCCGATCATCACCTTTGAGTGCATCACAACGCATCAGGCCGTTGCGCCGGAGTTGTTCCGCGTCGGCAGAAGGCGTGGAGTCCAGACGCTGGGCCTGTACCGCCCTGGCTTCTTTCATGCAGGGCTCGAAAGCCTGACCGGACTTGCCGTCCTGGCAAGCACGTTGATCCGCCTCGAAGCGGCGTGCCCTTTCGCCACGGTCCTGCGCGGCCACGGTAGCCACATGGGCACAGAGCAGCGCCACCATGGCGATGCCGACGCAACGACGAATACTTTGTTGAGCGCTTGGAACAGCAGGCATATTGATTCCCCATTCACCGCAAAAGGCGATGACAGGGGTACAGCGTGCCAAAGGCAGGCGCACTGGTCTGTGCGATAGCCAACCCAAACCAACGCATTGCCCCATTGGCAGAGATACCGGCGCTACGGGGTGCAACGTACATACAAGCGCCGCTTGCTTGGCGACCATGTCATCGCGAGCAGGTGGAGATTTTCAATTCAACGTCTGCTTGCATGCGTGCAATGGACTTTCATGTTTCTGTTGAAGGGTGAATCGTCTACTGCAATTTTGCTTGTATCCAACTTGGAAAGTTTCATATGAAAAATGTATTGGGGAAATATTCCCTGGCCTTGTCGGCCGTCAGTCTGGCGGTGCTGGCGTTGCCAGCCCAGGCAGTGGAAGTGAGCTTCTCCGGGAGCAACACCGCCACAACCGGTGTTGTGAGCGGCGTGGACAACCTCGGTAACACGTGGGTCACCAGCGACGGCCCTTCCAACATCAACAGCAGCTTCACGATGGCCGATCAACAGGAAACTGCACAGGCGTTCAACATCCTCAATTTCAGCAATGGACTGGGCAACTGGGCCAATTCGTTTCAATTGACAATCAACAAGAGCCAGCAGGGTTCGGGATTCAAAGGCATCATTCAGACCCCGGTCGCGTCCGGTCTGAGCAATGGATTCATGGTGCAGGAAATTGCTGGCGACTCCACCAGTTGGGCGTCCTGGGCAGCGACCTACAGCCTCCTGGATACCATCAGTGGTCTGTATCAGCAGGTGCTGTTTACAGCACCTGAGGGAAAGCAACTTTCCCAGGGGCAGAACTTCATGCTGGACGTCAACTTCTCCGGCATCATCACCACCGACTCGGGCTGGGCGGCCTCGTGGGATGACCGAGCAGCACCCACCAATGACGTACCAGAGCCAGGCACTGTGACGCTCATGGGACTGGGAGCTGTGGGCTTGCTGGGGGCAGCGCGGCGCAAGAAAGCATAAACGCCAGCACGTCATGCGGCGCTGGAGCGAACTCCGGCGCCGTTTGCCATGTCGTGCGTTGCATGTTTTACACGCGCTGTCGTAGCGCGCATCGCCCTGGATCAGCCCACAGCCTTGGCGTCCAGTCCAAGAACAAGAGGAATAGCCATGCCACCCAACCCTGACGAATCAAGCTGCACCTTCATCTGCACCACCCAAGCCCACGCTGAGCAAGCCATCCTCGATCTGTTGAAAACAGGCGTGTCAACCGACAATATTCTTCGCCTGGGACGTGTCTTCCAAGCCGAAGGCCCGCCAAGACAAGTCGCGAGCATCCGCAACAGAATGATTGCCTGGGGCTGCAATGGCGCCTTTCTGGGTTGCATTCTGGGAATTCTGATTTCACCCGCTGCCGACTTCCTGCAACCGCATGGCTTCTACGCCTCGGCCGGACCGGTCGTATCGGTCCTGATTACCATGATGGGAAGCGCACTCATCTTGTGTGCGCTCTTTATCGCTGCTGCCTTACTGAGCCCCGTCAAGGCTACGCACAATGCCCTGGTGCGTTGCGATTCGGCGCTGTGCGTATACAAGTATCTGTTGAAGGTGAAGGGAACTCCCGCGGAAATCGACAGTGCCACCCGGCAGTTTGCTTCGGTGCAGTACGTGACGCAGGTTATTCCAATGACGGCACCCATTCACAACGAGGTCTGTGCGGCAAAGCTGCCTGCCAATGATCTCGACCATATTGCGACCAGCATTGTCTGAAGCACTGGCAACCCCTTTCACACGGAACCAGCACTTCATCCACAAGGCCCAGGATCGACTATCAACAACGTTTCACTGGAGATGGACATGGGCTTGCTGAACTTCATCGGATTGGGTGACAAGAAAAAGGTATGTGCTGGCTGCGGAGAAGTCTCCACGGTGCGCGAGCACAGGCAACCCAATCCGCTCCACCCCGAAAACACGAAATACTGGGGCTGTCCGTACGGTCCGGGCATGTTTTGCTGCAAGCCGGAGAACCAGGGCAAGCGCAAGGAGATCGACGTGTACTGGCCCGGCCAACGGCGCTACAAATAGGGCGCTAAAGATTCAGTCCAGAGCGACAACCCGCCGCCAAGGCAGGTCTGGGTCCGCCGCATAGTCTGCCACCACCCAACTGCGCGTAGTGTGCGCCGCCATATCGCCCAGAAAGGCGCGTATCACCCGGATGGACGCCTGATCCAGGGCGGCGTAGGGCTGGTCCAGGCAGGTCACGGTTGCACCGCTGGCCAGCAGCGCTGCAATGGCAACCTTGCGACGGCTGCCGGTGGAGAGCATGAACAACTTCTTTTCCTGGTGGTCTGTCAAAGTCAAGGCATCCACCAGCTCAGCATGCAGGGCCGCGTTCCAGCGCGCGCAGCGTGCACGCAGCGCGTCCCACACTTGCTGCGCGGTCTGCTCGTCATGCCCAGGCAAGGACAGGTCCAGCCACAGCGCATCAATGACCGCGGACACGCCCGGCGGGGCCGCAAGGTCACCGCTCAGGCGACGCAACAGGCTGGTCTTGCCAGTGCGCTCGTCGCCAGTGACGGCAATGAGACCGGGTGGCAGGGGAATTTCAAGCAGATGCATCGGATTGACCACCCCGCATGACATACGCCTCAAATGCAGGGGCTGTGACCGGGCGGCTGTAGAAGTACCCCTGGAAGACAAAGCAACCATTGCGAATCAACCATTCGCGTTGCTCCAGGGTCTCCACCCCTTCGGCAATGACGTTCAGACCCAGGCTGCGTCCCAGCGTCACCACCGTGCGCGCTATGGCTGCGTCATTGGGGTCGGTCAGCACGTCGCGGATGAAGGTCTGATCAATCTTGAGCTGGTCCAGGGGCAGCCGCTTGAGATAGGACAGAGACGAATAGCCTGTGCCGAAATCGTCAAGGGAAAACATGATGCCCCGCGCCCTGAGTTGGCTCATTTTCTGGATAACGGACTCGGTGTTTTCCAGCAACAGGCTCTCAGTCAGCTCAAGCTTGAGTCGTCCCGGTGCAATGGCGTGCCGGTTCACGATTTCCAGCACGACTTCCACAAAGGCGCTCTGCGCAAATTGACGTGCACTGACGTTGACGGCCAGTGTGAGCGCGCTCAGCAGCGGATTGGTGGACCACCTGGCGAGCTGCAGGCATGCTGCATCCAGCACCCACTGCCCCAAAGGAACGATCAGGCCCGACTCCTCTGCCAGTGCAATGAAGCTGCCCGGCCCCAGCAAGCCACGCGAGGGGTGCTGCCAGCGTACCAGCGCCTCGGAACCTGTCACCTGCCCAGCAGAATCCACCTGCGGCTGGTAGTGCAACACCAACTGCCCTTCCTTGATGGCCGTGCGCAGTTCCACCTCGACAGCTGCCCGTTGGGTAACCAACGTCTGCATTTCGATGTCAAAGAATCGCAGCATATTCTTACCCCCGGCCTTGGCCTGGTACATCGCCGTGTCTGCGCGCCGCAAGAGGTCATTCACGGAGACCGAATGGTCCTTGAACATGGCAATGCCGATACTGGAAGTACAGTAGTAAGCACGGTCACTGGCAGCGTTCGGCCCTTCTCCGGTGTGAAGCAAGTACGCCTGCCCCAGGCTGGACAGTATCTTGTTGGCCACCTGTTCCGCCTGCACAGCCGCCAGTTCGTTGTCGCCCAGATCCTTCAGGATGACGATGAACTCATCGCCACCCATACGTGCCACCGTGTCCCCCTCCCGAATGCTGTTGCGCAAGCGGCAGGCCACCTCTGTCAGCAGCCGATCGCCGGTTGCATGGCCCAGTGTGTCGTTGAGCAACTTGAAGTTGTCCAAATCAATCATCATCAGAGCCCCCTGGCATTCCTGGCGTGCACAACCGATCAGGGCCTGGTCGAGCCGGTCCAACATGAGGCGCCGATTGGGTAGGTTGGTCAAGGGATCGTAGAAAGCCAGGTGTTCTATTTTTTGGGATGCCGCCTTGCGCTCGGTGACGTCACGGATGGCAACCAGTACCGCCGGCGCCCCGTCAAACTGAATCCACCTGCTCTGCACCTCGACATCTATGGACGTTCCATCCAGCTTGAGGTAGCGCTGCTCGATGAGCGGATTCACCTGCGCCCCCTCATCGAGCCTGCGTGAACGCTGCAGCGACCTTTCACGGCTATCCGGATGCACCAGTGCAATGACCGGGGTCTGTCGCAGTTCTTCCTCCGACGCAGCACCAAAGAGTTTCACCGCAGCCGGATTGAGGTACAGCAACCTGCCGTTACGCTGCACCACGATGGGATCCGGCGCCCACTCCAGAATCGTACGGTAGCGCTTCTCGCTCTCCACCAGTGCCAACTGCATTTGCTTGCGCAATGAGATGTCGCGCGATGCCGCATAGAGATAGCCCTTGCCATCGATCTCTATGCCCGACGCGCTGATTTCCACGTCGATGATGCTTCCGTCGCGGCGGCGATGGCGTGTTTCGAACAGTGTCTTGCCTTGCGTCTTGACCAGTCCGTCATTGAATTTCTTGATTTCGTCCCAGCTCAGCTGTGCGTCCCAGTCCGTGACGCGCATAGCACCGATGTCGCTCTTGCTCAGCCCCAACATGTCCAGAAACGCGTCATTGGCTTCTACCAAGGTCCCTTCGGCATCGAGAATGTGAATGCCGTCACTGGACGTCTTGAGTATCGTCTGCAAACGGATACGGCTTCTTTCAACCGACTCGTGCAGTTGGTACCGCTCGGTGATGTCGTGACCAATTCCCAGCACGCCGATGATCTTGCCATCCTGCGCACGTAGTGCCACCTTGGTGGTTTCCAGCAGTGCCCGGCGCCCATCCGACGCAAATGTGACCCACTCCTCGTTGACACTGGGCCCTTCCTTGTCCATGGCTTTCTGGTCATTGGCGCGGAAGAAATCGGCCAGTTCCTTGTCCACGAAGTCGTAGTCCGACTTGCCCAGAATGTCCTTTTCCTTGGCCCCGAAAAACTTCTCGAACTGCGGGTTGCAGGCCAGATAGACACCTTGCAAATCCTTGAGCCAGACCAGATCGGGAATGGAGCGGATCAAGGTCTGCAGCCGTGCCTCGCTTTCAAACAGCGTGTTTTCCATGCGCTTGCGCTCGGTGATGTCGTGCGCCAGTCCAAACAGCCCGTAGATCCGCCCATCCGCAGAACGCAACGGTCCCTTGGTTGACAGATAGGTGCGCTCACCGTCGATGGTGGAAACCGTCTCCTCGAAAGTCAGTGTGACGCCTTCCTGCAGAACACGCACGTCGTTCTGCCGAATGCTTTCAGACTGTTCCGGGAAGACTGCCGCCTCCTTCTGACCCAGCATCTGCGCCACGGTGAGTCCGGTCACGCGTGCGGATTCCATATTGCACAGCAGGTAACGGCCTTCCAGATCCTTGGCAAAGATGGCGTCGGAGGCGCCTTCCACGATGCTGTTGAGCAGCTGACGCAGCTGAGCCTGCTCGTCGCGGACCCGCAGCTCCTGTTGCAAGGTCGCCCCAATCTGCTGTTGCAAACGCCGGATCAAACGGTACAGCAGCACCGTCGTCACACCCACGAACAACCACCCCTTGAGCGTGCTGGCCCGGGCAATGAGCCCCGGATCCTGAAACATCCAGGCCACCACATAGTCGGACACCAGTATCCACAAGGCCGCCAGGGTGGCATAGGTCAGAACGGTTGTTCCTGCCGCGAAACGGGTTGCCCTGTCTACGGCAATGTCACTGGACGCTTTTGTATCGGGCATGGCGCTTTTTTCCGGGTAAGGTCCTCTGGGCCGATATTGTCTCCGGCACATGGTATCGCTACGGCTCACAAGCGAATATTGACACGCATCAATACCCGTCGTTATGGCTTCCCCATAATCTGAAACTGTAAGAGCCCTATGTCTTGCGCCGCGGACATGCCTGTTAGCAGTTGGACTACACATATGAGAGAAATGGCAAGACGGGTCGCATCCGTCCCCCGCAAGGCATTTGGTGCCACGGGTTGGTCGCTGGCCTTGGTTGTTTTTGCAGCCATTGCTCCCTTGGTGGCTTTTGCCGCCTTTGCAAGCTGGACGGTGGTCCAGCAAAAACAATCAGATGCGCAAGCGGAGCTGGTGGGTTTGGCACGTGCCATCCGGGTTGCGGTGGATCGTGAGCTCAAGGGGCAATTCAGCTCCATGCAAGTAGCGGGTACGGAACTGCGCTTCAACGTGGCCGACAACCAGCGCTTTGCGCTGCACGCCAAACGTATTCTGGCCGACAAGCCGGAGTGGGCCAGTCTGGCCCTGATCGACCCGGTCACCAAAGCGATTGTCTTCAGCGAGCCTGCGTTACACATCCCCGGGCAGCAAACGATTTCACCGCAAACCGTGGAAACGGCTGTGCAGACTCGAGAGCCCGCCATTGCGGGTGTCTTTCCCCGGGGCAAGGTCATACCGGAGCCGCTGATTCTGCTGATGGCCCCTGTGATGGAACAGGACCAGGTCCGCTATGTCATCGGTGTGGCCCTGCGCCCGGCAGTGATCAGCGCCATCTTCACGGAACAAAAGATGGTGCCCACATGGACCGGCGCGGTCCTGGATCGAGACATGCGCATTGCCGGACGGTCCCGAGCGCCCGAAAAGCTCATTGGAATGTCCGCCTCGCCCACGCTGATAGAACAGGTGCAGCAAGGCTACAAGGGGATGTTTCTCTCGCGCACAGCCGACGGGGAGGTAGTGAGCACGGCCTATGAGCGCTCGGCGACAACCGGCTGGACCGTGGCCATCGGCATACCGCAGCACGAACTGAACGGCCCCATCCAGTCCTCCCTGTTGCGATTCGCCGGGGTAGCGCTTCTGCTGGTCAGCAGTTCACTGGCGATGGCCTATGTGCTGGGAAGAAGGGTCATACGCAGCCGCAACGCGTATGAAGCTGCACTACAGGCCATCACCCAGGAACAGGAGATCATGCTCAACAACGACATGGTCGGCATCATCAAGCTGGCAGACCGCAAGATCCTGTGGCACAACAAATGGGTCACCAGAAATCTGGGTTACTCGGACGCAGAGCTCGATGGCCAGTCGGTACGCATGCTGTACCCCGACTCGGAATCGTATGCAGACATCGGAGAGCGCGCCTATGTGGCACTGGACAGCAGAAACACGTTCCGCTTCCAGGCCCAGTTGCGACGCAAGGACGGCTCGGTGCTCTGGCTGGACATCAGTGGCAGTCTGCTGGGAGACAACCTGCGTGAGTCGCTCTGGATTCTGGTGGACATTACCCAGGCCAAGAACAACGAGCAGACCCTGGAGGCCGTGGCCCAGCACGACGAGTTGACGCAGTTGCCCAACCGCCGCATGCTGCAGGAAGGCCTGCAGACCGCCATAGCCACGGCCCGGCGCACCGGCGGCCAGATTGCCATCTGCTATCTGGACCTGGACGGCTTCAAGGCGGTCAACGACCAATACGGCCATACGGCCGGCGATCAGGTTCTCAGGGTTTGCGCCCAGCGCATGACCGAGTGCGTGCGGGCCAGCGATCTGGTCACCCGCGTGGGCGGGGACGAGTTCATCCTGCTGCTCTGCGAATACGGCACCGACCCGGACTATGCCACTGTGCTGGAGCGGCTGTTGGCCGCAGTCAGACGCCCCATACTGATCGAAGACGGCCACACGGTGGTGGTCAAGGCCAGCATTGGCGTTTCGTTCTATCCGCAACACGGCGATCAGGTGGACACCCTGGTGGCACTGGCCGATGAGGCCATGTATGAGGCCAAGACACGCGGCAAGGACTGCTACGTGCTATGCGAGGAGCCACGCTGAGAGCGACAGTGCGACGGCAAACCACCAACCCAGCCGGAAGGTGCGAAACAGGATGGCGTTGTAGGCAACACCTTGCGTGACCGCGCCAAAGTCCCGGTAGATGTTCCAGGCCCGCCACGCCAGCGTCCACACCAGCAAGGGCCAGAACTGTTGAGCGAACAGCGCCATCACCAGAGCCAGCGCAAACGGAAGGAACAGCAGCAGGGCAAACCAACGCTGTGAAGCACGTGCCCCGTACACCACGGCAAACGTCCTGCGCCCTGCCAGTCTGTCGTGCGCCATGTCACGGTGGTTGTTGACCGCCAGTGCGGCAGCAGCCATGCTGCCCACAGCCATGGATGCGAACACGCCGGTGCCACTCAAGCCGCCGGTCATCAGCCACCCAGTACCCAGCACCGCTACCGGACCAAAGAACACGAACACCGTGGCTTCGCCCCAAGGGGTATAGGCAATCGGACGCGGGCCACCCATATACGCCAAGGCAGCCAGCAAAGAAGCGCTGCCCAATGCCAGCACCGGCCAGCCGCGCAGTGCAACCATGTAGAAACCCAAGCCGGTAGCCAGTGCAGACAAAACCACAATGGCCAACCGAACCTGTCTGGGGCTCAGCCACCCAAGCGCCGTGGCGCGGGGCAGGCCGATACGCTGCCCCACGTGCTCGGCCCCGCGCTGGGTGTAGCCCACATCGTTCTGCAGATTGGTGATCACCTGCATCAGAACGGCGGCCAGAAGCGCCAACAGTGCCAGCACCAGGTCAACCTGACCGGTTTGCCGGTATCCCAACGACACCCCTACCAGCACGGGCGCAATAGCCAGCAGCAGACTGGGGGGGCGCACTGCAGCACCCCAGGCCCGCAAAGGGTGGGGAGTGGGCGAAGAGGAGCTTGGGATGTCGGATGGCGATGGCATGTTCGGTCGCACTTGGATCGTTCTATACAGCCATTGAACCATACCGCACCGCCTGGACCACTCGCCGACCGGTGCACAGTATCTGTGTGGTGGCAGACGGAACGCGCCCCGGCCAGGACCTACGATGCCAAGGTGAAAAAGGGCTTTGTGTGAACAACTTTCCGATTGTCTGCGTAGGCGGATCTGCCGGTGGACTGGACGCCTACATCCGGCTTCTGAAAAATCTGCCGGCCGACATGGGCGTGGCAGTCGTGATCGTCAACCACATCACCATCATGCCGACCCAGCTGCACGAAGTGCTCCCGCGCTTCACCCCCATGCCGGTGGAGCTGATCACCGAGAGCCTGCTGATCGTGCCCAACCGCGTCTTCATCATCCCGGCCAACCTGGACTTGCATGTGCGGTCAGGTGAATTCCATCTCCAGCCCATATCCAAGCCGCGCGGCTGGCCCAATGTGATCACCGTGTTTCTGCACTCGCTCGCAGCGTTCTGGGACGGCCAGCTCATTGCAGTGATCGTGTCCGGTTACGACGGTGATGGTGCCGCCGCGCTGTGTGATTTCAAACAGGCCGGTGGCATCACCATTGCGCAGCAACTCGATACGGCCATACAGCCCGATATGCCGCAGAGTGCCATTGACAGCGGTTGCATCGATTTCGTGCTGTCACCGGAAGACATTGCCAAGGAAATTGTGCGTATTGCGCAAATGTCCGCATACGGACAGACAGGATCCGAACAAAAAAATAAAGTGGCCTGATCGAAACGCTGAATTGCCCCGCATGGACGCGGGCTGGGCCTCGATGCAGAAGGGAGTCATTACATGCATAGGGTGAACGCCCCCATCGATTGGGCACGAGATGCATACGGCAACGGGCAAGGCATCGTCCTGCAGATTGAAAACAATGCGGCAAATGCAGACCTGATCAGCCGACTCATTGCACGCCGAGCCAACCTGGCGTTGCATACCGCAGTGGACGGATTGCTAGGTTATGCGTTGGCGCAAACCTTGCAGCCGGACATCATCTTGTTGGACATGGTGATGCCGGGTGTCACGGGTTATGAGACCCTGCTGTTGCTGCGCGAAAACGCGCTGACAAAACACATCCCGGTCCTGATCTTGACGTCCAGCGCGGCACGGGGCCAGCAGCAAAAGTGCCTGGACGCAGGCGCGTTCGGGTATCTGACCAAGCCCTACCGCATTGATGACCTGATGGCGCTGATAGATACCGCCTTGCACGCGGCCAACCTTGGAAAGCAGCATGCAGGTACTTCTATGCAACGGGTAGCAGACGATCGTATTCGTGTTTGACGACCTCGTAGCACTCGCACACGCGCTCTTCCAGCCCCTTGCGGTCCGATACGGTGATGTGCCCGCGTGAATAGCGAATCAGGCCGGCATCCTGCAACTTGACCGCGCATTCGGTCACCCCCTGCCTGCGCACGCCCAGCATGTTGGCAATGAGTTCCTGGGTCATGGCAATTTCGGTTCCCGGCAACCTATCCAGGCTGAGCAGCAACCAACGACAGAGCTGCTGGTCGAGCGAGTGATGGCGGTTGCAAACTGCGGTTTGGGCCATCTGGGTAATGAGTGCCTGCGTGTAGCGCAGCAACAGATGGGCCACCGGCCCGAACTGCTCGAAGTCGTCTTTGAGCGTCTTGGCCTTCAGGCGAAAGCACCATCCCGCGCTCTGGACCACGGCATGGCTGGGCGTCGAGTTGCCTCCCATGAACAGGGAAATACCCACAATCCCTTCAAAACCAACCACCGCAATTTCAGCTGCATCGCCGTTCTTCATGACATAGAGAAGCGAAACGATTCCGCACGTAGGAAAGTAGACGTATTTTTCAACCCCACCGGCCTCATACAACACCTTTCCCAGAGGCAACTCCATCAGCTCTAGCTGCGGCAGCCAGCGCTCCAACAGGGCGTGCGGCAATGCTCCCAGCAAAAGATTCGATTGGGCCTTTTGCTTGTCGGCATGCGGCGCTGGCGAGTGGTTGGGTACAGGCATGAATGGTTGGCTGTGAATATCGGCGAAGGGCCAATGTATTGAAGATGGCACGAGCATCCGGCAGATGCCGACCCTGGTCTGTACGGTGGCAGACCCCGGGCGAAATTGAGTGCATCTGCACCTCGTTCGGTGGCGTACAGACCCTGCGGTTGGCTGGCTTTACAACCAACACGAGAGGTTGATTGCCATTCGCATCCGAATGGAGCCTGCTCACTCCAACTGCCGTATGAACCACACGCAATTGCCTGGCATGCATCTGCCACCCCACAGCCGAGATACCGGTGGCTCCTACCTATGAGCGCCCAAAGGCAATACAACCGCGATCCGGCTGCGCTCAAGGCATTGCGGATGTCAGAGGGCCGCTATCGCAGGTTGTTCGAGACTGCGCGCGACGGCATCCTGCTGCTCAATGCGTCGACATCACAAATCGAGGACGCCAACCCGTTTCTGACCGAGCTGCTCGGCTATTCGCATACGGAGCTGATGGGCAAACACCTGTGGGAGCTGGGAGCATTTTCCGATGCCATCGAGAACCGCGACAAATTTGCGGAACTGCAGACACTCGGGTACGTGCGCTACGACGATCTGCCATTGGTTACCAAGGCCGGGAAAAGAATTGCCGTGGAATTCGTCAGCAACGTCTATGAATGCGAAGGCGTCACAGTCATCCAGTGCAACATCCGCGACATCAGCGCGCGCAAGCGCTCTGAAGAGCGCATTTATGAACTGGCCTTTTTCGATCCCCTGACGTCGCTACCGAATCGCACCCTTTTACTGGACCGGTTGAGCCAGGCCGTCATAAGCGCGCTGCGCAACAAGGTGTGTGGCGCGGTACTGTTTCTGGATCTGGACCAGTTCAAGGCCATCAATGACATCCAGGGACACGATGCCGGTGACCTGCTGCTGCAGCAAGTTGGCATGCGCTTGAAAGCTTGCGTGCGTGAAGGCGACACCGTGGCAAGGCTGGGGGGGGATGAGTTTGTGGTGGTCCTTGAAAGGCTGCACGATTGCCGCCAGGAAGCTGCAACCCAGGCGCAGGAAGTTGGCGACAAAATTCTGGCCTCGCTCAACCAACCCTACAACCTGGGTACGTCAGACTGCCGCGTCACGGCCAGCATAGGCGCCACCCTGTTCAGCCTGGCCACCGACTTGCCAGAAGACCTGCTCAAGCAGGCCGACCTGGCCATGTACAAGTGCAAGGAGACTGGACGCAACCGCCTGCAGTTTTTTGACCCGGCCATGCAGTCGGCCGTGCTGGAACGGGGTGAGCTCGAAATTCAAATGCGTCAGGCACTGCAGGCGCAGCAGTTTGAGCTGTACTACCAGGCCCAGGTCGTAGGCAGTGGCCGGGTCACTGGTGCTGAGGTACTGGTGCGCTGGCGGCATCCGCAACGCGGATTGTTGTTGCCGGCAGATTTCATTCCCCTGGCCGAAGAGACTGGCCTGATTTTGCCGCTGGGCAATTGGGTGTTGGAGTCCGCATGCCAACAGCTCGCGCGCTGGTCTGCTGACCCGGTGCTCTCCCACATCACACTGGCAGTCAATGTTAGCGCGTACCAGTTCCGCCAGATAAATTTTGTCGAGCAGGTAATGGCCGCTTTGGACAAACTGGATACAGACCCCATACGGCTCAAGCTGGAACTTACGGAGAGCCTGCTGGTGGATGACGTAGCCACCATTATGGAAAAAATGTTTGCCCTCAAGGCCAAGGGCGTTTCCTTCTCGCTGGACGACTTCGGCACCGGCTACTCGTCGCTGGCCTACCTCAAGCGAATGCCACTGGACCAGCTGAAGGTGGACCGGTCTTTTGTCAAGGACATCCTGAGCGATCACCAGAATGCCTCGATCACACGCACCATCATTGCATTGGCCCAAAGCCTGGGCCTGAGCCTGATTGCGGAAGGCGTGGAAATGGAAGCACAACGCAACTTTCTCGCCGAAGCCGGTTGCCATGCCTACCAGGGCCACTATTACAGCAAGGCCGTGCCGCTGGCCGACTTTGAGAACTATGCCCGCGGCGGAATATGAGCCTGTGTAAAGTTTGGTGAAGTCGCTTTGGGCCTGAGACTGCAAGGGGATTCTGGCTACCATTTGGCACTCACCAAAGGATCTCCCAGTGTCTGCCGCTTGCACCAATGGAATCGATATCGGTTTCGCCTCATTGAATTATTTGCAGATTGGTTTTCTCGGTGTCGTGCAGGGAATCACGGAGCTGCTGCCGATTTCATCGACGGCGCATATGCGCATCGTGCCCGCACTGCTGGGCTGGACTGATCCGGGCTCCGCGTTCTCGGCCATCATGCAGCTCGCAGCACTGGCCGCCGTGTTGTCCTACTTTGCCAAGGATGTGCGCGCGCTGTTGCAAGGTACGGTGCAGGCGATCCAGGTGCGCAATTACCAGTCGCCCCACTTTCGCATGTCGGTGGGCATTGTGCTGGCCACCATTCCCATCGGCATCGCCGGACTGCTGCTGTCGCATCTGCTAAACGCCTGCGGCTCTGCGCTGCGCGGCCTGCCGGTCATTGCCGTGGCCTGCATCGTCATGGCGGCACTGCTGGCCATCTCCGAATGGAAATGCAAGCATGAGCGCCGCATGCACGATATGCGTCTGCGCGATGCGCTCTGGGTGGGTTTGGCCCAGGTGGGCGCGCTCATCCCCGGTGTGTCGCGTTCCGGCTCCACCCTGACCGGTGCCCTGTTCCTGAACTTCCGCCGCGAAGACGCGGCGCAGTTTTCATTCTTGCTGGGCTTGCCCGCCATTGCGCTGGCCGGGCTCAAGGAACTGCTGGTGCTGTGGCATGCGCATATTCCTCTGGAAGCGTGGCAACACCTTGCAGTGGGCTTAGTGGTGGGTAGCGTCTCGGCCTTTGCCGCCATCTGGGGGCTGATGCATTTTCTGGAGAAGTTTTCCACCTGGGTGTTCGTGGCGTATCGCGCGCTGCTGGGCATCTTTTTGCTGTTGGCTCTGGGCATGGGGTGGCTGGCATGAGCACGCTGCAGTCTTTGCGCAACTGGTTTGCTTACTACGCACAGTTGCTGGGCCTCAAGGGCCGCGGCGGCATGGTGGTGGCGGTGGTGATCGGGCTGCTCTGGATCAACTCCGGCATCTACAAGGTGCAGCCTGATGAGCAAGGCGTGGTGCTGCGCTTTGGCAAGTTCCAGGAAACGGTGGACCCTGGTCTGCACTACCACTGGCCCTACCCGGTAGAGTCGGTGCTGCTGCCCAAGGTCACCCAGGTCAATCAGCTGCAGTTGGGCACGGCGCGCACGGGCGCTGCCACCAATGTCTCCAACGAAGACTCGCACGACCGCCAGATGCTCACCGGTGACGAAAACATTCTGGAGGCTGAATGCGCCGTGTTCTGGCGCATCAAGGACGCCAAGGACTTTCTGTTCCGTATCAAGAACCCCGAGGTGTCGGTGCGCATCGCGGCTGAGAGCGCCTTGCGCGAAATCATCGGCCGCACACCGATCCAGGCGGCCATGTCGGACAAACGCCAGCAGATTGCCGACCAGACCCGCGACCTGATGCAGACGCTGCTGGACCGTGAGCATGCCGGCATTCTGGTATCACAGGTGCAGCTGCAACGCGTGGACCCGCCGGCTGCGGTGATCGATGCCTTCAACGACGTGCAGCGCGCCCGTGCCGACCAGGAGCGTGCCCGCAACGAGGCTGACTCCTATGCCAACGACATCCTGCCGCGCGCCCGCGGCGAGGCTTCCAAGATCACCCAGGAGGCCGAGGCCTACAAGGAGCAGGCCGTCAAGCTGGCCGAGGGCGATGCCAAGAGCTTCATGTCGGTCTACAACAGCTATGTGAAGTCCAAGGACGTGACAGCCTGGCGCCTGTATATGGAAAGCATGGACGAGCTGCTCAAGAAGTCCACCCGCGTGATTGTGGACACCACCGGCAAGGGCGCCTCTGCCGTCATGCCGTACATGAACATCGGCGACAAGGCCAAGGACGCACCCAAGGAGAGCAGCAAATGAAGCGACCCGTCCTGTGGGCATCCATCGCCGGCGTCGCCGCTCTCTGGCTGGTATCCATGACCACCTATGTGGTGTCGGAGACCGAGCAGGCCCTGATCATCCGCCTGGGTGCGCCGGTGGGCGTGGTCAGCGTGCCGGGACTGCAATTCAAAGTTCCGTTTGTTGACACCGTCAACCTGTATGACAGCCGCCAGTTGCTGCTGGAGCCGCCGCTGGAGCAGGTGATTCTGGGGGACCAGAAACGCATCGAAGTGCAGACCTATGCACACTACCGTATCGTGGATCCATTGCAGTTCTACCAGTCACTGCGCACGCTGGACCAGGCCAATGCGCAACTCGGCCAACTGGTGAGCTCATCCCTGCGCAAGGAGTTGGGGCAGATCAACTTGCCTGCGCTCCTGTCGGAAGAGCGGACCAAGGTGGTGTCACGCATCGAGACCGAAGTGCAGCAGAAAGCCAAGCAACTGGGCGTGGAAGTATCGGAGGTGCGCTTTCGCAAGGCCGACCTACCACTGGAAACCAGCCAGGCCATCTACGAGCGCATGAAGTCGGAGCGCCAGCGCGAAGCCAAGGAGCTGCGTGCCCAGGGCGCTGAGTGGGCGCAGCAGATCCAGTCCAAGGCGGACAAGGAGCGCTCCGCCATTC
Organism: Rhodoferax sp. GW822-FHT04A08; assembly: GCF_058801025.1. NCBI lineage: Bacteria > Pseudomonadati > Pseudomonadota > Betaproteobacteria > Burkholderiales > Comamonadaceae > Rhodoferax > Rhodoferax sp. GW822-FHT04A08. Next base: position 50,950 of record NZ_JBXAMW010000009.1, read on the forward strand.
TGTCGGAGGCACAACGCACCGCCAAGATTGCACGCGGCCAGGGTGACGCCCAGGCCAACCAGGTGCTGTCGGACGCCTTTGGCCGCGACCCGCAGTTCTATCGCCTGTACCGCTCGCTGCAAACCTACCGGCAAGCCTTGGCCGACAGCGGGCCCAGCCTGTTTCTCTCACCCGATACCGAGTTTTTGCGGAACCTGAAAAACGGCCCCGCCACAGCCGGCCGCAAGTAAGGTGGAAACGGATCCTTCACTGCTGTCCTTCAATGTGGCACTGGGCGTGCTGCTGGTGGACATTCTGCTCAGCGGAGACAACGCCATCGTCATTGCGCTGGTATGTCGCTCGCTCTCCAAGGAGCATCGCACCAAGGCTCTGTGGCTGGGGGTGATGGGCGCATTTGTGGCCCGGCTGGTGCTGACCAGTTGCGCCACGCTGGCCATGAACCTGCCCCTGATCAAACTGATAGGCGGCCTGCTGCTGCTGAAGATTTCGATCGAGCTGATCGTGGACAACCTGCAGCAGTCCGGCGATGGCGCCGGGCCGCAGCACTCCAGTGCGCAGGATATTTTTTCAGCGGCCAGGACCATTGTGCTGGCCGACATCGTGATGAGCCTGGACAACGTGCTGGCGCTCTCGGCCATCACCCAGAACAACTGGCAGATGCTGGTGGCAGGCCTGCTGTTGAGCATTCCCATCCTGATGTTCGGCAGTCTGTATGTGGCGCGACTGATGGATGTGTTTCCCTATCTGCTGTGGGTGGGTGGCGCCATCCTCGGTGGCGTGTCCGGCTCGCTCATCATGGATGACCCCATATTCGGTGGCGCATTCAGCAGCGCCTCCACCCTGTCCAACCTGGTGGTGCCGGTGATCGCTGCCGGCTTTGTGGTGCAGATCAGCCGGGTGATTGCGACCAATGCACAGCGCATGCAGGACGTGCCCAAGCCACCGTCTCTGCTGAGCATTCTGTGGAAGAGCGCGCCGGATGCGCCGCGGGCAGATGCGGCTGTGCCACAGCCTGTGCTGGCCTTGGCCGTGGCAGCTGAAACCGCGCAGCACACTGTTGCCAAAGCTGCCCCCGTCAACGCCGCTCTCGCTACGCCACCCGCGTCCACGGCCAAGCCGGTGCGACCGGCGCCCGTAGCGCAAGGCGGTGAGCACCGTGTGCTGATTGCGCTGGGCCTGTTCATGATTCTTTCCGGAGGTGCGGCGTACTACTTGCTCAATGTGTACCAGCCGGCCGTCCCGGACCGCTTCATCACCTATCTGTGCAAGCAACCGGCCATGGCCATCAGCTACCTGCCCCATGCCCGCGAAATCCGCTTTGCCACCGCAAAAGGTGCGGTGTCCACCACCGTCATCGAGGACCGCGTCGTGTGGGAAGACTACCGTGACGCCGGTGCCCGATTGGGCGCACCGCCGCCGGTGAAGATTCTCTCGGCAGATGAGCGTCAGTTGGTTGTGAACGGAGGCGTTTTTGAAAACACATCCTGCATCCCCGCCGCCCAACCGTAGAGCCCGCAACGCAAGGCGCCTGCGCTCGCGGGTGCGCCTGTTCGCATTGGGCGTTCTGGTGGTCTATGGTGTTTATCTGCTGATCAGTTGGTTGTTGCTTCGCTAGCTGGCGCGGCGGCGCGTCAATCAGCTATCTGCTCAATGCCAGTGGTGATGGTCCCAATACCCGAAACCCACGCCAACCGTGACCGGTGAGGGTGCGTAATACACCGGCGCAGCGGGCACGATCACAGTGGTCGGCGCTTGTGCATATTCCACAGGGGCGGTTGAATACGTGGAGGTGGTGCCCTGCGTCGCCGCACCTATGGGCGTGACCTGCAAGCGAATGGTGGGGCCAGGGTCTTGCGGCATCTGCACGGTGTACTGCTTGCCACCGAACTCATACACCACGTTATAGGCCACGGTACGGTTTTCATAGAAGACCTGGGTGCTGCAATGCTGCACGTCCTGCAGCTGCGCCGGTGGGCTGCCTTCAATCTTGTCGCCCAAAATGGCGCCGCCCACAATACCCAGCATGGTGGCCGCAGCATTACCTGCGCCACGTCCCACCTGGTTGCCTATCGCGCCACCGGCAATCGCGCCCATGGCGGCACCTGCGCCTGACTTCTGCGATTGCACGGCCACCTGTTCGGTGGTGCAGACCTTGCGTGGAACGCCCACCTGTTGAACCACTGGTGTAGTGGAGATCACCCGCCCCACATCATCTGCCAGGCAGATGCCGGAGGCGATCAGCAAGGTGGAAAAAGCAATGAGCTTATGCATGTGCAACTCTCCTGACGTTTCGGATGGCTCAATAATCCACCTTGCCGCGCACGGTTTCATGCCTGAGCAGTGAAGAAAAAGTAAAGTTCCGTAGCTTCACATTTCCTTCGTCAACTGAAGAGGCTTCGTTGCAACAATCGGGGTCATAGCCCATCAGACCTGCACGCGCGGCTGATCTCGACTCCGTCTCCATCCAAGGCATACCTTATGAGCAGCAGGCAAAGCATGTACCCATCCACCCCAAGCCAACCGAGCGCTTCCGCCGTTGCAGGCAGCCAATCGGGCAAGCTCAGCACTTGGGCACTTACCGCCCTGGTGGTTTTGGCAGCTGGCGGCGCTGCATGGTGGAAATTCGCGCCGCACGCTGGTGATACCGCCGCAACGGGTCAGGCTGCAGGCGGCCCACCCGGTATGGGGCCCGGTGGCGGTTCGCGCCGCTTTGGCGGCAGTTCGGGTGTACAGCCGGTGTCGGTCATGGCCGCGCGGCTACAGGACATACGGGTCACGGCCAGCGCCATTGGCAGCCTGACCGCATCCAACACGGCAGTGGTCCACGCGCAGGTGAGCGGCACGCTGCAGAGCATCCTGTTCCAGGAAGGGCAGCAGGTGCAGGCCGGCCAACTGCTCGCACAGATCGATCCGCGCTCTTTCCAGGCCGCCGTGGGCCAGGCAGAAGGCGCACTGGCACGTGACAGTGCCCAGCTCGACAACGCCCGGCTGGACCTGCAACGCTACAAGGACCTGGTGGCCAAGGACGCAGCCCCCAAACAGCAGGTCGATACCCAGTTGGCCCTGGTGCGTCAGCTCGAAGGCACCGTCAAGGTGGACCGCGGCGCGCTCGACAGCGCGCAGTTGCAACTGTCCTACACCAAGGTCGTGGCGCCCACCAGCGGGCGCGTCGGTCTGAAGCAGGCCGACATCGGCAACGTGGTGCAACCCTCGGATGCCAACGGCATCGTGTCCATCGCACAGACGCGGCCAATCGCGTTGGTGTTTTCCATCCCTGCGGCGCAAGTGCCGGTGCTGCAGGCCAAGCTCAAGGCCAAGCAGCCACTGCGCGTGGAGGCCTGGGACAAAGGCAGTGCCAAGCTGCTGGCCACTGGCCAGGTAGCGACCATCGACAACGCGATTGACGCCAGCACCGACACCATCAAGGTCAAGGCCTTGTTCCCCAACAAGGACGATGCGCTGTTCCCCAACCAGTCGGTCAGCGTGCGGCTGCAGCTCGACACGCTCAGCAATGTGCTGGCTGTGCCGCAAGCGGCCGTACTGCGGGGTGCGCAGGGCTTTTATGTGTACGTCGTCGGCGATGACAACACGGTGAGCACACGGGTCATCAAACCCGGCGTGGTGGACGGCGACTGGATGGCCGTCGAAGGCGCTGTGCAGCCAGGCGAAAAAATTGTGATCGACGGTGTGGACCGGCTGCGCAATGGCGCCAAGGTGGAAGTCATAGTTCCCAATGCCAAACCGGGTGGCGGTGGCAACTGGAAGGGCGGCGACAAGGGCGGCAAGGCTGCCAATGGTGCTGCACCTGCGGCATCTGGCGCAGCAGCACCAGCCCCTGCAGCTCTCGGCCCCGGCACCAGACCTGCTCCGGCAGGCGCACCACCCCAACCTGCAGCCGGCAAGGAGGGCCCCGCCGAGAATGCGGGAGCCGCCGGTGCCGACGACGCTGCAGCGGCGCAACGCCGCGCCTTCTTCCAGAGCCTATCCCCCGAAGATCGCGAGAAGCTGCGCAACATGACGCCAGAAGAGCGCCAAGCCTGGCGCGAAAAGATGCGTGCCAAGCTCAATCCGCAATAGGCCCCCATGAATCCGTCGCGCATATTTATCGAGCGGCCGGTGGCAACCGCGCTGCTGATGCTGGCCATCTTGCTTTCGGGTCTGCTGGCGTACCGGCTGTTGCCGCTATCGGCCCTGCCCGAGGTGGACTACCCCACCATCGAGGTCACTACGCTGTACCCGGGCGCCAGCCCGGATGTGATTTCCACCACGGTGACCGCGCCGCTGGAGCGTCAGTTCGGACAGATGCCGGGCCTGGGCCAGATGACGTCGAGCAGCTCGGGTGGCGCGTCCATCATCACGCTGCGATTCTCGCTGGGCCTGTCGCTGGATGTGGCCGAGCAGGAAGTGCAAGCCGCCATCAACGCCGGCAGCAACCTGCTGCCCAGCGACTTGCCCATGCCACCGGTCTACAGCAAGGTCAACCCGGCCGATGCGCCGGTGCTCACCATTGCCGTGACCTCACCGTCGCTCACCGCTATCAAGCTGCATGACCTGACCGAGAACCGGCTCGCCCCCAAGCTCTCGCAGGTGGACGGGGTGGGCCTGGTCAGCATTGCCGGTGGCCGCAAACCCGCCGTGCGCATACAGGCCAACCCGCAAACGCTGGCCAGCCTGGGGCTATCGCTCGATGACATTCGCACTGCTATTGCCGCAGCCAATGTGAACCAGGCCAAGGGCAGCTTCGACGGTGCGCAGCGCGCCTCCACCATCGATGCCAATGACCAGCTCAAGTCGGCTGCCGAATACCAGGACCTGATCATTGCCTGGAAGAACGGCAACCCCTTGCGCCTGAAAGACGTGGCGCAGATCGTGGACGATGCCGAAAACCTGCGTCTGGCCGCCTGGGCCGACCAGACGCCCGGCGTCATCCTGAACGTGCAACGCCAGCCCGGCGCCAACGTGATCCAGACAGTGGACCGGGTCAAGGCCCTGCTGCCGCGGCTGCAGTCCACGCTACCAGCCTCGGTGGACGTGCGCATCATCGCCGACCGCACCACCACCATACGCGCCTCGGTGGATGACACTGAGTTCGAGTTGCTGCTGGCCGTGGCGCTGGTGGTGATGGTGATCTTCCTGTTCCTGCGCGATGCGCGGGCCACGTTGATTCCGGCGGTGGCCGTGCCGCTATCGCTGGTGGGCACCTTCGGCGTGATCTACCTGGCGGGCTTTTCCATCAACAACCTCACGCTGATGGCACTCACCATTTCCACCGGGTTTGTGGTGGATGACGCCATCGTGATGATCGAAAACATTGCCCGGCACCTTGAGGTGCCGGGCAATGTTTCGGCGCAGGCTAACTTGGGCGAAGCACAAGTTAAGGGTGCGTCAGCACCCGGCCAGAGCCAAAACATTGCTCTCTCGCCCATGCAGGCCGCACTCAAAGGCTCCAAACAGATTGGCTTCACTATCATCTCGCTCACGGTGTCGCTGATTGCGGTGCTGATTCCGCTGCTGTTCATGGGCGATGTGGTGGGGCGGCTGTTCCATGAGTTCGCCATCACGCTGGCGGTCTCCATCCTGATTTCCGCCGTGGTCTCGCTCACGCTCACGCCCATGATGAGTGCACGCCTCTTGCGCCCCGAAGCGCAACGCAGCCACAGCCGCCTGGGCGCCTGGAGCGGCCGGGCCTTCGACTCCATGGTGGCTTCCTACGGGCGCGTGCTCCACTGGGTGCTGGACCGCTCGGCCCTCACGCTGCTGGTGTTCGGCCTGACGCTTATCGCCACGGTGGCGCTGTATATCGCGGTGCCCAAGGGCTTCTTCCCGGTGCAGGACACCGGGCTGATACAGGTCATCACCGAGGCGTCGCAGAGCACCTCGTTTGCCGCCATGGGCGAACGCCAACAGGCACTGGCAGACACCATCCTGCAGGACCCGGATGTGGACCACCTGGCCTCCTTCATCGGTGTGGATGGAGCCAACGCCACGCTCAATACCGGGCGCATGCAGATCACGCTCAAACCGTTTTCCCAGCGCACCAGTTCGGCCAGCGAAGTGATACACCGCCTGTCCGCCAGTACCTCGCATGTGCCAGGCATTACCGCCTACATGCAGGCGGTGCAGGACCTGAGCATTGAAGACCGCGTCTCCAAGACGCAGTACCAGTTCCTGCTCAGTTCACCGGACTCCAAAGACCTGGCCACGGCCGCCAGCCGGCTGCTGGAGCGCCTCAAGACACTGCCGCAGATTGAAGACGTGGCTACCGACTTGCAGGACCAGGGTCTGCAAGCCTATGTGCAGATCGACCGCGAGGCCGCTGGCAAGCTGGGCGTGACGGTGTCCGCCATCGACAACGCACTCTACAACGCCTACGGCCAGCGCCTCATCTCCACCATCTACACCCAGGCCAGCCAGTACCGTGTGGTGCTGGAAGCCGCCGAGCCTTACCGCACCGGCATGCGTTCGCTGGACAAGCTGTATGTGCCTGGCAGCAGCGTGAGCAGCAACGGCACCACCACGACCGTGCAGGTGCCGCTGTCGTCGGTGGCGCAGTTTGTGGAGCGCCCCTCGGCGCTTTCCATCAACCATGTGGCGCAGTTCCCCTCGGCCACCGTGTCCTTCAACCTGGCACGGGGCGTGTCGCTGGGTGCGGCAGTGGATGCCATCAAGGCCGAAGAAGCCAAGCTCGATCTGCCGGCCAGTGTAGAGACCAGCTTCCAGGGCGCGGCCGAAGCTTTCCGCGCATCGCTGACCAGCACCCTGCTGCTGATCGTGGCGGCGGTGGTCACCATGTACATCGTGCTGGGTGTGCTGTATGAGAGCTTCATCCACCCGGTCACCATTTTGTCCACGCTGCCCTCAGCCGGGCTGGGCGCGCTGCTGGCATTGCTGCTGGCGCGCCAGGACCTGGGCGTGGTGGGCATCATCGGCATCGTGCTGCTGATCGGCATCGTCAAAAAGAACGCCATCATGATGATCGACTTCGCGCTGGACGCCGAGCGCGAGCAGCAGCTCTCGCCACGCGAGGCCATCCACCAGGCCTGCCTGCTGCGCTTTCGCCCCATCCTGATGACCACCATGGCCGCGCTCTTGGGCGCACTGCCCTTGATGCTGGGCACCGGCGCAGGCCATGAACTACGCCACCCCCTGGGCGTGACCATGGTCGGCGGCCTGATCGTGAGCCAGATCCTCACCCTGTTCACCACCCCCGTGATCTACCTGGGCTTCGCGCAGCTATCGCAGCGCTGGAAGGCGCGCAGCTCCGAAGGAGCAGCGGCATGAGCGAGCCCACCAAGGCTGCCGCGGATCCGGCTCCGCCGGTCCGCCAGCAGCGCCCCCCCTCGGGGGGGGAGGCGCCGAAGGCGACACAGGGGGGCTCCATCTCGTCGCCTTTCATCAACCGCCCCGTTGCCACCACACTGATCACACTGGGCATTGGCCTGGCCGGTGCGCTGTGCTTCTGGCTGCTGCCCATCGCGCCGCTGCCGCAGGTGGACATTCCCACCATCTCGGTGAGCGCCTCACTTCCCGGCGCCAGCCCCGACACCATGGCCGCCACCGTGGCCACACCGCTTGAGCGGGTGCTGGGCAGCATTGCCGGGGTGAGCGAGATCACCTCGCGCTCCTCACTGGGTTCCACCAACGTCACGCTGCAGTTTGACCTGAAGCGCGACATCAATGGCGCCGCCCGCGATGTGCAGGCTGCCATCAACGCCGCACGCACGCTGCTGCCCACCGGCATGCCCAGCAACCCGACCTACCGCAAGGTCAACCCAGCGGATGCGCCCATCATGATTCTGGCGCTGACCTCGGACACGCTCACGCGCGGCCAGATGTATGACGCGGCCTCCACCGTGCTGGCGCAGCGCATTGCGCAGGTGGAGGGCGTGGGACAGGTGAGCGTGGGTGGCGGAGCCCTGCCGGCGGTGCGCGTAGAACTCAATCCGGACCAGCTCGCAGCCAACGGCATTGCGCTCGACAACGTGCGCCTTGCACTCACCGCCACCAATGCCAACCGTCCCAAAGGCACGCTGGAAGATGGCGCACGCAGCTGGCAGGTGGGTGCCAATGACCAGGCCCGCACCGCGGCCGAATACGCACCCGTGATCCTGAACTACCGCAGCGGCGCAGCGGTGCGCCTGCGCGATGTGGCGACCGTACGCGACTCGGTGCAGGACACGCGCAACTATGGCGTGGCCAATGGCAAGCCAGCGGTGGCGCTGTTTGTACAGAAAGAGCCTGGCGCCAACATCATCGACACGGTGCAACGGGTGCGCGAGCTGCTGCCGCGCCTGCAGGCCTCCATTCCCGCGGCCATCGATGTGAAGGTGCTGAGCGACCGCACGCCCACCATACGTGCGTCGCTGCGCGAAGTGGAGCGCTCGCTGGCCATTGCCATCGGGCTGGTGATTCTGGTGGTGCTGCTGTTCTTGCGCAGCTGGCGCGCCACGCTGCTGCCGGCGGTGGCCGTGCCAGTGTCGCTGGCAGGCACGCTGGGCGTGATGTACCTGTGCGGCTACAGCCTGGACAACCTCTCGGCCATGGCGTTGACGGTAGCCACCGGCTTTGTGGTGGACGATGCCATCGTAGTGCTGGAGAACATCACCCGCTATACCGAGCAGGGACTGAGCCCGCGCGAGGCCGCGCGCAAGGGTGCGCGCGAAATCGGCTTTACCGTGGTGTCCATCAGCGTGTCGCTGATTGCGGTGTTCATTCCGATTCTGATGATGGGTGGCGTGGTGGGTCGGCTGTTCCGCGAGTTTGCGGTGGTGCTGTCCACGGCCATCATGGTTTCCATGCTGGTGTCGCTCACCACCACGCCCATGATGGCTTCGCTGCTGCTGCGCCCCCGAGAGAAGCAACGCCCGCGCAACGCACGACTGCAGGCGCTGTCGGATGGAGTGGCAACGCTGGGGCGCAAGGCCGTGCGGTTGTACCGGCGCAGCCTGGCCTGGACGCTGCGGCATCAGCCGGTGGCCATGCTGTCGCTGCTGGCGGTGATCGCGCTCAACATCTACTTGTACACCGCCATCCCCAAGGCCTTCTTTCCGCAGCAGGACACCGGTGTCATCGTGGGCGGCGTGCAGGCTGACCAGGGCAGCTCTTTCGAGATGATGCAAAAGCGGGTGGACACATTTGTGGCCATCCTGATGGCCGATCCGGCGGTGGCCAACGTCAGCGGCTCCACCGGCGGCGGGCAGCGCAACACGGCCAACTTCTATGTCACGCTCAAACCCCTGGCCGAGCGCAAGATCAGCGTGGACGGCGTCATTGCCCGGCTGCGCGGCAAGCTGGCGCATGAGCCCGGCGCCAATCTGTTTCTGGTGCCGGTGCAGGACATCCGCATGGGTGGCCGCCAGGCCAATGCGCAGTACCAGTACACCTTGCAGGCCGACTCGCTGGAGGACCTGCGCAGCTGGGAGCCGCGCGTGCGTGCCGCCTTGTCCAAACTGCCGGAGCTGGCCGACGTGAACTCCGACCAGCAGGACAAGGGCATGCAGACCACGCTCACCATTGACCGCGATGCTGCGGCCAGGCTGGGCGTGACGGTGAGCAATCTGGACACCACGCTCAACGACGCGTTTGGCCAGCGCCAAGTCGGCGTGATCTATAACCCGCTCAACCAGTACCGGGTGGTGATGGAATTGGCACCCGAGTACCTGCAAGGGCCGGAGATGCTGAGTCGCCTCTACGTCACCAGCAAGACCGGTGCGCAGGTGCCGCTGTCGGCCTTTGCCAAGGTGGAGACCACCAACACGCCGCTGTCCGTCAACCACCAGAGCGGCACACCGGCCTCCACCATCAGCTTCAACCTGCCGCTGGGCGTGTCGCTGTCGGAGGCCACCGCTGCCATTGACGGTGCGCTGCTGCAGCTGGGCGTGCCGGTGTCGGTGCGCGGCAGCTTCCAGGGCACGGCCAATGCGTTCCAGCAGTCGCTGTCGTCACAACCCTTGCTGATTGCCGCGGCGCTGGTCACCATCTACCTGGTGCTGGGCATTCTGTACGAGAGCCTGATCCACCCGCTCACCATCCTGTCCACGCTGCCGTCAGCCGGTGTGGGTGCGCTGCTGGCGCTGATGCTGTTTGATACGCAGTTCTCCATCATCGCCTTCATCGGCGTGATCCTGCTGATCGGCATCGTGAAGAAGAACGCCATCATGATGATCGACTTCGCCATTGCGCGCCAGCGCGTGGGCAACGTCAGCGCGGGTGCCGCGATCTTCCGTGCCGCCAGCCTGCGGCTGCGGCCCATTCTGATGACCACCATGGCCGCCTTGTTCGGCGCGGTGCCGCTGGCCCTGGGCACGGGCGATGGCGCCGAGATGCGCCAACCACTGGGCATTGCCATCGTGGGCGGGCTGATCCTGAGTCAGCTGCTCACGCTCTACACCACGCCGGTGGTATTTGTGCTGATGGACCGGCTGCGCCGCAAGCCCAAGGCCACTGCCGCCCCTGCCCTCACCCCTTTGCCGAACGCGACTGCACACTGAGACCGCCATGCTGAAACCCAAAAGCCTCACCCTTCTCTCCCTGGCCGTATGCGCGCTGCTGAGCGCCTGTGCCATCACGCAGGTTGCACCACCCGCGTCGCAAGACGCGCCGGCCCGGTTCAAGGAAAGCGCTGGTCCTGACGCTGCCACTATGCAGAACGTGCCGGACGCTTGGTGGACCCTGTTCCAGGACCCGGTGCTGGATGATCTGGAACGCCGCGTGGTCATCGGCAATGAGAGCATCAAGTCCTCGCAGGCCCAACTTGCCAGTGCGCAGGCGGTGCTGGGCGCCAGCCGCAGCGCCACCGGGCCCACTCTGTCTGCCAGCCTGAACGGCACGCGTTCGGCCAACGCGCAATCGACGGCGGCTGAGAACCCGAGCAACAGCGTCTCCCTCACCGCCACCGCCAGCTGGGAGGTGGACCTGTGGGGCCGCCTGTCCATGGCCACACAAGGTGCAGAGGCCAGCCTGAATGCATCGCAGGCGGATCTGGCTGCCGCGCGCCTGTCGGTGCAGGCGGCCGTGGCGCAAAACTATTTTTCGCTGCGTGCAGCCGAGGCGCAGCAGGCCCTGCTGGCGCGCAATGTGCAGGCCTACCAGCGCGCACTGGAGTTGACCCGTGTGCGCTACAGCTCGGGTGTGGTCGGTCTCACCGACGTGTTGCAGGCGCAAACCCAGCTCAGCAGCGTGCAGACCCAACTGGCCGACATGCAGGCGCAGCGCGCCCAACTGGAGCACACACTGGCGGTGCTGCTGGGCGAGGCACCCGCGGTCTTCTCCATCGCGCCCACGGCAACCTTGCCCCAGGCAGTGGCCGTGCCAACGCTGCTGCCATCCACCCTGTTGGAACGGCGGCCGGACATTGCCGCTGCACGCGAACGCGTGAAGGCCGCCTACGACCAGATCGGAGTGACCGATGCGGCCCTGTTCCCCACCCTGAACCTGTCGGCCACGGCGGGCTACAGCCAGTCGTCCATCGCCAATCTGCTGAGCACACCCAATTTGCTGTGGTCGCTGGGAGCCTCGGTAGGTCAGTCCATCCTGGATGGGGGCAGCCGCCAACTGGCCAGCGCACAGGCGCGGGCCTCGGCCGACCAGGTCACCTCGTCGTACCGGCAGTTGGTACTCACCGCGCTGCAGGAAGTGGAAGACAACCTGGTCCTGAGCGCCCGGCTTTCCGACGAGGTGCAATCACAGACTCAAGCCCTGCAGGCGGCCCAGCGCAATCTGGAGATCGTGATGGAACAGTACCGCGCGGGCACGGTGAGCTACCTCAATGTCAGCAGTGCCCAAAGTTCGGCACTGAGCAGCGAGGCAACCCTGGTCTCGGTGCGCAATCGCCAGCTGATTGCCATCAACACCCTGCTCAAGAACATTGCGGGTCGCTGGCAGATGTAACAAAAAAGCGTGTCTTTACATAGCTGCGGTAAAGATAGGTAAACAGCTACGTTTTTGCCGCTTTTCATTTGATTTAGAAAATTTTCCGCCGAATTCCAATGGAGTCCATCCCACCCCATTGGAGTCAACATGAGCAGCATCGACAGCATTTCCTCCTCGGTCTATGTGCCCCCATCCAACCTGACACAGACGAGCCAGACCAGCAGTACTTCTGACCCGGATGGCGATGGGGACGGCAGCAAAGGTGTCAAGGGTTCGGGTCACCACGGGCATGGCCATGGTCGCGGCGGCGCCCTGCAGTCCGCTTTGATGCAGGCACTGCAAAGCCTGGGGCTCAACACCACCCAGAGCACCAGCGCCACCTCCAGCACTTCGGGCAATTCGTCCACCACCACCGCCGGCACCGACAGCGACGGTGATGACGACGGCTCCACTTCCGGTGCCAGCAGCACCAAGGCGGACATTGGAGCCTTCATGCATGCCCTGTTTCAGGCCGTCAAGAGTGAGAACACCGGCGGAGCTTCGGGTAGCGGCACAGGCAGCAATTCCGGCGATCCCAAGAGCAACTTTGCCTCCGGCCTGTCGGCCCTGATTTCACAGGTCACCAGTGGCAACGCGCCATCGGACCTGCAAAGCGCCTTCAACAAGATGGTGGCGGACCTGCAAGGCAGCTCCAGTTCAAGCTCTGGCAGCACGGGCACCAGCGGCAACGGATCGACCAGTTCACAAGTCAGCCTGCAGGCCCTGCTCAGCCAGATGCAGCAGAACCTGGGCTATGGCGCTACCTCCAGCACGTCCTCACTGGGCAGCCTCTTCAGCAACCTGGCATAAGACGCCGGGGACGCGTGCCTAAGCCGGCACTCCGGCCAACGCGGACTCGATGACGGCGATGCGCGTGCGCAGCTCCGGTGCAATCCAGCGCTCCATGGCCTGCATGGGTTGCGTCCAGCGGGCAAGCGCAGGCGCCCTGACGCCAATCTGCGCCCATGCCCAGTCCAGCAACACGATCGCTACCACGCGCAGGAAGTCGTCGGCCACCCAATAGGCCAGTGTTGCATCGCGCTGGCCCGCCTCGCACAGTTGCCGTGTGACAGAACGCAGCGCCTCCACGCGCTGCAGCACGCGGGGGTGCGATGGCACAGCCAGGTCCAGCTCTGCAACCAGGCTGTCCAGCCAGTTGCCAAAGGATGTGCCCGCGTCAGGCAGTACCTTGCGCACCAGCAGATCTATCGCCTGGATCTCGTTGGTGCCTTCGTAAATCATGGCCACGCGCGCGTCGCGCACGATTTGCTCGATACCCCACTCGCGCACATAGCCGTGCCCGCCCAGCACCTGCAGGCATTCGCTGCCACCGTAAAACGCCTGCTGGGTAAAGGCGGCCTTGATGACCGGCGTCACAAAGCTGCACCAGCGCTGGGCCGCTTCGCGGCGAGCGGCGTCTGCGTGGTGTTTGCCCATGTCCAGCTCGATGGCGGTTCGGTATGCCAGCACACGGCCGCCGTCGATCCAGGCCCGCTGGGTATCCAGGATGCGGCGCATGGCCGGATGCTCGGCGATCAGGTCGGCCTCGGCGGCCGACCTGCCGCGGCCCGGTGCGCGCATTTGCCTGCGCTCGCGGGAGTAGGCGTCTGCGGTTTGCCACGCGGCTTCCAGCAGGCCAATGCCCTGCAAGGCCACATGCAGGCGCGCGGCGTTCATCATGACGAACATGGCGTTGAGACCACGCCCGGGCTCGCCCACGATCCAACCCCTTGCGTCTTCGAAACGCATGACGCAGGTGGGGCTGCCGTGCAGGCCCATCTTCTCTTCTATGCGGTCGCAGTAGGCCGCACTGCGGCTGCCGTCTTCGTAGTATTTGGGCACCAGAAACAGCGACAGCCCCTTGGGGCCGGGCGGTGCGTCGGGCAGGCGCGCCAACACCAGGTGCACGATGTTGTCGCTGAGGTCGTGCTCGCCGCCGGAGATGAATATCTTGGTGCCCGAGACGCGGTAGCTGTCATCCGCCTGTGGCACGGCCTTGGTACGCGCCAGCCCCAGATCACTGCCGGCATGGGCTTCGGTCAGGCACATGGTGGCCAGCCATTCGCCGGTGGCAATCTTTTCCAGGTAACGCTTCTGCAAGGCTTCACTGCCGTGGTGCTTGAGGCATTCGTAGGCGCCGTGCAGCAAGCCGGGCGCCATGGTCCAGGCGTGGTTGGCGGCACTGAGCATTTCGTACAGCATGGCGGCCAGCACCGAGGGCAGCCCCTGCCCACCGTCTTCCACATCGGCCGCCAGTGCGGGCCAGCCGGCCTGCCAGAAGGCGGCGTAGGCATCCTTAAAGCCTGGCGGCATGGTGACCGATCCGTCCTTCCACTGCGCGCCCACTTCATCACCCTGGCGGTTCAACGGGGCAATGGCTTCGCCCACAAACTTGCCGGACTCCTCCAGCACCTGGGCCATCAGATCTTCATCGACCTCTGCGAATGCGCCTAGTTGCTGCAGAGTTGCAGGCGCCTGCACCACAGTGGCCAACAACCACTGCATGTCCTGCGTGGGAGGCTGATACACGCTCATGCTGCTTCTTTCCGTTTGGCTGCACCCAGGTAGGACTCGATCACACGCGGGTCTTGCGCCAGTTGTTCGGCCGGACCGTGAATGCCGATGGCACCCATCTCCAGCACATAGGCATAGTCCGCCACCGCCAGTGCGGCGCGCGCATTCTGCTCTACCAGCACGATGGTCACACCGGTCTCGCGCAGCTTCTCGATGATGCTGAAGATCTCCTTGACGACTAGCGGCGCCAGGCCCAGGCTGGGTTCGTCGAGCATCAGCACCTTGGGGCCGGACATGAGTGAGCGGCCCACGGCCAGCATCTGGCGCTCGCCGCCGGACAGGGTTCCCGCGAGTTGCAGCCTGCGCTCTTTCAGGCGGGGGAACAGGGTGTAGACCTCTTCCATGCGGTCACGCCAGTGCGGATTGGCCAGACGCATCTGGCGAAAGCCGCCCAGCAGCAGGTTGTCCTCCACTGGCATGGTGCCAAACAGCTCGCGCTTCTCCGGCACCAGGGCCACGCCGCGCATGACACGCTCTTCCAGCGTCAAGGACTGGATGGGGGCGCCCTCCAGGTCGATCTGTCCGTTGGCGGGCAGGACGCCCATCAGCGTGTTGAGCAGCGTGGACTTGCCCGCGCCGTTGGGGCCTATGACCGTGATCACGCTGCCGGGGTCCGCGTGCATATCGATGCCGTGCAAAACCTCGGCGCGGCCATAGCCCGCACGCAGGTTGTGGACGCGCAGTACCGGTGTCGTCATGGTGCGCTCCTTAATGTTCGGTACCCAGGTACGCGGCACGCACCTTGGGATCTTGCTGAATCTGCTCGGGCGTACCTTGCGTGAGCAGGGTGCCGAACTCCATCACGACCAGGTGGTCGCACACGTCCATGACCAGTTCCATGTCGTGCTCAACCAGCAGAATGCTCACGCCTTGCTGCTGCAACTGCCGCAGCACTTCGCCCAGCCGCTTCTTCTCGAGGTGGCGCAGTCCGGCTGCAGGCTCATCCAGCAGCAACAGGGCCGGGTCACTGCAGAGGGCGCGCGCAATTTCCATCAGGCGCTGCGGCCCCATGGCCAGGTTGCCCGCCAGCTCATGCAGGTACTCACCCATGCCAATGCGCTCCAGCTGGCGCTGTGCCTCCTTGTAGAGCTGGCGCTCTTCCAGACGGTTGGTACGCGTCATGGCCGACAGCACGCCCTTGCTGCCGCGCAGGTGGGCGCCCAGCGCCACGTTTTCCAGCACCGTCATGTCGGGGATCATCTTGACGTGCTGGAAGGTGCGCGACATGCCGCGCCTTGCGATTTCGCGGGAAGGCAGGCCGCTGACCCCTTCGCCGCGGAACACCACTTCACCGCCGCTCAAGGCGAGCACACCGGTGATGAGGTTGAAGGTGGTGGACTTGCCCGCACCGTTGGGACCGATCAGGCCCACGATCTGGCCGGCATCGATCTGGAAGCTGATGTTGTTCACCGCAGTCAGTCCGCCGAACACCTTGCGAATGCCCTTCACCTGCAGAATCGGCTCGCCCTTGGCCGGCTTGCCGCGCTCAGGCAAGGCGGGTGCATCGGCCCAGTCCACGGCACGCGCTGCACGCGGCAGCTTGCGTTGCACCATGGACCACAGCCCATCGGGAAGAAACTTGAGCATCACCACCAGGACAATGCCAAACACGATGACTTCGTAGCTGCCGCTGGTGCCGATGAGCTTGGGCAACAGCACCTGCAACTGGTCTTCCATGAGCTTGGTGATCAATGCGCCGGCGACCGCACCCCACACGTGGCCGATGCCGCCCACCACGGTCATGAACAGGTATTCAATGCCCATCTTGAGACCGAAGGGCGAGGGGTTGATGGAGCGCTGGAAGTGCGCGAACAGCCATCCGGAAATGGAGGCCAGTTGCGCGGCGATCAGGAAGATGATGATCTTGTAGCGCAGGGTGTTGACGCCCATGGCCTCGGCCATGCGGGTGCCGTTGCGCAAGGAGCGCATGGCGCGGCCGGCGCGCGAGTCCAGCAGCGAGATCAGCGCCGCCGCCGCACACAGCACCACCACCCAGGTCAGGACGAAGAAGCCCTTGCCCTGGCCGATCTGCCAATCGAACACCGACAGACCCGGCAGGCCCAGCAGGCCGTCGTACTTACCCAGGGCGTCCAGGTTGCCCATGAGGTAGTACAGGGCCAGCGCCCAGGCGATGGTGGCCAGCGGCAGGTAATGGCCGGACATGCGCAGCGTGATGCCGCCCACGACCAGCGCAGAAGCCGAGGTGATGGCCAGACCGATGAACAGCGTCACCCAGGGCGAGAGGCCCAGGTTGAGGGTGAACCAGCCACTGGCATAGGCACCGATACCTACGAACGCAGCCTGCCCGAAGGAGGTGAGGCCGGCCACGCCGGTGAGCAACACCAGCCCCAGGCAAGTCAGGCTGTAGAGGCCGATGTAGTTGAGTTGGGTGATCCAGAACTCGGGCAGTGGCAGCAGGGCCACCAGCAGAACCAGGGCCCCCAAAGCGAGCCAGCGCATGTTACGGTTGTTCATGTCAGTGCTCCTCATCCGAATGGCCACCCTGGAGCGAACGCCAGAGCAGGATGGGAAGAATCAGCGTGAACACAATGACCTCCTTGAACGCACTGGCCCAGAAGGAGGCCAGCGACTCCACGATGCCCACGAACAGAGCGCCCACCAGGGCACCTGGGTAGCTCGAAAGACCAGCTACCACCGCCGCCACAAAACCCTTGAGGCCGATGAGGAAACCCGAGTCGTAGAACACGGTGGTGGTCGGCCCGATCAGCAGGCCCGACAGCGCGCCAATGAGCGCGGCCATGGCAAATGCCGTCTGGCCGGACGCGTGGGAAGAAATGCCCATGAGGCGCGCACCCAGGCGGTTGACCGCGGTGGCACGCAGGGCCTTGCCCATGAGGGCACGTTCAAAAAACAACCAGAGCAGCACGATGAGCGCAACGGAACAGGCAAAGATGATGAGGGTCTGTCCGGTCAGCGTCACTGGACCCAGCGAAAGGCGCAAATCCCAGAACGGCGGATTGCGGAAACCTTCGGCCCCGAAGAACAGCAGCCCCAGGCCAGTCATGGCGAAGTGCACACCCACGGCCACGATCAGCAACACCAAGGGCGACGCATCTTCCAGCGACTGGAAGGCCACGCGGTACACCAGGGGCCCGAAGGAGGTGACGATGGCCACACTCAGCAAGGCTTGCACTTCCAACGGAAACTGGCGCGGCGCGGCCCACAGCGTGACCAGCGCAAGCGCCACCGGAACCGCCAGCACCTTGAGGGCCGACTTGAGTGCAGCCAGCGGGTTGCGGTGGTGGCGCCACCGGCTTACCAGCTCCATCAGAGCAGCTATGCATGCCATGATCAGCAACAGCCATACCGTGCCGGGCACGCGTCCCGTCTGCAGAATGGCCAGGGTGAGCGCGCCGTAGGCGACGAACTCCCCCTGGGGGATGAAGATCACACGCGTGACCGTGAATACCAGCACGGTGGCCAGACCCAACAGGGCATATACCGCCCCGTTGGTCAAGCCATCCAGCAGCAGGATGCTGGCAATCGTGGAGTCCATGGGCTTGAATCCTTTTGCGTGTTATTCGATTTTCCAGTCGCCGTTGACCACCTTCACGATCACGCCGGTGTCCAGGGTGTAGCCCCAGTGGTCTTCCTTGGTCCAGTTGAGCGTGCCGTGGGCCACCACGGTGCGGCCCATGGTCTCCAGCGCATCGCGTAGGGCCGCGCGGAATTCGGGCGTACCGGTCTTGGCCTTCTTCAGCGCCAGGGGAACCGCTTTCTCCAGCACCAGGACGGTGTCGTAAGCGTGGCCGGCGAACTGGTTGTGGCTGCCCGCACCATAGGCGCCGTCGTACTTGGCCACGAAGTCCAGGGCAAACTTCTTGGAGGGGTTGGAGTCTGGCAACTGCGCCGGTGCAATCACCGGGCCCGACACCACATAGGTGCCTTCCATGGCCTTGCCACCCACGCGCATCAGGTCCTTGGTGGCAGCGGCATGGGTCTGGTAGATCTTGCCTTTGTAGCCACGGTCCAGCACGGCCATCTCGGGCATGGCGGCTCCGCTGCCCGAGGCCACCACCAGGATGGCATCGGGATTAGCGGCGGTGAGCTTCAAGGCCTGCGCGGTCACGCCGGTATCGGTGCGGGCAAAGCGTTCGGCGGCCACCACCTTGATGCCTTCCTTGTCACCGGCAGCGGTGAAGGCCTTGAGCCACTGCTCGCCATAGGCATCGGTGTAACCCAGGAAGCCCACCGTTTTGACGCCCTGCTTCTTCATGTGCGCAACCACGGCGTGCGCCATGACGTCATTCGACTGGGGCAGACGGAAGGACCAGGTGTCCTTGCCGGGTGGCAGACCAATGGGGGTGGCTGCGAGCTGCACCGTCTGGCTTTCCACCGCCACGTCGGCAATGGCAATCCCCACCGGTGTGGCAGCGGAACCGAGCAGCACGTCCACCTTCTCTTCGGCCACCAGGCGGCGCGCGTTCTTCACGCCCTGGGTGGGATCGGTGGCATCGTCGAGCACGATCACCTTGAGCTTCTCGCCGGCAATCTTTTCCGGCCACAAGGCGATCTGGTTTTTCATGGGAATGCCCAGGCCGGAGGCCGGACCGGTCAGCGGAAGAATCACACCGATGGTGAGGTCGGCCATGGCCAGACCCGACATCAGTGTGGTTGCGGCAGCGGCAATCACTTGGTAGCTAAGTTTCACGGTTGTCTCCTTTTTGTGGTGGTTGAAGCAGTGGATCAAGAGCACAGTGTCTTGATGAATTCCGGTACCGGAATGGATTTCATGCGCACCTCGTCGCCGGGCAGGCGCACGACGAAGGCACGCACCTCGGTGCCTTCGCACAGCAGGTCGTCACCGCGCATGACGACATGGCGGTGCAAAAAGACCTTCTCGCGCCATTCGGTCACGCTGGTGTGGATCTGCAGCCGCTCTCCATAGGTGGCCGGTCGCTTGAACTGGGTGTTGATCTCCAGCAGCGGGGTGCCGATGATGCCGGTGGTCTTGACCAGTTCGCGCCAGGGCTGCACACCGCACTTCACGAAGAAGTTCAGCGAAGAGGCATCCATCCACTTGGAAAAATTGGGGAAGAACACGATGCCGGCGGGATCACAGTCCCCGAACATCACTTCCACTTCGTAGATCACGGTTTTGCTCATCGTCTTCCTTGGGTTAGCGGGGGGCCATGCGCAGTGCGCCGTCCAGGCGTATCACTTCGCCATTGAGGTGGCCATTGGTGACGATATGCGCAGCAAGCTGCGCGAACTCTTCGGGTTTACCCAGGCGTTTGGGGAACGGGATGCTCTCGGCCAGTGACTTCTGCACCGCTTCGGGCAAGGTGCGCATCAACGGCGTGGCAAACAGGCCGGGCGCAATGGTGCACACGCGGATGCCGTGCTGCGCGAGGTCACGTGCCATAGGCAGGGTCATGCCCACGACCCCGGCCTTGGAGGCGCTGTACGCCTGCTGGCCCACCTGGCCGTCAAATGCCGCCACCGACGCAGTAAACACCATCACGCCGCGTTCGCCATCCTCCAGCGGCTCCTGCTGTGCGCAGGCGGCGGCAAACAGGCGCGCCACGTTGTAGGTACCCAGCAGATTGACCTCGATGACTTTGGCGAAGTCCTCCAACGGGGCGGCGCTGCCGTCCTTTGCAATGACACGCTTGGCGCTGCCGATGCCGGCGATCTGCAGCAGGATGCGCGCTGGCCCGTGGGCTGCGGCTGCCTGCTCCAGGGCCGCTTGCACGCTGGATGCGCTCGTGACGTCGCACTGAATGGCCAGGCCACCGATTTCGCCAGCTACCTGCTGCGCCTGTGCCAGGTTGACGTCCAGGATGGTGACCTTGGCGCCCAGGCGTGCGAGCTCGCGCGCGCTGGCCTCGCCCAGGCCTGATCCGCCGCCGGTGACCAGTGCCGCTTGTCCTGTGATGTGCATGGAGTTCCTTTGCTTGTGCGTGGGTTGTCTAGTGGTGCGGCCTCAGGCTGCAGCGGGGTTTTCCAGCAGCAGGGCAATGCCTTGACCGCCACCGATGCAGGCGCTGGAAACGCCGTAGCGCAGACCGCTGCGCTGCAGTTCACGCGCCAGCGTCAGGGTCAGGCGCACACCGGTTGCGGCCAAGGGATGGCCCAGGGCAATCGCACCGCCGTTGACGTTGAGCCTGGACATGTCCAGGCCCAGTTCGCGGCCCACCGACAGGGTTTGCGCACCCTGGGCTTCATTGATCTCGAACCGGCCCACGGCATCCAAAGACAGCCCTGCGCGTTCCAGCAGCAGGCGGATGGCAGGCGCCGGGCCTATGCCCATGATTTCCGGCGGCACACCCACCACGGCGGCAGCCACCACGCGTGCCAGCGGCTTCTTGCCTTGGGCTCGCACATAGCTGCCCGCGGCCACCACGGCGGCGGCCGCCGCGTCCACCAATGCCGCGCTATTGCCGCCGGTCTGCACGCCGTCTGGATACACGGTGCGCAGCTTGGCAAGCACTTCGACCGGGGACGGGCGGGCATGGGTGTCGGTGGCCACTTCGGTTACCTTGCCCTGCAACTGGATGCCGCGCGTGGCGTAACCGGGAAGCTCAAACTTCTCGCTGACCACGGGCGCAATCTCGCCAGCATGGAAACCATCGGCCTGTGCAGCCACTGCCTTGGCAAACGAC
Source organism: Rhodoferax sp. GW822-FHT04A08 (assembly GCF_058801025.1). Classification (NCBI taxonomy): domain Bacteria; kingdom Pseudomonadati; phylum Pseudomonadota; class Betaproteobacteria; order Burkholderiales; family Comamonadaceae; genus Rhodoferax; species Rhodoferax sp. GW822-FHT04A08. Next base: position 72,060 of record NZ_JBXAMW010000009.1, read on the forward strand.
GCGCTGGCAAAGGCATCCACCTCTTCGCGGGTGATGCCGTACTTGCGCGCCAGGTTCTCGGCGGTCTGGATCATGGTGATGCCGCAGGCGGAATCTTTCAGCGCCTCCCACAGAAAATCCTTGAACTCCACCGGCGCACCCAGCTTGAAACCGGTGCGATGGGTGAAGGAGGCAATCGGGTTGCGAGTCATGGACTCGGCGCCCACCACCAGGGCCACATCGGCACACCCGGCCTGAATCTGTTCGCCTGCCTGGCGGAACAGCTCAAAACCGGTGCCGCAGATGCGCTGCACCATCAACGCGGGCACGGTCTGTGGCACACCTGCATACAGAGCGACGTGGCGCGGCAGCATGAACTGCTCGTAATCGCCAGGCGCCATGTTGCCGGTCAGCACCGTCTCGATGTGATCGGCCGGGACGCCTGCCTTGTGCAAGGCTGCACGGGCCGCTTTGATACCGAGATCGGTGGGCGAGATGTGGCCCAGCGCACCGCAGTAGTCCACCATGGGGGTGCGCATGCCGTCGATCATCCAGATGTCGTCGAATGCGTTGAAGAATCCTTTGGATGCCATATGGTTCCTTGTATGGGTCGTGCTTAGTTAGTGGGATGGTGTCAGCGTGTGAGGCAAACGGCCATCGTGCATTGCTTCAACAATGGCACTGCGATGGGCCAACACGGCACGCTGGTTGATGGAGCCCTTGTCGGTGATCTCGCCCAGATCCAGCGACGCAGGCGTGGACAGCAGGCACAGCCGGGCAACGCGGTTGGCGCTACCGGTGGCCGTCTTGGCCAGCTCATCCACCAGACTCTGGAAACGTGCGAGCACGGCGGGCGCGGCCAACACACCTTCCAGCGGTGCGCCGTCGGGCAAGCCGCTCAACGCGCGGCAGAGCGCCGCATTGGGAAACACCATGGCGCCGACTTCGTGCATGTTCAGGCCGGTAATCACCACGTCTTGCACCAATCCGGCGGCACTGGCGATGATCTTGGCGCGCAACGGCCCCACGCTGACAAAGGTTCCGGTTGCGAGCTTGAAGTCTTCGGCAATGCGTCCATCGAACTTGAGGCCCAGGTGGATGTTGTTTGCATCGATCCACGCGACCGCATCGCCGGTTCTGAAGAATCCTTCTTCGTCAAAGTGGGCCTTGGTCTCTTCCGGCGCCCGCCAGTATCCAGGTGTGATGTTGGGTCCGCGGTAGCGCACCTCCACCTTGCCGTCGCTGGGCACCAGCTTGAGCTCCATGCCCGGCGCGGGCAGGCCCAGGTCACCGGCGCGCACCTCCGGGTTGGTGACATAGATACCAAAGGGGCCGGACTCGGTCATGCCCAGGCCGCTGGTCATCACGATGCGCTCGCCGATTTCCGCTTCTTCGCTGGCGTACAGGCTGTCCCACACCGGCTGTGCCAGTGCGGCACCAGCGTAGAAGAACATCTTGACCCTGGAGAGAAAGGTGCGGCGCAGCGCATGGTCGATCTGCATGGCCGCGGCAATGGCTTCAAAGCCGGTGGGCACATTGAAGTACACGGTGGGTGCCACTTCACGCAGGTTGCGCAAAGTCTCACCAATCAATGCGGGTACCGGTTTGCCTTCGTCGATGTAGAGCGTGCCACCGTTGTAGAGCACCAGCCCGAAATTGTGGTTGCCACCAAAGGTGTGGTTCCAGGGCAGCCAGTCCACCAGCACCAGCGGATCCTCGGCCAACACCGGCATGCTCTGGCGCATCTGCTGCTGGTTGGAGCACCACATGCTTTGGGTATTGATCACCGCCTTGGGCAGTTTGGTGGAGCCACTGGTGAACAAGAACTTGACGATGGTGTCCGGCCCGGTGGCCGCAATGGCGGCATCCACCTCTGCCGTTGCTTCAGTATCCAGCAAGGCACCGAAGCTGGTGCTGGCGCGCTGCTCCAGCGTACCCCGGCACAACACCACTTCCACGTCTGCAGCCACTACGGCCTGAATGGCCTTCTGGTAACGCGTGGCATCCGAGGCAAACACCAGGCCGGGCGTGAGCGTGTTGTAGACATGGCGCAGCTTGGAGTAGTCGGTGCTGATGGTGGAATACGCAGGCGACGCGGGACACCACGGCACACCTGCCAGCATGCAACCCAGCGACAGCAAGGCGTGCTCGGTACCGTTTTCCGACAGGATCAGGACCGGGCGCTCGGCGCTCAGGCCGCGTTGCAGCAGGGCCTGTGCAATGCACCGGGCCCGCTCCAGCGCCTGAGCGTAGGTGATGAACTGCCATGCGCCCCGGCTGCCATCGGCCTCGCGGCTGCGTTGTGCCATCCAGACGCGATCCGGTGCGGTCGCGGCCCAATGGAGCAGGCGATCGGTCATGCGCCTAGCGGTAGCCTGCAGCGGCACCTGCGCGCGCAGGTACTGCACGCCGTTGGCGCCATCGGTCAACTCACCACGGGTCACTCCGAAATGGAGTTCCCGATACTTGTACTTTGCTGTCATTGTCTTGTCTCCTGCTTGCCCTCGGCTTCTACGTCCGAAAGTCAGGTGGGGTTGGTTGTCAGCTCTTCTGGACCTTGGCGGCCCGGCCTTCCAGAAAGGCCGTCACGCGGGCCTTGGCCTCGGGTGCGCTCTGGGCAATGGCGGCCATCATGGCTTCGGTAAAGAAGCCCTGGTCCGAAGGTTGTTCGGCGATGCGCGGCAGTGCGTGCATCAATGCGTAGTTGGTCAGGGGCGCGTTCTGTGCAATGCGCAGGGCCAGTTCAAAGGCCTTGTCCGAAGCGGTGCCGATGGGCACCAGATACTGCGCCATGCCGATACGTTCGCCGTCCTGCGCGTTGTAGACGCGGCCGGTGAGCATCATGTCGGTCATGCGTGCGGTGCCGATCAGGCGCGGGATGCGCACGGCACCACCACCGCCCACAAAAATACCGCGCGAACCTTCGGGCAAGGCGTAGAACGTGGTCTCGTCTGCCACACGGATGTGGCAGGCACTGGCCAGCTCCAGACCGCCTCCGACCACAGCACCGTGCAGTGCCGCGACCACGGGAACCGGGCCGAACTGCACACGGTCCAACGCGTCATGCCACATGCGCGAGTGGTGCAGACCTTGGCCCGCATCTCTTTCCTTCAGCTCAGACAGATCCAGGCCAGCACAGAAGTGCTCACCTTCGCCTTCGATCACGGCGGCCCGGACCGACGTGGGCATTTCATCGAAGAGCTTGCGGATGGCCAATACCAGTCCGTCGTTGAGTGCATTGCGCTTGTGGCCGCGCAGGAGGCGAATCACTGCCACTTCCTGGCTATCGCCTTTGAGCTCCATCTGTATGTCTTTGCGTGTCATCGGTTCTCCATCAAGTGGGTGAATTATGGTTATATTTAATAACCAAATGATTGGTGTTTACCCTGTGTGATTCAACGCGCCGCAGCGCTAGCGGTAGACCTTCTGCAGCAGCCGCAGCAGTGTCTTGCGCTCACTCTCGCTGAGTTTGCTACAGGCCTTGAGTTCCAGTTCACTGGCCTTCTTCTCCGCTGCGCGCAACATCTCCACGCATTTGGGTGTGGGGTGCAATCCCGTGGCGCGACCGTCATTGGGATGGGGCCTGCGCACCACCAGTCCGCGCTTCTCCAGGCCGTTGAGCAGCGCCACCAGATTGGGTGGCAGGATGCCCAATGCGGCGCAAATCTGTCGGGACGTGATGCCCGGGTTGTGCAGCACCAGCGACGCCACGGAAAAGTCCACCGGCCTCAGATCGAACGGTGCCATCTCCACCAGGAATATCTCGATGACGGCCAGCGCGGCGCGCCGGGCGTTGTAGCCCAGCAGGGTCTCCAGAAATCGCGTGTCGACGTCTTCGACGAAGGCAGTACTGCTCTTGCTTGGTGTGGGCATAGGAGTGTCAGGTGATCTCCGCCCGCGTTGCGGGCAGGAGCGGTGGCAGCGATGATAGCAATGCACCACACATTTTCCGTGGCAGGTGCGCATGCCGGTGTGCGGCACGTGCACCTGCCACGCTCACTGCGTCAGAAGGCGTAACGAAGACCACCCACAATGCCGGTTTGCGAGCCGCCCGCCACCGGGTTGCTGCCGGAGGCACCGGAGCTGACCGATATGGCCAACGCACCTTCATTGGCGATCTGACCCAATCCGGCGTACACCACCAGGCCGCTTGCCAGCGTGTAGGTACCGCGTGCAACGAACAGTTGGGCCTTGTTCGAGGAGTCCTTGAACGTAAGCTGCGACACCTGCGCATCCAGCACGAAGGAGGGCGTCACGGGATAGGTCACACCGAAGAACGTCAGATCGCTTTTGGGTGTGGCAGCGCTGCCCATGTTGTTGCGGGTCATCAGGCCGCCGGACAACTTGACGCTGCCGAACTTGTAGTAGCCGTTGAGTGTGGTGCGGCGGTCGGTCAGATCGCTGGACGTCAAGCCCAGCGCGGCCCACGAACCTGCTCCACCATTCATCTCGTCGATGGCGGCAGCCACGCCCCAGGTGGGCTGGTCGTACTTGGCCATGACCGACCATTCACGGCAGGCATTGGGGTCGTTGGCCGACTCACCACCGCAGTTCGTGCCGGCGGGGTTGTTGGGCGTGGGGTTGGCCGAGTCGCGGCCGGTGCTGAACGTTGCGCCCATGGTCAGACCGCTGAAGCTGCCTTTCCATGCCAGCGAGTTGTCAACGCGCGTGTTGGGGATGTAGCTGTCGAGCGAACCCAGACCGAACACCATCGGACCAATGTTGTCGGCATCGAGCAAGGACCAGTACAGCATGGTGTATTGGCGCCCCACCGAGAACGTACCCCAGCTGCCGCTCAATCCGACAAACCCCTGGCGACCAAACAGGCGACCGCCCTGACCCGAGGTACCGGAGTCGGGCGCAAAGCCGCTCTCCAGCGTGAACACGCCGGTGAGTCCCTCGCCAAACTCCTTGCTGCCACGGATACCGACGCGGGAAGGAAGCGCGCCAGTGGTACTGGCCATACGCACGAGATTGTTGCCGGTGGTGCCTACGTTGTTGATGCTTTCCTCGCCGATATCAATGAGTCCGTAGATGGTGTAAGCCGGAGCGCCGGGTGCGCTTGCAGTCGTACTTTGTGCGTTGGCGAGAACGCAGATCGCGCTGAGTGCTATGGCACTGTAGGTATTTCTCTTCATGTCTTGTCTCCTGTAGTTTGTGATGGGGCAAACGATTTGTCGTCGTACGGGCCGTGTGTTGAATCACGCGTGCTCAATCTGATTTCAGCTCAGATATTGTTATGTTATGTAATTATCTTTGGTAACTATCTAGTACAAACCCCAAGACAATCGACGAAACTTGTTACTCAACCTAAGTAAATGAGCCAAGGTGATAATCGCCTGAATGAACAAGAAGACTGTGAAATACGGCAGCACTCCGGGCTCCGGCAGCGTGCAAGTCGCAGGCGGAATCCATGCCCTGGTTGGCTACCAGCTGGCACTGTCCACCGCAGTGCTGAGTCCCGTCTACTTCCGCGAGGTCGGCCTGCCCATGCAGATGGGGAGAATAGAGTTCACCATCCTCAATCTGGTGGACCTGACTGACGGCATGACCCCTACCCAGATATCCCAGGCCATCTCCATCAAGACTTCCAACATCACGGTTGCTGTGGACAAGCTGGCAGCGCGTGGACTTCTGGTCCGGGAAAAAAGCCTGCGTGACGGACGTGCCCAGCATCTGCGTCTGACAGCCCAGGGCAAGGAGCTTGTCAAGGACGCATTGGTTCGATTGAAGAAGGCCGAGGAAGTGGCCATGAGCCACCTCAGTCCGGGCGAGCGGTTGATGCTGCTGGAGCTGCTGAGCAAACTGGCGCTGCCGCCCCCAGGCGCAACGCACACAGCACCCGCTGGGTCATAATGCGATCCATGTCGACCCTCCAGTCCCTTCGCGAAGCGCGCTCCATCGTCCGATGGATGCTGCTGTGCTTTGCGCTGTCGATTGGTGTGGCCATTGCCTCGCCGCTGGTCAATCCGCAGGGCATGGAACTGGTCTGCTCGGCCACGGGCAACGTCAAGCTGGTTCTTGCCAACGACGCGGCAGGCCCGTCCAACCCGTCAGTCACCCACGCACTGCATTGCGTGATGTGCCTGCCCTTCGGCGCGCCCCCGGCCGCCGAGATGCCTGTACCGGGCGTGCCGGACCTGGGCCAGGTCTTCCATGCAGCCCGTCCTGCAGCCGCCGTCTGGCGCCTGGCCGACCCCACGTCGGCCCGTGATCCTCCGTCATCCATCTGAACCCGACAGAGACCTGCGCCGCTGAGGTGCAGGCTTGGCGCATTGCCGCGTTGGCAGTGCACGCCTTGTTTATTCAGATTCGACTACAGGACACCCAACATGAAGATCTACACCCAATTCGTTCTCGCCCTGGCCACCTCCCTCACCGCAGTGGCCGCCCTCTCCCACGTGGTTCTCGATGACCCGGTTGCTGCCGCAGGCGCGGCCTACCGCGCGGTGCTGCGCGTGGGCCATGGCTGCGATGGCGCCGCCACCAACTCACTGTCGGTCACCATCCCCAGCGGGTTTGTGTCTGCGCAACCGCTGGTGAAACCCGGCTGGAATATCTCCACCAAGATCGGCAAGCTGGCCGAGCCTTACGAGATGCACGGCAGCAAGATCACCGAGGGCGTGCAGGAAATCACCTGGACCGCCAAGGGCCCGGAAAATGCACTGCCCAACGCCTTGGCAGATGAATTCGTCTTTCGCGTCACCACCCCCAAGAAGCCCGGTGCCACCTGGTTCAAGGTCGTCCAGGGCTGCGACAAAGGCAGCAACGAATGGGTGGAAATCCCCGCTTCTGGCCAGGACGCGCATAGTCTGAAATCGCCTGCGGCACGTCTGGACATTCTGGATGTACAGGCCGCTGGAAGCCATTCCCACTAAACCACCACCCCAAGGATCACCATGAAATTCGTTCGCATTGCCTGTGTATCGTTGATGGCCGCCTGCGGCTCGACTGCCCTGTGGGCCCAATCGCTGGATGTGCAAAACCCCTGGGTACGGGCCACGGTGCAGGGCCAAAAAGCCACTGGCGCCTTCATGACCTTGACCTCCAAGGAAGGTGGCAAGCTGGTGGGCGTGAGTACGCCAGTAGCCGGTGTAGCAGAGGTTCACGAAATGAAGACGGACGGCGGCGTCATGAAGATGCGTGCGGTCGAGGGTGGACTGGACTTACCGGCGGGCAAGGCAGTTGCCCTCAATCCTGGCGGCTACCACGTGATGCTGATGGACCTGAAGCTGGGTCTCAAGGCCGACACCACCATTCCGTTGACCCTGGTGTTCAAGGATGCCAAGGGCGCGGAGAGCAAGATTGAAGTCAAGGTACCCGTGCTGATGACCCCGCCTACCGCAATGCCCATGTCACATTGATCCTCTGCCGAAAGCAGTAGCCGCAGACGCCGTTCAGGCTCAGGGCTGACTCGGCCGCTGTGGCGGTGTGCCTTGCGGTGCACCGGAGGGCGGGCCGGCGTCATCACCCTTGGCAAACACCCAGGCATTGGGTTCCAGTGACACCACCAGTCGCTTGTCGGCGATGGCTTGCTGCGAGATGCTCAAGGATGCGTACAGGGGTTTGACGGCATCCAGCACCTCTTCCCATCCGGCCGCGCGATTGCTGGCCCGATCAATCTGGCTGCCTATGCGCTGCATGGCACTGCCTTCCGTGGGCGCGGGCCGGCTGGCCCAGGTGCCTTCGTCGAGCATGATTTTTTCCACCGCGCCCGCATAGCGCGCATACAGTGCCACTTGCTGGGGCGTGAGTTGCAATTCACCGGGCAAGCTGCGCAGCCGTTCACCGGCGGCCATCTTGATCAGCGTGGCGCCAGCGGGTTCGGGTGATTCAGCAGAGGCACTCTTGCAATCGCCACCCGGCCGGCCTCGCCCGCCTCCTGGCCCACCCATTCCTCCACCCATCCCCCCGCTCATCTGCGCACGAGCGGCACCCGCACCCAGCAGTCCCAGTGCCGCCACGCCGACCCAAGCGCGGCGCGTGCCGAGGTTCACGGTTGAAGATTTGTCAGTCATCGCGTATCGCTTCCCATGCAAATGGAGCGATCGTAAGTGCGCCTTGCACCAAGGCTATGTCTGCAGAGTCAAGTTATGCAAATCCGAAAAAGCACCACGCACGGCTACTTCTGGGAGGTGGCCAATCGCGGTTCCGTCTTGGCCACATCCAATGCATCACTCAGAACGCGTGCGGCCTCCAGCAGGAAAATATCCTTGGCTTCCTTGCGCGCCTTTTCCGCCGAGATCGAATTGGCAAGGCTGCGCTCGTTGGGCAGCAGTCCATCGTCACGGGACGCGGCCACGGTATCGGTCGCCGGCGTCTTCGCCGACTGGTCGGTAGCCGTGCGGGAGGCCAGACGCGCTTCCTGCGCATCGCGCTCCTTGCGACGTTCCGCTTCGTTGAGAGAGATGGTGTTCTTCTTGCGCTCCTGCTTGAACTTTGCGATGTCCTCGAACACGTGCTTCATGTCCGCGTCGACGGCGACCCGGATCTCATGCTTTTTCAGCAGCACCGGGACCATACTCTGCAAGTCACTGGTAGGCACGAAGTCTGCCGGCTTGATCTGCGTCCAGGGCAGCGCATTGTCATAGCTGGCCTCGCCATAATCACCGTCATCGGTCCCGCCTTGCAAGGGGATGTCGGGCACCACACCACGCAGCTGCGTGGTACCACCATTGACGCGGAAGAACTGCGCCACCGTCATCTTCAACTCGCCAAAGCGCGGTTTGCCATTCTTGGCAATGGCGTCCAGATCGACCATGGACTGCACCGTGCCTTTGCCGAAACTGGGGTCCCCCATCACCAGCCCGCGCCCGTAATCCTGCATGGCTGCGGCGAAGATCTCGGAAGCCGACGCCGAACCGTGGTTGATCAGAATGCCCAGCGGACCATTCCAGATGACCTTGGCCTGCCCATCGCGTTCCACCGAGACGCTGCCGTTGGCCTTGCGCTGCTGAACCACCGGGCCGTTGCCCACGAACAGACCGGTGAGCTCGATTGCCTCGGCGAGTGAACCGCCGCCGTTGTTGCGCAGGTCAATCAGCAGGCTGTCGACCTGTTGCGCCTTGAGCTCTTGTACCAGGCGGGCCACATCACGGGTCGCACTGCTGTAGTCCTTGTTGCCAGCCTGCTTGGCGGCAAAATCCTCATAAAACGAAGGCAGGGTGATGACGCCGATGCGGTAGGTCTCACTGCCCTTGGTGACGGTTTGGATCGACGACTTGGCAGCCTGCTCGCTCAGGCGTATCGGCTTGCGCACCAGGGTCACCACCTTGTGGCTTCCGTCCGGCCCGGCCTGTGCGGGAAGGATGTCGAGCCGCACCACGGTATCGCCGGGTCCGCGAATCAACTGAATGACGTCATCCAGGCGCCAGCCCACGACATCGACCATGGGACCGGCCGTGTCCTGCCCCACGCCGACAATGCGGTCTCCCACATGCAATTGCCCGGACAGACCTGCGGGCCCACCCACCACCAGTTCCCGGATGGCGGTGTAGTCCTCGGTCTCGGCCAGGGTTGCACCAATGCCAGTCAGCGAAAGTCGCATGGAAATATCGAACTCGGCAGCTGCCCTGGGTGCCATGTAATTGGTATGCGGATCAATCGACATGGTGTAGGCGTTCATGAAGGTCTGAAACGCCTCTTCGCCCTTGACCTTGGAGATACGCTGCATGGCATGCGCATAACGCTTGTCCAGGATGTCGGCAATGCTGGCGTTGTCCTTGCCCGCGATCTTCAGGCGCAGCCAGTCGTTCTTGACACGCCTGCGCCAGAGATCACGTATTTCCGCTTCGTTCTGCGCCCAGGGCAGCTTGTCCCGGGAAAGCTCCAGCACCTCATGTGCATTGAAATCCATGCTCTGCTTGAGCAGGGTTCTGGCGTACGCAAAGCGCTCGGTCGCCCGCTGCTCATACAAGTTGAACATGGCAAACGGCAGGCTCAGATCTTCCTTGAGGATGGCGTTGCCCAACTGGTTGCGCTGCGCGGCAAAGCGGTCAACGTCGGCCTGCACGAAGAAATACTTCTCACCGTCCAGCGCCTTCAGATACTGGTCAAAGATCTTGCCGGACAGGGTGGCATCCAGCGCCATGGCCTTGTAGTGGTAACGCGTCAGGACCTCCGCGGCCAGGCGCGCGGCCTGCGCCTCGTAGCGTTCCGGGGTCAGCGTGGGCGGAGCGGACAGGCCGACATCGGGCGTTGCGCCTTGTGCAAGCGCCGCAAAGCCCAGTACCAGCCACAACAGTCTTTGTTTCAGTTTCATGCGCAGGGTTTTACCATGGGGCGAATGCCGGGGTGGCACTCTTTTGAGTGCCAGTATGGAGGCTGTGTGTATAGGAGTGCCTGCGAATCACAAAGATTCGGTAAAGCAGCGCAGGCCGTCCGCCTTGCCTCAGGGCACCATGCGAAACAGCGCAGGCTGGCTGTGCTGGTAGAAGCGCAGCCACAGCAAGGTGGCGGGTACCAAGGACTCGCAGGCAAACCACAGGGCTTCATCCAGCGCCTCGCCCGCAGGCAGATCGAAGCGCGTACGCATGGTGTCCCAGCCGCTCCAGTCCAGCTCCGGCAACACGCTGCGGGTAGTCGCATCTACCTGGCGGGCGCTGTCGGCCAGCACCACGAGCTGGCGCAGCACCTCACGCCGCGTCAGACGCGAGCGCAGCAGCTCCTCGCGCGACAGGTCTTCCACCAGGGTGGCCACTGCGGTTGCGGCTTGTTCCATCAGCCCCAGCAGGGCGCTTTCCAGGATAGGGGTCATGCGGGTTTCAGGCCGGCAGATGGGCTTCGGCGGCCAGCAGTAACCGGCTGTTGAGCTCGATGGCGAATTCGCGCCAGGCCGATGCCATGTCGCGGGTGATGGCACGTACCGTCTCGGCATCCGGCCGGTGTTCCTGGGCAAAGTTGGACAGCGCGCAGGACGCGCCGTTGAAGGCCAGTGCACGGTCCAGCAACTCCTTGTTCCAGCCTTCAAACGGTGCCAGCAAGGCGGCAGTCAGTGCGTGGCGGCCCTGCACGACTTCGGCCTGGGAGGCGTCCAGGCTTTCCAGCAACGGGTCCAGGCGGGAGAGGGCTTCGCTGTAGCACTGCTCCACCGTGGCCACCAGAGCGCGCTGGGTCAGCATGTCGGTCTGCTGCGCCACGAGCAAGCGCGTGAGGTGCTGGCGATAGCGCTCTGCCGCCAGGTTGCGCAGCGTTACCACACCGCAAGAATATGCACCTATGGCGGCGGCGCGGGTCAGGCGCTCACCGTGTTCGCTGCTATGGGCTGAAACAATCTGCCCGCGCAGCAAGGCATGGGCCATGCGGTCGGCAGACTCCAATGCGCCCTCCATATGCCCCGCCCCATGCGCTGCGGTTTCGCTGCCGCCCATATACAGGCGGCCACCCCACAAAGGCTGGCGCAACAGCGGATCAGCCTGCGGCGGCTCGCCCGGTTGTGCCAGGTCCAGGGCGCTGCAGGTCCAGGGCTCCAGCGCCCAGTCCTGCACAAACAAGCGGCCCTGCTGCGCCTCTGCACCAAAGAGCTGGGCCAGCTGGCTTTCCAGCAGCAGAGGCAGGCCGCGCTGGAAGTTTTCCCGCTGCGCCGCATCCAGCGCCACAAAGCCGCCCAGCGCGCCCGGCTGCGGCGCGTCGCCAGCGTGGGCGCAGCAGTCATACACCGGGTCCAGCACGGCCTGCGGATGGCGCACAAAGGCATTGCCCGACTGACCGTTGCTGCGCCAGAACGCCTGCGCAAAGGTGCTCAGCGCCTTGGCCTGTGCCGCCATCCAGGTCGGAGTGTCCTGCATGGCCTGCGTCACACGCTCGGGCAAGGCGGGCAGGAATTCCAGATGCTGCAGCGCCAGCCGGGGTGGAAGTGCCAGCACCACATGCCGGGCACGCACCACCTGGCCTTGGGCCATGACCAGTTCCACGCGATTGCCGCAGTCGCGCACAGCACGCACAGTCCTGCCCAACTGGATGCTGTCTTGCGGCAAGGCCGCAGCCAGTGCCTGCACCAGCGCGGCAACGCCGCCCTGGATGCGGCGGGCACCGGCATGCACACCGTCCGGCTCATGGCGCGGCTCGGGTGCGCGGTTGGGATCGGTAAGCCAAAGCGCGTCACCCGGATCGTGTTGCGCCAAGTCGGGCAGGTTCAGCGCGGCCAGCAATGCGGCCACACGCGGCTCGGTTTCCGGCCAGAACCAGGTCGGCCCCAGGTCCAGCGCCTGACCGGTGTCGGGGCACTGCAACGTGAGCGCGCGACCACCCAAGCGCTCGCGCGCCTCCAGCAGCTGCACCGTGAGCCCGCGCGCATGCAGGGTGCGCGCCAGGGCCAGGGCGCACAGGCCTGCACCGACGATGGCAACGTCCCAGGTCGGCTCCGCATTGCGGGCGACTGGCAGCGGCACAGGCTCTGTCATGGCATGGTGTGGCGGTTAGAGCAGTTGCACGGTGACGGCTTCTTCTCCCAGGATGGCCTGGCAGGCCAGTCGCGAAGCCGAAGCAACGCCGACCATGCCGTCGAGCTTTTCGTTCTCGGCGCGCTGGATCTTGGACAGGCTCTTGCGGCCCTCGGGCACCATCACATGGCAGGCTTCGCACTTGGCGCCGCCGCCACATTTGGTCTTGATCGGTTCGCCCACAGACTGCAGTGCGGCAAGCAGGCTCTGGCCGGCAGCCACGTCATAGGATTTGCCGGAAGGAAGAACGGTGAGAGTGGTCATGGTGTCAAACGGGCACGGGGGCCATTGGTGGTTGAGAAAACGGAACAAAAAAACTCAGGCGGTGACATCCACCTGCAGCGCGGCAATCAGCGCTTCAGAAAACTGCGCCAGCGGCATGGCAATGCGGGTGATGTTCTGCTCCTGCAGAAAGCGCGCCTCCATGCGGGTGGGCTCTTCGGGCAGCACCGCCCAGTGCTGGTCGCTGGAGCGCTTCATGATCTGGCGTGCAAAGCAGCGCGTGAGCTGGTCGTCAAACCTGCAGCCCAGAAACAAAAAGCTGCGTCCGCTGCGAAAGGCCTGCACCGCCGCCGGAATCGGTGTCTGGATATCGATCTCGGTGAGCACCTCGACAAAGTCGCTGTCCGACACCAAGTAGTTGGATGCCGGGCTGTGGCTGCCCAGCGGCTTGTAGAGCAGGCGCTCGGCCGTGGAGGGCATATCGGGCAAGAGGCTTCCATCGCTACCATAGGCAGCCACCCAGTCGCCAAAGTGCTCCGACTGCGACAGGCCTTGCACCTGCGTCCACTCGCCCGGTGTTTGCGAAAGCGCCTTGGCAAAGGTGTCGTCATACCAGGTGTCCACCCACAGCTGCGCCGCACTGCCTGCCAGTGCCTTGTGCAGCGCGGAAGGTGTGGGCGTAGTGGCATAGGCCTCGTTCATCAGATGCACCACCGATTTGCGGTGCTTGAAGTTCTCGATGAACTGCGCCGCCTGCGTGAGGCGCTTGCGGATCTTGTGCGGCACGCTGACCTTGGCGGTCATGCTCTCTGCCAGTGCCAGTGGCGTGGCGGGCACCTGCACGTCGCTGCACAGGCTCAGCATGTCCGGCCCCAGATAGGGAATGACCGTGCCGCTGTCGAGGCTGTTGGCAATGGTGTGGATCAGATCGGTCATGGTGTTCCTTAGAGGTAAATAGCGGCACCGGCGCCCACATTCGTGGCGGTGTCCTTGAGCGTCTTGACGATGTACTGAACCTGTTCTTCGTCCAGCTGCGTGTGCAACGGCAGCGCCAGGGCGCGGTCGCCGATGCGGTCGGTATCAATCAGCACGCCACGGCGTCGGCCAATGGCATCGGCGGCGTTCATGTAATAGAACTGCTGGTGCAACGGGTGGCTGTAGGCAGCGGTCTCCACACCGCAGGAGCGCAGGTCATCGATCATCTGGGCGCGCGCGCTGCCGGAGAAGCGCTTGCCCAGATGTACCACGTAGAGCATCCAGTGCACCTCGTCCACATGCTCGCCGATGTAGGGCGGCTTGACGCCCTCAAAGCTCTGCATCTGGTCGTGGTACCAGGCCACCACCTGCTTGCGCGCATCGAGCCGGTCATCCAGCCCGGCGAGTTGCGCCAGACCCAGTGCAGCCGTGAGTTCACTCATGCCCGCCTGCAAGGGCACGCGCGAGCCGACCGATACCGAAGAGCGGTCCGCCAGTCGGCGCTGGCGCAGGTAGCGCAGCTCATGCACCAGCGTGTCGTCGTCGGTGACCACCATGCCGCCCTCACCCGTGCACAAGGCGCAGGGTGCGGAGAAGTCAAACACCGACACATCACCAAAGGTGCCCACCTGGCGGCCCTGGTAACGCGAGCCCAGCGCTTCGGTGCTGTCTTCAATAAGCACCAGACCATGGGCCACGGCCAGGGCGCGCAGGGGTTCCCAGGCGGCCGGGTGGCCGTTGGTGTTGCCGGCCAGCAAAGCGCGGGTCTGCGGCGTGATCTTGAGCGCCGCCTTTTCGGGGCTGAGGCTGCCGGTCCAGTAGTTGATGTCGGCAAACACCGGCGTGGCGCCGCACAGGGTGATGGCCTGTGCCACCTGGTGCCAGGTGTGCGAGGTGCAGATCACCTCGTCCCCCGGGCCTATGCCCAGTGCGCGCAAGGCAATCCAAGTACCCAGCGTGCCACTGCCCACCGCCACCGCATGCTTGCGCCCGACCCAGCCTGCAAAGGCCCGCTCGAACGAATCCAACATGGGACCATCGCCCCAGCGCGCCGACTCCAGCACGGCGCTCACCAGTTCAATTTCGCGCGCGCCGCATTCGGGCTCGAAGAGGGAAATCAGGTCGACTTCCATAGTTAGTTTTGCGTCAGGATGAGGGCGGTGGCTTCATCTGCCCGGTCCGTCACCGACCAGCAGTGACCGTTGCTGCTGGCCAGATAAACATTGCGGCTGCCCAGCTTGAGCGCGGGTGTCTCGTCACGCATGTCCATGGCATCGACCAGCACCACGCGCATAGCGGGGTCACGGGCGCGCCAGAGGGCGGCGGCGTCACGCAGCGAGGGGGCGGCGCCAATCACTTCACTGGCGTTGCGCAGGTATTCGGGGGTGACCATGGTCATTCGTCCGTGAGCGCCAGGCGGCGTGCTTCCACCGTGATGGGCAGCGGCGTGTCGGCCGGCATCTCGGGCAGCTCGAACTGCCAGCCGTTGGCCAGCGTCACCAGTCCGCCCCACATCGCCGGGTTGGCCATGGAAACAATGGGCTCCTCCAGATCTTTCTTGGGCACATAGCCGGTCAGCACGCCCTTGCTGTCTTTGCGGATCATCAGTTTCATCATGGACTTTCGGTGGTGGATGGGGTGGTTGTTTCTTCGCGCAGCAGCGGCGCCAGCAGGGGCGGCAGTTTGTTCAGCAGGTAGCCCACATCGCCGTGGGTGGTGTCACTTCCCAACGAGAAGCGCACAGCGGCCAGCGCCTCGTCGGCAGGCACGCCCATGGCCTTGAGCACATGCGACGGCTCGCTGCCGCCGGAGGAGCAGGCTGCACCGCTGGAGGCGGCCACGCCCAGTGTGTCCAGGCGCTGCAGCACCACGTCCACCGACAACTGGCCAAAGCGCAGGTAACTGGTGCCGGGCAAGCGCGCCACCTGTTGGCTCCAGACATGGGTGGTGGGCAGCGCTTGCTGCAGCCCGGTCTCCAGCGCGTCGCGCAGCTGGGCAATGCGGACCGCTTGCTGTTCCAGGTCGCCCAGGCGCTCCAGCGCGGTGGCCATGCCCACGATGGCCGGCAGGTTCTCGGTGCCGCCGCGCCGGCCACGCTCCTGGCTGCCCGGTGTTTGCGGCACAAAGGCCGTGCCCTGGCGCAGCAGCAAGGCGCCTACGCCTTTGGGGCCATGGAACTTGTGCGCCGACAGCGACACCGCATCGGCGCCGCTGGCAGCAAAGTCAAACGGCAGCTTGCCAATCAGCTGGGTGGCATCCACGTGCATGCGGGCGCCGACGTTTTGCGCGAGCTGGCCTATCGCCTCAAACGGCATGAGCACGCCGGTCTCGTTGTTGGCGGCCATCAGCGAGACCAGTGCTACGTCCGGCCCCATCAAGGCTGCGGCCGCTGCCACATCCAGCGTGCCGTCGGCGCGCACCGGCAACCAGTCCACCTGCACGCCGCTCTCAGCCAGCGCACGCGCCAGCTTGAGGTGGGCCGAATGCTCCACGCGGCTGAACAGCACGCGGCGGCGAACGGGCTCTGCCGCTGCCAGCAAGCCGCGCACCGCCATCTGGTTGGACTCGGTGGCGCCGCTGGTGAACACCACTTCCACCGCCTTGCAGCCCAGCACACGCGCCACCACGGCGCGCGCCGCACCCAGGGCGCGCTTGGCGTCCTGACCCGGGCCGTGCTGCGACGAGGTGTTGGCCCAGATGCTGCTCATCTGCTGCAGCATTGCCTGCACTACGGCGGGCGCGGGCTGGGTGGTGGCGTTGTGGTCGAGGTAGATCATGGTCGTTCTGCTTACGGCCAGAACTGGCGATCAGGGTCCACGCACAGCAGGTCCAGTGCGGCGTCCAGCTCCGCGTTCTGCAACTGGGGCTCCCAACTGGCGTTGGCATGGTCACGCGAGCACAGGCACCAGCGGTTGGCCTCGTGCGGCACCAGCAGGGCAATGTCGATCACTCCGCCGCTGGGGTCGATCTTGCGCGAGCAATTGGGGCTCTGGATGCGAAAGGCATCACCCTCCTGCAGCACCTGCGGGCGCACATAGCGGTAGCGCACCCGCTCGCGCAAGGCGCGCTCCAGGCGGTGCAGCGTCAGGTTCATGACGACGGCACCGCTGGCAGCGGCATGCGCGTTGACCGCAGTCACAGCGGCTCCTCCGTCTCTGGCAACAGCCCGGCAGGCGCCGGCACCAGCTCAATCTCCAGGCAGCCCACCACACAGTCGGCAAACTGCACCAGGTACACCGGCTCATTGATTTCTTCGGCGTGGCCAATGTTCACGATCTCACCCACCGAACCGCGCGCAGCCAGCAAGGCGTCTTCGGCGCGCT
The DNA here is from genome assembly GCF_058801025.1 of Rhodoferax sp. GW822-FHT04A08. Taxonomy (NCBI): domain Bacteria; kingdom Pseudomonadati; phylum Pseudomonadota; class Betaproteobacteria; order Burkholderiales; family Comamonadaceae; genus Rhodoferax; species Rhodoferax sp. GW822-FHT04A08. Next base: position 88,999 of record NZ_JBXAMW010000009.1, read on the forward strand.
CGGGGTGGCTGCCGTCGTTGATCAGGTCGTCCAGCGCAATCACACGCTGGCCCCAGGCATAGGCAGGTTCGCGGATATCCATTCCGGGCATGGTGCTCATCACGACTCCTTGGTGGTTTGGGCGGAGCCCAGGGTTTGTAAAGCAGTGGCTTTTTCGCCGAGCTGCGCCAGCACTTCTTCGGGCAGGTTGTCCAGCGTGCACAGCTCCTTGGCGCGCATGCCCACGCGGTGGCCGGACTCCACGAAGTCCACCGCGTAGATGTAGAACTGCTGCAGAAAGGTGTTGATGTTGATGACGTAGCCGATCTCACCCTTGTTCACCAGCACCTCGCCAATGTCGCGGCCGTTGTAGGTGCCGTCGTTGCGCACCACGGAGCGCGCAATCACCCGCTCGCCATAGGAGAAGCGCGGCGGCGAGGCCAGTTCGATTTCATCGCTGTCGCGGTTGATGTCAGCCATGGGGCACTCCTTGCGGGCCGCAGGGCAGTGCCAGGCGCTCCTGCACCATGCGGCGGACTTCGGTATCGGCGTCTTCCTGCATGGCGCGCAGCGTGGCGGTGTCGGCACGCTCGGCCACTTCAAAACGCACGCGCCAGTCGGCATCATTTGCCAGGCGCGACAGCAGCGCCGCAGGCAGGCGCGCGGCAACGATGCAACGCACCTCGGCCTCGCTGTCGTCAGCCATGCGCAGCAGCGCGGGCATTTCCAGGCGCCGGGCCACGCGCATGCGCACGGCGCGGTCGGCATCAGCCGCCATGGTGGGCAGCAGTGCCAGCGGCAGGCGCAGCGCCACCAGCTCGCGCACGCCGTAGTCGGGGTCGTTGCGCAAGGCGGCCAGGTCATGCGGCGCCAGGCGCTGGGCCACGCGGATGCGCACCTCGCGGTGGGGGTCGTTCACCATGCGCAGCAACTGGCTCATGGGCAGACGCAGTGCAACCTGCAGGCGCACGGTTTCATCCGGGTCGTCCATCAGGGCGGTGAGGCGGAACACACTGGCAAAACGCGCAGCAATGGCGCGCACTTCAAAGTAGGGATGGGCCAACTGCTCGTCACACAGATTCGGGTGCCAGCGAAAAAAGCGGTCTATGCGGCGGGCGTACACATCCTGCATGCAGGCATAGCCCGGCTCGCAACCATTGCGGCCTTCCAGCGCACGCAGGTGTGCATAGGTGCAGCTGCCGCAGTGCACCGGACCGCCCTGCCAGTGCTGGGCCGGAATGTCGTCCTGCGGCGCGCGCACGGAGCGCTTGGGGACAAGCGGCTCTACGGGCATGTCGGCGGTGGCGTTCATGGTGTGGTCGCGCCCCAGCCGCGTGCCGGGTATTCCGGCGAGGTGTCGGTGGGCCCACCGGCTTCATGGCGCGCCAGCACATGGGCCAGCAGTCCGCCGCCCACATGGTCCTTGGGGTCCAGGCGGCGCAGACCGGCGAGCATGAGGCGCGCTTCGTCCATGTCACCCAGACGCATATTGAGATAGGCCAAGCCCTTGAGCGCAAACAGGTAGAAGCGCACCGCAGCGTCATGCCGGGTGGCATCGTCGCTGGGCGGCTCGTCGCCAAAGTTGGGGCCCAGCGCGGTACGCGCAATGGCCAGTGCGTCTTCCCCCACGGCCCGGGCCTTATCCAGCTGGTGGCCGTAGAAGAAGAAACGGTACAGCGCAATCAGCGGCGCCGGGTGGCTGGGCGCGGCGGCGCGTGCCTGCTCCAGCAGTGCCAGTGCCTGCGCAGGTGACTCGTACAACGTGGCAGCCTGCTCGATCAGGCTGCGCACCTGCGGACTCAGGCCTGAGCCGATGACGCTGTCAGCAAATGCCGCCAGGTCGTCACCGAAGCGCAGGCTGTCCGCAGTCATGGCAGCGCGCGATCAGGAGGCGACGACGGGGGCCGGACGGCCCCGGCCAATCGACCCGATGTCGATCTTGGTCACGCCGACCTGGGGTGCGCTCTCGGCACTGCTGCAGGCGCAGGCGGCCTTGTTGGGGTCAATGAACGACAGGCCGGACTGGGTGGCGGTTTCCACAAAGTCGATGGTGATGCCGTTGAGCATCAGCCGGCTCTCAGCACCCAGAAACAGACGCACGCCGCCGGTTTCCAGCAGTTGCTCGCCACCTTGCGGCGCGGCTTCGGCGCTGAACTCGGAGGAATAGCCGGAGCAGCCGCCCGGCGTCACCGACAGGCGCAGGCCCGCGCCTGCAGGCAGGCCGGAGAAGCGCACGATGCGGTTGATGAATTTCGCCGCAGCGGGGGTGATGGTGACAGTGGGCAGCATGGTGGTGAAGTCTCCGTAGGAATAAGAATCAGGCCTTGACGATGCAGCCATCGACCGGGCACACCGCCACGCACTGGGCGGTGTCGAAGTGGCCGACGCAGTCGGTGCACTTCTTGGGGTCGATCACATAGGTGCCATTCTTTTCACGGATGGCAACGTTGGGGCACTCGGGTTCGCAGGCGGAACAGGCGGTGCAGGTGGAGGCAATGATTTTGTGGGCCATGGTCGGTCTCCAGTGGGTTGAAAAAACGGGTACTCAAGCTGCCAGTGCAGCGTTGTTGCCAAGGTTGGTGTAGGCACCCTGGCGGATCTGCGCGTCACCACGGGCCTGGTGCACCACGGCGCCGCTGGCAATGCGGGCGCGGTAATCGTTGAACCAGTCGAGCGCGGCTTTTTCAATGAACTCACCCACGTACTGGTCTACCGGCTCCACACCGGCCTGCAGCAATTCGTCCTTGGGGCAGGCGCCGATCTTGGCCACCAGCACCGCATGGCAATCGTTGATGGCGCGCACCACCGATGGCAGTTGCTCGTCGTCACCCGCGCCGCCCTGGCAGTACTGGTCCACACGACGGTGGCCTACAAACAGCGCTTGCGCTGCGGACACTTCAAACACCTGGAACTCGGTCACGTGGCCAAAGTGTTCGTTGACACGGCCGCCGCCCTTGGTGGCCACAGCCACCATGACCTTGAGGTCATCGCCCACCGTGATGGCACTGGCTTCAGCCAAAGCTTGCTGCTTGGCAGCGTGCTGTGCCTGGCGCTCGACTTCCACCTGTTCCTGGTAGGACTTGCGTTTGTCCAGGTCATAGACCACATCCATCTGCTCCAGCTTGTCCAGGGTGAACTCTTCGCTGCGGTCTTCACCGAGCAGGCCCACCGCATCGGCGCGGCACTGGCGGCAATGGCGCATGAGGTTGGCGCCGCCCATGCAGGCGTCCTGCACGGCTTTGAGTTCAGAAGCAGTCGGGCCACGCTGACCGGTCAGGCCAAACACGGTGCCGTGTTCGGCTTCGGAGATCAGCGGCATGATGTTGTGCAGGAAGGCGCCGCGCTTCTTCACTTCGCGGTTCACTTCAATCAGATGCTCGTCGTTGATGCCGGGGATCAAGACCGAGTTGATCTTGGTCAGCACGCCACGGGCGGTGAGCATTTCCAGGCCCAGCATCTGGCGTTCATGCAGGATCTTGGCCGCCTCGTAGCCGGTGACGCGGCGGTGTTCCCAGAAGATCCAGGGGTAGATTTTTTCGCCCACGGCGGGGTCCACCATATTGATGGTGATGGTGACGTGATCCACGTTGTACTTGCAGATTTCATCCACGTGGTCGGGCAGGGCCAGGCCGTTGGTGGAGATGCAGAGCTTCAGGTCAGGCGCCTGCTCCTGCAGCATGCGGAAGGTCTGGAAGGTCTTGGCCGGGTTGGCTAGCGCGTCACCCGGGCCCGCAATGCCCAGCACCGTCATCTGCGGAATCTCGCTGGCCACGGCCACCACTTTTTTCACGGCCTGCTCGGGCGTGAGCTTTTGCGAGACGACGCCGGGGCGCGATTCGTTGGAGCAGTCGTACTTGCGGTTGCAGTAGTTGCACTGGATGTTGCAGGCAGGCGCCACGGCCACATGCATGCGGGCAAAGTGGTGGTGGGCTTCTTCGGAATAGCAGGGATGGTTCTTGACCTTGTCCCAGATGGCCTGGGGCATGTCATCGGGTCCGTCGGACGAGCCGCAGCTGGCTTTTCCTTCTCCACCGTGGGTGCCGCAGCCGCCACCGCTGGCGGGCAATTCAAACTTGGCACCCAGGGTTTTAATCTGGCCGATGCTTACATAAGATGTCGCTTGCATGGAGACCCTTCTCGCAGCCAACGATGGCCGCACAAGGGGTTAATAGCTAAATCCATGCCATACAAAAACGACCTTTTTTGCCGGAAGTTTGTAGGAAGTGGCACACGGGACGGGTGGGTGTGTGCCGGGTTTGCGGGGGTTGCTGTCAGTGATGCGACAAAGGTGACACAGGCAAATCCGGGCGGCTCGTGGGAGTTAAGCGCCACTCCGCACAGCAAGCTCCAACTGACAGCAGCAGGTAGCCGGGCAGTAGCGGCTAGCCGCCACTACCCGACCTGTGCTTACTTCTTACCGAATACCAGGAACATCGCATCGTCGGATGTGGCGTGGCGAACCTGGGCGTTGTCAAAGGCTGCGAAACCAAATCCATAGCGTGCGTTCATATCGGAGAACTGCACATCGAACTTGCTGCCGGTCACCAGTTTGCGGCTGATCACCGATGTGTGCATGCCATTGCCATAGCTGTTAGCCACCTTGATGTCACCCGCATCGGTGCCAGCCTGCGAGTTGATGATGATGGAAGCCACCTCATCGCCTGCTTTGAACTTGCTGTCGTCAAACGGCACTTCATCGCCCTTCTTGATGTAGTAGGTGCCGCCTGCATTGGCGGCCAAGCCGTTTCGGTTCATGAACGCAGGTTTCCCATTGACCAGGGCAATGTTGGTGTATTCACTAGGGCCTGGGTCACCTTTGCGACCGGCATTGGGTGCGGTCTTTGCATCGTAGCGGGTGTCATCGGTGTACTGATCGTGCACCAAGCCCCATGGCGCCGTGCGCACCCCCTTCATGTGCCACATGTCCAGCATTTGTCCAGGCAAGTTGGTGTACTTGTTGCCAAACGGTTTGCCCTGCCCTTCATGACAAGCCATGGCACAGCCTTCCTTGGCAAAGGGCTTGGCAGTTTCTTCATTGATAGGCCACAGCATGGCCCATTTGTCTTCGTAATACATATTGTCATCGCCCCCCTTGTCAGCCGGATCAACCAGCTTCTTCCAGGAGCCATCGGCCTGCTTTTGATACGGGAAGCGGCGCACCGAGTTGGTTGGGTCCTTGTACTGGATCAGCATGAACAGGGTGTCTGCGGTGTAGGCGGCTTTCAAGGTGACGGTGGTCTCGCCTTTTTCTCCTGGCTTGGCTCCAAAATTGACACCGCCAGTCAGTGTGGTGGACAGGGCGCTGGCCTTGGCCCACACCGGATCAGCCGCACCCGCTGCCAAGACCGGTGCGGCGTTGGTGAATGTGGCCACCAATGAATCAGGCGACACCTTGTCTTGCACAGCTTGGCAACCTGCCAAGGCCAGCAACGCGGCCCCCATAACGGCACTGAATAACTTGGTTTTCATCTTTAGCTCCTTCGTTGAAATATGACTTCTTGATCGCATACCTGCCAAGCCGGTGCGAGGAAGACCACCCAACTATGGTTCTTCAATCAGAAATTAAATTGATCCAAATCACCAAATAGCGCATCGCAGCGCTTGATATGCGCGGGTTTGCTCCGTACGTAGCTCATAACCAATGCGAATTACCTTTGGAGAAGGCATGGCTGAGCGATTGAGCGGGGTGCGATGAAATTCAATATGGGTTGAACTCATTCAGACGCAGCAGCGTCCATAATGTGGCTCTGGCTATCGTCCAAGCCTCCCCCCTCCAACGGGAAAGCACGCAACATGCAGGGCACTCACCACATCCGCAAACCACATGTTCGGGCCAGACGCATAAGGAGGGATTGCGACACAGGCTCGCAACACGAGGTTTGACCATGAAACTATCCGCTCCCGTTTACCGCCTGAAGAGGCTGGCAAAAGAACTTTCCAAAGAGAAGAACATTCCGCTGCACGCGGCATTGGACCGCGTCGCGCAGGAGGAAGGCTTTGCCAGCTGGAGCCTGCTGGCAGCGCAACTGGCCACAGAGAGCCCTACCGACAAACTGCTCTCCCGCCTGGAACCCGGCGACCTGGTATTGCTTGGCGCCCGCCCCGGCCAGGGCAAGACCCTACTGGGCCTGGACCTCGCCATTGCCGCCGCGAAGTCCGGACGCAGCGGCTGGTTCTTCACACTGGAGTGGACCGCCGCTGACCTGTTGGGCGGCATGCAGACGCTGGGCGAAGCGCCCACCGCCATCCCCGAACGGTTCCGCTTTGACAACGCCGACGCGATATGCGCCAGCTACATCATGGAACAGCTCTCCAGCGCCGAAAGCGGAACTGTTGCTGTCATCGACTACCTCCAGATACTGGACCAACGGCGCGAGAATCCGCCGCTGGCCGAGCAAGTCCAGGCGCTCAAGGAATTTGCGCGGGAGCGTGGCTTGGTTATGGTTTTCCTATCGCAGATAGACCGCACCTTTGACGCAGTGACGCAGCCCGTGCCGACTCTTGCGGATGTGCGATTGCCCAACCCGCTGGACCTGGGACTGTTTGACAAAACGTGTTTCTTGCACAGGGGCGCGGTGCTTATGGGATAAACCCACCGCGCCTCAGGTGCTTGTTGTGCCGGATGTTTTTTACAGCCTCAATGTTCGACGTAACCGACCGGAGGAGGGTGGGCGTCAGGCGGTCAGCATTGGACAAGCGGCCGACAATGCTGTACAGTAATGCGTACATATAAGGAGCCCCGAAATGGATGCGATTACCTACACGGCGGTTCGTGCGAACTTGGCGAGTGCGATGGACCGCGTTTGCGACGACCACGAAGCGTTGATCATCACGCGCAACGGAGAGCAGTCGGTTGTGATGCTCTCGCTCGAAGACTACAAGGCGCTGGAAGAAACCGCGTACCTTCTGCGCACACCCGCGAACGCAAAACGCATTCTTGCGGCAACGGCGCAGCTGAACGCAGGGAAGGGCGTTGAGCGGAAGTTGGCCAAGTGAAGCTAGTCTTCGCTGACGAGGCATGGGAAGACTACCTGTATTGGCAAAAGCAGGATAGGAAGATGGTCGAGCGGATCAACAAACTGATTCGCGAGACCCAGCGAGAACCGTTCAGCGGCATCGGCAAACCCGAACCACTGAAACATGCCCTCTCGGGATTTTGGTCACGCCGGATCACGGACGAGCACCGTATGGTGTATCGGCTTGAAGACGACCAACTTCAGATAGCTCAATTGCGTTTCCATTACTGAGACGCCCAACGGGGAAAGTAACCGGACACCGCGCGAGGCAGATAGCAGAAACGCGAAGGCATGTTTTCGGCAGACCGGTTGACCAACCTGTTAGGCAGCATCGTTCTGCGCACCCAAGATTCGCTGTGCGATGTAGTCGAGGGTAAGTATCGTCGTTACCTTTCCATGGAGTTGCGAGACGACGACGGCCCGAGCGTTGGGTTCGCCAAGTGCCTGCTCAAGCCGGTTCCACGCTTCCTCTTTCTCATCGTCGGTGTGGTACTGAGTGCCATTGAGCCAAGTCCTGAGCAGAGACTCTGCGAAGAGGGGCTGACCGCCAACATGCACCTGAAAGAACAAGCTCATTTCGCCGTCCTTGAAGATGCGGCGTGCCAGCTTCAGCGAGGCCCGTAGCGTCGGGTGGTCAATCCGGCGAGCAACAAGCGCCGCAATCCGAGAGAAGCTTGCCGCCTCATCTTCGAGAGTCATTGGACGAAGGACGTGGAGCAGTTCGTGGAGCTCGGGGTCAGTGCAATCGCCGGCCCGTATGCTGACGCCCGATGAGTCGTAGCTGAGACCCTTGAACCCTGACATCCCGCGCATGAGCAGTGTGCACGTTCGAAGTCGACTCACGTATCGAACATAGCGTCGCAAGAGGACGAGTTCTTCGTCGTCGAAGGTGGCCTCGACCTGGATTTCAGCGAGCCGTGAGCTTCCAGCTTCGTCGACGATTGGAACCTGAAGTGAGATGAGGGCCATGCTGCCTACCGTTCGAGGTGAGGCGGAACCGACGGCGAGACGGGCCAGCCGCTGGAAGGATGATGCGCACAATCTGGAAGTGGCTGGCCTGGCTTGCCGTTGGGCCTCGCCTCGACCGACTGGTTAGGCCACCGGTGGAAACTTAAACGGATGACCATATTCGTGCTCATAGATCCGGCGCAAGTAGCTGCTAACAATCTGTGTTTCTTGCACCAGCAGTATGTCAAGGTCGTTCGGTCGCCCCTCGTGGAGAAGCTCGCTCCTGAGACCATAGGCGCGATCAAGTACCGTCCATGCATTCGAATCGCCTGGGAACCAACGCCCACAAAGTCGCTTTAGCGCCTGGCGTACCGATTCCCGTTTCAGTTGCAGGAGCCGCCCACCAAGTGAGTCACGCAAGTGAACTGGCACCGACACATCCGCCTTGAGAGCGATGCAAAGCGCATCGACTGCAGCTGCAACCTCTGGTCCCAAGTCAACTTGTTCAGCTAGGGGCTCAAGCGCAGAGACTGCCATGACAAAACGAGCCCTGTCGTTTGACTCAAGAGACGCTGCAGCAAAGAGCTCCATCGAGAGAAGCAGCCTTCTGTCTCTAGGAGTGGCGAGAAATGCGCGCTCAAACTCTTCAAGGACCACGCTCTGAGGCCAAGAGGAATAGGCCTCGCCTGACATCATCGAGCCGGTGCTTGCGGTTCGGTCGTAGACCGATGGTGGTTCATGCGATATGTAGCTCAAGCGCAGGCCGAAGTTCAGGCTGACAGCACAAACAAGAAGCGCTTGCGCCACCTGCATTCCGGCGTCTTCAGCTTCGCTGGCCTTGGGAAAGCCAACTACATCGATCTCATATCGCTTCCCACCCTCCCAATCCCGAACGTGAGCGGGCCGTATCGTCGCGATTCCGCCGCCCGGAAGAAGCAAGGAGACGTTCTCAAGTTCGCCGATGTATGCGGACCGCTGCACTTGGAACAGCACACGTGCACCGTACTTCCTTCGATGGTCCTTCGCCAGAATTAGTTGGCGCTCGATGTGCGGTGGTTTGCGCGACATGTGCTTAGGTGGTCTAACGCCAAGTTCAGCGGCGCCGGAGCGCAGCGGAGGGGACTAACAGCGAAGCTGTTGGCGTCAGCTGCAACGCAATGTTAGGCTGGGGATCGGAGGCAGGATTGGTCACTACACATCTTCCACGGTGACTTGTCCGAACTCGCCCGTTAATGCTTCGATGAAGATGCCCAAGAACTCGAAGTATTCACCTGATCGATCCACGTCAATGCCCCCTTGAACAATGACGCAGTGGAACTCAAAAGGCGGTTGATCTGGCGGATTGATGAACAGGAATCGCTCACGCTCCTCATCAAGAGGTGCCGCCGCCCCAAGGCTACGGAGAAGTTCCTCAACCAGTGTCTCTGACTGTGCAGCAAATCGGAAATGTTGGCGAAGTCCCATGTCGTGAAGCCTAACGTAATATATAGAGCACACCTTGCTCCATAACTCTGCTTCTGCTCGATAAACTGGACATTCAACACTCCCGAAAGTGGCTTACAGTCTTGCGTTACAGCCAATACAGGGAGTTGTATACAGATATAAAAATCTGTGAAACACCGCAAACTGGTTCCACCCATTCTGCCCCTCTATCCACGGCCTAGCCATCCCCCATTCGGGTGAGTCAAAGCAACGTCAAAACTTCCTCACCTCAATCCCATTCTTCTGCAGCGCATAGCCCATCTGCCGTGGCGATATCTTGAGCAGGCGGGCAGCCTTGGCTTGGACCCAGCCGCAGCGCTCCATGGCCCAGATCAGGCGTTCGCGCTCGCCTTCGGGTTTGCCATCGCTGTCGGATGCGGAGCTCTCTGCCACCGCCACGTCATCTCCGTCCGCAGGTGCGGCCTCCGAGCGCGCCGGCAGGGGCGGTGCTGACGGGGCGGCTGGGGCGCCGGTGGGGATCTCCACCACCGGGATGTCCACCAGCCGCGGGCTGATGACCACCTCTTCGCGTTCGATGTGGTGCAGCACCTGGGTCAGGCAGCGGTTTTCCTTGCAGGGGAAGGCCAGGTCGGTGATGAGGTCGCCTTGCGCCATGGTGGCGGTGCGCTCCACGCAGTTCTCCAGCTCGCGCACGTTACCGGGCCAGTAGCAATTGCTCAGCACGCGGATGGCGGTGGGGCTGAACTGCGCCGTGCGCTCGTTCTCGCGGTTGAAGCGCTCCAGGAAATGCTGGGCCATGGCCGGAATGTCTTCCCGGCGTTCGCGCAGCGGTGGCAGCTGGATGCTGACCACGTTGATGCGGTAGTACAGGTCGGCACGGAACTCGCCGGCCTTGACCATGCGTTCCAGGTTGCGGTTGGTCGCCAGGATGAGACGCACATCCACCTTGACCGGCGTGGAGCCGCCCACGCGTTCGAACTCGCGCTCCTGCAACACGCGCAGCAGCTTGGCCTGGAAGGCCATGGAGATTTCGCCGATCTCGTCCAGAAACAGGGTGCCGCCGTGGGACAGCTCAAAGCGGCCCTTGCGCGTGGCCTGGGCACCGGTGAAGGCGCCCTTCTCGTGGCCGAACAGCTCGCTCTCCAGCAGCGATTCGGACAGTGCCGCGCAGTTGACGCTGACGAACACCTCGTTCTTGCGGTTGGAGAGGTTGTGCAGGGCGCGTGCGATCACCTCCTTGCCGGTGCCGCTCTCGCCGCGCAGCAGCACGGTGGTGCGCGTGCCGGCCACCTTGTGAACTTGTGCAAAGACTTCCTGCATGGGGGTGGAGTTGCCCACCACATGCGGAATCTGTTTGCCGGGCTTGAGCACCTTGTGCATGCGCCGCACTTCGTCCTGCAGGTTGTCGTGCGCGACGCTCACGTTGCGATGTAGCAGCAGCGCCTGGCCCATCAGCGTGGCGACCATCTTGAGTAACTGCAAATCGTTCGCAAAGGCGCGCTTCTCACCCGGGTTGAGGCAGTCCACCGCCAGCACGCCAATGGTCTGGCGGTCTGCGCGAATGGGGGTGACCAGCATGGCCACCGCCACGCCGGGGCTCTGGTCGGCACCGCCGGTGCGGTTGAGAAACAGCGGCTCGGCGCGCACGTCGGGCACCAGCACCTGGTGGCCATTGGTAAAGACGCGGCCGACAATGCCTTCGTTGGATTGGAACTGCAGGCGCTGCTGCTCTTCGCGTGTGAGGCCGACGGCGCACAGGCCGTTCAGCTTGCCGTCAGACTCACCCAGCACCACAAATGCACGGCGCCAATCAAAAGCATGCAGCAGATAGTTCAGCGCTTCACGAAACGTCTTGTTCACGTCCAGCGACGTAGCCAAGGTCTTGCTGACTTCATAGATTGCGTTGAGCTCGCGGCGTGATTCGATTGACTGTGTATTCACCATGCTGAACTCCGGTTGACGTGATCTGGGGCATTGCACATCTGAGGTTTTGTGCGATGCAAGAAACGCGCCCGCGGGTGTTTCGAAAATGGTCCCGCCGTTGCCAACTGCCGCTTCGTGACAAACATGACAACAATTCCCACACATGTGAGGACACGGCAAACAAAAACAACAAATTTGCGGCTCAAAAGGCCCAATTCTGCGTTCCAGCGCATGGCACCGAAATTGCGAAAAGGGCTGCGTCCAACTTTTTCAGGAACGCCCCATGACGGATTCCAGCAACCACAAGGCCACCATGCGCAGTGCACCGCCCGTGTATTTGGACTACGCCGCAACCACCCCCGTGGACCGGCGGGTTGCTGCCAAGATGATTCCCTACCTGACGGACCTGTACGGCAACCCGGCCAGCCGCTCGCACGCCTTTGGCTGGGCGGCGGACGAGGCGGTGGAGCTGGCGCGCGAACAGGTCTGCGCACTGATTGGCGCCGACCCACGCGAGCTGGTCTGGACGTCCGGTGCCACCGAATCCAACAACCTGGCCATCAAGGGCGCTGCGCACTTCTACAAGGGCAAAGGCAAGCACCTGATTACCGTGGCCACCGAACACAAGGCGGTGCTTGACAGCATGCGCGAACTGGAGCGCGAGGGCTTTGAGGTCACGGTGCTGCCGGTGCTGCCCAGTGGTTTGCTGGACTTGGCGGTATTCGAAGCCGCCCTGCGCCCGGACACGGTGCTGGCCTCGGTCATGTTTGTCAACAACGAAACCGGCGTGATCCAGGACGTGGCTGCAATCGGTGCACTGTGCCGCGCCAAAGGGGTGCTGTTCCATGTGGATGCAGCGCAGGCAGCCGGCAAGGTGGAGATTGACCTGGAGCAGTTGCCCATCGACATGATGTCCCTGTCGGCCCACAAGATCTACGGCCCCAAAGGCATTGGCGCCCTGTACGTGCGGCGCAAGCCCCGCGTACGCATCGAGGCGCAGATGCACGGCGGCGGCCACGAGCGCGGCATGCGCTCGGGCACGCTGCCTACGCACCAGATCGTGGGCATGGGCGAGGCCTTCTGGCTGGCGCACAAAAACATGGCAGCCGACAACCAGCGCATACGCGCCCTGCGTGAGCGGCTCTGGGTCGGCCTGTCCAAGATGGACGAGGTGGTGCTCAACGGCGACGAGGAGCACCGTGCCGTGCAGTACCTCAATGCCAGCTTCAACTATGTGGAGGGCGAGTCCCTGCTCATGGGTATCAAGGGCGTGGCGGTGTCGTCGGGCTCGGCCTGCACCTCGGCCAGCCTGGAGCCCAGCTATGTGCTGCGCGCCATGGGCCGCAGCGACGAGCTGGCCCACAGCTCGGTGCGCTTCTCCATCGGCCGCTTCACCACCGAAGAAGAGATCGACTTCACCATCGCACAAGTCACCCAAGTGGTGACACGTCTGCGCGCCATGAGCCCGCTGTGGGACATGGTGCAGGCTGGTGTGGACCTGTCCACTATCAAGTGGGCTGAACACTAGACCGGCCCCTTCGCGTTGCGCGCCTTCTTTATTTGATTTGTAACCAGGAGAACTTCCATGGCCTATAGCGACAAAGTGGTTGACCACTACGAGAACCCCCGCAACGTCGGAGCCCTGGATGCGTCTGACGACAACGTCGGCACCGGCATGGTGGGCGCGCCCGCCTGCGGTGACGTGATGCGCCTGCAGATCCGCGTCAACGCCGAGGGTGTGATTGAAGACGCCAAGTTCAAGACCTATGGCTGCGGCTCGGCGATTGCGTCGAGCTCGCTGGTGACCGAATGGGTGCGTGGCCGTACCCTGGACGAAGCCCTGGCCATCAAGAACGCAGATATCGCCGAAGAGCTGGCGCTGCCGCCCGTCAAGATCCATTGCTCCATCCTCGCCGAAGACGCCATCAAAGCGGCCGTGGCCGACTTCCGTTCACGCCATCCTGCACCCGGCGGCGGCACCCTGGTGTCCGAGCAGCTGGCCTGCGCCTCCTCCACCCGCTAAGCCCGGCTTGGCACTCCACCCACACCACAAGGAACCACTATGGAAGCAGCACTGAGCGTTAGCACTACCAGCCAGCCAGCCGGCATGCCCAGCCAACTGGAATTCACACCGGCAGCCGCAGCCAAGGTTGCGGAGCTGATCATCGAAGAAGGCAACCCCGGCCTGAAGCTGCGCCTGTATGTCACGGGTGGCGGTTGCTCGGGCTTCTCCTACGGCTTTGCCTTTGACGACGCCGTGGCCGAAGACGACACGCTGATCGTGACCGAGGGCGTGGCCCTGGTGGTGGACGTGATGAGCCTGCAATATGTGGTGGGCGCCCGCGTGGACTTTGAAGATGGGCTGGAAGGCTCGCGCTTTGTCATCCACAACCCCAACGCCCAGACCACTTGCGGCTGCGGCAGTTCGTTCTCCGTGTAAAGAGGTTTCACCATGTCTGTCTCCCTGACACCCGCCGCCGTACGCCATGTGAAGAAGTCCCTGGCCAAGCGCGGCAGCGGCATCGGCCTGCGCCTGGCGGTCAAGACCAGCGGCTGCAACGGCTTTGCCTATGCGCTGGAATTTGTCGATGCGGCCAACGAAGAAGACCTGTGCTTCGACAGCCTGGGCGTGAAGGTCATCGTGGACCCGCGCAGCTTTGGCATGCTAGATGGCACCGAGCTGGACTTTGTGCGCGAAGGCCTGAACGAAGGTTTCAAGTTCACCAACCCCAATGCGAAAGCAAACTGCGGGTGTGGGGAAAGCTTCGCGGTCTGACCGATGGCACTGCTCCAAATTTCGGAACCGGGCCAAAGCGCGGCGCCGCATCAGCACAGTCTGGCAGCCGGCATTGACCTGGGCACCACCAACTCGCTGATTGCCACGGTGCAAAGCGCGGTGGCGCGGGCCTTGCCGGACGAAGACGGCGCGCTGCTGCTGCCGTCGGTGGTGCGCTATCTGGCAGGCAACGGAATTGTGGTGGGGCACGAGGCACAGCAAAGCCAGGCGGACGATCCGCAGAACACCATTGTGTCGGTCAAGCGCTTCATGGGGCGCACCCTGGCCGACCTGAAAGAAGCCACCGGCCTGCCCTACCAGTTCACCGACGGTGCAGGCATGGTGGGCATACGCACGGTGGCCGGTGAGCGTTCACCGGTGCAGGTGTCCGCCGAGATTTTGACGGCGCTGCGCGAGCGCGCCGAGGTCACACTGGGCGGCCCCTTGAGCGGCGTGGTGATTACCGTACCGGCTTACTTTGATGACGCGCAGCGCCAGGCCACCAAGGACGCCGCACGGCTGGCGGGCCTGACGGTATTGCGCCTGCTCAACGAGCCCACCGCCGCCGCCATTGCCTACGGGCTGGACAAGGCGGCTGAAGGCACGTTTGCCATTTACGACCTGGGTGGCGGCACCTTTGACATCTCCATATTGCGGCTGACCAAGGGCGTGTTTGAAGTGCTGTCCACTGGCGGCGACTCGGCCCTGGGTGGTGACGACTTTGACCACGCGATTGCCGAGTGGTTCTGCACCCAGCATGGCATTGCGGGCCTCTCAGCCCTGCCACCCGGTGCGCAGCGTAGCCTGTTGGCCGCATCGCGTGCGGCCAAGGAGGCACTGTCGGCCCACGACACGGCTGCCGTCACGCTCACCAACACCGACGGCCAGACACAGCAAGCCATTCTGTCGCGCGTGCAGTTCGCCGAGCTGGGCGCGCCGCTGATCGCCCGCACCATGGCCGCCACCAAACGGGCCCTGCGCGATGCGCAGCTCAGCACCGACGACATCACCGGCGTCGTGCTGGTGGGCGGCTCCACCCGCATGCCGATTGCACGCGATGCCGTGCGCGACTTCTTTGACCGCGATCCCCTGGTGGACATAGACCCGGACCAGGTAGTGGCCATAGGCGCGGCCCTGCAAGCCAATGTGCTGGCGGGCAATGGCGGCGTGGGTGACGACTGGCTGCTGCTGGACGTTTGCCCACTCTCGCTGGGCATAGAGACCATGGGCGGCCTGGTGGAAAAAATCATTCCGCGCAACTCCACCTTGCCGGTGGCACGCGCGCAGGAGTTCACCACCTTCAAGGACGGGCAGACGGCCATGTCGCTGCACGTGGTGCAGGGCGAGCGCGAATCGGTGGCGCATTGCCGCTCGCTGGCGCGCTTTGAGCTGCGTGGCATTCCGCCGGCGGTGGCGGGTTCGGTACACATCCGTGTGAGCTTCCAGATCGATGCCGACGGGCTGCTGTCGGTCACGGCGCGCGAGCAGGCCAGCGGCATTGAGGCGCACATCGAAGTCAAACCCACCTACGGCCTGGCGGACACCCAGATTGCCGCCATGCTGCAGGACGCCATTGGCTCCTCCAAAGAAGACATGGCCTTGCGCTCGCTGCGCGAAGCGCAGGTGGATGCGCGCCGCATGCTGGACGCCACGCAGACCGCGCTGAATGCCGACGCCGAGCTGCTCACCCCCACCGAACTGCAAACCATTCGCCAGGCCATGTACACACTGGGCGACATGCTGGAAACCGAAGCGCCGCTGGACGCGGTACGCAAGGCCACCGCAGCCCTGGGCGCAGCCACCGACGGCTTTGCCGCCAAGCGCATGAATGCCTCCATCAGCAAAGCGCTCTCGGGCAAGTCCATGGACAGCCTGGCCTGAAGCCCCATGCCCATCGTCCACCTGCTGCCCCACCCCGAGCTGTGTCCGGACGGCCGCGACCTGGAAGTCAAGCGCGGTGCTTCGCTGTGCGAGAGTCTGCTCAAGGGCGGCGTTGCAATTGAGCATGCCTGCGAGATGGTGGCGGCCTGTTCCACTTGCCATGTGTATGTGCGCGAAGGTGGCGCGTCGTTGGCCGAGCCTGACGATGAAGAGAATGACCAGCTGGACCACGCCTGGGGTTTGCAGCCGCAGTCGCGACTGGCTTGCTGTGTGCGGTTGAAGGATGCGGACATCACGGTGGAGTTTCCCAAGCACACGCGCAATCATGCGCGGGAGCATTGAGTCTCTCGTTCACCTCTTGCCTACTTTGTTGGGGGACTCAGGACGGCGTGGCACTCTGCGCCGTCCGTGTCCCCCGCCCACTGCGTGGGCTCCTCCTTTACCTACCGGCGCAGAGTGCCACGCCGCCCTGAGTCTGCAATCGCTCTAGGTACTTGAAAGGTTTTAAGTCACTGTGCGCCAACAGTGCGGGTTGCCGATGGCGCTGGGGTAGATGCTGCAGCGACATAAAGGAGGAGGCCGCAGGCCGGGGGACAGTCGCGGAAGCATCTACCCCAGTGACATCGGCGCACAAAAGCAGCAAACACAAAGTCCTGTCTGAAACAAAACATTCCCGACACAGCACCCCACAGCAAGCACCCAAAGCGTCGTGTTTGCAGGCAAAAACAGGTGGCACACACCTTGCAATGAGCTAGTCAAACACTGCTCACCATGACGCCCAATCTCATCATCAACGACACCACGCTACGCGATGGCGAACAGACGGCCGGAGTGGCCTTCACTGTTGCGGAGAAGTGCGATATCGCCACCGCCTTGTCCAACGCCGGCGTGCCGGAGATGGAGATCGGCATACCAGCCATGGGTGAGCAGGAAATTGATTGCATCAACAGCATTGCCGCCCTGCACTTGCCCGCGGCGCTGATGGTGTGGGGCCGCCTGACCGATGCGGACCTGCAAAGCGCCTTGCGTTGCGAGGCTGACATCATCCATCTGTCGATCCCCGTGTCGGACATCCACCTCACCTACAAACTGCGCCAGTCGCGCGAATGGGTGCTGCAGCAGGTCACGCGCGTGATCACACAGGCCGTGCGCAGTGGCCGCAAAGTTTCTCTGGGCGCTGAAGATGCGTCGCGTGCCGAAGCGGGCTTTCTGGCGCAGGTGGCGCAGCGCGCCGAAGACTGTGGCGCCAGCCGCATCCGCTTTGCCGACACGCTGGGGGTGATGGACCCGTTCACCACCTTCGAGGCCATTGCGCGCCTGCGCGACGCGGTGGACCTGGAGATTGAAATCCATACCCACAACGACATGGGCCTGGCCACGGCCAACACGCTGGCTGCGTTGCGCGCCGGCGCTACCCACGCCAACACCACGGTCAACGGACTGGGCGAGCGTGCCGGCAATTCGGCGCTGGAAGAGGTGGTGATGGCAGTGCGCCATCTGCACCACGCCGAGACCGGTGTGGACACCCAGGCCCTGGTGCCGATTTCGCATCTGGTGGCCAAGGCATCGGGGCGTGCGGTGGCATTCAACAAAAGCATTGTGGGCTCCGCCGTGTTCACCCACGAGTCGGGCATCCATATCGATGGCCTGATGAAGAACGCCTCCACCTACGAGAGCTTTGACCCCAGCGAACTGGGCCGCACCCGCAGCACGGTGCTGGGCAAGCACTCCGGCTCGCAAGCCGTACGCCAGGCCTATGCCATGCTGGGCGTGGTGCTGGATGACGACGCCCTGGTGAGCCGCCTGCTGACCCGTATCCGCGAACACGCCATGCGCGCCAAGCAGGAACCCACACCCGACCAGTTGCGCGACTTCCTGTTTGCGTCGCTGGACAACCCCGCATGCCACGGCAGTGGTCTGGTTGTATGAGCCAAGCCCGCGCCTCCTGGTGGTCACTGCTGGTCGGTGACGTGCACTGTGTGCTGGACCGTGACCCGGCCGCACGCAACCGGCTGGAAGCCTGGACCATCTACCCCGGCGTGCATGCGATTGCCCACCACCGCATCGCCCACGCACTGTGGATGCGTGGCTGGCGCTACCTGCCGCGCTGGATCTCGTTCGTGTCGCGCTGCCTGACGCAGATCGACATCCATCCCGGTGCGCGCATCGGTGAGCGCTTCTTCATCGACCACGGCAACGGCGTCGTCATCGGCGAGACCGCCGAGATCGGCAACGATGTCACGCTCTACCACGGTGTCACTTTGGGTGGCACGGCCTGGCATGCCGGCAAGCGCCACCCCACGGTGGGCAACAACGTGGTGGTGGGTGCCGGTGCCAAGATCCTGGGCCCCATACGCATTGGCGACCGCGCCCGCATTGCCGCCAACTCGGTGGTCATTGAGGCGGTGCCTGCCGGCGCCACGGTGGTCGGCATTCCGGGCCGGGTGGTGGTACCGCAACGCGCCACCACGCACGGCTTTGATCTGGACCACCATCTGATACCCGACCCTGTGGGCAAAGCCATTACCTGCCTGCTGGACCGCGTGGCATTGCTGGAGCGCACCCAGCTGGCCGCCGCCGACACGAGTTGCTCCACCTGCGATGACAGCTGTGTGGAGCCCATCTTCAACCGCCCCGTTCTTCAACCCGCCAACCTGGAGTAAGCCACCATGGAAACCTTCCTTTTGAAACTCAAGGAGCTGTCCTCCGCGGAGGATTTTCTGCAGTACTTTGGTGTGCCCTTCGAGCAGAGCGTGGTGAACGTCAGCCGCCTGCATATCCTCAAGCGCTTCTTTCAGTACATCCGCCAGGAGAACCTGCTGACCCAGAGCGACGAGCTGGAGCTCTACACCGCCTACCGCGCCCAGCTGATGAAGGCCTATGCGGACTTCGTCAAATCCACACCGGCGCAGGAAAAGGTCTTCAAGGTGTTCCAGGACACCAATGGCCGCCAGCACGTGTCGCTGGACAACCTGCGTGCCTCGCTGCCCCAGCGCCTTGCCGCCTGAAAGGATCTCCCTATGCACATCGTCGTCTGCATCAAACAGGTACCGGACTCGGCGCAGATCCGCGTCCACCCGGTCACCAACACCATCATGCGCCAGGGCGTGCCGGCCATCGTCAACCCGTATGACCTGTTCTCACTGGAAGAGGCACTGCGCCTGAAGGACAAGTTTGGCGGCAGGGTCACGGTGCTGTGCATGGGCCCACCCCAAGCCGAGGAAGCGCTGCGCAAGTGCATCAGCTTCGGCGCCGACGACGCCGTGCTGGTGACCGACCGCGCCTTTGCCGGCGCCGACACGCTGGCTACCTCCTACGCACTGGCTGCCGGTGTGCGCCAGATTGCTTCCGAACAAGCGGTGGACATTGTGTTCACCGGCAAGCAGACGATTGACGGCGACACGGCCCAGGTGGGCCCCGGCATTGCCAAGCGCATGGGCCTGCAGCTGCTGACCTATGTGTCGCGCATCATCGAGACCGACCTGGAGAACCGCACCATCACCGTGGAGCGACGCGCCGAGGGTGGCGTGCAGGTGCTCAAGACCGCGCTGCCCTGCCTGATCACCATGCTGGAGAACACCAACGAGATGCGCTTTGCCGCCCTGCCCGCCATGATCCACGCCGCCGCCTACCCGGTGCGCAAATGGAACAAGGAACAGGCCGGCATCGAGGACATCGGCAAGATCGGCCTCAAAGGCTCGCCCACGGTGGTGAGCAAAGTGTTTGGCCCGACACCGCGCACCGAGAAGGTCGAGATGTTGGAGCTGGAAACCTCCACGCTGCGCGACGTCTCGCTCAATCTGATCCAGAAGATATTCACCCGCCACCCAACGCTCGAAGCCGACCTGCTGATGAAGGAAATGACATGAGCCAAGCACCTGCAGCCGCCCCCGCCGCACGGCCTACCGCCGGACGCGGACGCAATCTGGAACTGTCGGAAGAACTCAAGGCCTACAAGGGCGTATGGGTCTTCATCGAGCATGACCGCGGCCATGTGCACAGCGTGTCGTGGGAACTGGTGGGCGAGGCGCGCAAGCTGGCCGACCAGCTGGGCTGCCCGGTCAGCGCCATTCTGCTGGGCGGGGAAGATGAAGGGTTGGAAAAGTTTGCTGCGGAAGCGTTCACCTTCGGCGCCGACAAGGCCTATCTGATGAAGGACCCGGTGCTCAAGGGCTACCGCAATGAACCCTTCACCAAGGGCCTGACCGATCTGGTGAACAAGTACAAGCCAGAGATCCTGCTGCTGGGTGCCACTTCACAAGGTCGTGACCTGGCCGGCTCGGTGGCGACCACGTTGCTCACCGGCCTGACGGCTGACTGCACCGAGCTGCGCATTGACCCGGTCAGCAAGGCACTGGCGGCCACGCGCCCCACTTTTGGCGGCTCGCTGTACTGCACCATCATGACCCTGGCCTACCGCCCGCAGATGGCGACGGTGCGCCCCCGCGTGATGGAAATGCCGCGCGCCGATGCCAGCCGCACCGGCGAGATCACTTACGACGCACTGGGCATGGTGGAGACGCAGATCGTGACCAAGCTGCTGGACTTCATCGCCGACGCCAACAGCAACAAGATCAACCTGCCCTATGCCGACGTCATCGTCAGCGGCGGCAAGGGCCTCAAGAGCCCGGAGAACTTCAAGCTGGTGTTCGAGCTGGCGCGCGTGCTGGGTGCCGAGGTGGGTGCCACCCGCCCCTGCGTGCAGGCCGGTTGGGTGGAAGCGGACCGCCAGGTCGGGCAGACCGGCAAGACGGTACGGCCCAAGCTCTACATTGCCGCGGGCATATCGGGCGCGGTGCAGCACCGCGTGGGTTGCGAAGCGTCGGACGTGATCGTGGCCATCAACACCGACATCAACGCGCCAATCTTCGAATTCGCGCACTACGGCATCGTGGGCAACGCCATGCAGGTGCTGCCCGCGCTGACACAGGGGTTTGCCGCGCACCTGGCGCTGCGTACCCGCCAGGCCGCCTAAAGGAGAACACGATGAAGAAGCCCTCCCAATTTGATGCCATCGTGGTCGGTGCCGGCCCTTCGGGCAACGCCTGCGCCTACACCATGGCCAAGGCCGGCCTCAAGGTGCTGCAGATCGAGCGCGGCGAATACCCGGGCAGCAAGAATGTGCAAGGCGCCATCCTGTATGCCAAGGCGCTGGAGGAGATCATCCCCGACTTCCGCGAGGACGCGCCGCTGGAGCGCCACATCATCGAACAGCGCATGTGGATGCTGGATGAAAGCTCGTTTGTGGGCACGCATATCCGCAGCGAGGAATACAACAAACCGCCCTACAACCGCTACACCATTCTGCGTGCGCAGTTTGACAAGTGGTTCAGTTCCAAGGTGCGTGAGGCCGGTGCGCTGCTGATCTGCGAAACCACGGTGGACCACCTCATCATGGATGGTGAGCAGGTAGTGGGCGTGCAATGCGACCGCCTGAATGGCGATGTCTATGCGGATATGGTGATCCTGGCCGACGGTGTGAACTCCACCCTGGCACGCAAGGCGGGCTTCCATGGCGAGATAGAGGCCGGCAATGTGGCGCTGGCGGTGAAAGAAATTTTGTTTATGCCGGAAGACGTGATCCGCCAGCGCTTCAACATCGGCGAAGAGTCGGGTGTGGTCATCGAGATGGTGGGGCGCATTACCGACGGCATGATGGGCACCGGCTTTCTGTACACCAACAAGGAGTCCATCACCATCGGCGTGGGCTGCATGCTGGCTGACTTCAAGGCCAACCCCAACAAGACCACACCCTATGGCCTGCTGGAACAGATGAAGCGCCACCCCTCGATTGCACCGCTGATTGAAGGCGGCGAGATGAAGGAATACTGCGCCCACCTGATCCCCGAGGGCGGCTTCCACGCCATCCCGCAGATCTATGGCAATGGCTGGATGATCGTGGGCGACTCGGGCGGCTTTGTGAACGCCGTGCACCGCGAAGGCTCCAACCTGGCCATGACCACCGGCCGCCTGGCCGCCGAGACGGCGATTGCCGCCAAGGCAGCGGGCAAAGGCTTCAAGGCCGCAGCGCTCAGCGACTACAAGAAAAAGCTGGACGCCAGCTTTGTGATGAAGGACTTGTACAAATACCGCGACATGCCCGCGGTGCTGCACAAGAACCCGCAGTTCTTCACCAGCTACCCCGACATGGTGGCGCAAGCCGCACGCACCATGATCACGGTGGACGGTGTGGACAAGAAGACGAAAGAGCGCGCGATCTTTGCCAACTTCCGTCAGACCCGCAAACTCACCGGACTGATGGGTGATGCATACAAACTCTGGAAGGCCATACGATGAACGCCATAGCCGTCAATGTGGAAGACAAGCTCTTCCAGAACCGCTACCGGGTGGATGCCGGGCGGCCCCATATCAAGATCAAGAGCGCCGACGTGTGCACCAACATCTGCGTGAGCAAGAGCTGCACCTACGTCTGCCCCGCCTCCTGCTACAAGGCCGAAGGCAATGGCAGCGTCACGCTGATCACCGACGGCTGCCTGGAATGCGGCAGTTGCCGCATCATCTGCAGCGACCACGCCAATGTGGACTGGGAGTATCCGCGCGGCGGGCACGGGATTCTGTTCAAGTTCGGCTAGGCGTTGGCGCAGGGCCTAACGCAGTAGCTGTTTCAACTTCCGATACAGCGTGGCCCGGCTGATTCCAAGCAGTGCGGCGGCTGCGGCCACATTCCCATTCGTGCGCTCCATCGCCTGGGCGATGGAATCGCGCATGGCCTGGCCCATGTCCAGCGTGCTGGAGGCCGTGCGCGCGACCGCTTCTTTTGCTGGGGCATGTGCAGGCAGGTTGAAGTCGCCCAGGCTCAGCGGCGCGCCGGGTTCGGCCAGCGCCGCGGCCAAGGTCAATGCATGCTGGAGTTGGCGCACATTGCCCGGCCATGGGTAGCACTGGAGCGCGTGCCTCAACGAAGAGGACAGTTGGCTGGATCTGATTCCCACTTTCTCGCAAAGGCTGTCCAACACCGCGTCGAAGTCCGCGCGCTCGCGCAGAGGCGGCACGCGCAGGTTGAAGCCGTGGATGCGATAGAGGAGGTCCTGGCGGAAGAGCCCCTGATCCACCAGCGATTGCAGATCCCGGTGCGTGGCGCAGATGAAGCGCACGTCCACCGCAACCGGCCGGGAAGCCCCCACGGGCAAGATCTCTCCACTGTCGAGCAGGCGAAGCAGGGCTACCTGCAGGCTCAAGGGCATGTCGCCGATTTCGTCCAGAAACATGGTGCCGCCCCGGGCTGCTTCAATCTTGCCGGGGCTGCCGCCGCGTGCCGAACCGGTAAATGCGCCTTCGACGTGACCAAACAATTCGGACGCAATCAGTTCGGGTGCCATGGCGCCACAGTTGATCGCCACAAAAGGGGCCTTTCTGCGGCGGCTGCCAAGGTGCAGGTTTCTTGCCGCCACCTCTTTGCCAGAGCCCGTCTCACCCGTCACCAGCGTGGGCAGCCCGGCCTCGAACGCCCGCAGCGCTACCTGGAAGTTCGCCAGGTAACCGGGGTCATGCGGCCTGCTGCTGACCTGCTTTGGCGGCTCGGCCACCGCAGCGCCGCTCACTGCATGCACTCTAGGCGTGGCGCCTTCGAACACCGCGCTTGCATGAATTCGCACCCCTCCGTTCAAATTCAATGGACCCGCCTGGCGTTGGTTTTCACGGTGGCTGCGGACCCAGCGCGAGAAGTCGCCCTCGAAGATGTCTTCGAACCTGCACCCCTCGCGCACGGTGGGCAGGTCGATGAGGCGGCGCGCAGAACTGCTGGCAGCAATCAGCTGACCATCGCAGTCGAACGACAGGCAGGCTCCGTCTGTCCCCACCCATTCAATCTTGACGAACGCTCCCATGGCGTCAAACAGCTTGCGCTCTATGCGGTGTGCACATGCCTGTGTGAGTGCCATGGCCCCTGCGACCAGGCCTGGGGTGTCACGGGTGACGTCCACCGTCCCCAGCAGGTGCCCTTGGGGATCGAAGATGGGTGTCGCGCAGCAGTGGAACAGCTGGTTGTCCGAAAAATAGTGCTCGGGCCCGAGCACCTTCACTGCGCGTCGCTCGGCGATGGCTACCGACATGGCGTTGGTGCCAATGGCCATCTCCGACAGGTCAACGCCCGGGCGGAACGCGTTGCGCAATGCAATGCTGCGTTGGCTGATATTGCCCGCCACGGACAACACCGTCCCACAGGCATTGGTCAGCATGGCGGCGTAGCCCGCTTCGGCCACACCGGCTGCCAGCTGCTGCAGCTCGGACTGCGCCAGGTCCAGCCAATGGCGCTCGGAGTCCATCATGTGCGAGAGGGTGCTTCGTTCCACCGGAGCAAACGCCACATGCTCGTTGGCCCCCAGACCCGACTGGCGGCATCGCTCCCAGGACTGAAGCAGGGGGTGTTCCACCAAATCCACAGGGAGCAGGCCATCGACAAAGTACCGCTCTCTGGCTTGCCAGATGCGCTGCGGAACATAGCGCTGACCTGCAGGAGATGACGCGCTCGCGCGGGAAATGGTCATGGCACAACTCGTTTCTTGATGGCTCTCAGGCTGTCTCAGATTGAGACCTTCTGTCTCAGACAGAGATGATCTGCGTGAGAAGTTGCCTTGGTTTGATGCACTTTAATGCATGACTTAGATCATTTCATAGGTGAAAACCCGGCATCAAAGGCCGCAAATGCACTGAAATGCATGACTGGCATGCAGGTTGCGGGAGTGGGTCGGTTGGCACATGCAACAACCCCATTCAACGGAGACACAAGATGAGCATCGTTCTGGAGCACATTGCTTCCCAAGCCCCCTGGAAAGGGAAGATTTACAGCAACGGCTGGGCCTCTGCCGCAGGCGGGGTTCACGACATCGTGGAACCCGCCACGGGCGACGTCCTGGGCAGCGTCGGGCAAGCCAATGCCGAAGACGTGGACCAGGCTGCCCGCAGCGCGCAGGCCGCGCGTTCCAAGTGGGCCGCCACCCCCTTTGATCAACGCGCCGCTGTGATGCGGGAGGCGGCGCGCCTGTTCAAGGAACGCGCCTCAGAAATCAACGCCTGGAATATGCGCGAGGGCGGCTCCATCGGTCCCAAGGCGGACTGGGAACTGCATGCAACCATCGAACAGGTGCACATGGCAGCGGCACTGCCCATGCAATCCAACGGGCTGCTGTTTCCCTCTGCCATGCCTGGCCGAACCAACATGTGGCGGCGCGTGCCCGTGGGTACCGTGGGCGTGATTGCGCCCTGGAATTTCCCCTTGCTGCTGGCCATGCGTTCGGTTGCACCCGCCCTCGCCTTGGGCAACGCCGTGTTGCTCAAGCCGGACCCACAAACCGCGGTCACGGGCGGCCAGTTGATTGCACAAATATTTGCCGATGCAGGGTTGCCCGAAGGCGTGCTGCATGTGCTGCCCGGCGGCGCATCCACGGGGGACGCACTGGTCCGCCATCCTGCGGTCGACATGATTTCCTTCACCGGCTCCACCGCCGTGGGCCGCAGCATTGGCGCGATCTGCGGCAGCATGCTGAAGAAGGTGGCGCTGGAGCTGGGCGGAAACAACGCCATCGTCGTGCTGGACGATGCAGACCTGGAAGCGGCCAGCTCCAGCGGCGCCTGGGGCGCCTTTCTGCACCAGGGGCAAATCTGCATGCAGGCCGGCCGTCACCTGGTCCACAAGAGTGTTGCAGAGCGTTATGCCGCGCTGCTGAAGGAACGTGCCGAGAAGCTCTACGTGGGCAACCCGCACGCCGGCCCCGTGCACCTGGGTCCCATCATCAATGACAAGCAGGTGCAGCGCATCGATGGCCTGGTACAGGACGCCCTGCGCTCAGGCGCCAAGGCACTGACAGGTGCCACCCACGAAGGACGCTTCTACCGCCCCACCGTGCTGGATGCGGTGACCCCTGACATGAAGGTCTTCCAGGAAGAAATCTTCGGCCCCGTCGCACCGATCACCGTCTTTGAAAGTGACGCTGAGGCGATCGACCTGGTGAATGCTTCGCCCTACGGGCTGGCTGCCGCCATCCACACTCGCAACACGCAACGCGGGCTGGCCTTTGCCCACCAGTTGCACACCGGCATGGTTCACATCAACGACCAGACGGTGAACAACGAGTTCCACGTGCCGTTCGGCGGCATGGGCGCATCCGGCAACGGGGGACGTTTTGGCGGCCCATCCAATCTGGAAGAGTTCACCCAGACGCAGTGGGTCAGCGTGCTGGAGCAAGGCATCCAGTACCCGTTCTGACATATCGGCATCAACTTCCCCACTCCCCACACACCATGTACAAAACCCTTCGCACCGCCGCGGCCAGCATGGCCTTGCTCGGCACCACCCTCTCCAGCCACGCCATCGACATCGACGCTGGCGACTACACCGCACTGCCGGAAGGCACCAACGTCGGACTGGTCTACGCCCAACACGCCGAGCGCAACACCCTGTACGCCAAGGGTCAGCAGGTTCCCGGCACCAATGGCCTGGACTCTGACATCGGCATCCTGCGCCTCATCCACTTCACCAAAATTGGAGACTACGTTGTGGACCCGCAGGTGCTGCTGCCCTTTGGCAACCTCAAGGCCACAGGCGGCCTAGCGCCAGCACTGGGGCAAGCCAACGGAACGGGTGACCTGATCTTTGCGGCAACGGTCTGGACGCTGAATGACCCGGCAAGCCGCCGCTACTTCGGCATCACCCCGTTCCTGTATGCACCCACCGGCACCTACGACGCCAACAAGGCGTTGAACCTGGGTGAAAACCGCTGGAAATACGCCTTGCAGGCGGCCTACATCCACGGCTTTGGCGACAAGTGGACTGTGGACCTCGCGGCCGACGTGACGGCCTATGGCGAGAACAAGGACGCCGGCGCCGGCAAGAACCTGAAGCAGGACACCTCTTCGCAGGTACAAGCCTTTCTGCGCTACTCACCCAGCGCCACCTGGGACTTGCGCGCAGGCCTGTCCTATGCCCACACCGGCGCCACCCAGCTCGGCGGCGTGGACCAGGGCAACGCCTCCAATGTCACCAAGATACAGCTTGGCACGGCAGTATTTGTGGGCCCCAAGACACAGTTGCTGGCCACCTGGGGCCGCGACCTGAATGTCGACAACGGATTCCAGGAAAGCTCACGCTTGAACCTGCGCCTGCTGCAGGTGTTTTGAGCGCTATTACAGAACCACACACCAAGGAGACTTGCATGTACATGTTCACCAAAGACCCTCGGGCAGAGGCCGCCATGCCGGCAATGGCCGCCATTGGCCGCCTCTCGCGCAGAAGCTTCCTGCAGGCAGCCGCAGCAGTGGGCGCACTCTCTGCCATGGGCCGGGCTACCGCTGCAGCACCGGCCATGAAGTTTGTAGGCGCATCGGAAGCTGCCGTGCTGCAACGCCTGATGGAGGTAACGCTGCCACTGTCGGGCAGCGCCCTGCTGCCGCTGTCGCAGGTTGCGGTCCTGCCAACGCTGGACGGCGCCCTGCTGGCCACCATGCCCCCTCACATCCTGGCCGGACTCAAAGGCGGAATTGGCTACTGGAACGACGGGCCGCGCGCCCAGTTCAATCGCCCCTTCGTGGATTTGAATGACGAGGAGGCCGTGCGCTTTTGCGATGCGTGGGCCAATGGCAGCGAGGTGCCGCAACGCGCGCTGAGCGTCGGGCTCAAGAAGCTCATTGCGCTGGCCTATTTTGCGAACCCGCCCACCTGGGCACCGTTGGGCTATGACGGCCCCAACACCCGCAAGCGCAACATCCCTTCGCTGGGCAATGCCGCACTTCCCCGCAGCTAAAAAAACATACCAGGAGACTCCCAGTGTCAAAGAAAATCATTCCCGTCAAGCAGCCCAAACACGGCCTGCAGGTGACGCAGGCCAGCGACATCCAGGCCGGCAGCGCATTGAAATTGCAGGCCGATGCCGTTGTTGTCGGCTCCGGTGCCGGTGGCGCCATCACAGCTTATGAGCTGGCTAAGAGCGGCAAGAAGGTGATCGTGCTCGAAGCAGGCCCTTACGTGCCATCCGAGAAATTTACCGAAATGTTGGCCATCAGCATGGGCACCATGTATGCCGACGCGGGCGGCCAGTCCAACACCACCGGAGACATCTCCATATTGCAGGGCGCCTGCGTGGGTGGTTCCACCGTGGTCAATGCCGCGCTGTGCTTCCGCACGCCCGACTACTACCTGCACCGCTGGGGCAAGGAGCATGGGCTGACCAACCTCAAACCCGAAACCATGCGCCCCTATTTTGAAAAGGTCGAGCAGCACCTGGGCATCAAGGCCGTGGGCCCCAACGAGACCAGCGCGGGCGCAAAGCTCATTGCCTCGGGCCTGCAAAAAATGAAGCTACCCCTGGGCCGCGCACGCCGCAACGTGAAGGACTGCGTGCAAAGCGGCTTTTGCTTTGCCGGGTGTGCGTCCGACCGCAAGCAATCCATGCTGGTGACCTATCTGCCCTGGGCCGCCGCCTATGGGGCAACCATCTACTCCGACACCCGGGCTGTGGAAGTGCTTGCCGAATCGGGGCGCGCCAAGGGTGTGCGGGCTGAGGTGATGGACCCCGCCACCGGACAAGTGAAGGCCCAGCTCCAGGTGGACGCACCCATCGTCGTGCTGGCAGCCGGCCCGGTGCAAACGCCCATCCTGTTGCAACGCAGTGGCTTGGCCAACAGCAGCGGACAAGTGGGCAAGAACTTCGCCTGCCACCCCACCCTGTCGGTGACTGCCGTGTTTGACAAGGAAGTCAACGACTTCCATGGCGCGACCCACTCGCTGTACATGGACCGCAATACCCTGCCCGAGGAAGGCGGCTACCTGCTCCTCAACGCGGTGCAGGACCCCGTAGAGGCCAGCTTCCAGGTGGAGCCGGGCACGGGCAAGCCTTATGTGGCCTACATGAGCAAGTACAAGAACACCATCCGCCTGATCAGCCTGATCCACGACAAGAACAACGGTGAAGTGGTCTGGGAGAACGGTGTCAAGAAAATCAACTATGACGTGGACGACGAGGATTTCGAGTCCATGAAGAAGGGCCTGGCCACCACCTGCAAGGTGTTGTTCGCCAGTGGTGCAAACAAGGTCTACATCCCATCATCGCAGCACCTGGAAATCAACCGCATGGAAGACGTGGATGCGGCTGTTGCCTCACTGAAGAACGAACGGGCCCGCTACCGCTACACGTCGTTCCATCCCCAGGGCACCTGCCGCATGGGAGCAGACCCGAAAAAAAGCGTGGTCAACCCCTACGGCGAAACCCACGACATCAAGAGCCTGTACATCGCCGACGCCAGCCTGCTACCCACATCGATTGGCTACAACCCTTCGGAGACGGTGTACGCATTGGCGCACTACATCAGTGACCATATCGTGAAGGCTTGACGTGCGCATGCTGCTGCGGATCGGGTAGATGTGATCCGCATCGCTCCCGATCCCGGCAGCTGCGTTACGAGGCCAGGTTCGCGCCAACGGCTTGCGTCTGGCCCGCAAGACCGGGTGAGACGGTGAACTAAACCGTGTCCTTGAATGTCTCTGATGGGCTGGAACCCGACATCGAGATTCATCCAGAGCTGTCGTTGCCATTACCTTGACCGAAGAACCAAAATACTTCCGAGCGACCGAAGCCGCACGACTTCTTGGAGCACCAATCCACTAGCTTGAATCACCGATTTCCATTCGGACAAGGTCCTCTCCCGTCCTCGACACCCAACGAACATTTGCATGTCAAAGGAAGCGCTGGCGATGTCGGCGCCTGTTTCCGGTACGACCATCTCAAGTATCGCCACACACGCACCGCTGCTTTCTATGGCAGCCTGAAGGCTTTGCAGCCCACGTACGCAGGTACTGTCGTCAAAGCCATGCAGGACAGCCGAGAGCAGATAGATGTCTTTAGGACCGGTCGCGACTGGAATCGTATTGAACAGGTCACCAGCCTGGAAGTGGAGGCGTTCGACTCCCTCTATGTGTTGAGTTGCCCAGTACCTCTTGGCTTCCTCGATGACCTGGGGTCGATCCACAATCAACGCTGACAGCTTGGGATGGCGTTTCAAAATGGAGAGCGCCTTGGTTCCCCGCGAGCCGCCTATATCAATAATGCGCTCAAATTGACTCCAATCAAAATCAGTGCTAAATCCGTCGCCAGCCAAAGCCTCAACACTGTCCATGGCTTCAGAAAAAATGCGGTCGAAGTCTGCATGATGGTCAAGGTAATCAAATAACTCCTCACCGTGGCTAAGTTGGAACGGCGGTTTACCGCCACGAATCCCAGCTTCCAACTGTTCGAACCAGGGGCGACTAAATGGCTCCGAGTTGTGCATCAGAATCATTGCCCGCACACTTTGAGGGTCCTCACTACGCAGACAGTTGGACAACTTGTTATTGCGAAAGACCATGGGAGCCAATTCTTCGAAGACCCCGATAGCCGCAAGCAGTCGCATCAGACGCCCGAGCGCATCGCTGTTGACGCCAACCCGTCCTGCAAGCTCCGATGCATGCAGGACGTCCGTCCCAAGAACGGTGGCCAGATCTAGTCGAGCCGCTACGAAAATTGCTCGTGATTGCCAGTAGGCCGAGCCAATTTGGACGAGTCGAAAAGGTGCTGGCGTGACCTTATTGGGAATTGACTGTAGCCAAGCACCAAACCGCATCGCCTTTGCAAATCGGCTCACTGCACTCGCGTTCTTTTGGAATGTCATTCCGCTTCTCCTAAGCAAGTTGGCAATACCGGCGCCAGACCTGCAGAAAATAGGCGCCCATTGAAGCTGGCGAGACTTTCTAGGAAAACGTCATCCATTGGGCGCTCCATTTGTTCTTCGAAAATGTCCTTGAGTAGCATTGGAGTCATCGCAAGACTGACGAAGGCTAGGCGCAGGATGTCGGGGTCGATGTTTGTCGCCATCTTCCCTTGAGACTTCAAGTCTGCGACCTTGAGCGCGCTTCGGGTGCGTCCGCGTTCCAGAAGTTGATGAATAAAACGTCGCCCAGGGCCATGGTGAAGCGCCAAGACCTTCAAGATTAGTTTGGGAAACTCTGGGCGCGCCGACATCGTTCTGTAGTACAGGCTTAGAAATTCTGCGAAACCGGCGGTGGAGGCCAAGAGCGGCCCATCGAGGACATCCAGCAGTGGACTTAAGGATTCGCGAATCATCTCCTCGTAAAGCCCTTCTTTGCTGCCGAAGTAGTATCGAATCATCGACACGTTGGCCCCGGCGCACTCGGCGATGCGCCGGGTCGTGACGCTGTGATAGTCATCGGCGAGGAAGCAATCAAGTGCCGCCTTAATCAAGCGGCTACGAAGGGACTCTGTAACTTTGGAAGTTTCCACGGTAGGGTCGCATGACATTGATGACGGCTAGGTTAGCAGCCGTTAGCCCCGGCCGGAGGGCTTTTCGTCAATCAATATCGACGGAGTGATTGATGTCCCAAACCGTTGTCTGCCGGCAGTTCAGATGGCAATTTCGATGTATCGGCTACCGACAGTCCCGTGGCGACAGCGAACGGTCACGAAACCTGGCCGCAGGGTCCGCTTTCGCGGCACTATTGAATTACAAGCATCTCCAAAGCTGACGTTCAATTATTTATTGCTGGCATCTGCCAGCAGGGCCGCATGAGCCCCATTCAGCCACGAGCGGTTCTTCTATTACTCAGCAAGTTATGGGCACTCACCACAAAGATACCCGCCATGACCATCAGCGCTCCCACCACAAAGCCCACATCCAGGGGTTCGTTCAACACCAGCACGCCCAGCACCACACCGAACACCGGCGTCATGAAGGTGAACACGCCCAGGCGTGAAGCCAAGTAGGTGCGCAGCAGCCAGAACCAAGTCAGGAAGCTGATGAAGGACACCACCACCGTCTGGAATAGCAGGCTGGCTACTACGGCCATGCTCCAGTGCACGCTGGCATGGCCGCCCAGCACCGCAGCGCCCAGCAGGATCACGGCGGCGCCCAGCAGCTGAAAGAGCAGGGTCTGCGTGGGTGATGTCGATGACAGGCGTGTGGTGCGTATGAGCACGGTGGTGGCAGCCCAGGCCATGCCACCCAGGAGCGCAAGAAAGTCGCCGAACAGGCTGGTTCCGGCAAGGGCGCGGCTGGCTTCGGTGTTCTTGCTCAGGAATGAAGCGGCCACACCAGCAAATGCCAGCGTGATGCCAAGCCACTGCATGCGGTCCAGCCGCTCGGAGGGCAATTTGGCATGCAGACCCAGCGCCGCAAAAATCGGCGCGGTGTACAGAAAGACCACGACGTGCGATGCGCTGGTGTAGCGCAAGGCCTCGCCCGCAAACAGAAACTCGGCAGCAAACAGGACCGCAACCAGCGTACCGGGGCGCCATACGCTCCAGTCATAGGCTTCCTTGCGCCAGCGCATCAGCAACGCTACCAGCACGGATGCGCCTGCGGAGCGCAGTGCAATCTGCATGACGGGGCTGATGTCGTGGGCTACGGCCTTGAGCGCGATTTGCTGCGCGCTCCAGATGAGGCACAGCATGACCATGGTGAGTGTTGCCGTCTTGTCGACGGCCAGTCGATGTTCCAAACGAATCCTTTGTCAGAAAGCTCAGGTCTGCTTCACGCAGTCCCGCCCCGCGTCTTTGGCGCGGTACATGGCTTCGTCGGCGTTCTTGACCAGCGCAATGGCATCGGTGCCATTGTCAGGATAGACCGCAACGCCGACGGAGCAGGAAAGTGCCAGCGGCTGGCCGTTGACCATGAAGGGGGCCTTCAGGGCGAGTCTGAATTTGTCGGCCAACTCCAGGACGTGATCTGTCTCGCTGAGGTGAGCCAGCAGGACGACAAACTCGTCACCGCCGATGCGCCCCACCGTGTCCGCGGCACGTACGCACTTCTGCAGGCGCTTGGCCACCTCTTTCAGTATCTGGTCACCGATGGCATGGCCGTAGTTGTCATTGATCGGTTTGAACTGGTCCAGATCCAGAAAGACCATGGCGAACCGGCCGTTCTGTCGCTTGGCACGTGCCAGTTCCTGGTGCAGACGGTCATTGAACAGCGCCCGGTTGGGAAGCCCGGTCAACGGATCGTGCTGCGCCATGTGGCGCAGTTCCTCGGTCATGGAGGAGGCAAAGCGCAGGGCCATCTCCCTGCCGTGGATGAGCTGCCAGGCAAGAAGAGCCATCACCAGGCCCAGAATGGCACCGCCCACGGCAATGCCGGTGGCCATGCTGCGACCGAAGTTGGACTCGAATGAATCTTTGCTACGAAGCAACAGCGTCCAGTTGTGGCCCGCCAGCACCATGTATTCGATGGACTGCAGGGTCTCGGCTGGTGGTCCATCGCCATTGGCATTGCCGTTGTCGGACTGGTACAGCAAGGCGCTGTCCCGGACATCCGTGCCGTCATAGATCGCAACCATCAACCCCGGCGACTGGCTTCCATACAGGCTGGCCATGAAGTCGCTCATCTGGAAGGCCGCATACACCCAGCCCACCAGATGGTCACGGCGCTGTTGCAGGCTCTCGTGCGGCATGCCTGACGCGTAGACCGGCAGGTACATGATGAATCCGGGGGATGCCAGGTTGCCCTGCGTTTTCAACTGGACGTTGCCGGAAATGGCGGCGATGCCGGAGTCCCGCGCCCGCTCCATGGCTTCGCGACGCACCGGATCGGACCAGTCATCGTCGAGCTGAACTTTGGTCTTATGCGGGCTCCAGTCGATCATGCCAATGGTCTGGACACCGGAAAAGTTGGCATCCAGCTGCAGCGCATCAACGTAGTTGTGCATGGCGGTGCGGTTGTTCCATGACGTGGTGGCAAACAGGGACTGCACGCCGCGCAGCATCTGCTCATACCCCTGGACGCGCTGCTCGATGCGGCTCACCGACTCACGCAGGGCAAAGTCAAACTGGAAGCGCAGCGCCTTGCGCGTGCTTTGCCGTTCATGGTCCCAAGTAAACCAGGTGACGGCGAGCATGACGACCAACACGAGCCAGGGCAACTGCCGCAACAGCGTGCGTGCGATGGCGCGATTGTCTTGTTGTACCTTCATGCCAGGGCGGTGCCTAGAAGTTCACCAGCGTGGCAGCCAATTCCGGCTTGAAGTATTTCTCGAATATGCGACCGACGGTACCATCCCTGCGCATCTCGTTGATGATGGCGCGCCACTGCTCCAGCTCGGCAGGTGAGAACGCCTTCCTGGACATGATCAGTCCATGCGGCACGGCCGGGTCCTTGAACTCCAGGATGCTGCTCATCTCGCGGATCTTCTT
Organism: Rhodoferax sp. GW822-FHT04A08; assembly: GCF_058801025.1. Classification (NCBI taxonomy): domain Bacteria; kingdom Pseudomonadati; phylum Pseudomonadota; class Betaproteobacteria; order Burkholderiales; family Comamonadaceae; genus Rhodoferax; species Rhodoferax sp. GW822-FHT04A08. Next base: position 123,153 of record NZ_JBXAMW010000009.1, read on the forward strand.
TTCCTCCAGCGCCGGGAAATCGAATGGCTCAATGATCATGCCCTGGATTTGCCCCTGCATGAGTGCCTGGTACAGCGGGGCCAAACCACCGGCCTGCCTGACGCGGTTGGCCTCCTGCAGCTTGTCCACAAAACGGTTGGCTGATTCGCTGTAACGGAAGCTCCGGATCACGCCCAGTTGCAGGTTGTCATTTTTCTCAAAACTGGCGAGATTGCGGATTCCGGCATCGTTGCGCGCCAGAAGGTAGTACTTGTTGCTGAAGTACCAGGCGAAATCGGCAAATTTGTCCCGCTCGTCGTTGGTAATGCCCGAAAGACTGAAATCCAGGGCGCCGGACTCTATGAGCTGCCAGATGCGTGCGCGTGGCATCAGGCTCACGATGACCTTGCATCCGCTGCGGCGGATCAGCTCGTCGGCCACATCCTTGTCGATTCCGGTGTCGGTATCGGCGGAGTACAGCAGCCCGTGATCGTGCAGTGCCAGGGTGTACGTGCGTGAGCAAACGACGGCGCTGGCGCTGGAGAGGCCCAGGGAGGTGAACGCAACCAGGGCGGCAATCACTGAACGAACGGTCATTTGTTGTATCTCGCTATTGGGTCTCCCGAAACTGCCGCTTGCGCAACCAGAACAAGCGCAGTTTCAAGCCCGGCGGTGCCACCATCTTAAACGATGACTCCGTCCGGCACGCCAGCGAAGTCCCTACAACCTAGCCCGGCAGCATCCCCACACACGGCTCCGCTTGCCCCAAAGCAGCCACAACGTGAGCCAGCGCACGGAAGGCTTTGCCCGTTCCGACAAGAATCGAAAAAAGTCACGTATGTCGTCCAGACCACCCGGTGAAGGCACCATTCCATGAACCAGAAACAGACACTCAAGCGACCTGGCGCGCCCCTGCCAGCCAAGTCATTGACCCAAGTGTTGAAAGACAGCGAGCACGTTGGCGGCATGATCAAGGAGTCCGCAGCCGAGCTCGCGTCGGTCAACTCGGTCCTCAATGACAACCTTTCCAACGGCAAACAGCTCCCCGGGGTCGAAAAAGCGCTGGAGAAAAGCGAAGCCGTTGAACTCAAGGTGCAGGAGGCGTCCGAGAAGCTGGCACAGGTGAACCTGAGTCTGGAAAGAGGGGTTCACGAACGACAAAGGCTGGAGCAGGATCTGGCTGACATCGGGGAGCACCACAAGCAGGCCCTTCACTCCTCGCTACACGATGCGCTCACAGGCCTGCCCAATCGTGTGCTCTTCTATGACCGACTGGAACATGGCATGGAGCAAGCCAAACGGCACGGCTGGAGCCTGTCCGTGATGTTCCTGGACATTGACAAGTTCAAGTCCATCAATGACTCGCATGGCCACGCGGTCGGAGATGCCATCCTTCTGACCATTGCCAAACGCCTGGCAGAAACCACCCGCACTGACGACACGATCAGCCGGCACGGCGGTGACGAATTCTTGTACCTGCTCATGGAAATGGGTGAAGAGAAGGACGCAGCCATCGTGGCAAAGAAAATACTGCAGGCAGTCCAGATTCCCTGCGTGGTGGGTGATACCCGGATTGAGGTCAACACCAGCATCGGAATCGCCATCTACCCACAGGATGGCAGTAGCGTGGAAGCGCTGATCCATAGCGCCGATGCCGCCATGTACCGGGCCAAGCAAAGCGGGTCGGGCTATGCATTTGCAAGCGGCAACCTGCCACTGCCTTCGAATCCGCCAGCCGCCCTCGCACAACCGTGAAGACGCGACCTCAGTGGACGTTCAACGCCGCCTGGTTGCGCCCCATCAGCTTGGCCTGATAGCGTGATCTGTCTGCCAGTCCGATAAGGCTGAGGGGTGAGTTGTTCGTGTCCGGAATAGCAGTGGCCGCACCCACGCTGACCGTTACGTGTTGCTGCGGGCAGCGCTGCCCCAGGCCACTTGCAGCGCATGGTCAAAACCACGGCGATTCAGAATGCCCGTCATGCCATCGTGAACCGCAAGCCTTTCAAGCTCGAGCTGGGCCATCTTGTGAATCGTCATGTCACGCAAAGTCTGCACCACGGCCAGCAGTCTTCCGTCGGTGTCGAAGATGGGACCGGCATCGGCGTAAAGATAACGCTGCGCGTCCATGCCGGTCAGCCGCTCGCATGCCTTGTTCCAGATCATGACCCTGCCGTGCGCGTCCAGCACAAAGGCCGGCACAACCAGGAACTGCATGAGACTGACCGCAAATCCATGGTCTCCATGGACGGATGGGTTGCCGGCAGCGGACTCGCGGTCTTTGCTTTGCACGGCAACATTCTTCCGCTCAAGCGTGGTGGTCATCATGGTGCGTGCGTTGGAGATTGCAGGGGTTTGATCAAGTGAGCGCATGGTAGGTGGAAAGAATCTTTCTGTTTGTGAGCCGTCGCACAGATGGAGCCTGTTCAAGGAACCAAACTTGGGAACTCCAGAGGACACGAAGAAGAATCCCGAGTGGAATATCTAGATACTTGCAACACAAAGGCGGCAAACGAGTCTGCGCAACAAGCGCTACGGGCTTCCGTGAGCCGCTATCGCCGTTTGTTTGAGGCGGCACAGGATGGCATATTGCTTCTGAACGCAGAGACGGCGCAGATAGAAGACGTCAACCCCTATCTGGTGGATATGCTGGGCTATTCGCACGCGGAGTTTCTGGGCAAGAAGATTTGGGACGTGGGCCCTTTTGCTGACAAGGCGCAAAGCAAGGAGATGTTCACAGCCTTGCAGCGGCACGGCTACGTCCGCTACGACGATTTGCCGCTGAAGACCAAGAGTGGCGTCATCATCCAGGTGGAATTTGTCAGCAATGCGTACGATTGCGACGGCATACGGGTGATCCAGTGCAATGTGCGCAACATCAGTGAGCGCCACGCCGATCAGGCCAGCATACGCCACCTCACACAACTCTATGCCACCCTGAGTCAATGCAACAAGGCCATCGTGCACTGCAAGAGCGATGTCGAACTGCTGCAGACGATATGCCGTGTGGCGGTGCAGTTCGGTGGCATGAAGATGGCCTGGGTCGGCTTGATCAACAGCGAAACACGGCTGTTGCAGCCACAGGCCAGCTTCGGCGACGATACCGCGTATCTGAAGAACCTGATCATCTCCACCGACAGCGATATTCCAAGTGGCCAAAGCCCGGCCGGCAGGGCCATCAGCGAACGGCAGCCAGTCTGGTGCCAGGACTTTCTCAATGACGCATCCACCGCACTGTGGCACGGCCCTGCCCGCCTGGCGGGACTGGCGTCATCGGCTTCCATCCCCCTCACCAAAGAGGGCCAGCTGGTTGGCGTCTTCACGCTGTACGCCGTTGAGCCACAGGCCTTTGGCATTGCCACGCGCAACCTGCTGATCGAAATGGCTGAAGACATCAGCTTTGCACTGGACCGGTTTGCCAGCGAGGAGCGCCGACGCAGTGTGGAAGAAGAGGTGAAGTTCAAGAACACCATACTCAAGACGCAGCAGGAAACTTCGCTGGACGGAATCCTGATCGTGAGCGATGAAGGCAAGATCATTTCCTACAACCAGCAATTTGTCGACCTCTGGAATCTGGCGCCCGAACTCATTGGTGCCAGATTGGATGCCCCGGTATTGCGTGCCGTGGCGACACAGGTTGAAAACCCCAGGGCATTCATTGAGCGCATCCACCACCTGAATTTGCATCGCGAAGGCAGAAGCCGCGAAGAACTGCGCCTGCTGGACGGAAGAATCATTGACCGCTACTCCGCGCCAGTCATCGGAGCGGACCTCACCCATTACGGAAGAGTCTGGTACTTCCGCGACATCACCGAACGCAAGAGAGCCACACAGAAGTTCGAGGATCTGCTGGAATCGGCGCCGGACGCCATGCTGATCGTCGATGCCAGCGCGCAGATCGTTCTGGTCAATGCACAGGCCATGCAATTGTTTGGCTGGAGTCGTGCGGAGCTGCTGGCCAAAAAGGTTCACGCCCTGGTTCCGAAAATGGAATGTGATGCGGTCACGGACGGCAGCGGCCACTGCCTGGAATTGCTGCGCGAGCAAATCCAGTCCGCCGGCCCGGCGCTGTCTGGCATACGCAAGGATGGCAGCCTGTTTCCGGTTGAAATCACGCTGAGCCCCATGCAATCCGACGAGGGCTTGCTGCTGATTGCCGCCATCCGCGACGTGACCCAGAACCGGAAATACCAGGAGCGCATCTCCTACCTGAATCGTGTCTACGCCATGATGAGCGGCATCAACACGCTGATTGTGCGAACCGACAACCGCGAAGAACTGTTCAAGGAAGCCTGTCGCATTGCGGTGGACGGGGGATTTCGCATGGCGCTGATTGCCCTGGTCGACCAGGGCAGCCAAAAGCTGGTGCCGGTTGCCTCACAGGGCAAGGACGATGACCTGCTGTCCGCCATCACCAGCATCCTGTCGTCGGATGCGGATGCGGCAAAGACCATGAGTGCCCGTGCACTGATGGAGCGGCGGGCCATCGTCTCCAACCGCTCACAGGGAGATCCGCAGGTACTGTTCAGTGAAAAGTACATCGCTTCCGGTATCCACTCGATGGCTGTCTTCCCTTTGCTGGCGGGAGACAAGGCGGTTGGCGTACTGGCGCTGTATGCGGGTGAGATCGAGTTCTTTCATGGCGAAGAATTGAAGCTGCTGGCCGAACTCGCCGGCAATGTGTCGTTTGCCATTGACCATATCGAAAAGCAGGAGCATCTGAATTACTTCGCCTACTACGATGCACTCACGGGGCTCGCCAACCAAAGGCTATTTCTGGAGCGGGTGGCCCAGGCTGCGCGCAGCGGCCAGGGGATGGGTCATAAGGTGGCGATCGCCCTCATTGACCTGGAACGCTTCAAGAACATCAACGATAGTCTGGGCCACATTGCAGGCGACGAGCTTTTGCGCAAGATGGCGCAATGGCTGATCCGCTCCACAGGCGATGCCAACCTGCTGGCGCGCCTAGGGGCCGATCACTTCGCGGTGCTCATTCCGGTTGTTCACACCTGCCCGGAAGTCGAGCTGATGATTTCCCAGATGATGAAGGCGCTCCAGGAACATCCTTTCCGCCTGAGTGATGCCATTTTCCGCATTGCCGCCAAGGTGGGCATTGCCATCTATCCAGCAGACGGAGCGGATGAAGACACCCTGTTTCGGAACGCCGAAGTGGCGCTCAAGAAGGCCAAGTCCAGCGGCGAACGCTATCTGCTCTACACGCAGAGCATGAACGAGCTGGTCGCAGGAAAGTTGACGCTGGAAAACGAACTTCGCCTGGCCTTGCAACGCGGCGAATTTGTGCTGCACTACCAGCCCAAGGTCAATCTGCTGAACGGCGAGGTTACCGGAGCGGAAGCACTGATCCGCTGGAACAAGCCGCAGGCGGGCCTGGTCGCGCCCGGCCACTTCATTCCCGTGCTGGAGGAAATCGGCCTGATCCACGAAGTCGGGCGCTGGGCCATGGCACAGGCCTGTGCGGACCACAGGCGCTGGCATGCGGCGGGCATGAAGCCGGTGCGCATCGCCGTCAATGTATCGGCGCTGCAGCTGCGCAATCGCACGTTCTTCGACGAGGTACGCGTGCTCATCGAAGGCCATACACAGGCAGAGACCGGGTTGGAACTGGAGATCACCGAGAGCTTGATCATGGAGGATGTCAAGCACAGCATCATCAGCCTGCAGGCCATTCGTGCGCTGGGCCTCACCATCGCGATTGACGACTTCGGAACCGGTTTTTCCTCTCTGAGCTACCTGTCCAAATTGCCGGTGGATAGTTTGAAGATTGATCGCTCCTTCGTGTCGGACATGACATTGACCCCCGAAGGGCTGGCACTGGTTTCCACCATCATCAATCTGGCCCATGCGCTCAAGCTCAAGGTCGTGGCCGAAGGTGTTGAAACCGAGGAGCAGGCTCGCCTGCTGCGTCTGCTGAACTGCGACGAGATACAGGGTTATCTGTTCAGCAAACCGGTTCCTGCCGATGTATTCGAATCGCTCTTTCTGGTTCTGCCCTCCGTGCACTGATTCAGTGGCACGACCCAGATATTGAACAGGCTAGCCCCAACTATGCTTTGGCAGTCGCCACCAGCAATTCTTCGGAATCGCGTGGCGGGCGCAGGCCGTCGGTGCGGCCGGAGAAATAGCGCTCAGCCAGCGCCACGGCTGACACATGCTCGACCCTCGCAAACCCGGCTTCACGCGCCAGTGTCAGCATTTCAGCGGGCGTAAAGAAGCTCAGCCAGGGCGTGCCACTGGCCTTCGCACCGGCCGCTGCGCGCTCCACGCCCACGCGAATCTCCGGGTCGTTGAGCTCAATCGGCAGCATGAACGACATCACCAGGGTCGACCCTTTTGCCAGCGCGGCGACCCGCCGCAGCGTCGCCAGGTTCGCCTCGCGGGACAGATACATGCTGACACCGGTGGATGCCACCACGGCAGGCTGATCAACATCGAAGCCGGATGCACCCAGGCGCGACCACCATGCCTCCCCCGCTTCAAAATCCACAGGGACCAGATGCAGATGGGGCGCTATGCCATACCCCAGGTCCATGAGGCGCTGACGCTTCCAGTGCTGTGACGCCGGCCGGTCGATCTCGTACACCTGCAGGCGCGATGCGAGTTGCGGCTTGCGCTGCACAAAGGTATCCAGCCCCGCGCCCAGAATGACGTATTGCGAAACACCGCCTGCAAGTTGCGCCTCGACATGGTCTTCGACAAAGCGGGCGCGCGCCACAATGGACGCACGAAAAGGCCGCGTGAACGGACTCATATCCGGGCGGTCTTGCCAACCATCCTCCGGTGCCACCAGCTCCAGTCCGACACGGTCCTCCAGCACATGCGGCGCGGCATCGGCTTCAAGATGCAATGCGCGCCACAGTGCGGTGCGCACGGCGGTGTTGTCGGGTACAGCTTGGGGCAGGGACATGGTGTGCTCTCCTTTGGGCCTATTGCACATAGCTTAGCGCCGCTTGCAGCAGCCGTCCGAGCCCGGTGGGAAAGACTCTATTATTTGGATCTGTCACTTCCACAAGGCAATCCCACCATGCGCCAGTCCACCTCCGATAGCGCGAACGTGCCATCGGTCCCGCCGCCCAAGGGGCAGCGTCTCCATCCGGATGTGCTCAAGCTGGGTCTGGTGAGCTTTCTCACCGACCTGAGTTCGGAGATGATCTTCTCAGTTTTTGCCGTCTTCTTCACCACCATCGCAGGCGCCTCCAGCGCATTGCTGGGGCTGATCGAAGGGTTGGCGGACTTTTCCGCCTCGTCGCTCAATTACCTGGCGGGCTGGCTTTCTGACCGCAGTGGCAGGCGCAAGTGGCTAACCACGGCAGGCTATGGTTTTTCCACACTGGCCAAGTTGATCCTGCTGGTATCGACGTCGGTGAGCGGCCTTGCCGTCTTTCGCGTCGTTGAGAGATTGGGCAAGGGCTTTCGCGGACCACCGCGTGATGCGTGGCTATCCACCATCGCAGCCAAGGAGTCGCGTGGCTACGCCTTTGGTGTTCACAAGGCACTGGACAAATCAGGCGCGGTGCTCGGGCCGCTGGTGGCCTATGCGCTGCTGTCCTGGCTGGGGGAATCGGCCAGCACCTATGGTGTCCTGTTTATCGTTGCGTTTGTTCCGGCAGTGCTCAGTGTGCTGGTGCTGACTAGGGTGAATGACCATCCGGGTGTTGCGCATCAGCGCGAAAGCATGCGTGAGAACTGGCGCCAGCTCAGCCCCGGCTTCAAGCGCTATCTGTTTCCGGCCGCGGTGTTTGCTCTGGCGTATTTCAGCCTGGGCTTCCTGCTGCTCAAGGCGCACGCAATGGGGTTTGGTGTCGCCGACGTCGTACTGCTGTACGCACTCTTCAACGTCACCTGTGTGGCTAGCGCCCCCCTGATAGGTCGGCTGGGTGACAAGGTCGGGCGCGGGCGCATCGTCGTGCTCGGGTATGGCGTGTACGCGGCAGTCAACCTGTGGTTGATGGTGGCGAACAGCCGCTGGGAAATCGTGGCGGTGTTCGCCCTCTACGGCCTGTTCTACGCGATCGATGAATCGCAGAGCAAAGCCCTCATTGCCGACATCGAACCCGAGCGCCGCGCAACCGCGGTGGGGGTCTACAACTTTGTGACCGGGCTCATGTACATCCCCGCTTCCCTGGTGGCCGGCGCCTTGTGGACCATCGCGCCGGGCTGGGCCTTTGGTCTGGCCCTGGCACTGTCGCTTGTAGCCATGGTGCTCTTTGCCCTGGTGCGCCCTGCCGCAGTCCATGGAGATTGACGCCTTCACGTGCAGCCCGTTTGCCGTCTAACGATGCAGGAAGTTGGGCTTTCTTTTTTCGAGGAATGCAGCCAGTCCCTCCTTGAAATCATGCTCGGAGAAGCAGGTATGGAACAGCTCGCGCTCCATTGCCAACCCTTGCTCCAGCTGCACCTGCGCCAGATTGACCGCAGTCTTGATGCGGCCCGTCACAGGGCTGGAATAGGACGCAATCAGCCGCGCGATGGAGAGCGCGGTGGGTTCGAGATGTTCGTCTTCGACGACGCGTGAGACCAGCCCCACCGCCAGCGCCTCTTCGGCATTCAAAGCACGTCCCGTCAGCAGCACGTCCATGGCAATGTGCTTGCCAACAGCACGCGTCAATCGTTGCGTGCCACCTGCACCAGGCATGGCAGCCAGGGTGATTTCCGGATGGCAAAAGCGAGCCGAAGCGCCCGCCACGACGATGTCGCACATTTCAACGAGTTCGCACCCGCCACCTGCGGCCAGACCCTTTACGGCAACTACCAAGGGTTTCGTGATGCGAGGGGGAGCAGAGACACATCCCATGAAGCTGGATGCCTTGGCCTCTTCATGCGTCATGGCCGACATCTCCCGGATGTCGGCCCCAGCGCAGAAATGCTTGAGTGCGGAGGAAATAAGAATAGCGCGCACATCCTCGCGCGCATCCAGTGCTAACAGTGCCTCATCGATCTCACGACAAAACGGCACGCTCAGCGCATTCAGGGCATCAGCGCGTGCCATCTGCACATGGCCCACCCCTTCGTCGCATGTAACAACAACAGACGTCATCGTTCCCCATCTCCTATGTGGTTGTTCCGAGTGTCCAGTATGGGTGCAGTAGCGGCTCGGCTGCAAGAGCTCGCGCAGGGCTCTGCAGATTGACCATCCAGTTGCGGCTCGCTCACTAGGCGGGACCTGGACAACACCTCTTCTCTGACATTGATCAAGCAGCCGTTGCGCACTTTGCGGTGCCATCACACTCGATCAATTTGGCCGCATTTTCCGTTTTGATCACTTGAAATCGGACACAGGTAATAGCGGGCCGTTTGAAATCCCATGAACAATCAATCACCTGTTACCCAGAATGAATACGAACTGCCCGATGATGCCTTGCTCGTATCGACGACTGACCTGAAAGGGCACATCACCCGCTGCAACTACGGCTTTGTGGTCGCCAGCGGGTATGACTATGAGGAGTTGCTGGGCCAGCCGCACGACATGGTGCGGCATCCGGACATGCCTCCCGAAGCATTCAAGGATCTGTAGCCCACCGTAGGACGCGGCCGCCCTTGGACGGGCATCGTCAAGAACCGGCGCAAGAACGGTGACCACCTTTCCAGTCGTACAGATGTGCAGGCCCAGGGCGTGGAAACCACGACCGCATCAGTGGAAGATATCTCCAGCACGGTGGCCGAGCGCCCTGCACGCCACAGGACGCCCCCGACTGCACTGCGCCTCTTAGCCCTTGCGGAGCTTGTCGTTGTGCTTTTTCTCGAATAGCACTTCGCTCTGCCGGTTTTGCTTGCCTTGAATGGCGGCCTGCTCGTGCTTGTTGATATGTCCATTGTGGGCGGCCTGTGCTTCCTTGCGATCCACGCCAGCCTGCCCGCGCTCCAGACTACCAGCTTCATGGTTGGTCAGACTGCCGGACTGCACGCCTTGTTCAATGCGCTTTTCCTGGTTGACGTCGCGTTGCACGTCCGCCTGCATGCGCTCGGAAGATAGCGATTGTGGATTGCCCTTGACACCATTGGTTTCAGCGGCCCGGATGTCGTGACTGGCCTTGTCCTGTGCACGTCGCAGCTGGGCGCGCTCTTTCAGGCTGAGCTTTCCGTTCTTGAGGTTCTTGGCCTGCAGGCGATCCACCTGACTCTGTTCACGCTCCAGGCGACCGGCCTCCTGGGTCGTGAGACTGCCGTCCTTCAGGCCGTTCTCAATGCGCGTCTGCTGGTTGACATCACGCTGCACCGTGGTGGCTGTGGTGGTTTGGGCAAAGGCGCCGGTGGCGCCAAGGGCCGCCAGCAGGGAAGCGAGAAGAATGCGGTATTTCATGGAATCCTCTTGGGTGTTGTCAGGTCCGTTCGACCTGCTTCCCCAACGGCCACCACGCGGTCCCTGCTTACCCGCTGCGTGTGAAAGTTTGTAAATCTGCGTCGTGAACGCGCCGCTAGGCCCACAGACCTTTGAGTGAATCAGCGATCAGCTTGAGCGAGACGCCAAACAGGCTGACCTGCACGATGCGGTAGAACCAGACGTCGGCCACGCGCCTTGTCAGGTAAGCCCCGCTGATGGCACCGACCAGCGCGAACGGAACCAGCACGGCCGCACTGCGCAGCGACTCCAGGGAGTAGGGACGCAGAAACTGGTACGGCACGATCTTGGACGCATTGATCACCGCAAACAGAATGGTGGCAGTCCCCGCGAACTCCGCCTTGGGCAATCGCTGCGGCAGCATGTACACCTGAAACGGCGGCGCGCCAGCGTGGGAGATGAAGCTGGTGAAGCCAGCCAGCATGCCCCAGAAACCGCCCTTGGGAATGCTGGGCGCCTGTGCCACTGCATTGCCCTGTTTGCGCAGCCATACGTTGAGGCAGAAGGCCACGCCCATGGCGCCTATGAGGAAAGTGATGGCACGGTCCGAAACCACGGAGGCCGTCAGCCAGCCGATGAACACGCCCAACAGGCTCGCGGGAATGAGGATGCGCAGATTGGGCGCGCTGTAGTCGCGCCGGTACAGGTACACACCCATCACATCCGAGATCACGTAGATGGGCAGCAGCATCACGGCAGCATCTACCGGTGGCATGACCAGGGACATCAGCGGCACGGCCAGCATGCCGATGGCGGGCAAGCCCCCCTTGGACAGGCCCACCAGAAAGGCGGCACCTCCGGCCAGCCACATGTACAGAGGGGTGTTCAAGCGCGGCTCCCTTGAAAGTCCAGCTCCGTCAGGTCGCGGATGGAGTGCACGCGCGACGCGAGTTCCGCATCCAGCTCCTCCATGGGAAAGAGCGAATACACCTGCATGCCCGCGGCCAGACCCGCGCGAATGCCGGGCACGCTGTCCTCCACCACGGCACAGAACGCAGGCGTCACGCCCAGAACCTGGGCGGCGTGCAGAAACAGCCCCGGGTCGGGCTTGTAGCTACCCACCTCATAGGCGGTGAAGATGCGGTCGCCAAAGTACTGGCGCAAGCCGGTCAGGCGCAATGTCAATTCAACCTTCTCGCGCGGCCCGTTGGTGGCCACGCAAAAGGGGATGGTCAGCCCCTGCAACAGTTCCCGCGCGCCGGGAATGACGTCCAGCCCCTGGCTGAAGCGCTCGGCCTGCGCACTGCGCAGCGTGCGGGGAAAGTTCTCGGCAAAGCCTTCGGGCACCTGCGCCAGTCGTGCGCCGATCCAGGCCACCACGTCGTTCATACGCAAGCCGCGAAAGTGCTGGTGCGCTTCCTCCCGCGTGAAGTCCAGCCCCAGCGCACTGGCGTGCTCGTGGATCACGTCCATGCCGGGTACCTCACTGTCCACCAGCGTGCCATCGCAATCAAAGATGACAGCCTGGATGGGATGGTGGGTAGCAGGGTTCATGGTGTTCAATGGCCGCAATGGATGCAAACGCGTACTGTACCTGCCGCCCGCACGCTCCGGTTACCCCGGGGTTTCCGACCAGGCGCCAAACACCCCCTGGCCGCAGAATGGCACTATCGTTGTCCGTCCGTCTGCTGTAGAGTCAAAGGCATAAATACAGCTGGGAGGCCCGTGTGGGTGTTTCGCATTTATTCAAGGCTGATGAAAGTGCAATCGCACGACAAGTCATGTCTGAACGGGTGCGGGTCTTCACCGACCGGACGGTGGATGGGGTCTACTCGGCCATTCTGGGAACCTTCCTCCTGGCCTGGATGCAGGTCCGGGTGGCTGGCCTGGGCCACGCACTGGCGTGGCTGGCCTGCATCAATACGGTGGAAGTGCTGGTACTGCTGCTGGGCTACGGCTACCGCGCCGCCCCCAAAAATGATCTGACCACCATGCGCTGGGGCATCTTGCAGATTGCCTGTGCGCCGCTGCTGGGACTGGCCTGGGGGTCTTCGGTCTGGTTCTTCTGGGTGGACGGCCAGTTCCTGGAATACCTTGCAAACATCACTGTGCTGGTGGCGGTAACGGCCATTACGCTCACCATCGTTTCACCTTTTGCCAGCGCCACAGTGCTCTTTTCGGCAGGCGTGGTGCTGCCGGTGTTGATCCAGCTTCTGGTTGTCCCCAACCCGCTGGCACCCCAGATTGCAGTGGGCATGGTGGTGCTGTTCATCGTGCAGCTGCGCTATGCAAAGGTCGCGCGGCTTCAACTGCTGCATGCCCTGGACACGGCGGTCCGCAATGCGGCACTGGTCAGCCAGATCAGGCTGAGCGAGCAGCATTACCGCCTGCTGGCAGAGAACAGCCATGACGTGATATGGACCTTTGACCTGCACACGGAACGCTTCAGCTACGTCTCACCATCGGTGCATGGCCTGCGTGGCTTCACGCCAGAAGACGTGATGACACAAACACTGGAAGAGGCGATGACGCCGGAATCCGCCGCCCTGCTGCGCAAGACGCTTGCGGAGCAACTGGCCCAGATCGCAGGCGGCCAACGCAACCACCCGACCTGCACCGTGGAAGTCGACCAACCGCACCGGAACGGCAGCATTGTGCGTACAGAAGTGGTGACCTCCGTCATCTTCAACGAAAAGGACCAGCCTGTTTCCTTGCTGGGCATCACGCGGGACATCACCGAGCGCAAGAAGGTCGAGCAGGAACTGGAGCGCCTGTCCCAGGTGGACATGCTCACCGGGCTGGCCAATCGCCGCCGCTTCTTGCAGCTCGCCGAGCACGAACTTTCACGCAAACGGCGCTATGGCGGGGAGCTTGCGGTGTTCATGATGGATCTGGACCACTTCAAGGTCGTCAACGACACCTATGGGCACCAGACTGGCGACCTGGTGCTGCAAAAGGTGGGCGAAATCTGCCGGGACGTCCTGCGTGACGTGGACTGTGTCGGCCGTCTGGGTGGCGAGGAGTTTGCAGTGCTGCTGCCGCGCACCGACGTAGACCATGCGATGGCCGTTGCCGAACGTCTGCGGGAAACCGTGGAAAAGGCCAGCGTTGCCGCACCGCATGGGGAGACGGTGCACTTCACCATTTCCATTGGCGTGGCCACCATGGGGGACGACACCGTCGATCTGGATACCCTGCTCAGCCAGGCGGATCGTGCGCTCTACCAGGCCAAGCACAGCGGGCGCAACCGGGTGTCGCTGTATTCAAGCTGAAAGGCCGCTCCCCGCCACTACACGTTGCGGATGGCCAGCCAAGCGGCTTGCGTCTTCCAGGTCTTTATCCAGTCAAGGTACGCCTCGGGCCGCATGGGCCTGGCAATACCGTAGCCCTGTGCCATGCGGCAACCGAGCTTGAGCAACGCGGCGCCGTGCTCCATGGTTTCCACGCCCTCGGCAATGACGCCACGATGAAATGCGGAGGCGAGCCGGATGACACCTTCCACGATGCCCAGGTCTTCCGCATCCCGGAGCATGTCGCGCACAAAGCTCTGGTCAATCTTCAACACCTCGAACGGCAGCTTGCGCAAATAAGTCAGGGACGAGTAACCGGTGCCGAAATCATCCAGTGCGAGATTGACGCCCATGGAGCGGCACTGATCCAGCACAAAGCTCGCCAAGGTGATGTCGTCGATGGCGGTTGTCTCCAACACTTCCAGCTCCAGAGAAGCCGGCAGGATCTCGGGATACATGGCCAGTGCCTCACGCAAGTCATCGATGAACTCGGCGCTCAGCAAATGGGTAGCGCTGACATTGATGCTCACCTTCACCACATGCCCCTGCGACAGCCAAAGCTGCATTTGCGCAAGCGCCGCCTGCATGACCCAGATGCCCAGGGGCCGCTCCAGGCGGGTGCCCTGCACATGGGGCAGAAAGGCTGCGGGCCGCAGCAGACCCCGCTCGGGATGCTGCCACCGCAACAGCGCCTCCACCCCTTGAACCTCGCCGGTCAACAGATCGATCTTGGGTTGGTAGTACAGGCAGAACTCCTGCTGCTGCAAGGCGCCCGTGAGGCGCTCCACAAACTCCCTGTGCTCCTGCGCCTTGCGGTCGCTCTCGGGGTCAAACAGGTGAAAGCGGTTCTTGCCCGCTTCCTTGGCCAGGTACATGGCCTGGTCCGCATGGCGCATCAGCGTGTCTGCATCCGAACTGTCCTGCGGATACAGGGTGACGCCGATGCTGGCCGACACGCGAACCATGTTGTCGTCAATGTTCAGCAGCACATTGGCGGCGAGCAGAATGCGCTCCAGAATCAGCGAGCACTCTTCCGGCGACTCGATGTCTGCGAGCAGCAACACGAACTCATCGCCCCCTAGGCGAGCCAGCGTGTCTTCGGAGCGCAGCACGGCCTTCAGACTCTCCGCCACCCCGACCAGCAGCTTGTCACCGGTCACGTGGCCGAAGCGGTCATTGATGCCCTTGAACCCATCCAGGTCCAGATAGCAAACCGCCAGCGACAACACGCTGCGATCGGTACGGGCTATGGCCTGCGCCAGACGGTCTCCCAGCAACCTGCGATTGGGTGTGCCGGTGAGCGGGTCGTAATGCGCGACCCGGTCCAGCTCTTCTTCGTGCGCCTTGATCTGACTGATGTCCGAAAACAAACCAACGTAATGCTGCAACCGGCCCTGACCGTCCGTGACCTGCGAGATGGACAGTATCTGTGCATAGATCTCGCCGTTCTTTCTGCGGTTCCATATCTCGCCGGACCAAAAGCCCGTGCTTTCAATAGAGTGCCACATGTCCCTGTAAAAACGCTCGTTCTGTCTTCCGGAAGACAGAATCCCCGGCGACTTCCCCAGTACCTCTTCGGGCTGGTAGCCCGTGATACGGGTGAAGGCCGGATTGACCCGCAGGATGAGGCGCTGAACGTCCACCACCATGATGCCTTCGTAGCTGTTGGCAAATACTGTGAGTGCTTCGCGTTGCGCTTGCTCCAGGACCTTGCGCTCCGAAATGTCGGTGTGCGTGCCTGACATCATGAGAGGCATGCCGTCTGCGTCGTATTCGACGACCTTGCCGCGGGTCAGAATCCACTTCCACTCACCCGTCTTGGTACGCACCCGCATTTCAGCCTCGTGGCTTGCCGTTTCGCCGCGCAAATGCCGCTCGATGGACTGCAGCGTCGAGGGAAAGTCATCCGGATGCACCAACTCAGCCCAGTGGTCGGTGGACACGTCTATCTCGCCCGGTGCATAGCCCAGCATGGATTCCCAGCGCGCACTGACCTGGAAATAGTTGGTCTGCACATTCCAGTCCCAGTAACCCTGGTCCGAACCTTCCAGCACCCTGGATAGGCGCTTCTCGCGATCACGCAACGCCACATCGAAGAGCTTGCTGGGCGTGATGTCCGACAAGGTGCCCACGATGCGCGTGGGCGTGCCCCAGGCATCCCGTTCAACGGCCTGCCCTCTGGCATGAATCCACTTGCCCATCTGCCCCGTCTTGGAAACCAGGCGGTATTCGAACTCAATCCGATCGGACCGGCCTGCGATGTGGTCCGCCATGGCCTGACGCGCATTGGGAACATCCTGCGAATGCACGGTGCGCCAGAAAAAGTCGAGGCTGTGATCGTCTTCGCCGGCGTCATGGCCGGTGATGGCGTAGTAGTGGTCCGAGCGGTAGACCCGTCCAGTGCGCAAATCCCAATCCCACAAGCCATTGCAGGTTGCATCCAGAGCCAGCTTCAGGCGCTCCTGCTCCATCTTGAGCGGTGTGATGTCCCGCGCCACCTTGGACGCCCCGATGATGACACCCTGGGCATTTCGGATAGGGGAAATCGAGACGGAAACGTGCACCTGCTTTCCATCCTTGCGGATGCGAACGGTCTCGAAGTGATCAATCCTCTCGCCTTCCATCATCCGCTCCAGGATGAAGCGCTCTTCGTCCAGGCGATCTTGAGGAAAAAGAATCAGCAGGCTCTGCCCCAGCATTTCCTGTGCGGTGTAGCCAAAGATGGTCTCGGCACCGCGGTTCCAGCTGGTCACAATGCCGTCCAGCGTCTTGCCGACGATGGCGTCATCCGACGAATCCACGATGGCCTGGAAGTAGGCTGGGGTCATATCAGGTGAACCGGATGCGGGGTCGGCCCTTCGCGTCCCTCACACAGCATGGAATCGGTCAGCTCATTCATCCCTTTTGCACCCTTCGGGTTCGTGACCCTTATTTGTATTGCAGTTGATGGTAGCCGGGTGCGTAGGCATGACGCCCACATGGGTATTCACGCTCAGGGCGTGCGTACCAGTATGTAGCCCCGGTTCTCCACCGTGTCGAAGGTGCGCATGCCCTCGATCAGCACCGGCGCTGGCATCCAGATCCAGCCCGCGCTGGAAGGGTTCACATCCAGCACCAGAAATGAGTCGGACACCGCGTCATACGCGCCCAGGGGTGAGATGTGCCCGCCCCCCTGCTGGCCGACCGCGCTGCGCTTGTAGGTGACGATGGCGTAGGTTCCCGGTGTGCCCAGCGCCTGGACCAGGTCTGCGCGCACCTGCTCCTGCGGCTTGCCGTCATCGACGATGACGAGCTGTGTCTCCAGACCGTTGGCGCGCAGCAGCTCATCCATCTGCCGCGTCTGGTAACCGAAATCCTGAATCAGCTTGCCATTGACCAGCACCGGCTCGCCCAGGACCTGGGCACGCTTCTTGGCGCCTTTGTCAATCACGTTGTCCTGGGTGTATCGCGGCAGCGACAAATCGACGCCGGGCGGCAGATACTGCAGGTCTTCTGGACGCAACCGGCTGCGGTCGTGTGGCAAGCTGGTGTTCCGTCCCCTTGCGGCGTTGAGCACGATGGCTGCCGTGGTGGGGCCGCAAAAGGCCGCGTTGCTCTGCGCTTCAAACTGGTTGGCCAGAACCGGGAAGTCGGTCTTGGCACTAGCTCGGGACAGGCGTGCAAGCCCTTCTTCCGAGGCAAACTGCACCAGTGCGGGCGGCTGAGCCGCGGCCATGTCCCCTGCGAACGCGTGGGAGAGCATGGCCCATGACAGCAGACAGAGCAGCCCCAAGCGCGAAATCATTTTCATGTGTGCACCCCTTCTTTGCGTACGCCACTGCAATGTAAGGCAATCCGTTTCAATGCCCCTCCCACCATACAATGCAAACAAATACTTGTTGGATCTATGCGAACCACCTCTTTGCTCGCGGCACTCGCCATGGGCCTTACTTTATGGAGCCCCGGACATGCCGCAGGAGCCGGGGTCAATCACCTGGAGCGCATCCTCGCCAGCACAACCCTGAGGGTCTGTATCTGGCCCGATTACTACAGCATCACCTACCGCAATCCCAAGACGCAGCAACTCTCGGGCATCGATATCGAGCTGGCGCAGGAGCTGGCAAAGGATCTGGCGGTGGACGTGCAATTTGTCGACTCCTCTTTTGCCAGACTGGTGGACGACATCACGCAGGACCGCTGCGACGTCGCCATGTTTGCCATAGGCATTACACCGGCGCGCATGGAAAAGTTGCGCTTCACCCGTCCGCATCTGGCCAGCGACATCTACGCCATTGCCAGCAAATCCAACCGGCGTATCAAGGACTGGGCGGACATCGACCAGACTGGCACCGTGGTGGCGGTTGCCAAGGGCACGCTGCATGAGCCCGTCATGAAAGAGAAGCTCAAGAACGCGCAATTGCTGGTGTTGGATACGCCCTTCGCGCGCGAGCAGGAAGTGCAGGCCGGACGTGCCGATGTCTTCATGACCGACTACCCCTACAGCCAGCGCTTCCTGATCAACGCGGATTGGGCGCGTCTGGTGGCACCACCCGATACCTACCACGTCACCCCTTATGCCTATGCCGTCAAGCCAGGCGATGACGTCTGGTACGCGCGCATGGAACGATTTGTCAGCGATATCAAACGTGATGGCCGGCTGATGGCTGCCGCCAAGCACAACAAGCTCGAACGTATCGTTTCGCCGTGAACCACCCCGTCCAGCAACTTCGCACGGCCCTGGTTGCCGGTCTGCTGCTGTTCAATGCGGCCATGCTGACCGTCACGGGCTACACCTTGTGGATGTTGCGGGCCGAGGCAGTCGCCAACGGATTCGAGATTTCGAAGGTGCAAACCCGCAACTTCGAGAGCTTTCTCAGCCAGAACCTGCGTGCCGCGGAAACCGCACTGGTGCAGACCGTGCAGGTACACAACAACACGCTGTCACTGCGGGAAACGCAGGTGGCACTGGCGGCCACATTGCACCAGTCGCCCTTTCTGCGTTCGGTTTCCTTGCTGGACGAGAACGACCACGTGATCGCCAGCACCAACCCGGCCAACGTGGGACTGACCGTGCCAACGGTAGACTATTTCCCCACCGCCCAGGCTTCTTCGGAAATACTGCGCTTTGGCGCGCCCTGGTCCGGCCGGGACTTCGCCAACGGGGCGGCATCCACCCCGCGGACCCCAGTGGCGCCCGAGGTCCAGAACTTCCTCCCCATTCTGCGCACCATCGACATAGGCGCACGACAGGTGCGGGTACTGGCCGCCGTCAACTCGGACTTCTATCTGAATTACGCACTGCATACCGTGGACCCTGCCGAGGGTCGGCTGCAGATGTTCCGCTATGACGGCGTCCTGCTGATGGATACCGGTTCAGCGGCACAGCTGGGCACGGTGCAGGACTTCATTTCGCACGATCTGCGCCTGGACGAAGCGGAAGTGGGTGCCGTCATGCGTCGCCCTGCAAATGGCGAAAGCACGCTGCTGGCCTACCGCACATCGGCCCTCTTCCCGCTGTTGGTTGTCACCCGCCGGCCCGAGGCCCAGGTACTCAAGCAGTGGAAGGAAGAGGCGACGGTCCTGGTCGCGGTGGTCGTCCCGTCGTTGCTGGTGCTGACCCTTCTGGTATTGGAATACCTGCGCCGGCAAAGGCAATTCCTGGCACAGCAACAGGAAGTGGAACGTTTGCAGCGCATCAACGCCACCGTATTTGCCGAAAGCGCCGACGCCATCATCGTCACCGATCCGGAGACACGCATTCTTTCCGTCAACGCGGCGTTCACCCGCATCACGGGTTACAGCGCAGAAGAAGCGCTGGGCAAGACGCCACGGATCCTGTCCTCCGGCCTGCACCCCAAGTCCTTCTATCAGGACATGTGGAGCGAGCTTCTGCAAAACGGAGTCTGGCACGGCGAGGTGATCAACCGGCGCAAGGACGGCAGCCTGTACAACGCGCGCCTGTCCGTCACCGCCTCCCGCGACAAGGAAGGCCGGCTGCAGCACTTCATTGGCGGCACCGGCGACATCACAGCGCACAACGTGGCCCAGCGTGCGCTCGCGGAGTCACATACCCTGCTGATGTCCATCATCAACACGGCACCGGTACGGGTTTTCTGGAAGGATCGAGACCTGCGCTACCTGGGTTGCAACGAGGCCTTTGCCCAGGATGCGGGAATGACGCAGGCATCCGACCTGATTGGCAAGACCGACCACGACTTGCCCTGGGCAGAGCAGGCCGATCAGTACCGCGGTGACGACCGTGCCGTCATCGAATCAGGAAAGCCCAAGCTGTCTTACGACATCCCCCAGATCGGTCCTGACGGCCACACCTTCTGGCTGCGCACCTCCAAGGTACCGCTCAGGAACCATGAGAACGCCATCATCGGTGTGCTGGGAATCTACGAAGACATTTCCGAATACAAGCGCTCACAAAAGGCGCTGGAAGTCAGTGAGGAGAGATTCCGGCGGACCTTCTACCTGACCCCGGACTCGCTGATCATCAGCCGCGTGACGGACGGCATGATCGTGTCGGTCAACCGTGGGTTTTCACAGGTAATGGGCTACACCTCCTCCGAGGTGATTGGTCGCACGTCAACGGAGATCAATATCTGGAGCGATGTCAGCCACCGCAAGCGCCTGATCGATAGCCTGGAGCAAAAGGGCATCGTCACCAACATGGAAGTCGTCATGTGTGCCAAGGACGGCCACACGGTGCACGGCCTGCTGTCCGCGTCGGTGATGGACCTGGATGGCGAACCGCACATGCTCAGCCTGACCCGCGACATCACCGAACGCAAGAAGGCCGAAGAGAGCCTCAGCCTGGCCGCCAGCGTGTTTTCCAACTCCCGTGAAGGCATCATGATCACCGCGCTGGACGGAACGATCATCGACGTCAACGAGGCCTTCACCAACATCACCGGATATTCCCGGGAAGAAGTGCAGGGCCGAAATCCGCGCATCCTGAACTCCGGAAGACAAGGCAAGGACTTCTACGCCAAGATGTGGAGCGGCCTGTTCGATAAGGGGCACTGGTACGGCGAAATCTGGAACCGCCGCAAGAACGGCGAGGTCTATGCCGAGATGCAGACCATCACCACCGTGCGTGATGGCAACGGACGGGCGCAGCACTTTGTATCGTTGTTCTCCGACATATCCGTCTACAAGGAACACCAGAATCAGCTCGAGCACATCGCCCATTACGACGCACTGACCGGCCTGCCCAACCGCGTGCTGCTGGCCGACCGCATGCGTCAGGGCATCGCCCAGGTACAGCGACACAAGCAGTTGATGGCGGTGGCTTTCCTAGATCTGGACGGATTCAAGTCCATCAACGACACCCATGGCCACGAGGCGGGCGACCAACTGCTGGTCGCACTCTCTGCCCGCATGAAGCTGGCCTTGCGCGAAGGCGACACCCTGGCCCGTCTGGGTGGGGACGAATTCGTGGCGGTGCTGCTGGACCTGCCAGACGTGGAAGCCAGCGTGCACATGCTGACGCGCCTGCTGGATGCCGCGTCCCAGCCCCACATATGGGGTGACATGCTGCTGCAGGTATCTGCCAGTGTGGGGGTCACCTTCTACCCCCAGGTGGACATGGTGGATGCCGACCAGATGCTGCGCCAGGCCGACCAGGCCATGTACCAGGCCAAGCTGGCGGGCAAGAACCGCTACCACGTCTTCGATGCGGAGCAGGACCGCAGCGTGCGCGGCCACCACGAGGACTTGGAAAACATCCGCAGAGCGCTGCGGGAACGCGAATTCGTACTGCATTTCCAGCCCAAGGTGAACATGCGCAGCGGCGCCGTGGTGGGCGCAGAGGCACTCATACGCTGGCAGCATCCCAGCCGGGGATTGCTGGCACCTGCCACGTTCCTGCCCACCATTGAGGACCAGCCGCTGGCGGTAGAGCTGGGCGAATGGGTGATCGAAGAGGTGCTGGCGCAACTGATGCGGTGGCAGCGCGAGGGCCTGCACATTCCGGTCAGCGTGAACATCGGCGCGCGGCAATTGCAGCAGCTCAACTTCGTCAACCGTTTGCGCGAGAGCCTGTCTGCCTATCCCGACCTGCCCGCCGGATCCCTGGAGCTGGAGGTTCTGGAAACCAGTGCACTGGAAGACCTGAACCATGTATCGCGCCTCATCGAAGAATGCAGCCAGATGGGTGTGCACTTTGCGCTGGACGATTTCGGCACGGGCTACTCTTCACTTACCTATCTCAAGCTGCTGCCGGTCACGCAGCTCAAGATCGACCAGAGCTTTGTCCGGGACATGATGGTGGAGCCCGATGACCTGGCCATCCTGGAAGGCACCATCGGCCTGGCCAATGCGTTTCGGCGCCAGGTCATCGCCGAGGGCGTCGAGTCCGTGGAAACCGGCCGCATGCTGCTGCAGATGGGCTGTGAACTGGCCCAGGGTTATTGCATTGCCAAGCCCATGCCCGCGCAGGATCTGTCCGGCTGGATTGCAAGCTGGCGTCCCGACCCGACTTGGCTGAACCAGGCAGAGATCAGCCGCTCCAACCGGCCGCTGCTGTTTGCAGGCGTGGAGCACAGGGCCTGGGTCATAGCGCTGGAGCACTTCCTGATGGGCGAGCATGATGTCCCTCCGCCTATGGACATGGACCAGTGCCGCCTGGGGATATGGCTGAAAAGAGGCGGCCTGGACAGGCACCCGGATCTGGCCGCCGTGCAGAATGCACACCGCCTCCACCACGACGTGCATACGCTGGCTGCGCAGATTCTGCGCCAGCATGCCTTGGGTGAGCGCCATGCCGTATCCGAAGCGCTGCAGCAGTTGCATCAGATTCGCGACAGCTTTCTGGCGGAACTGCAAGTCCTGCTCAGGCAAGGCTGAGCGCAAACCCGCTACCATCGCCCCATGCTCAGTCTGCAAACCGCCATTGCCTTCTTCGGGGTCTCCCTTCTTCTGGGGGTCACGCCCGGTCCTGACAACATCTTTGTGCTGGTGCAGTCCGCCACCCAGGGCAAGCGCGCCGGGATGCTGGTGGTGTTGGGGCTGTGCACCGGTCTGCTAGTGCACACCTCGGCCGTTGCGCTGGGTCTGGCCGCTGTCTTTGCAGCTTCCGAGACGGCCTTTGTGGTCCTGAAGATGGTGGGCGCCGGCTATCTGGCCTATCTGGCCTGGGGCGCGTTCAGGGCCCCCGTGACAGAAGGCGGCGATGCCTCAGCACCCTTGTTGCGCCCTCTGCAGCTCTACCGCCGCGGCATCGTGATGAATCTGACCAACCCCAAGGTGGTCTTCTTCTTTCTCGCTTTTTTGCCGCAATTCGTGGACGCGCGACGCGGCTCGGTGGTGCTACAACTGGCAGAGCTGGGCGCCATCTTCATCCTAGCAACGCTGGTGACCTTTGGCGCCATCAGCTACTTTGCTGCCAGCCTGGGGCAGCGACTACGCGGCTCGGCGCGCGCCCAGCAGTGGATGAATCGCGCCGCAGGCGCGGTGTTTGCCGCGCTGGCCTTGCGGCTGGCAGTAGCCCAGCGATAGGCTATCGCCGTCGGGCGATGGTTGCGGCCCACATGGCCTTGGACTCGGGGTAGATCAACGACTCTTCCAACGCAATATGGCCGTTGAGCAGCTCGAGAAAGGTGCTCACGTTGTGCTGGAACTCTTCCGCATGCACCCAGTCATTGCCCTCGGCAATGGCGCGCAACTGGGGCGCCAGCTCAATCCAGTTCTCTTCAATGAAGCCATGGTCCTGCTGCAGGCTTTTCACTGCTGCAGACAGCTCGGCACTGCCGCTGGCCAGAATCTGCGGAAACACATGCGCCTCTTCCTCGGCATGGTGCTCCCGCGAGGTGTTGGAAAAGAAGCTCTCGATATCGCCCGCCAGCTTGCGGTCCATTTCATTTACACCACCGGTCTCCAGGCGCCGGGCCAAACGCGTCAAGTCCTGCAGCGTCCTCTGGATTTGCAGATGGCAGGCGTCCAGTGCCTCGAAAGGTTGAAGGGGTGCAACGGCAGTCATGGGAATCTCCGGAAAATTTGTGCATGTGCAACAAATTGTGCAGGTCACAGTTTTCCGGAGTTTGAGCAACGTCAATGCTCCTCCAACTTTCAACGATCCCGGATGCTTCCCCTCAGCCGAACTGGTAGGACGCCATGACCACTTCCAGCACGTGGTCCACAAAGATGCGCTCTCCACGGTCCGCGCCCGCCGCGCCGGCAACCACCATGAGAGGAATCAGATGGTCCTCGCGCGGATGGGCCAGGCGCGCCTTGGGGGCTTTCTGCCACTCCACCAGCATGCGGTTGCGTTCGGACTCCTGGGGCTGCGTCACCGCATCATTGAGATAGTGTTCAAAGGCGGTGGCAATGGGCGAGGATGCCGGGTTACCAAAGCCACGCATGTTGTGATAGGTCAGGCCGCTGCCCAGAATCAGGATGCCCTCATCGCGCAAGGGGGCGAGCATCTGGCCCACGCGGATGTGCTCGGCTGCGTCATAGCCCGACTTCATGGACAGCAGAACGATGGGTACGTCCGCCTTTGGGTACATCAGCCCCAAGGGAACAAAGGTGCCATGGTCGAACCCGCGGGTCGGGTCCTGCGCACAGGTGATGCCGCCGGCAGCCAGCAACTCGGTCACGCGCGCAGCCAGCACGGGCGAGCCGGGCGCGGGATACTTCAGGTGATAGGTATGGGGGGGAAAGCCGTAGTAGTCGTAGTCCATGGGCGGATGCTCCGAGGTGGACACGCTGAACTGCGGCGCTTCCCAGTGCCCGGTGATCACCAGCACGGCCCGCGGCCTGGCTGGCAGTCGTTCGGGAAGGTCGCGGAACTCCTGCGCGGTCTTGGCAAACATTTCGCGCATGCCATCCACGAAAGGCCAGGGGCCGCCACCGTGGGACACGAACATCGTGGGGAATCGGGAACTTGTCATCGTCTGGCCTTTCACGTCATGCGGACAATTATGCGTGTCCCGCGCACGACAGCCCAATCATTCGGCCAAACGGTATGCTTGCAATGCTCCCTGCGGGGGATGGCAGTGCCGTTCTCAGGGCCTGAGGGTCAACATGACGCCGGACAGAAGAACAGCGGCCAACGTAACTCCAACAGACACCAGAAAGTCTTTGATAGCTTGTGACATATCTTGATACCTCCTATAAGAAGCCGCGATTGCGATATGTTTCACGGCCTCAGCTTGTCTTGAGCAAAATGTGTGCCGCCAAATCCGCACTACTTAGTTTCTTTTTCCAACAAAGTGTCGCAAATTGAGACGGGAAAGCACCTTCTTGGGGAGACTTGAAACCATGGGCCCCAAATTCGCCCGCCTGCTGCCTTTTGTCTTCGTGGTGCTGTGGTCCACCGGCTTCATTGGAGCGCGGCTGGGACTGCCCCACATTCAGCCGCTGACCTTTCTATCCATTCGCTACGTTGCGGTGCTGCTGTGCATCGTGCCCATCGCCATTGCCAGTCGCGCGCCGTGGCCGCAGAACATGTGGCAGTGGGTACACATCGGCATATCCGGTCTGCTGATGCACGGGTTGTATCTGGGTGGTGTGTTTGTGGCCATCGGCCTGGGACTGCCCGCTGGCCTGGCCAGCCTGGTCGTGGGTGTTCAGCCCTTGCTGACCGCCATTGGCGCGGGCTATCTGCTGGGCGCTACCGTGCTGCCGCGTCAGTGGGTTGGGCTGCTGCTGGGCTTGGTGGGAGTGGCACTGGTGTTGTGGAACAAGCTCGGCCAGGAGTTCGGCCTGCAGGCGCTGCTGCCCGCCGTGGTCGCATTGCTGGCCATCACCGCGGGCACGCTGTACCAGAAGAAGTTCTGCCCCGCATTCGATTGGCGCACTGGTGCGGTCGCCCAGTTCCTGCCCACCACCGTCGTCACCGGCCTGGCGGCAATCGCTACCGAACACGGCGCCATCGACTGGAGTGGTGAGTTGTTCTTTGCCCTGGGCTGGTTGGTGCTGGTGCTGTCCCTGGGTGCCGTGAGCCTGCTCAATTGGCTGATACGCCACAGCAACGCGGTCAACGTCGCCAGCCTGTTCTATCTGGTTCCCCCGTGTACCGCCCTGTTTGCCTGGGCGCTCTTTGGCAACACACTGACCGGCATGGCGCTGGTAGGTATGGCCCTGACCGTCTGGGGCGTCTATCTGGCACGCAGCTAGCCGACCGCACCATCAACACACTACGCCGGAAATTGATCTGCGTCATAGTACAAATGTGCTCAAGCGCTATCATTTGCCGCACACCCATTACAAGCCAAGGAGCTTTCGAATGACAATTCTCGTAGCCTATGTTCCCCGTCCCGAAGGTCAAACCGCCCTCGAAAAAGGCATTGAGATCGCCAAGGAACGCAACGAAACGCTGATCGTGGTGAATGCCACACCGGGCGGCAGTGGTGAAGATCCTTCACGCGCTGACGCACAGGACGTGGAGCGGGTTGAACAGCTCCTGTCGGTGTCCGGCATCAACGCAGAATTCAAGCAGTTTGTGCGCGGCAAGAATGCCGTGGAAGAACTGGAAGAAATGGTTGCCACATACCAGGTTTCATTGCTGGTGATCGGTCTGCGTAAACGCAGTGCAGTGGGCAAACTCATCATGGGCAGCATGGCGCAGGAAATCCTGATGAACATTCCCTGCCCCATCCTGACCGTCAAAGCTGACTAAGTACGCTGCGTGCCATGGGCATGCAGCGGCCTCCGTTCTGAACGCCGCAGCAGTGGATTGCGCCCCTTGGGTGCAATCGAGCTCGCTTACACTCGTGCGTGGAACTTCCATGGAACTACAGCAGGGGAACACGCAAGATGGCGCTCGTCGTATTCAACCAAAAGGGTGGCGTCGGCAAATCCACCATCACCTGCAACCTGGCGGCCATCAGCGCCAGCCAAGGCCTGCGTACCCTGGTGATCGACCTGGACCCGCAGGGCAATTCCAGCAGCTATCTGCTGGGAGAGACCGCTACCGATGACCAAGCAGATGTAGGCGACTTCTTTGATTTCTGCCTGAGCTTCAGCTTCAAGCCGCTCACCGCCACCGACTTTGTCATCGCCACACCGTTTGATAAGCTGCACCTGATGGCGGCCAATGCCGAACTCAACGAGCTGCAAACCAAGCTGGAGTCGCGCCAGAAAATCTACAAGCTGCGCGAAGCACTGCAGCAGCTCAGCGAAGACTACGACCGCATCTATATCGACACCCCACCCGCGCTGAATTTCTACACCCGCTCGGCACTCATAGGTGCCACCGGTTGCCTGATCCCGTTTGACTGTGACGAGTTCTCACGCAAGGCGCTGTACGCCCTTCTGGACAATGTGCAGGAGATCAAGGCCGATCACAACCCCGAGCTGGACGTCAAAGGCATTGTGGTCAACCAGTTCCAGCCGCGCGCCAACCTGCCGCAGCGCATCGTGGATGAACTGATTACCGAAGGCCTGCCGGTGTTGCAGCCCTATCTGCCCTCCTCCGTGCGCATCCGCGAGTCGCACGAGCAGTCCCGCCCCATGGTCTACCTGGACCCCAAGCATCGCCTGACACAGGCACTGGTGGAACTGCACGACACGCTGTTTGCCAAGCCCAAGAAAAAGACGGCCAAGGCCAGATAACCCTGGCGGCACCCCTCAGGCGGGCTGCAGACGCCCCTTGGGTATGCTGCCCGCCTGGCGCTCAAAGGCCGGTGTGTGGATCAGCGCAATGCTGAGCCACACTGCCACGCTGAAGTACAGCGACATCCAGGCCACTTCGCTTTTCCAGACCTGCCACTGGTGCGACACCACCCAACGGGCCGAGGCATCCAGCACGCCCTGCTGCAGACTGAGGTAATGGCGGCCGCTGGCCTCATCCTGCAACCAGCGCGACCAATACATGGGCACGTCCACCAGGAACATGAAGGCCACATAGGCCACACCGGCAATGCCCGTCAGCAGCAAGGCCGGGCGCAGACGCTCGCTGCAGCGCGGCCAGACCGAGAACAGACTGACCACCAACAGTGCGGCAGACAAGCCCCAGAGCGACTCTTCGATGACGTGGCCGATATTGGCGGTGGTAAGTACGGAATACCAGGAGCAGGTTTCGGCAATGGCGATCAACGGCACCAGTGCCGTGGAGGTCCAGCGACCCGCCTTGCTTTGCGTGACGTCGGCGATCTCGCGCATGAGCAAGGCCCATTGCGTGACAAAGCACAGCTCCGCCACCGTGGCCACCGAGCGGCCCACGATCACACTGGAAAACCAGGAGTCAAACAGACAGATGCGCTGCACATCAAACACCGGCAGCGCCGAGCGGTAGGCACAGCCCAGCACATAGCCTGCCGACAGCAGGAACTGCAGCTTACGTGACGCATACACCTCACGCGGAATCTGCCCTTGTCGGCGCAAGAGAAGATGTCCAGAATATGTCAGCGCCATGACATTGACCGCACTCACCACGCACAGGGAAAACCACCAGACCAGAACTTCGTTTGACATGCGCGAGTGCCTCCACCGTTAAACCCAAGGCACTTTAATATATACGATATATACCGTTTTTCAAGTCTCTTCTGGCACCATGTCGATGGCACCGCAGGGGCACTCCTGCACGCAGATGCCGCAGCCCTTGCAGTAGTCGTAGTTGAAGGCAAAGCGCTTGCCCGGCCCCAGCTTGATGACCGCGTTGTCAGGGCAGACACCGTAGCAGTTGTCGCACTCGAAGCAGTTGCCGCAGCTCAGGCAGCGGCGCGCCTCGAACAAGGCGTTGTCCTCGGTGAGGCCGCCCTGCACTTCGTCAAAGCTGCTGGTGCGCCGTGCCAGCTCCAGCTGCGGGCGCACGGTCTTGGGGGCATCGCTGTAGTACCAGCTGTTGATGCGCTCAAAGCCTGCCACTGCATGCTTGACTGTGGGCGCCAACGCCTGGCCGCGCAGCCAGGCGTCGATGTGGCGCGCGGCCTTCTTGCCATGGCCTACGGCGATGGTGACGTTGCGGTCCGCCGGCACCATGTCGCCACCGGCAAACAGGCCCGGGTGCCCGGTCATCATGCTGTGCGGGTCCACCTGTACCACGCCGTCCTTCACCTCCAGCCCCTCCACACCGTCGAGCAGGGAAAGGTCTACGTCCTGGCCCAGTGCCAGCACCAGCGAGTCGGCCTCCAGGCTTTCAAACTCGCCGGTGGGCTGCGGATTGCCCTGGTCGTCCAGCACCATCTTCTCCACCGTCAGCACACCGCCGTCGGCCTGCTTGATGGTGGACAGCCACTTGACCATCACGCCTTCCTGCAGCGCCTCCTCCACTTCAAAATCGTGTGCGGGCATCTTCTCGCGGTTGCGGCGGTAGACGATGATGGCCTCGGTGGCGCCCAGGCGCTTGGCCGTGCGCGCCACGTCGATGGCGGTATTGCCGCCGCCATACACCACCACCCTGCGCCCCAGCATGGGCTTGTCGGCCCCTTCCATGGAGCGCAACACCGATACCGCATCCAGAATGTGCGAGGAGTCCTTGGCGGGAATGAAGGCGCGCTTGGCGATGTGTGCGCCCACAGCCAGGAAGGCGGCATCGAAGCGCCCCTCCTGCATGGTGCGGGCGATGTGCTCCACCTTGGCACCCAGCTCCACCGTCACGCCCATGTCCACAATGCGCTGCATCTCGGCCTCGAGCACGTCGCGCGGCAGGCGGTACTGCGGAATGCCGAAGCGCATCATGCCGCCCATCAAGGGACCCGCTTCCTTGACCGTGACGCGATGGCCCAGCCTGCGCAGATGGTAGGCCGCCGACATGCCCGATGGCCCGGCCCCTACCACCAGCACATGCTTGCCAGTTTCCGCTGCAGGCGCAGCAAACTTCCAGCCCCGCTTGAGCGCCTCATCCCCAAGAAAGCGCTCCACCGAATTGATGCCCACCGCGGCGTCCAGCTTGCCACGGTTGCAGACTCCCTCACAGGAGTGGTAGCAGACCCGGCCCATGATGGCGGGAAACGGGTTGTCGCGCGTGAGGTGCTGCCAGGCCTGCAGGTAGTCGCCGCTTTCGGCGTGGAACAGCCAACCTTGAATGTCCTCACCCGCAGGGCACTGCGCGTTGCAGGGCGGCAGATGGTCGGCGTAGACCGGGCGCTCGGTACGCCAGGAGCCCGTCTTGTTGGCCAGTGAAGAGCCCGGGTCCAGTGTGATGGCAAAGGGTTTTTGCATGATCAGGCTTCCTGTTCCAACAGCTTGAAGCGGCGGATATTGCGGTCGGCATCGGCCTGTATGCGCGCGAGCATCTGCGCATCGCCCTTGGGTCCGAACAGATGGGCAAAGCGCTTTTGCAGCTTCAGGTATTCCTGCACCGGCACGGGATGGCGGAGCTGGGTAACGGCAGTCACTTCGCCGTGCTCGGCCTCAAAGACCGGGAAGAGACCGGTCTCGCGCGCCAGGCGGGCGAGCTTGATGGTGTCGTGGCTGGCAGAGCCCCAGCCCAACGGGCACGGCACCAGCACATGCAGGTAGCGCGCACCGCGGATGGACATGGCCTTCTCCACTTTGGCTTCGAGGTCGCGCAAGTCGGCCACGGTGGCGGTGGCCACATAAGGAATCTCATGCGCCATGGCAATCAGCGGCAGGTTCTTGCCCTGGCCTGCGGGCGCGCCCGGGTGCGGACCCACGGCCATGGTGGTGGCGGTACGCGCACCCATGGGCGTGGCCGAGCTGCGCTGCACGCCGGTGTTCATGTAGGCCTCGTTGTCGTAGCAGATGTAGAGCACATCGTCATTGCGCTCGAACATGCCCGAGAGGCAGCCAAAGCCGATGTCGGTGGTGCCGCCATCGCCACCCTGTGCAATCACGCGCACGTTGTTGGCGGCGCCGTTCTTCTGCGCCTTGACCTTGAGTGCCGCGGCAATGCCGGTGCCCACCGCTGCGGCATTGCCGAACAGCGAATGGATCCAGGGCAGTTGCCACGACGTTTCCGGATACGGTGTGCTGAACACTTCCAGGCAGCCGGTGGCATTGGCTGCAATGAGCTGGTTGTGGGTGGCGCGCATGGCCGCATCCACCACGTAGCGCGCACCCAAGGCCTCGCCGCAACCCTGGCAGGCGCGGTGGCCGGAGTTGAGCGAGTTGCTGCGCTCCTCGCTGGACTGCACGCTGCGCTGCTCGGGCGAGAGCAGGCGGTTGCCTACGGTGAAGGTACCGGTCTGGTAGAACTTGATGGGGGTCGTCATCACAGCACCTTGGAAGCGATGGAACCCACATCGCGCAGCAGGTTCTCGGCAATGGGGCCGCTGCGTCGCGTGGCGGCTTCGCGTTCGAGCTGGCGGTTCACGATGCGCCAGTCCAGGTCCATGAAGGTCAGGGACTGCAGGCTGTCGGTCGTGGCCTCAGCAAAGGTGCGCACCAGGGATGCCTTGCTGATGGCGCGGCCGCCCAGGCCAGCGACCACTGTGTAGCCGTGCAGCTGCAGGCCCGACAAGGCCAGCCGCACATCGGTAGACACCACGCCGCCCAGCCCCACGGAAAAACTCTTCTCCAGCACCACCACCCGCTTCGCACCCTGCAGCGCCGCGCGCACCGCGGCCAGAGGGAAGGGGCGGAAGGACTGGATACCCAGCACGCCGATCTTCACGCCTGCAGCGCGCATCTCGTCCACCGCATCCTTGATGGTGCCCAGCACCGAACCCAGCGCCACCACGATGGTCTCGGCATCCTCCGTGCGGTAGGGTCGTACCAACCCGCCGGAGTCGCGGCCAAAGCGTTGCTTGAACTCCGCCGCAATTTGCGGGATACGTTCCAGCGCCATGGTCTGCTTGGCGTGGGCCAGGTAGCGCACCTCCATAAAGGCCTCCGGCCCCACCATGGCGCCTATGGACACGGGCTCGGCTGGGTCCAGCACCTGGCGCGGCTCGTAGGGCGGCAGAAAGGCGTCCACATCCGCCTGGTCCGGCATGTCCACGCCTTCGTACGCGTGGGTGAGGATGAAGCCGTCCATGCACACCATCACCGGCATGGACAGTTCCTCGGCAATCTTGAAGGCCTGGATGTGCAGGTCCAGCGCCTCCTGGTTGGTCTCGGCAAACAGTTGCAGCCAGCCGCAGTCGCGCTGGCTCATGGAGTCGCTGTGGTCGTTCCAGATGTTGATGGGTGCACCAATGGCGCGGTTGGCCACCGTCATCACGATGGGCAGCCCCAGGCCGGAGGCGTTGTAGACCGCTTCGGCCATGAACAGCAGGCCCTGGCTGGCCGTGGCCGTGTAGGTACGTGCACCGGCTGCCGATGAACCGATGGCCACGCTCATGGCGGCGAACTCGCTCTCCACATTGATGAACTCGCAAGGCGTGAGCGAACCGTTCTTCACCCGCTCGCCCAGACCTTCGACGATGTGCGTCTGCGGTGAAATGGGGTAGGCGCAAATCACTTCCGGACGCGCCAGCGCCACGGCTTCGGCAACGGCGGCCGAACCTTCAACTTGCTTGCGCATGGGCCAGCTCCTTCATTTCATTCTGGACATAGGCATAGGCTTCGCGGGCACCGGCGATGTTGCCGTCTGCGACCTTGCCGGAAAACTTGTGGCGTATGGCATGCTCCACCGCATCCAGCGTGACCAGCCCGGCGAGCGCGGCAAAGCCGCCCAGCAAAACGGCGTTGGGCAAGGGGCGGCCCAGATGCCGCAGCGCAATATCCGTGGCCGGAACCGTGGTCAGGCGCTCGTGGCGAAAGTGCTTGCTGATATCCGCCAAACCCAGTTCATCAAAGGTGCGGCGGGTGTTGATCAGCACATAGCCGCCGGGCTGCAGCCCCTGGAACACGTCGACCTGGTGCAGCAAGGTGGGGTCCTGCACGATCAGCACGTCGGGCGCCAGTATGGGTTCGCGCAGGCGGATTTCATGGTCGTCGATGCGGCAGAAGGCCACCACGGGAGCGCCGGTACGCTCGGAGCCAAAGCTGGGAAAAGCCTGCGCATGGTGACCCTGTTCGAAGGCGGCCAGCGAGAGCATTTCGGCCGCTGTGACCACCCCTTGTCCACCGCGCCCGTGAATGCGAATCTGCAACATGGAAGACCATCCTCTTTGAAACCAAAGGTGAAGGCATTCTGTTCCCGCGCGTCCACGTCAATATTGATTTGCGTCAACACAATGGCGTGCATCACAATGTCTCATCGGCAATGTAGCCGGACAAACAATTACACGCCCACGTCCATGGGCGGCACATATGGCACAGCTGCTAGAAGACATTTCCAACACGCGGGCCCTGGTCGTGGAAGGCAACCCGGCCATGCGCTCGATACTGGTTAGTCAACTCAAGGACTTCGGAATCCGCACCGTGATGCAATGCGGGCGCATTGCAGACGCAAGGCGCATGCTGGAGTTTCAGAGCTTTGACTTCGTATTGTGCGAACAGCACTTTCCCATGGAAAGCGCAACCGGACAGGACTTGCTCAACGATCTGCGGCGCAACCAGCTGCTTCCGTTCTCGACCGTGTTCGTGATGATCACCGGTGAGGCCACCTATGCCAAGGTGGCCGATGCCGCTGAGTCGGCGCTGGATGGCTATTTGCTCAAGCCCCACAAGCCCTCGCAATTGAGCGAGCGGCTGCAGCAGGCCCGGATACGCAAGGCGGCATTGCAGGAGATCTTTTCTGCCATAGAAGAAGGCGACTTTGCCCGCGCCGCCAAGCTGTGCATCGCGCGCTTTGAAGCCCGAAATGCCTATTGGCTGTATGCCGCGCGCATTGGGGCCGAGCTGCTGCTGCGCCTGGACCAGCCGACCCAGGCCCAGCGCCTGTACGAGGCCGTCATCCAGGCCAAGACCCTGCCCTGGGCCAAACTGGGTGTTGCCCGCTCCATGCTCGATGGCGGACAGCCCGCCGCAGCGGTCAGTACGCTGGAAAACCTAATCACGGAAGACCCCACCTACGCCGATGCCTATGACGTCATGGGCCGAGCGCAGTTTGAGTTGGGCAAATTCGAGGAGGCATTGGCAACCTACCGCATGGCCAGCCAGCTCACGCCAGCCTCCATCGGACGGCTGCAGAGTTTTGGGATGATGTCGTTTTATGCTGGCAAGCTCGAAGATGCGGACAGGGCCCTGCAGCGCACAGCGTTCCTGGGCCTGGATTCCAAGATCTTTGATTGCCAGGTGCTGGTGCTCAGCGCCTTCATGACGTTCGGACGCAATGAGCAAAAGGGTTTGCAGCGTTGCGTCAATGACTTTGAACGCCTGCTGGAACGTGACCCAGGGCAGGAACGCACGCGGCGCCTGTCCAAGGTCGTGCAGACCTTGAGCCTGATACACCACCACCAGATTGCGCAGTCGCTGGTGTCGGTGCGCGCCATGATCGGCGAAATACGACTGCCGGAGTTCGACTTCGAGTCAGCCTCCAATCTGGTGGCGTTGCTGGCGCAGCTGGCCAAGCGCGCCATCCAGCTTGAAGAGGTGTACTCGGTGATCGACCGGCTGGCATTGCGCTTTTGCTCCAGCCGGGCCATGAGCGAGCTGCTGATCGGCGCTGCCAAGGCTCACCCCGAATACGCCGACCGCGTGCGCACCTGCAGCGCCAAGATACTCAAGTACGCCGAATACGCCATGTCGCTCAGCCTCAAGGGCGACCCGGCTGCCGCTGTCAAGGAGCTGCTGCTGCGGGGCGAGGAGACACTCAACATCAAACTAGTGGAGTCGGCCTTCAGTGTGCTGGACCGCTACAGCGACAAGATCGGTGACACCACGGAGCTGAAATCGCAGGTGGAGGCGCTGCGCCTGCGGTGCGCGGCGAGCAAGGCACGCGTGGGGCCGGGCGAAGGACCGCGCAAGGCGGGTGGATTGACTCTGCGCGTGGACGGTGCAGCACCAAAAAAGAGTGCGCCCGAACCACAGGCAGCAACTGGCAACTAACCGAGCTTGGGCACGTTGGCCATGGCGGCGCACAAGGCGTCATAGCACAGCGGGTCCAGCGCGGTGCCCACGGTCTTCTTCATCATCTCCAACGTCTGGTCCACCGGCACAGCACCGCGGTAAGGGCGCTCAGCAGTAATGGCATCGAAGATGTCGGCCGTGGTGATGATGCGGGTTTCAATGGCGATGTCTTCAGCGGTCAATCCGCGTGGATAGCCACCACCGTCCAGGCGCTCGTGGTGGGCTCCGGCAATGCGCGCCAGCTCGCGAAAGGCGCTGATGCGCGAGAGGATGGACTCAGTGAGCTCCGCATGCTTGCGCACGGCTTCCCACTCGGCTGCATCGAGCTTGCCAGCCTTGTCGAGCACGCTGTTGCTCACGCCCAGCTTGCCCACGTCGTGCAGCAGTGCCCCGCGCTTGAGCCAACGCCTGCGCTCCAGGTTCAATCCCAAGGTCTCGCTGATCAAGTCGGTGTACAAGGCCACGCGCGCGCTGTGGCCGCTGGTGTAGGGGCTCTTGGAGTCCACCACCTGACCGAAGGCCGTGGCAATGTCGTCCAGGTAGTCCTCATCCAGAGGCACCTCAAAGCGGGCCGGCTCCAGAGCCGCCACGGCCGCGTCGATATCACTGGAAGTCAAGGTGTTCCAGAACGAATCCTGTGCTGCCAGCCGCTCCACCGCATCCACCAGCGCGGGGTCAAACCACTGGCCTTTGCGATTGCGCACTTCGGCCAGCGCCGCCTCCTTGCTGTCGGCCGTGTGGAATACGTCAATGACCTGTGCCAGCAGCGCAATGCGGGAGTACAGCGGGATATCGGTGCCAGCGACGCCACTGGGCTTGCCCGCGCCGTTCCAGTGTTCGTCCAAGTTGTAGATGCCCTGGGCAATGCCTTCGGAGAAGCGCAGCAGCCGAGCGATCTCGGCACCGCGCTGGCAGCGGGTCTGGATCAACTGTGTGGAGTACTCCGACCCGTTCTTGAAGATGTTGAGCACACTCTTGAAGCGCTCAGCCAGCCCGGTCTTGAGGCCGGTGTGCTGCAATACGAAGCGCACCACCTGCGGCAGGCTGTCGCCCACCTGCTTGAAATCACGCTTGAAGCTCAGGTCATCGGTCAGGTAGAGCTCGCAAATGCGCGCCGCATTGCTGCTGCAGCCCAGGTCCTTGAGTAGCAGTGTGTAGTAGAGCTCCCACAACTGCTGCTCGGGCATGCCGATTTCGCGGCCTATGTGCATGCCGATCCAGCAGCAGCGTACGCAGTGCCCCACCGGCTGCCCTTCCGTGATGTCCAGTGCGTGACTCAGTGCGCTGATGAGCTCGGACAGCTTGAGTGCCGAAGCCTTGGTGACAAACTGGATGGGCGGTCTGTGCATGGATGGGTGGGTAATCTGTGCAGATTAAACACCGATCCATTGGGCATGGTCGGAGCAGGGGTGATTGCCGCCGCTAAATTGCGGCCTCCGCTTCGGCTTGCGTCTCGTAGATGTGCGGTGCCAGACCACGGCTGCTGATGGCCGCGCCCAGCTTGTTGCGCAGGAACGCGCTGGTGCTGTAGCGCGTGATGCGGGCGTAGTAGTGCTCGCTCATGTGCTTGACCACTTCGGCATAGGCGTCCATGGCGGGCTCCATGATTTCAAAGCCGTCGTAGTTGACGATGGTGTTGACGCGGTGACCGATCTCCTGGCACTTGCGCTCAACGGCCGCCTGCACATCCTGTGCGTCCTTGGGCGTGAGGAGCTTGAGTCCCTGGAAGTTGAGGAACAGCAGGTTGCGCTCAGGCTGGTAGGCAATGCGGTCCAACAGCGAGATGGACAGCAGCGTGTCCTTCAGCCCCATGGGCTCCTCGCGGAAGATGCGTGCATCCATAGTCAAAGGATTGCGGATGATGGGCTTGAAGGCCATGTAGGGCAGGATGTCGCGCTCGATGTCCACGCCGGGCGCCACTTCGGTCAGCTCCAGTCCTTCGGAGGTCAAGGTCAGCACGCAACGCTCGGTAACGTAGAGCACCTTCTTGCCCATGCGCGCAGCGTATTCGCCGCTGAAGGTAACCTGCTCGATCTGCTCCACGAACTTGCGGAACTTGCCTTCCTTCAGGATGGTGAGTTTGCCGTCCCCCACCTTGACTTCCAGGCCACCTGCGGTGAAGGTGCCAATGAAGATGACCGTGCGGCTGTTCTGCGTGATGTTGATGAAGCCACCGGCGCCGGCCAGGCGCGGGCCGAAGCGGCTGACGTTGATGTTGCCGCGCGCATCGCACTCGGCCAGCCCCAGCACAGCCAGGTCCAGGCCGCCGCCGTCGTAGAAGTCAAACTGCTGGTTCATGTCCAGCTGCGCGGTGGCGTTGGTGGAGGAGCCAAAGTTCAGGCCGCTGCCGGGTACACCGCCCACCACGCCGGGCTCGGCAGTGAGCGTCATGTAGCGCAGCAGGCGCTCTTCGTTGGCGATATCGGCCACGCCTTCGGGCATGCCGATACCCAGGTTGACCACTGCATTGGGCATGAGTTCGAAGGCGGCGCGGCGCGCAATCACCTTGCGCTCGTCAAAAGGCATGGGCGGCAGCGCATCCAGCGGTACACGCATCTCACCCGAAAGCGCCGGGCTGTAAGGCGTGCCGTAGGTTTGCATGTGGTATTCGGGACGGGCCACGACCACGCAATCCACCAGAATGCCGGGCACCTTCACGCGGCGCGGCAGCATGGCCCCGGCTTCGGTAATGAATTCCACCTGTGCAATCACGATACCGCCGGCGTTCTTCACGGCCATGGCAATCGCCAGCGCGTCCTGCGTGAGCGCCTCACGCTCCAGCGACAGGTTGCCATCCGGATCGGCAATCGACGCGCGAATGAAGGCCACGTTCGGCTTGGGCGCCTTGTAGAACAGCATCTCGCGCCCGCCCAGGGCGGTGACTTCCACAATGTCTTCGGTGGTGCTGGCGTTGATCTTGCCGCCTTGCAAACGCGGGTCCACAAAGGTGCCCAGCCCCACCGGCGTGAGGTTGCCCGGCAGGCCTGCGGCGATGTCGCGGTACATGTGGGAGATGACGCCCAGCGGCAGGTTGTAGGCCTGGATCTGGTTGGCCATGGCCAACGCGCCCATCTTGGGCACCAGCCCCCAATGGCCGCCGATGGCAGAGGCAATCAGCCCCGCGTAGGCGATACGGTTGAGGCCGCGGTCCTTGCCATCGCCGGGGCCGCCGCCAAACAGAAGATGCAGATTGCGCGGCTGCGCTGTCTCCAGAAAGCGCTTTTCCAGCGCTGCCAGCAACTCGTCGGGGACACCAACGACCCCGAAACCGGAGCAGACCAGTGTGTCGTTATCGTGTACGAGTGCGACGGCGTCGCTGGCCGACACTATTTTTGATTTCATTGCTTGGCTCCTTGCTGTTTTGATTGTCAGCCACGCCCAGCAACTGCTCCATGCGCTGGATCAATTCCAGCGAGTGGGGAGCCATCTCCGCGCGCGCACCCACGATGAAGTTCACCAGCTCCAGTGCCTTGGCACGGTCTTGCGGCGTCTTCAGCAGCAGGGGCAGTGTTTCCACTGCACGCTTGGGCTCGAACTCGGCGATGATGGATTGCTCCTGGATCAGCTCGCCTCTGCGCTCCGGGCCCATGGCCTGGAAAGGTTCGGTGTGGTTGAGTATCTGGGCCGAGCGCTCCAGCCGGTCGCGTCGCACCGAACCGCGCGAATCCGCCATCAGCACCAGCATGCGGATCACACCGGCTGCCAGGTCGCCACGCTCCATGTTGGCAAGAATCTTCTGGACCTCGGCCGAGCGGCGCAGGTTGCGCCCCTGCTTGCGTTCGTTCTCCAGCTCTTCCGGACGTCCCAGCCAATGCATCAAGGGCGTGCCGTAGATGGCCAGGAAGGTGTTCTCGTAGGCTGCATCGCGCAGGTCGCGCATCAGGTCCATGCCCTGGATGATGCTGTTGGCCATCACCCGCTCCAGCTCCAGAAACGGGTTGCCGGGTGTCACGGAAGGGGTCTGGCTCTTGGCCCATTCGACGAATGGCGTCATGGCTGGCAACAGCGGATTGGCGTCAGAGAACAGCTTGCGGCTGACCCGCGACGGGTGCGATTCGCGCAAGGCCTTGGCGGTCTGCGGCGTGACCATGCTCTTGAGCAAGGGGCGCACCGTGGTGTCGTACGCCTGGGCACCGAGTTCGGAAAAGCGCGCCACGGCAGCGAAGTCCTTTTCCTGGTCGCGGTCGTTTTCCACCGTGGTGAGGATGTCCCTCATGCGGCGCTCGTGGAAGCTGACGTAGAAGTGCTCGTTGCCTTCGTCACCTTCCATTTCGTCAATCTTCATCTCGTACAGACCGGGCGTCAGCGCCTCGATGGTCTTCAGGGTGGATGCCACTTCCGTGTGTTCCTTGCGCGCAATGGAGGACGACACAAAAATGCCCAGGTGGCCCACCTTGTCGTGCACCATGTAGATGATGCGCTGGCCGCGCACGCGAATTTCCAGTTCGTCGACAAAGGTATCCACGATCCAGTTGAGTGCCTGCTGCGGCGGGGTGATGTTGTCGCCGCGGCTGGCAAACACGATGATGGGTGAACGGATCGCCCGCAAGTCCAGTTTGTGGCCTGGCTCCAGCTCAGCCTCGCCACGGGCCAGCTTGTTGCCCACAAACAGCTGCTCGACGATCCAGCGGATCTCGGCTTCGTTGGTGAAGTGGAAGCCCCCCCACCATTTCTCGAACTCCAGAAAGCTCTTGCGCTTGTTGTCCACGTCGGAGAACAGGTCGTAGTATTTGCCGAAGAAGTTGCGGCTGGGGTTGAGCATCTCGAAGTTGGACACCAGATGCGCACCGTCGAACTCGCCGCCGCCCAGGTCGGACATCAGCAGTGCGGGCACCACGCCGCCCAGCAGGCCGCCGTTGTAGCGCATGGGGTTCTCGCCTACCTGGCCCGACCAGGTGGCCACGGGTGCACCGTTGATTACCAGAGGCCCGGTCAGATCGGGGTTGGCTGCAGACAGGATCAGCGTGGCCCATCCGCCCTGGCAATTGCCCACCACCACGGCCTTGGGTGCATCGGGGTGGCGTCTGGCGATCTCGCGCAGGAACTCGGCCTCGGCGCGCATCACCTCCACCAAAGTCTGGCCCGGCTCGGGATGCTGGCGGAACACCACAAAGTACACCGGGTGCCCGGCACGCAAGGCCACGCCGACCTGGCTGTCGGGCTTGAAGCCGCCTATGCCCGCACCATGTCCGGCACGGGGGTCGATGATCATGAACGGGCGCTTGGTATCGAGCACCTGCACACCTTGCGGCGGAAGGATCTTGAGCAACTGGTAGTTGACCGGGCTTTGCA
The DNA here is from genome assembly GCF_058801025.1 of Rhodoferax sp. GW822-FHT04A08. NCBI lineage: Bacteria > Pseudomonadati > Pseudomonadota > Betaproteobacteria > Burkholderiales > Comamonadaceae > Rhodoferax > Rhodoferax sp. GW822-FHT04A08. The sequence continues at coordinate 162,798 of NZ_JBXAMW010000009.1, forward strand.
GCTTGCGTCCATCCACCACCACTTCATAGGCATAGTCCAGCACCGGTGGCGTGCCCGCTTCTTCGTGGGCCCGATCGATATTGCCGCGCTCACGCAGAACATCCAGTGTCAGCGCCATACGCCGCGCGGCATTGGCCCCGTATTCCATGAACATCTGGTAGGCCTCTGCCGCCGTCATTGCCTGTGCAATGTCCTGCTGCGTCTGCGCCAGTTCCTTCGACAGTTCCAGTGCGCGGGCCCCGTGTGTTCGGGCAATCTTTTCACGGTGATGCGTTGCGCTGGAGAGAAGCCGGTTGGACTGCTTGGAAAGCGTCTCCAGATCAGCAGGAACATGTTTCTCGAAAGGCGTGGAGCTGAATAGGGGGAGCATGGCTTTATTTGTTTGAAACTCAGAGTAGATTTACTTCAAGTCTTCTGCAGTGTAGGGTAGCTAGGCGTCGTGAAGCTTGCGTGACGCTGAACTGGCAAAGCCTGTTTGCAACGACGAAAAACCCGCAGGCTTCAAGCCCGGCGGGTTTTTCGTGTCTGGCGTATAGCCCAGGCTTACTTGGCGGACTTCTTGGTCTTGGTGGCGGAAGCGACCGAAGCGGCAACCGATGCACCCTTGTCCAGTGCCGAACCCAGTGTGGTTTCAGCTGTGGAGGCAGCAGCCTTCAGGTTCTTGGCTACGGCGGCAAATGCCTCGGGAGCGGGATGGGCCTTTTCCACAGCATCCACGCTGCTATGGAACTGGTCCACGCTCAGGGAAGTGGCTGCCTTGAGGTTCTTGGCAAACAGCGCCATGCTGGCTTCTGCGGAGGCCTTGAACACTTCAAATGCAGCTTGCGGGTCCTTGGCACCCTTGATCGATTCCACGGATTCGGCCAGCACGGCTTGTGCTTCCTTGGCTTGGGCCTGAGCCAGGTCGGCCCATGCCTTGAGGTTGTCCTGCACGGGCTTGAGAGCTTCTTGCATGGCGGCGGGATTCAGTTTGGGAGCCGATTCCGACATGGTCTTGGCGATGGCTTCGAAGGGAGTGTTCTTGAACATGGTGGGGTCCTTTGGTAAAAATTGTTGCAGTGCAGCAATTATTGATCAACGCGGCCCAACGTGCCACTTTTTCACCCGTCCCAAGTGCGATTAGTTGCCGCGCCCTATTTCCTGACCGCACCCAGATCGGAACGCCAACGCGCTCTAGTCCTGCAACGACAGAACCACTTTGCCAAACTGCTCACCCGCCTCCAACCGGTCCAGCGCTGTATGGATCTGCTCCATGGGGTAGGTGCTGTCGATGACCGGGCGCAAACCGGTCTTCTGCACGAAGGCAATGAGTTGACGGAACTCCGACAGGTCTCCCAGCGTGGAGCCCATGATCTGCAGTTGCCGGATGAAGATGCGGCGCAGGTCTGCAGGCGGCTGGTCTCCCGCAGTGGCACCACAGGTCACCAGTCTGCCGCCACGCACCAGGGATTTCATGGCCTGGGGCCAGGTGTTACCGCCTATGTTCTCTATCACCACATCCACGCCGCGGCCCTGGGTCAGCGCGAGCACGGTCTTGGCAACGTCCTGCCGGGAACTGTCGATGCAATGGTCTGCTCCCAGCGCGGCGGCGCGGCTGAGCTTGTCCGCACTGCGGGATGTGACAAACGTAGTCAGCCCCACCAGCTTGGCCAGTTGCAGGGCAGCCAGTGACACACCACCGCCAATTCCGAAAATCAGCACGCTTTCACCAGGTTGCACCCGTGCCTTGGTGAACAACATGCGCCAAGCCGTGAGGTGGTTGCCACACAAGGCCGCTGCGTCGGTGAACGAAAGACCGTCGGGAATGGCGAGCGCATTCTGGACCGGGACACTGACCCATTGCGCCATGGTGCCATCGCGATGCTCGCCCAGGTACTGAATCTTGTTGCACAACACGCCCTCACCGCGCTGGCAGAACTCACAGCGCCCACACATGACAGCAGGGTACAAGGTGACGCGCTGGCCCACCGTCAGGTCCGTTTCCGATGCGTCCACCTCTTCGACAATGCCGGCACCGTCTATGCCCATGACTTGCGGCAGTTTGTGGGTGATGCCAGCGCCGCTGTTGCGCATATAGAGGTCCACGCGATTCAAGGTTGCCACCTGCATGCGCACCAGTGCATGGCCGGGCTGGCGCAGCGGCTTCTCACCCTGGATCAGGGACACCACCTCATTGCCGCCATGGCCGGTGATCACGATACTTTTCATTGACAGGGTCCTCAGACGAAAACAGGAATGAACGGGCCACACGGCTGCGCAATTTTCTCATGCACTCCATGTGGAGATCTGTCACCGGTTTGATATGACGCGGGATGCGGGGTATAACTGAACACAGAACGACACTCGACACTCTTGAGGAGACAGCACCATGTCCATTGCCCATGCCCTTTCAGGCGAACCCATCGACGTTACGCCCTACGACGCACGGCTTGGCGAGCAGCGCTCAGCGGCTCTTTTCAAGTCGGAGCAGCTGGAAGTCATACGCCTGGTGCTGTCTGCGGGCAAATCCATGCCCATGCACAAGGTGAGCGGTGAGATCACCATCCAGTGCATCGAGGGTGAGCTGGACGTGCAGGTGGATGGCAACAGCACCCGCCTGCTGGCCGGGCAACTCATGTTCTTGCTGGGCTCCGTTCCCCACAGCGTGACGGCAATCGCCAATGCTTCGGCCCTGGTCACACTGGTGTTGAACCAGTAGTCGCGCCTCATCCATTCAGGAGTCCCTCATGTCCACACCCCTGGTATTCACGTTTGTAGGGGCTGACAAGCCGGGCCTGGTTCAGGAACTGTCCCGCACAGTGGCCGAGCATGGCGGCAATTGGCTGGAGAGCCGCATGAGCGAACTGGCTGGTCAGTTTGCCGGCATCGTTCAGGTCGAAGTCCCGCTGGCGCGGGCAGCCGCATTGCGCGCTGCGTTGCTGGCACTGTCGGCGCACAACCTGTCGGTGGTGGTGGCGCAAAGCCAGGGAGAGAAGGTCCCCAGCGGGGTTCGTCACCTGCGACTGACGCTTGTGGGTAACGACCGGCCTGGAATCGTGCGCGAGGTATCCCAGGCACTGGCGGCCCGTCACATCAGTGTGCGTGAAATGGATACCCGCATCACCAGCGCGGCCATGAGCGGCGAGCCGCTATTTGAAGCGGCGGCAAGCATTGAGGTGCCCAGCACACTGGATCTGGACGAGCTTCACGGCCAGCTCGACAGCATCTCCGACGCGCTCACCATCCATATTGATCTGGAGGAAATGCCTGCGTAGCTCCGTCAATGCAGGCAGTATGGTTTCTTGCTCAAGATCAAGGAATGCGCATGCCCCCCTTCTCGGCACAGGCTTTGTCGCCGCACCGGTGTAGCGCAGTGATATGCTGTTTACGACGGTGCAGCGAGGACGTTTCGCAAGATCCTTCCAACCGCACCACAATCGGCAGAAGCCTGGAACCACGAAAAGGAGAATGAAAATGAAACTGACTATCAGCGGACACCACATCGAAGTTACCGACGCACTGAAGTCTTATGTGACAGGCAAGCTCGACAAGATCACCGGACACTTTGAGGAAGTGGTGGATACCAAGGTCACGCTGTCCGTGGAAAAGCACAAGGAAAAAGACGGCAAGCACGCCGAGTGCACGTTGCACCTCAAAGGCGCGGATCTGTTTGCCGAATCTTCCAACGCAGATCTGTACGTCGCCATCGATGAAATGGCTGCCAAGCTGGAGCGTCAGGTCATGCGCCACAAGGAGAAGATCCAGGATCACTCCAAGGACGCGGCCAAGCGCGCCCCCGTTCTTTGACACGACCCACTTCGAGAGATCTCCATGACCGCAACCCCTACACAGTCTTTCAAGGACGCGATGAAGGCGACAGACGACGACGCCATCACGGAAGTTGACATGGGGCAAGTGGTTCTGCGCCCCGACGGTTACTACTGGCAACCCACCGAGGGCAAGCAGGAACTCGGCCCCTTCGCCACCATGGAAGAGGCGCTGGCCGAGTTGGATGCTTCGGACTCTGAAGAGGAGCCCGGGCCTGGAGAGTCGCTGGAAGAGGCCGAAGACGAACTCGGCATAGCCGACTGGATCGACCCCGACACCGGTGAACCGGCAGAGGGGCTTTCAACTCCACGACTGAATGACGAGTAATGCACTTGACCGGTTGAACCGGCGCTCCCTTGCATGACGCCCGAAGGCTCCGCGCCCACCTGGTACACCGCCACGGTGGAGCAGGACGGATTGCAGGTGGACGCGCCGGACAACCAGCCGCTGTTGATCTCCCTGGAGCAAGGCGGTGCCAACTGGATGAGTTCGTGCCGCAATGGCACCTGCCGTACCTGCATCGGCAAGCTTGAATCGGGCACAGTCCGCTACGAGATCGAGTGGCCGGGACTGTCGACCGAAGAAATGGAAGAAGGCTATGTGCTGCCCTGCCAGGCCTACCCGTGCTCTGACATAGTCATCAATCCGGCTTGATTGGCTTGTTGGGCCGACGCGCAGTTGCGCTGCGTCGCAGGAACTGGCCTGCAACAAAGATGTCACGCTCGATGGCACGCCGCACCGCGGCGCTGTCGCGTTTCTCCAGCGCCTGCATCACATCCTCATGGGCGTCGTTCAGACAGGCGGCTGCATCCGGCGTGTCAAACAGCTGATTCGAAATAGGCCCGGCTTTGAGCCACAGGTTGTCGATCAGATGAAACAGCAGGGGCGAACCGGAGGCACGGTACAGCAGCACGTGAAAGTCTTCGTTGGCGGCAAGGTACTCATCCCGGTTCAGTTCGGCCAGGGCTTTTGCCATGCGCTCGCTCAGCGCCTGCATATGGGCAAGCTGTTCGCTTTGCAGACGCAGACTGCCGCGCTCGGCGGCCTCCCCTTCGAGCAGCATGCGCATTTGCAGCAGATCGTCAAACTCGGGCACCGACAGCACCGGCAGGGTCACGCCAGCATTGGGCACGTTGATCAGTGCGCCTTCGGCGGCCAGCCGCTGCAATGCCGCACGCACCGGCATCTGGCCCACGCCCAGATCCGCCGCCACATTGCGAATCTTGAGGCGTTCACCGGGCAAAAAGCGGCCCACCGTGATCCATTGCCGCAGCGTCTGGTACACGGTGTCCTGCTGTGTGGTGGTGGCGACTTCCGAAGGGACCGGGCTGCTTGGCGTTGGGTTCATGTATTGCGTGGGTCGTGTGCCGTCAGGTGCATTCATCCAGAAAATCGCGCATGCCCTGCAGCAGGCGCGCCACATCATCATGCCGGGTATCGGGGCAAATCAGCATCATGTTGTGAAAGGGCGTGATCAACACTTCGCGGTTCAAAAGATACAGGTGGATGGCATGCTCCAGCTCGGCATCCATGGCGTTGGCGGCCTGGGTACCGTTGACAGGAGCCACCGGGCAGAACTGGAACTCTACCCGAGCGCCGACTTGTGTGACGCACCAGGGCATGTGACGGCTTGCCAACAACTCTTGCAACCCCTGGGCCAGCACGCCGGCCAAGGCGTGCAAGGGCACATAGGTGGGAGCCGTCATTAATTCTGACAAGGTAGCCCGCATGGCCGCCATGGCCAACAGATTGGCCGTCAACGTGGTGCCAATGCCCGAATGGCCCGGTGGCGCATTGCGCTTGGCCTGCACCGCACGCTGCGCCAGTTCGGCACTGAAGCCGTAGGCGGCACACGGCATGCCGCCGCCCAGTGGCTTGCCGACCACCACCGCATCAGGCGCCAAACCATGTGCCCGTGCATAGCCGCCTGGGCCGCTGCTGATGGTGTGGGTTTCATCCATCACCAGCATGGCACCATGCTTTTTGATCAGCGCCTGCGCCTGTTCCCAGAAGCCCGGCTGCGGCAACACCATGCCAATGTTGGTCATGACCGGTTCGGCCAGCACGCAGGCCACGTCACCGGGTGCCAGCGCGGCTTCGAGTGCAGCCAGATCGTTGAACTCCACCACCCGGGTGGTCTGCGTCAGGTCGTGCACCTGGCCCAGCAGGCTGTCGCGCTGCACGGGCTGGCCGTCCACCAGATCGACAAATACGTCGCTGACCGTCCCGTGGTAACAACCATTGAAAACCAGCAGAACCTTGCGACCCGTAGCCGCGCGCATCCAGCGCAGCACAAAACGGTTGGCGTCGGTGGCGGTCATGGCGAACTGCCATTGCGGCAACCCAAAGCGTTCTGCCAGCAACTCGGCCACCACGGCACCGTCTTCATTGGGCAGCATGGTGGTCAGGCCCAATGCCGCCTGGCGCTGCAACGCTGCGGTCACTGCCGCAGGCGCGTGACCGAACATGGCACCCGTGTCGCCCAGGCAGAAGTCCGCCAGACGGTGGCCATCCACATCCTGCAGGTGCGCGCCCTGTGCGCTTGCCACCTGCAAGGCAAATGGTGTGCCCCAATCGCTCATCCAGTGCAGCGGTACACCGAACATCAGGTGCGCACCGGCACGCGTGGCCAGTGCCTGGGATTTGGGATTGCGCTGCATGTAGAGCGCACGTTCGCGCGCGACCAGTGCATGCAGCTTGTCTGTGGAAATGCCGCTGGGACGCAGGGCAGAAATCGTAGTGTTCATTGAATTACCCTCAGACCAACAGCAGCAGATGCTCACGCTCCCAGGAGCTGATGACGCGGTTGTACATGGCAAATTCCAGCTCTTTCACGGCGCAGAAGGCATCCACAAAGGCGCTTCCCAACATATCGCGCATGGGTTCGCAGGCGCGCATGGCGTTGATGGCATCTTCCAGATTGCGCGGCAACTCGTGGCTGACGTTCCAGGCGCTGTCGATGGTGGCTTCCGATGCCTGCAGCTTCTCACACATGCCCACGTAACCCGCGGCCAGCGTGGCTGCCATGGCCAGGTACGGATTCACATCCACGCCGGGCACGCGGTTTTCCACACGGCGCGCATCCGGGCCGGACTTGGGCACGCGAATGCCGCAGGTGCGGTTGTCATTGCCCCAGCGCACGTTGATGGGCGCCGACATGAAGGGCGACAAACGCCGGTACGAGTTCACATACGGCGCGAACATGGGCATCAGCTTGGGGATGTAGGCCTGCAGGCCTGCGATGTAGCTGCCAAACAGCGGGCTCTCGGTGCCATCGGGCAGACTGAAGATGTTGTTTCCTTCAGCGTCGGTAATGCTTTGGTGGATGTGCATGGCGCTGCCGGGTTCCTGCTCCATCGGCTTGGCCATGAAGGTGGCAAAGATACCGTGGCGCAGCGCCGTCTCGCGCACCGTGCGCTTGAACAGAAACACGCGGTCGGCCAGATCCATGGGCTCGCCGTGCGAAAAGTTGATCTCCATCTGGCCGGGCCCGGCCTCGTGGATCAGGGTTTCGACGCCCAGCCGGTGCTGTACGCAGAAGGTGGACAGCTCCATGAAGAAGGGATCGAAGTCATTCACCGCATCAATCGAATAGCTCTGGCGCCCCGCTTCGGGTTTGCCGGTGCGGCCCAAGGGTGGCTGCAGTGGTTCGTGCGGGTTGTTCTGGCGTGCCACCAGATAGAACTCCATTTCCGGTGCGACCACCGGCGTCCACCCCTTGGCGCGGTACAGCTCCAGCACCCGGCGCAGCACGCCGCGCGGCGATATCTGGACCGGGCTACCGTCCCATTCCTGGCAATCATGGATGACCACGGCAACCGGCTCGGCCGCCCAGGGCACCAGCCGCACCGTGGCACCGTCCGGGACGCACACCATATCGGGGTCGGTGTCTCCGACAAAGGGGCCGTTGTCAGGCTGCTGCCCGTTGACCGTGTTGAGCAGCACGCTCTTGGGCAGGCGCATCTGCCCTTCAGCCAGGAACAGATCGCGCGGAAGGATCTTTCCGCGCGCAATACCGGTCATGTCGGGAATGACGCATTCAACCTCATGGATGCGATGGGCAATCAGGAATTCTTCCAGGGTTTGTGGCATGGGAATGACAGTTTGTGGGGATCGTTCAATGATACATGCATTGACCTATTTGTGATCACAAATAAACCATTAAATCTACCTATAAGTGAAAAATAGAGTTTTTATGATCTCAATTCATTACACCCAAGCAAAAACACGGATGCACAAGTGCATGCCGCGCAATCCGTACTCGGGAACTCCCGACCAAAGTGGCACTGCAAATCTCCCAGTTGGTTATACAATGCGAATCATTCTCATTAACTGGGTGTACTTCATGAAATCAACCCTCGCCTTGGCCTTGTTGGCGTTCGCCACTGCCACCAGCTTTGCCGCCACCGACGAATTCACGTTGACGATCAAGAACCATGTGTTCGAGCCCAAGGAAATCAAGCTTCCCGCTGGCCAGAAGATCAAACTGCAAGTGATCAATGCAGATCCCACACCGGCCGAGTTTGAAAGCAAGCCCCTAGGCCGCGAGAAGGTGATTCCCGGCAAGACCACCGCCACCATCAATCTGGGGCCGCTCAAGCCGGGCCGCTACGCATTTGTCGAGGAATACCACGAGACCGAAGCGGGCGCCCAGGGCACCATCGTCGTCGAATAAATCCGGGAGCACACCATGTTTGCAGCCGCCATCATCGTCTTCCGTGAATCCATGGAAGCGTCGCTCATCATCAGCATCATGATGGCCGCGACAAGGGGCGTTCCACAACGCAGTCGCTGGGTCGCCGGTGGCGTGTTGCTGGGGCTGATTGGCGCTGCCATCGTGGCTTCCAGCATGGGCGCCATTGCCAATCTGGCGGACGGCATGGGCCAGGAGTTCTTCAACGTGGCCATCCTGATCACGGCAGTCGCCATGCTGGCCTGGCACAACATCTGGATGTCGGCACACGGCAAGGAGTTGGCCCAGCAAATCAGCAGTACGGCGCGCTCGATAACTGATGGCAGTCGCGAGCGCTCGGTGATCCTGATCGTCATCGCATTGGCCGTTTTGCGCGAAGGTTCCGAGACGGTGCTGTTTCTGTACGGCGTTGCCACCAGCGGTGACAGCGGGCTGCGTGACACCGCACTGGGTGGCGGACTGGGCCTGGCTGCAGGCGCTGCCGTCGCCAGCCTGCTTTACCTGGGCCTGCTGAGAATACCGGTGCGCTGGTTCTTTGCCGTCACCGGCGTGCTGGTGCTGTTGCTGGCCGCCAGCATGGCTTCGCAAGCGGCCCGCATGCTGATTCAGGCCGATGTGCTGCCCAGCCTGGGCGCGCCGATCTGGGACACCTCCAGCGTGCTTTCGCAGGACACGGTGGCTGGCACCATACTGCACGGTCTGGTAGGTTACGACGCGCAGCCCGCAGGCATGCAGGTGATTGCCTACGTGCTGGTACTCATCGTCATCACCAGCGGCATGCGCTGGGTATCGGCGCAAACCGCCCAGCGCAAGAGCGCTGCCTAGAGACCGAGTCCGGAGCCCGCGCCCAGCAGCGTGGCGAGTCCGAGCAGCGCAAACACAGCGGCGGCGATGGAGTGCACCAGCTTCATGGGGATCTTGTTGGCCAGCTTGTCGCCAATGAAGACCGCCGGCACGTCAGCGATCAACATGCCCAGCGTGGTGCCGGCCACCACCCACAGCGGACTGGCGTAGTGCGCGGCCAGGGCCACGGTAGCGATCTGGGTCTTGTCGCCCATCTCGGCCAGAAAGAAGGTGATCAAGGTAGCACCGAAAACGCCGAACCGATGCGCCACCTGGGTTTCCTCCTCTTCAATCTTGTCCGGGATCAGTGTCCAGATCGCCATGGCGATGAAGGAGGCGCCCAGCACCCAGCGCAAGATGCCCGGTGTGATGCTGGCGGTGATCCACGCGCCCAGCGCGCCGGCCAGACCGTGATTGACCAGCGTGGCGCACAGAATGCCGAGGATGATGGGCAGCGGCTTCTTGAAGCGCGCCGCGAGGATGAATGCCAGGAGTTGGGTCTTGTCGCCGATTTCCGCAAGGGCAACGACTCCGGTGGAGATGAGAAGGGCTTCCATAAGGGTTCCAGGGCCGGATTCGGACGAATGACCGCATCACTTCCCCGGCCACGGTGGAGGCGATACGGTCAAAGGTCTTGCCAGGCAAAGGAACTGCATACGCCATGGCCTGCGGGCCAAGTATGTTGACGTAAGCCTCTTCCGAAGAAGAGCGGCTACTCCCCAATGACCGCCTGATTGTAACCGTGGCCTTGCGCGAGGTAGGCGTCCAGCCGTCCGAGTGTTTGGCGTCCTCCTTCAATGGCACCGTATTCGGCCACCACGTGGTCGCGATCAGCGGGTGTGGGAAATACCATGCGGATGGTCAGCAAGGTGCCCTCGCCAAGTTCCTCAAAGGTCCAGGTGGAAACGAAGTTGGCGCCTTTTCCACCAACCCTCCCGCCCCCGTGCGCATACACAATGCGCTCGGGTGGCAGCACCTCCTTGAAGATGCTTTTGTTCGGATAGTCGGTGCCATCCGGTCCGTGCATGGTGTGTTTCCACACACCGCCCAGGCGCACGTCCATTTCCACGATGGTGGTGCTAAAACCGGTAGGCCCCCACCATTTGACCACCTGCTGCGGATCGGTCATGGCCGCCCAAACGCGCTCGCGCGGCGCCTTGATCGCGCGCGAGATCACGATGTGCCGGTCGACAATGCCCGTCAAGGCCGCCAGTTGCTCGTTGAGTTTTTCCACACTCTCCGAACAGCCCTGGTTCATACCCAGTTGCACCATGGCGTCGCGGATCTTTACCGAATCAAAGCGGGTGTGAATCGTCAGGCGGGTGCGATCGCCATCGTCCTCAAACTGGACGGTCTGCACCATGATGCCCGGAGCGTTGTTGTCGCCCGGTGCGCGCCCGGGGCGAATCATGTCGTGCCAGGCAGCAGGGTGGTCGGTGCAATCCATGGTCATTACCAGGCGTTGCATGGGCAGCACTTCCAGGTACTCCCCGCGGATGGGATAGCGCGTGCCGTCCGGCATCTGCATGGTGACGCTGTGGCTTCCACCCACACGCACATCCAGAGCGCACTCACAATGCGTCAATGCCCGCGGGCCCCACCATTGCACCAACAGCTTGGGGTCGGTCCAGGCCCGCCACACCAGGGCACGCGGTGCGTGCACCGTGCGCACCATCAAGAACGCATCGGCTGCAATGGGCATGTTCAGGCCTTTTCCACGCAGTTGATCATCCAGTGGATGCCAAACTTATCAGTGAGGCTGCCGAAATAAGCGCCCCAGAACATGTCCTGCAGCGGCATTTCCACCGTGCCGCTGGCGGCCAGCGCGTTGAACAGACGCTCGGCTTCGGCACGGGTGTCGGGCTCCAGGTTGATATGCACGTTGTTGCCCTGCACCACCTTGAAGCCCATGGACTGCGGTGCGTCAGTCCCCATCAACACATGCCCACCCAGCAAGTTCAGCTCGATGTGCATCACCATGTTGGCGGTGTCGGCTGGCATGGTAGGCTGACCAGGTGCGGCGGGTGCGTCGCGGAAGCGGTGCACGGGACCGTTGAATTCGCCACCAAACACCGTGCAATAGAACGCAAAGGCTTGTTTGGTATTGCCATTGAAATTGAGGTAGGTGCTGGTACGTGCCATGAAGTGCTCCTTTTAGGAAAGAAACCGCGCGGGAATGGCGGCATGAAACGGATAGAGGGGAAAGTAGGGTCTGGCCTCTGCCAGCACCCGTTGCACAGAGGGTCGCGCCATCAATCTGTCGAAGTAGGCGCGCAAGTACCCGAGTTGCTCAGGAAAAGGCTCCAGTGTGTGCGCGTAGAACAGGGCGGGGGCTGCGGCACAGTCGGCCAGACTGAAGTTTGCGCCTGCGGCCCAGAGTGAAGACGCCAGCTGCTTGTCAAGCAAGCGGTACGCGGTCTGTATGGTTGACCGGGCGCCGCCCATGTCCGCCTTGGCACCGCGAATATGGTCGATGACGATGTCTTGCATGGGCGCATGCACGTAGTTGTCGAATATGCGATCCCACAGGCGCACCTGCAACGCCGCATCGAAATCAACGGGAAGCAACGGGCTCTTGCCGGGAAAGAAGCGGTCCAGGTATTCAATGATGACGGATGACTCCGGAACATCGCGGCCGCGCGCGCTGTCCTTCAGCACGGGAAACTTGCAGAACGGCCACATTGACGCGAGTTCCGCCCGGTCCTGTTCCGCTCCGAGATCAATGATGCGCGCATCAAACGCAACGCCGTTCTCGTACAAGGCAATCAGGACCTTGTGGCAAAAGGACGCCAAAGGGTGGTAGTAAAGGGTAAGTGACATGGTGGTTTCCTGGTTCCCATTCAAGGTGTTTGCAATAACGCCAGATAGCTTTCCAGCACATCCAGATTGCCGCTCCAGCCCTGGGTCATGCTGGCGTGGCTTGCGTCGAACATCGCCTGCTCTTCTGCGGTGGCTTCGTGAGCTGCCCACTCGATGGTCAGCAGCGTGGAGTCGCCCTGCTCCTGCAAGGTGGTGACCGAATGGGTGTAAAGCGGCCAGGTGGACGTCCAGGGGTTACGGGTGACGTTGCCCTGCGGGTCCGAGAAGCATTGAATCAGAGCAATCTTCTCGGGCTCCACGATTTCACGAATCAGCCATTTACCCCATAACTCCATGCCCTCGGCAGTCTTCATGGAGTAGTGGAAGGTGCCCCCCACGCGGAAGTCCAGATCGCAGAAAGGCATGGTGCTGCCCTTGGGGCCAAACCAATGGGGAAGGTGCTGGGCCTGCGAATACACGTCCCACACCAGTTGGCGTGGCGCCTTGAGCAGGCGCTGGATCTTGAATGGGGTGCTCATGGGATGTTCTCCTTCGTGGGGGTACCGGTGGTTGGGATATCGGTCTGCAAGGTTTGCAAATAGTCCTCCAGCCGGTCCAGGCGCTCTTCCCAGTGCTGGCGGTACTGGGCAACCCAGTCGGCTGCCTCCATCAGCGGCTTGGCCTGCAGCTTGCACGGACGCCATTGAGCCTGCCGGCTCTGGCTGATGAGCCCGGCGCGCTGCAGCACCTTGAGGTGCTTGGTCACAGCCGGCGCGCTCATGGAAAAGGGCTTGGACAGATCGCTCACCGAGGCCTCTCCCTGCGACAGCCGCGCCAGGATGGCGCGCCGCGTCGGGTCCGCAAGGGCGGCGAAGGTGGTGCTCAGGGTGTCGGGTGGTTGCAAAACAAACCTCTTAATTAACCAATTGGTAAATTAAAGGCAATTTCCTGAGACAAGTCAAGAAATTTCGATGATCACCGACATCGTCTAGAGACACCCGCCACCAATCTGCGCACTGGATGGTGCAAAAATGGCAACTCACTACCTCTTGACTGCGGCCATGAACCAACATTTGCAAGACTTTGAATCCGAAACCGTGACGCAATTGCGTGAGGACCTGGCGCTGGCGCTGCGCGCAGCAGCCTTTCATGGCTTGGCCGAGGGTGTCTGCAACCACTTTAGTGTGGAATTGCCCGACGCATCCGGGCGTTTTCTGCTCAATCCACGCGGCCTGCTCTGGCAGGAGATACAGGCCGACGACATCGTGCTGATCGATGTACACGGCAACAAGCTGGCCGGGCGCCACGCAGTGGAGCCGACTGCCATGTTCATCCACGCGGCCATCCACCGCATTGCCGGCAAGGCCTGCGTGCTGCACACCCACATGCCCTATGCCACGGCCCTTACCCTCACGGCCAGGCGCGCACTGGACACCTGCCTGTCGCAAAACGCCATGCGATTTCATGGCCGTGTCGCCGCCGACGCGCACTACAACGGGCTGGCGCTGGACACATCCGAAGGAGAGCGCATTGCCAACGCCATGCAGGGCGCTGATGTGGTCTTTCTTGGCAACCATGGCGTGGTGGTCTGCGCCCAGCGCATGGACTATGCGTACGACGACCTCTATTACCTGGAGCGTGCCTGTCAGGTCCAGGTACTGGCCCAAAGTACCGGTGCGCCCGTGGTTCCCGTGGCGGCCGATATCGCCCACAAGGTCATGGAACAGACCATTGGCGAACGGCTGCAGTCTGAACTGTTCTTTGCCGCCTTGCGAAGGACTCTGTAGGCGCTTGGTACCACTGCATTTTTCCCTACGGTTAAGGCGCGAACAGCCGATAACCAGTTAGATGAAATCAGTGACGCAACCAAGAGGGCCACACAGAATGACCACGTCCACATTGCAAAGGGTCATGCCCACGGAACTCCAGGTATTGGTATGGAGTGGGCAACTTCGAAAGACCACGTTCTACGAATACTCCGCAATCCGACTGCTATCCAACGCGGTGTGCTGTGTGCGCAATGCCAAGAACCGGGATTTCAGTGCCATGGGACGGTTCTTCATGGCCAACGAGGGCATTCACTCGCTCTGTCTGGGTGTCTTGTACCTGCATGGCCTGCTACCCACCGGCCTGGTAGGGCACCGCTCCATGACCATGCAGGTGGGGTGTGAGCAGATGCACCTGCCGCACGCCTTGCGCGACCAGATTCTCTACGCCAACACCCACCGCGAACTCATCAGCTACGGTTCCACCGAGCCAGTGGAAGAAGACGAGGCCAGCCACCTGGCCGTCCTGGGAGACGCGGCCATCACGCAAGCGCGTTACGTCTTTCCCGACTGGTTCATGTAGGGCTGGCTACAGCCCTGCTTTGGTGGGGCTTTACTTGTAGAACGCCTCGACCTTGCCTTTGATCTTGATCAGCAGCGGGCGTCCTTTGCGGTCCAGGGTCTTGCCGGCCGGGACCCGCACCCATCCTTCGCTGACGCAGTACTCTTCCACGTCATGGCGCTCCTTGTCGTTGAAGCGAATGCCGATATCGTGTTCAAAAATGGCAGCGACGTGATGCGGGCTGCGCGGGTCAATGGACAGGTGGTCCGGCAGTTCAGGGCGATTGGTTGACTCAGTCATGCGAATGGGCTCTTTCAGATTCAGTGCAGTTGGCAGGCGCCCGGACCATCCGGATGTCCGCAGGAGCCACAGGGTCCGCTCAGGACGGCTGGGGCCGACTCGGTCACTGCGGTAGTTGCGAAGACAGAGAGCTTCTTTTCCAGGCTGACGGAGTGGCAAGCGGGGCACTCGGGCGTACTGCCGGAGCGCACCAAGGTTTCGAATTCCTTGCCGCAATCGCTGCAGGCGTATTCATAGATGGGCATGTGATCCTCCTACCCCCGCAACGGGGTGCATAGCGGGCGCAACTGTACCACTGCCAGCCCCGGCGTTTGGCCGCAACATCTGTCAGTCGGCATCCTCTCGTACCATGGCAATCTGAGCCGCAAGGCCCGATGCCAGCTCCAGGCGCCGCAGCAACCAGGGTGTAAGGTCTCCCTCAAACGGGTCCGGCAATATGTGCTGCGTGGGCGCGGCCGAGGCATCCCATGGCACAACCCCGGACGAAACGCCGCGCGTCAGTGCCGCCTCAATGCGCTCTGCCGTGTTGACCAGGGGCTGGGCAATACGATCCTGCTCCAGCCTTGCGCGGCGCAGCAGCAACATGGTCTTGATCGAAGTGAGCTGCGCCAGCAGCTGGTAGCTCAGCGCCAGTATGCGACCCAACGGCTCCAATTGCGGACGCACGGCGCGCGGTTCGAACAGGGCGCGCTGAGTGGCCTGCACCAGGGCGGACAGGGTTTCATAGCATTCGCGCCGGGCCAGCCGCCACTCCAGTTCCGGTGCACTCTCCTGCCTTTGTACACGGCCCAGGTTCAGTGAAATGCGCGCATAGCGGGCCTGCGCAGCCCGGGCCCGTGCGACCAAGGCGGATATGCGGTGCCGCTCCCAGGACGGCAGCACGTAGCTGAAACCCCAGGCAATCGACACACCCATCAGGGTATCCGCAATACGCTCCAACTCATCAAACACCGGACTGGCACCCACATTGATCATGTGCGCCTGCACCAGCCCCAGCACCGTGGCTGCGATGGCCGTGAACAGGTAGCGCCGCAATGCCAGCGCATGGGCGATCGCCTGCGCCACCGTGACCACCAGCAGCATGGTGACCGCGGAGACGTGCGCAGCCAGGATCAGCCCCGCCAGCACGCAACCAATCAAGGTGCCCATGACGCGGCTGTTGCGGCGCTCCAGCGTCTGCGCCAGGCTGCCGCGCAGCACCACCACGATGGTGAGCAGGATCCAGTAGTCGTGCGTGCCCCATGGCAACACCAGACCCAGCACATAGGCAAAACCGATGGCCAATGCAGCGCGTATCGCGTGGCGCATGGTGGGCGCGTCCCACTGCCACACGGTCAGAAAGGGACGCAGCGACCATGCGGTGCTGCTGACGAACATCTGCCAGGTCTGCTTGATCAGCTCCGAGTCGGGCATTGCCGCACCACGTGCCAGGGCGCTGGCGCGCATCGCTTCATCGCTGAGATTGCCAACCCGGTTGGCCAGGCCACGGGCCAGGACGGTGATGTGCGAATCTCCGACGCCAGGCGCACTCTCCCAGGACAATGCCGCAAGCAGTGGCCGCCGGTCCACGATGGGAGCCGGCGTGCGCCGGAACAGCAGGGCATCAGCCAGATCCTCCATGTCCTGGGCAATGTCCCGCAGCACATCGCTCAGCCCCTGCATGGCCTGGAAACTGCCCGTCGATGCGCGCAGCAGATCCAGATCCAGTTCACACGCGGTCAAA
Source organism: Rhodoferax sp. GW822-FHT04A08 (assembly GCF_058801025.1). NCBI lineage: Bacteria > Pseudomonadati > Pseudomonadota > Betaproteobacteria > Burkholderiales > Comamonadaceae > Rhodoferax > Rhodoferax sp. GW822-FHT04A08. The sequence continues at coordinate 179,291 of NZ_JBXAMW010000009.1, forward strand.
TGGTCGCGCATCTCCAGGATGAGAAGCAGGATGCCGGCAAGCCGCTGCCTGGGCGGCGAATCCGGGGACTCCAGCACGATGTCGCGCGCGCTCTGCAACTGGTCCGTCAGCGCGGCCTGCTGGCGCAGCAGCACGCCAATCAAGGGTGCTGGGTCGCGCCGGTCGGCCTGCGCAATGCGCATGAACTGCTCGGCCTGGCTACGCATCAGTTGGGCCAAAGCCATCAGGGTATCGGCCAGCATCTGGGTGCGGTAGCGGCTGTTGAGCAGGCGATTGGCCAACGGCGAATACACCAGGTACAACGCAGCGCCCAGCCCAAAGTAGAGTGAGCTGGTCAGTGCGCCTGCACCGGAGTGGTCCGGAAAGGCCATGGAGAAAATCATGGCGAACATCAGCGATACCGCGATCGGCAATCCCCGCTTGCCCCAGGCGCCGCCCAGAAACGCCACAAACGTCGCCGGTACCAACACCAGCCCCAGCCACACCGGCGCATTGCGTAGCGCCTGCACCACGAAGAACAGAGGCAATCCCATCACAGCCGCAGGCAGCAAGTGCCAGAACTTGCCCTTGACGGGAGAGGCCTGGTCGGGCGGGATGCAGACGATGACACCTATGGAAGTTGCCGCGGCAGCCGCCGCACCCAGCAGCCAATGCACCACGCCGGTAATCAGCAGCAACCCCAGAGCCGCCGACACGCCATTGGCCACGTAGTAACTCAGCAGCCCGCGCAGCAGGGGCTTGATGTCCGTTGCTTTGCCAGTCACCGTCAAGCTCCTGCAGTCGCTGCCTGCATCTGCCGCCTGACCAGATCAATATGCTCCTTGAGCATGTAGGCGTGCTCGGAAAAGGCCAGCGGCAATACGGCATGGGTGACCTTGTGCTCGATCTGGTCCAACTGGCGCAGCAACTCTTCGCGCGACTCGGATGCATCGGGTGAGCGCACCTGGATTTCCAAGTACTTGAGCTCGCCATACCAGCGATAGATGCGCCGGCGAATACGCCAACCGTACAGCGCCGGTGCGGTACGCAATACCGGCACCAGAATGGCCAACAAGGGGATGATGGCCAGGGCCGCGCGATCTACCAACGTGGCCAGCCAGAAAGGCAGATACCGCTGCAGGAATGGCGGGCCGGACTGGTAGAAGCGGGCCGCATCCTTGCTCAGGGGAAAGTCCGTGTCCTTGACTGCAGGAAAGGCCTTGGGTGCGTTGAGCAGGTCGGCTCCGCCATGGGTCTTCTGCATGGCCTTGAGCAGCAGCGATACCAGAGCGGGATGCAGACTCTGGGTGACCACTACGGTGGTGGTGGTGGCCAGCAAATTCAGGTCGTGTGCGGGCCGATTGGAGCCCAGATCCCATGCGCCGTGCGGCAACACCAGGTGGTGCAAATAGGGGAACTGCCGGGTGTACGCCTCGGCCTGGTCCAGGTTCATGATGCGGATGCCGGGTGTTGCCACCAGCTCGCGCACCATCGCGGATTCAGGCGCTCCAATGAAGATGCCCGCATCGACCTCCCCTTGCTGCAACAGCTTTTGCGCCGCTGCCCGGCCCACGGTGACGAAGCGGCTGTTCTTGGCGTCCACGCCGTTGGCCTGCAGCAGACGCAGGGCGAACACATGGGTGCCGGAGCCCGGTGGGCCGACCGCAATGCGTTGCCCCTTGAGTGCGGACAGGCGCGTCTGTAGGTGGCGGTCACGATAGAAAATCCAGATCGGCTCATACGACACCGAGCCGAGCGACACCAGGTCCACATCGGAATCGCTGGCACGACTTTCCTCGGTATCCGACAAGCCATCCTGCAGGAAGGCAATGCGCGCCGCGTCATCCTCGTCCCGCAGCCGCTTGACGTTGTCCAGCGCACCACCGGACGACTGCACCTCCAGCTCCACACCGTCCTGCGCCAACTCCTTGGCGTAGCGGTTGGCAAAATCCAGGTACTCGCTATCTTCGGCGCCGGTAGCGATCACCACATGGCGCGACGGTGCCGGGTCGATGAAATGCAGTGCAGCCCACACCGCCACGGCGACTGCCGCTGCGACCGGCAGGGCGGAGGCCAACGCATCCCTCCAGGAAAAGCGGCGAAACCAGGCTATTGTTTTTCCCATACGACTCTCAAAGGCACCCGTGTTTGGTTGGCAGCCCCAGCAGGGGCGGGGAAGTGTGCGCAGTCTAACCTGCATCAAACAGGCCTATCGCACGCCCGCGCGCATGGCTTGGACTTCTTTGTTATCTTCCACGGTTCCCTGCGCATCACCATGAACAACAACTTCTTACAAATTGCCATGGTCCTTGGCCTGTTGTCAGCCATCGGACCTTTTGCCATCGACATGTACCTGCCTGCCCTGCCGTCCATCGGCAGCAGCCTGGGCGCTTCGGCTGGTGCCGTCCAGATGAGTCTGATGGCCTTCTTCATCGCCCTGGGACTGGGGCAGATGGTGTATGGCCCGGCATCGGACATGTTTGGGCGCAAGCGTCCCCTGTATTGGGGACTGGTCATCTTCGCCGTGGGCAGTGTGGGCTGCGCGCTGGCGCCTGACATCCAGACCCTGGTTCTGTGGCGCCTGGTGCAGGGCACAGGCGCTTGCGCTGGCATGGTGGTGCCGCGCGCAGTGGTGCGCGACCTGCACACCGGGCCGGAGGCGGCACGCCTGATGGCGCTGCTGACCCTGGTGTTCAGCGTGTCACCCATTCTGGCGCCCCTGTTTGGCAGTTTTCTGATCGAATGGAGCGGCTGGCGTGCAGTGTTCTGGGCCGTTACGGTGGCGGCGGTGCTCGCAATGGTGCTGCTGGCCATGGCGCTGCCAGAAACCCGCTCAAAGGAAAGTCGTATCGGCAGCAGTGTGGGCAGCGCCCTGCGCGGATACGGCGTGCTGCTGCGTGACGGCCATTTCATCGGACTGGTGCTGATTGGCGGCTTTGGCATCTCCAGCTTTTTCGCCTACCTGGCCAACTCGTCCTTTGTTCTCATCAACCACTACGGCCTGACACCGCGCGAGTACAGCTTTGCCTTTGCCGCCAACGCTGCGTCCTTCATCGGCATGTCGCAACTCACCGGCCGCATGGTCAAGCGCTTTGGCATGGTGCCTTTGGTGCGTGGCGGCGTAGCCTGCTACGCGGCAGTGATGACGCTGCTGATGGCGCTGCATTGGGCCGGGTTCGAAGGACTTCCTCTGATCATTGCCCTGCTCTTCATTGGCTATGGTTTTCTGGGTCTGGTGATGCCTTCGGCTGCCGTGCTGGCGCTGGACGAGCATGGAGAGATCGCCGGCACGGCCTCCGCGCTGATGGGCACACTGCAGTTCATGACCGGAGCTGCCGTCATGGCCCTGGTGGGACTGTTCGTGGATGGCACGGCCCGCCCCATGTTGGTCGGTATCGCAGGCTCCGCCCTGGTTACGTTGCTGCTGACTGCAATCACTCTGCGCGGACATCGCGCCGACAAGCCACACCAGCCGATCGCCTGAGCGGCGCGGCCTATGCGCCCGTAGCTGCCTATTCCTGAGGTTCCACCTCCGCTGGGCTTTGCGGCTGTGCGATCAACACCGGGACCGGACAGGCGTGGAGCACTTCGTTGGACACCGAGCCCATCAAGGCCCGACGCAATCCGCTCTGGCCGCGTGCGCCCATGATCACCATCTGGCAGCCAAAGCGCTCCACGATGTCCACAATGGTATGCGCAGGGTCGCCCTGGGCGACTTCGCTTTCGTAGGCAATGCCGGCGGCTTCCAGCAATGCCTGGGCAGATCGCAAGGCATGCATACCGGCATCGGCACTGACCTGCTCAATCACTTCCGGGTTGTGGGCCACGATCAGCTCGTACAGATTGGCTGGTTCCTGCACATTGGCCAGAACCACGTCTGCGCGCAACCCATCTGCCACCAGACGGATGGCAAACCGTACGGCCTCCAATGAAAACTCCGATCCATCCACGGGCAACAACAGCTTCATGGCGCGCTCCTTTGTTTTAGTCATGAACCAGTGTATGCAGTTTCAAGTTCCCGGGGTAACAGAATTCGCAACCTTCGGCACAAAATGCAAAACCGTGGCAGCATGCACGCCGTTGTGGTCTATTTCAAGAGGAGAGAGACATGGGATCTTCAATCAATTTTCAACGCCCCGACGGCAAGACGGTGCAGGGCTACCTCGCTGAACCGGCACAGGCCGCGGGCGCTCCAGGCGTGGTGGTGATCCAGGAATGGTGGGGTCTGAACGCGCAGATCCGCGGCGTGGCAGACCGGTTGGCAACTGCGGGGTACCAGGCGTTGGTGCCAGACCTGTACCGGGGCAATTCCACCGTGGAAGCAGAAGAGGCGCACCACCTGATGTCGGGACTGGATTTTGCCGACGCGGCGTCACAGGACATTCGTGGCGCAGTGCAGTTTCTCAAGGCCCGCACGTCCAAGGTGGGCGTGACCGGCTTCTGCATGGGCGGCGCTTTGACGCTGCTGGCACTTACGCAATCCCCGGAAATTGATGCCGGTGTGGTCTGGTACGGTTGCCCTCCACTGGAGTACATCGACGCCAGCAAGATCCGCGCTCCCATCCTCGGCCATTGGGCCACGCAGGACGAGTTCTTCAAGGCGGAAACGGTGAATCTGCTGGAAGACAAGTTGCGTGCGGCGGATGTCAACCTGGAGTTCCACCGCTATCTGGCGCATCATGCCTTTGCCAACGAAACTGCGGTAGGTCCCGGTCGCATTCCGGCCACGCAGTTCGATCCGGTGTGGGCTCAGCAAGCCTGGGATCGCACGCTGCGCTTCTTCGGTCGAACCTTGGGCTAACGGCCTTCGATCTGGACGCTCGGCACTTCCGTTGCCTCCACGTCCACCACATCGGCTGACGCAGGACGCCGCCCGGCGCCTGCGGACCACGCCCCTTGATGAAAGGGTCGCGCGGCCTGCTTGAACCGCGTGAAGGTCGCGCCCACCTGCGGCCTACGCCCCGTCAACAGCGCGCGCAATACGACAAATGCCAGAACGGCGATGCCGATTGCGACCAGGCACAACACCAGCACAGTCACCAGCGCGACGAAAGTGAGTTTGAGCAATTTGCGCAAGGCAAATGCCAGCGATTCCAGAACACGTTGCATGCGCCGATTTTGCACCCAGCGGCAGATGCCCTCATCTGCGTGGGGCTGCTGCCCACCAACGGCGTGTCAAACGCAAGGCTCAGGGTCTGCCAACTGGCAATGCAACGGTTAAATGGCTGTCGATGTCAGCGGGCATTTCCATGAATTGACGCCACCCTTGCAACACAGCCTTGTATTGCCCCAGCGTGCACGACCAAAGCGGCCAGCTTGCGCTTTCACCATAGACCACATGTTCAAAGGTCGCTTGGGAGCGCGTGAGAAAGTGTGAGAAATATTTCCCACCCCATTCAGCAGCATCGATCTCGCCTCTCTCCAGTTTGCCTATGTCTTGCAGCGCCGCATCGCAGAGTTGCGGCTGCTGTTCAGGAAAGTCAGAGGTGACGGCGGAGAGGAGGTATTTGCTGAATTCATAGACAACGCCTTCAGGTGCATTCATCACAGAGGCGACCTTCTCCAGTCGGGGCGACTGGTCGCTGCGGCTTGCTCCCTTGTGTGACCTGCGGTAGCGGAAATGCACATCCATTGCTTTCTCCTCCAATGAGACTTTGGCAAATTGCCAGGCGTGCAACCGGAAGACGCGGAACCCGTTCAAGCCGGGCCTCATGCCCAATCGCGGCGACCGCATCACCGAGGGTGAAAGTTCGCTTGGAAACATGCGGGGTCGATTGCTGTGCCGATCCGGCAAATTAGAAGACAACAGAAGTCTTCACACTGTAAATCCCACTTAGCAATCACCGTGCCCAAGGCCCGGACAAACACAATGCACGGGCCGCAACTTGCGGTGAATCTGGAAGCGGAGCAAGTTGATGAGTCAGGTACCGACATTGAGATCTTCCGATCGATTCGAAGCATCCTTCTCTTTATTGGCGACAGACAAATCCATGGAGTCGGACGAGGTCCGAAAGCTGTTGCAAGTCGCCACAGACTCCCTGCTTGGTCACATTGCCACCATGTGCGAAGGTGCACTCATTGTGGACAAGGACGCCCGCATAGTGTGGATGAACGAGCGCTACCCCCATCGCCTGGGCATCACCGATCTCGCTGGGACCATCGGTAAACCGGTGGAGCAAATATTGCCCAATAGCCTGATGCGCACCGTGGTGGAAACCGGTCGCCCGATCATGCTGGACATCATGGAGTTTGGATCTGAGAGCTTTGTCGTGGTGCGCCTGCCTCTGCGCGACGGCGACCACAACATCATCGGTGCGATCGGAATTATTCTGCTCGACAATGCTTTGGGACTGGCGCCTCTTGTCGGTCGCTACAACCGACTCCGGCAAGACTATTCGGATGCACAGAACAAGCTTGCACTGGCGCGCCGAGCCAAGTACACACTCGGCAGCATCGTCGGCGGTTCACCCGCCTGCATTCAGCTCAAGCTCCAGGCGCGCCGCGCCGCGCCGCGCGCTCCAACGCTGCCGTGCTGATCCAGGGTGAAACGGGCACGGGCAAAGAGTTGCTCGCCCAGGCCATACACAACGCCAGTGACCGCGCCAGCAAGCCCTTTGTTGCCGTCAATATCGCGGCCATTCCGGAGAACCTGCTGGAATCCGAATTCTTCGGCCACGCTGCCGGTGCATTCACGGGCGCTGACCGCAAGGGGCGCGAAGGCAAATTCAAGATGGCAAATGGTGGCACGCTGTTTCTGGATGAAATTGGCGACATGTCTGCCGCCGTCCAGGCCAAGTTGCTGCGCGTATTGCAGGAAGGGGAATTCGAGGCACTGGGCTCCAATCGACTGGAGACCGTCGACGTGCGCATTGTTGCAGCGACCAGTTGTGACCTGCAGGTCGAGATGGCCGCAGGTCGCTTTCGCCCCGACCTGTTTTACCGCCTCAACGTAGTCAGCCTACACGTGCCACCACTACGGGAGCGGACTTCGGACTTGCCCGCCCTGTGCGAGCATCTGTTGGACAGCCTGACGCAAAAGCTCAGGCTGCCCCCTCGGGAAATCACGCCCGACGCGCTGAATCGGCTGGCACAGCATGCCTGGCCCGGCAACGTTCGGGAGTTGAGCAACATTCTGGAACGGGTGCTTCTGATGAGCGATGCAGACACGATCACCCTGGAAGCGGTGAACGCAGTGCTCCCAGCAGCCGCCCCTAACCCTGCAGAACCAGTAGCTGCCGCAGCGTTCACGTTAACCGATACCTTGCGCAATGCCGAAAAAATTGCCATAGCGCAAGCACTGCTTGCATGTGCTGGCAATCGCACGCGTGCAGCACAGCAGCTGGGCATATCGCGGACCAGCCTGTATGAAAAGGTGACGCTGCACGGGCTTTCCTGAAAAGACATCCGGAGAAGCGGACACGCCGTCCGGTGCGCCAGACACATTGCAGGACAAAACCCTCTAAACGCAGGGTTTACCCGTGACGAATCCCCCGCATTTTGACTGGCAAGACTTTTGCAAAGTCCCAGCACTTCACACGGGTTGTGTGATTGCATAACGAGGAGATATCTATGGCATTTTTGATTGTTCTGGCAGCCCTATGCTTTCTGATGTTTGTTGCCTACCGAGGCTACAGCGTCATATTGTTTGCCCCGGTGGCTGCTCTGGGCGCCGTGCTGCTGACCGACCCCGGCATGGTCGCGCCCATGTTCACCGGTTTGTTCATGGACAAGATGGTGGGGTTTGTCAAAAGCTACTTCCCGGTATTCCTGTTGGGCGCCGTGTTTGGCAAAGTCATTGAGCTCTCGGGCTTTTCCAAGGCCATTGTTTCTTCGGTGATCCAGATGCTGGGCAGTGGACGTGCCATGCTGTCCATCGTGCTGGTCTGCGCCTTGCTCACCTATGGTGGCGTATCGCTGTTCGTGGTGGTCTTTGCCGTGTACCCCTTTGCAGCGGAAATGTTCCGTCAGAGCGATATTCCCAAGCGACTGATTCCGGGCACCATTGCGTTAGGGGCCTTCAGCTTCACCATGGACTCGCTGCCAGGCACGCCCCAGATCCAGAATGTGATCCCCACCACATTCTTCAAGACCAATATCTATGCAGCACCCTGGCTTGGAAGCATAGGCGCACTGTTCATCTTCTTCGCCGGCATGGCCTATCTGGAATGGCGCCGCCGCAGTGCGCTGGCTGCAGGTGAAGGCTATGGCACGGGACACAGCAACGAACCGGAGCCGTTCGACCATTCCGAAAAACTCGCCAACCCCTGGGTGGCCATTCTTCCGCTGGTCCTCGTCGGCGCAACCAACCGCCTGTTCACCGACCTCATTCCCAAGGTCTATGGCAAATCGGTCGAGTTCATTCCGGCCGTCATCGGCAAGGCCACGCCCGTCACGCAGGACGTCACCAAGGTGGCCGCCATCTGGGCAGTGGAGGGCGCGCTGCTGGTGGGCATTCTGTCGGTCATCGTGTTCGCATACAAACGGGTGATTGCCAAGTTTGCGGAGGGCACCAAAAGTGCCATTGCAGGTGCGTTGCTGGCCTCCATGAACACCGCTTCCGAGTACGGATTCGGTGCCATCATCGCCGCCCTGCCCGGATTTCTGGTGGTCGCCAACGCCCTGCAATCCATACCCAACCCGCTGATCAACGAAGCCATCACCGTCACCTCGCTGGCGGGCATCACAGGTTCGGCATCCGGCGGCATGGGCATTGCACTGGCGGCCATGTCCGACTTCTTCATCCAGGCGGCCAACAACACGGGCATTCCGCTGGAGGTGCTGCACCGCGTGGCCTCCATGGCCAGCGGCGGCATGGACACCTTGCCGCACAACGGCGCCGTCATCACCCTGCTGGCCGTCACCGGACTCACACACCGCGTGGCCTATCGCGACATTTTCGCCATCACCGCACTCAAGACGACGGCGGTATTCGTGGTGATTGCCGTCTACTACCTGACCGGACTTGTGTAGGTCCGCATGCAGACACAGGCAATGACCGCCACGCTGCGCGGCAGCCCCACCGGCAAGGTCGTCAGCGCGCGCCAGGCGGCCCAGTTGATACGGGATGGCGACACGGTAGCCACAGGCGGCTTTGTGGGTATCGGCTTCGCAGAAAACCTGGCAGTTGCCATTGAAACGCTGTTTCTTGAAGGGCAGCGTGCCAGCGACTCCTCTGCGGGCCATCCCCGCAACCTGACCCTGGTGTATGCAGCGGGTCAGGGCGATGGGCAGGAGCGCGGTCTCAACCACCTGGGTCACCCGGGTCTGGTGCGTCGCGTGGTGGGTGGGCATTGGGGTTTGGTGCCCAAGCTCCAACATCTGGCCTTGAACAACCTGATCGAGGCCTGGAACTTGCCCCAGGGTGTCATCTGCCATCTGTTCCGTGACATTGCTGCAGGCAAGCCGGGCACACTGACCCACGTGGGACTGGGCACTTTCGTCGACCCGCGCCATGGCGGCGGCAAGCTCAATGAAAAAACCCGGCAATGTGGAACGGAGCTGGTAAGACTCATGGAGCTCGATGGCCAGGAGTACCTGTTCTACAAGGCCTTCCCCATCCATGTCGGCCTGATACGGGGCACCACCGCTGACGCCGATGGCAATATCACCATGGAGCGCGAAGCCCTCACCCTGGAGGCGCAAGCCATTGCCATGGCGGCCCATAACAGCGGAGGCATTGTCATCGCCCAGGTTGAACGCATTGCCGAACGCCATTCGCTCAACCCGCGCCAGGTCAAAGTGCCTGGGGTATTGGTGGACTGCGTTGTCGTTGCCGAGAAGCCCGCGTACCACCAGCAGACTTTTGTGGAGCCCTACAGCGCTGTCTTTGCCTCGGAGATCCGCCAGCCTGACCATGCCCTGCCTGCGATGAAGCTCGATGCGCGCAAGATCATTGCGCGCCGCGCCGCCATGGAGATAAAAGCCAATGACGTAGTCAACCTCGGTATCGGCATGCCCGAAGGGCTGGCCGCGGTGGCAGCAGAAGAAAACATCGCAGACCTCATGACCCTCACCACCGAGCCCGGCGTGATTGGGGGCATTCCCGCTGGGGGATTGAATTTCGGCGCTGCCACCAATGCTCAGGCCATCATCGACCAACCCAGCCAGTTTGACTTCTATGACGGCGGCGGACTGGATGTCGCCTTTCTCGGCCTTGCACAGGCAGACCGAGAGGGCAACATCAATGTGTCCCGGTTCGGCAACAAGTTGGCCGGCGCTGGTGGCTTCATCAACATCAGCCAGAACGCCAGACGGGTGGTCTTTGTCGGCACATTCACCGCGGGGCAACTGGAACTGTCGATTGCGCGAGGACGGGTGCACATCCAGCAGGAAGGAAGCTCCCGCAAGTTCCTGCATGCAGTCGAACACCGTACCTTCAGCGGCGCCATCGCATGGGCACGCGGCAAACCGGTTCTGTACATCACCGAGCGCTGTGTCTTTCAGCTTGGCAGCGAAGGGCTGGAGTTGATTGAAATCGCCCCCGGCATTGACCTGCAGCGTGACATCCTGGACCACATGGACTTTGTTCCCGCCATGCAAGGCTCCCCCCGGCTCATGGAAGCGCGCATCTTCCACGACGAACCCATGGGCCTGCGCCACCAACTCCTGTAAACCGCCTGGGAAAGGCGTTTGCAACGAGGCACCGCCTGTGCCTGTATGAGCGAGATGGCGTAGGATAAAATCCTCCTCCCGAACATGTGTGATTGCCGGTGCACACGGGATGCCAGACATCCTGTCTTTGCCCCAGACACCCCCCTGAATACAGCCCTGCAAGCGTGGAATGCGCGCAGCGATTCCCTTGGGTATCGCGGGCCGGTTCGCCATGGCACAGACGTTTTTGAATGCAGATGACCCCTTCGATATGACGCGGACTTTGGCGCGTACCCACTTGCACAGCACAAGCTTTGTCCGAGTTCTTGCCGATCTGGTGGAACTGGATGCGGAGGAGTCGCGTGCCGCCTTTGCCGAGAAGCTGGCGCAGTGGATTCATATTGCCGACGCCATCAGCTTGCGTGCCGCGCACAATGCCGCCGCACCCACTACAGCAGACACAAGCAGTGTGAAGCCTTCGCAGATCGCAGCGCATGTGCGCGAGGCATTCACCCACGCACGTGCGGCATTGGAAAAGACACTGCACGCGGGCGCAGACAGCAGCGCCAAACCCGGCGCAGCACGCACCAGCCTGCCCCGTCCCAAGCGCGGCATGCCGGCTGAATTGGCCGGTGCCTACGAGCCCTACAAGCGCTACTACGTCGCCCATCAGCGCGAGATGGAACTGAAGATCAAACCTCTGCGCGCCAAGGTGCGCAGCGCATTGGCTGACCTGTCACCCACGCTGCAACAGCTGGCGGCGCTGGACGCGGCGTTCGACGGCATTCTGCAAGAGCGCGAAGCCATGCTGCTGGCCAAGGTGCCCGCCCTGCTGGAGCAGCGCTTCAAGCGATTGCGCAAGGCACACCAGGATGCGCAAGCCGCAACCGGGCTGGAGGACAATCCCGACCTTTGGACGCAAGCCGACGGATGGCTCACGCGCTTTGCGCAGGAAATGCAAAGCGTATTGCTCGCAGAGCTGGATCTGCGCCTGCAACCCACCGTGGGGCTGATGGAAGCCCTCGATAACGAAATACCCACCTTTTCATGAACAGACACTTTTTCACCGGCGCCTTTGCCCTGGGCGCCCTGGCCGTTGCCTGGGTTGCGTTTGGCTTTCTGGGCACCAACACCCTGGCGCTGACCATGACGCTGCTCATAGGCGCCATCTACGCCTACGGCGCACGGGAGCTGCGCGACTTCCGCCACGCAACTGCCAGCCTGACCACTGCACTGGCAGCCATCCCGGAAGGACTATCCGACCTGGGCAGCTGGTTGGCCGGAGTCCATTCCTCATTGCAGAACCCGGTGCGCTTACGCATCGAGGGCGAGCGTGTTGGCCTGCCGGGGCCGGCGCTCACTCCTTATCTGCTGGGCCTGTTGGTGATGCTGGGCATGCTGGGCACCTTCCTCGGCATGGTGGTCACACTCAATGGTGCCGTGTTCGCGCTGGAGGGCACCTCCGACCTGCAAGCCATCCGCAGCGCATTTGCCACGCCCATCAAGGGCCTGGGCCTGGCCTTTGGTACTTCGGTGGCCGGGGTGGCTTCCTCGGCCATGCTGGGTCTGATGTCGGCCATGAGCCGGCGCGAGCGGGCATTTGCGGCACAGCTGCTGGAGACCCGGATTGCGCAGCAGCTGCGCCCCTTCTCGCTGACCCACCAAAAACAGGAAACGCTGAAGGCACTGCAACTGCAGTCCCAGGCCTTGCCCCAGGTGGTGGACAAGCTGCAGGACTTGATGCAGCAGATGCACCATATGAGCCTGCAGCTCAACGAGCGGCTGCTCAGCAACCAGGAAAGCTTTCACAGCAACATCCAGGGCGTCTACAGCGAGTTGGCACATTCCGTGGACCAATCGCTGCGCGAGACCCTGCTGCACAGCGCGCAAGTTGCCGGGCAGAGCCTGCAACCCGTGGTACAGGCCGCCATGGCGGGCATTGCCACCGAAGCCCAGCAAATGCACGAGCGCCTGGTTGCCACCACCCGCGAGCAACTGGAAGCATTTGGTGCGTCGCATGCGCAACGATCTGGAGCCTTGCTGCAGGAGGTCAAGCATGCCTATGCCGCTTTGCAAGCCGACCAGACGCAGAACGAAGCCGAGCGGCTGCAGCAATGGAAGGGATCGCTGGACTCGCTGGCACAGACCACGCAACAGGCTGCCGCAGACGCACAAATCCGCAACGAGAGCACTCTTGCCGAAATCACCCGTTTGCTGGCCAGCTCCGAAGAACTGGTGCAAAGCCGCATCGCCTCCGAAGCCGCATGGACGCAAACGCATGGCGCACAGATGGCGCAGTTGCTGGAACTGTGGCGCACCGAGCTGGGAGCCTTGCGCGACCAGGAAGCAGAGCGCGGCAACGCCGCCGTCGAGCGACTGGACGCGCTGCAAACCGCCGTGCGCACCCATCTGACCACCTTGGGCACCGCGCTGGAAGAACCAATTGCCCGCCTCATAGCGACCGCATCCGAGGCACCTCGCGCAGCAGCAGACGTGATCGGCAAGCTGCGTCAGGAGGTATCCAACAGCGCATCCCGCGACAACGAATTGCTGGAGGAGCGCGGCCGCATTCTGGAAACACTGAACGGGCTGCTGGCATCCATCCACCATGCCTCAGCGGAGCAGCGTGGCGTCATCGATGCGCTGGTTTCCTCGTCGGCCCAGGTGCTGCAAGCGGCCAGCAACCAGTTTGCCGACCAGACGGCCGCCGAGGCCGCCAAGCTGGCAGACATATCAGCCGGCGTCACCAGCAGTGCCGTGGAAGTATCGGCGCTGGGGGAGACCTTTGGCTTTGCAGTGCGCTCCTTCAACGACGCCAACGAGAAGCTCATTGGCAGCCTGCAGCGCATCGAAGACGCGCTGGACAAGTCCATGGCCCGCAGCGACGACCAGCTGGCCTACTACGTGGCCCAGGCGCGCGAGATCATTGACCTGAGCATCATGTCGCAGAAAGAGGTGGTCGAAGAATTGCGCCAGCTCCCGGCCAAGCAGGCAGCCCTGGCGGATGAGGCCGCGTGATGGAAGAGCATGACGCAGGGCTGGAGCAGACCGCGCCGGTCTGGGCGGTCTTCGGCGATCTGATGTCCGGCCTGCTGGGAGCCTTTGTGCTCCTGCTGGTGGGCGTGCTGGTGGTGCAGCTGCAATTGACCACGCATCTGCAGGACGAAGTGAAGAAGCGCCAGCAGGAAGAGCAGCGCCGTATGTCGCTGGAAAAAGCGCTGGCCATTCCACTGGCCTCGGGGCGCATCACCTTGAACAACGGGCGCATCGGCATCAGCGGCCGTGTGCTGTTCTCGCTGAACTCGGACCAGTTGCAGCCCGAGGGACGCCAGTTGCTGGTCAGCCTGGTCACGCCGCTGAAGGCGTATCTGACCGCACGTGATGAGTTGCTGATGGTCAGCGGCTTCACCGATGACAAATCGGTGCGCAGCACCAGCCAGTTCGAAGACAACTGGGAGTTGTCGGCCCAACGCGCGCTCACGGTGACACGCACCCTGATTGATGCGGGCATGCCCTCCTCCATGGTCTTCGCAGCCGCCTTTGGCTCCGAACAACCCGTCACACCCAATGTGAACGAGGCCGCGCGCGCACAGAACCGGCGCGTGGAAATGGCCCCCGTGCCCAAGGCACCGCATGACAGCGCAGCACCCCAGCAATAGCACGCAGTCTGCCGATGCCTTGCCGGAATTGGCGTCACCCGCGCCGGACTGGTGTGCACAGATTGCGGCCTTGCGTCAGCACAGTGGTGCACAACGGGAACAGGTGCGCCTGCACTATCTGGACCTGCTGGCCACCAGGGTGCAGAAACAGCAGGAGCCGGTGAAGCGCATGCTGGAAGCCAAACTGATCCGGGCGCTGCAAGAGTTGCAGTCCCGCCTGGACCAGAACCAACCGCCGTCTGTGCACGATGGCGCACAGGCGACCGGCGCAGCATCCGCAATGTCACCGCTGCGGGCCTTGGTTCACAGTTTGTCACAATATTCTGCCGATTCCCGGGATGCATCTGATGCGCTGGCGCAGCGTGCCGATGCCACGGCACGCCCTGAATTGAAATCGGTACGCAAATTCAGAAAGACCTGGTCCCGTCTCAGTACCGACAAGCAACTGCGGCAAGCGCTGGATCAGGCCCCCAAGAATGCCGGCCCGATCAACTCCCACATGCTGGTATTGCGCTCACTGGCCTTGATGCGGGACATCTCGCCCGACTACATGAACCGCTTCATGTCGTACGCCGATGCCTTGCTGTGTCTGGAGCAAAGCGAAAAGACCACACTCCCTGCCGCCAAACCGCGACGCACGCGGCCTGCGGCGAAGTAGGTAGTTACTGGGCTTTTTCCTTGTCCATTTCGGCAATGATGCGCGGCGTCAGATCGGCGGTTTTGGACGCATAGATCGCATGCTGCAATATCAGGTCATAGTTCTCATCCTTGGCAATGCGAAGCACCACCTTGTTGATGAGATCCAGCACCTTCTGGATTCCGGCACGCTTCTGTGTTTCCAGATCGGCCTGGAAGTCGCGCTGTTCTTTCTGGATATCATGCTCCAGGTCCGCAACTTCCTTCCGGCGCGTAGCGCGTTGCGATTCGGTCAGGGTCGGACCTTCGCGCTCCAGCAGCGCTGCTTTCTGCTTGAAGGCTTCAATCCGCTTGCCGATCGCGGCACTGCGGGGTGCAAATTCGTCATTCAGTTTCTTGCTCGCGCTCTGAGCAAATTTGGAATCACGCAAGATGATGTCCGGTGAAACTGAACCAATCTTGGGAACCTGCGCCATTGCCGGTACGGCAGCGACACACGTTGAAAGCACCAGGGCTGCAAAGAAGTTTTTGATCATCATCAGGATTGTCGTTGGTTTTGAAAGAGTTGGCTGATCATCGTCTGGCTTGAAACCATTGCACTGACTATGATGGAAATCGAACGGAAGTTTGTGAAGGAATACTTATGAGCCCATCCACCACCACGCGCTACAGCGCTTTCACCCAGATGTTGCACTGGACCACTGCCATCCTGGTACTGGTCGCCTTCATCTACGGACCGGGTGGCCCGGAAAACCGCGTCTATCTGAGCAGCCGCGATGGCGAACGCATGATCCATGAGACCCTGGGCATGGCCGTGTTTGCCATTTCGCTGCTGCGCATCCTCTGGCGCATGCTGGACACCGCGCCCGCGCCGGAACCCATGGCGCGCTGGATGCACATCAGCTCCAAGGCCGTGCAGGGCATTCTGTATCTGCTGTTGCTGTTGGTGCCCGCCACCGCCGTCCTGGGTGCCTGGTTCGAGGGCCACGCCGTGGTGCTGGCTACCGGCATCCAGATTGCTCCCCCCATGGCCGAAGCACATGCACTGGGCGCCACACTGGCCGAGGTGCATGGCTGGTTGGGTGACGTGATTCTGTGGGTCGCTGGGCTGCATGCGGCCGCAGCCATCTACCACCACCTGGTGCTCAAGGACGGCGTTCTGCGGTCCATGCTGCCAGCCAGCGTGCTTGCCAATCGCAAGTAGCGCCACGCCTTTCGTTGCGGTTGCGGTTTCCATTCAGGCAGCAATCTGCACAGTGATAGTGTGGTTTGCATGGTCGTCCCGCAGCGCGGCTGTGCCGCCGTCCTGCGGCACGCCGTCCAACAGCACGACCGGCGTTGCGCCAGCCGCCACACGCACCACGTCAATCGCATACACCGTGTCGCCAAAGCAGTACTGCATGCCAAAGCCCGGCCACTGTGCGGGAATGCAGGGTGCGAAGTGCAGCGTCTGCGCCTGCAGCCGCAGGCCCAGCAGGGACTCGGTGATGAGCCGGTACATCCAGCTCGCTGACCCGGTGTACCAGGTCCAGCCACCACGCCCTATATGGGGAGCCACCGCATACACATCCGCTGCCACCACATAGGGCTCCACCTGGTAGAGCGCCGTCGCAGCCGCAGTGCTGCCATGGCGCACCGGGTTGATCAGGTCGAAGCATTCCCAGGCGCGCTCGGCGTCCTGCGCGGCGGCAAACGCCATCACGGCCCAGATGGCGGCATGCGTGTACTGGCCACCGTTTTCGCGCACGCCCGGCAGATAGCCCTTGATGTAGCCGGGGTTGAGTGGTGAGGTGTCAAAAGGCGGTGTGAGCAACTGGATCAGACCGGCCTGCCGGTTCACCAGACGCTGGTCCACCGCATTCATGGCGCTGAGGTTGCGCTGCGCGTCACCCGCACCCGCGAGCACGGCCCAGCTCTGCGTGACCGAGTCGATCTGGCATTCGGTGTTGGTGGCCGAGCCCAGCGCGGTGCCGTCATCAAAGAAGGCGCGCCGGTACCAGCTTCCATCCCAGCCGTGTTCGGCAATGTTTTCGCGCAGCACGCTGGCTGCGGCCAGACACTCGTCGGCAAATGCGTCATCTCCATACGCACGCGCCAGCGGCGCAAAACGTGTGAGCGTGTCAAACAGAAAGAAGGCCAGCCACACGCTTTCTCCGCGCCCTTGCAGGCCCACCAGATTCATGCCGTCGTTCCAGTCACCCGAACCCATCAGGGGCAGACCGTGTGTGCCAAAACGCAGGCCGTGGCGCAGCGCTCGCACGCAATGCTGGTACAGCGTGGCCCGCTCTTCCGACACCGTGGGCAGGTCGTAGTACGAGTCCTCTTCCGGGTTGAGGGCGCGCCCCTGCAAGAAGGGCATGCTCTCGTCCAGCACACCGGTGTCGCCACTGCTTTGCACGTAACGGCAGGCAGCCTGGGCCAGCCACAGGTAGTCATCCGAACAATGCGTGCGCACGCCACGCCCTTGCGGCGGATGCCACCAATGCTGCACGTCGCCTTCGACGAACTGACGCGCTGCGCTGCGCAGCAGATGCTCGCGCAGCAGCGCGGGCTCGCTGTGCACCAGTGCCATGCAGTCCTGCAGCTGATCGCGAAAGCCAAAGGCACCACCCGACTGGTAGAAGCCGGTGCGTGCCCACAGCCGGCAGGCCAGCGTCTGGTATTGCAGCCAGCCATTGGCCAGCAGGTTCAGCGCGGCATCCGGTGTGTGCACCTGCACCGCGCCCAGGGTGCGGGCCCAATAGGTGTGCACCGCCTGCAGGGCATTGTTCTGGCCGTGCGGTTCACGCAGGTTCTGCACCATGACGCGGGCATCGTCCATGCCACGGCGTCCCGCAGCACCCAGACGAAAGATGATTTCGCGCTCCTGCCCTGGCAGCAGCTCGAACGGCACCTGCACCGCAGCACAGGGGTCCATGCCGGCGCCCACGCGATTGGACAGGCTGGTGCGGCGCATGGCGGCCGGGTTTCGCAGCGTGCCGTTGCGACCCAGGAATTCACGCCGGTCCGCACTCACGCTGACACCATGCGCCCGCGTGGCACCGTCGGCATCAAAGAACGCCATGCGGTCACCGAACTCCGGGTTGTAGGGGTTGCGGGCCAGAATGGCGCCGCTGTTCGGGTCGAGTTCTGTGGTGACGTGCATGGCCGAGCGGCGCTGCAGATCCCCCAGCACCCACTCCACGTATCCGGTGGCAGAGAGCCTGCGCGTCTGTGCAGAGAGGTTGCGCACCTTCAGGCACGAGAACTTGATGGCCGCTTCCAGATCCACGAACACCGTCAACTCGGATGCAATGCCATCCTGCTCATGGGTAAAGGTGCTGTAGCCGAAGCCGTGGCGGGTGACGTAGTTGCCGGCGCCGCCACAAGGCAGTGCCGTGGGTGACCAGAAGCTGCCCGAGTCCTCATCACGGATGTAGATAGCCTCGCCGCAGCTGTCGCCAACCGGGTCGTTGCTCCAGGGCGTGTAGCGGAACTCATGCGCGTTCTCGCTCCAGGTGTAGGCACTGCCACTCTCCGATATCACGGTGCCGAAGCGCGCATTGGCAATCACGTTGACCCACGGCAGCGGGGTGAGGACCGACTTGCCGCCACTGGCAGCGTGGGTGGTGATGACGTACTCGCGTCCATCGGCAGAGAAACCTCCCAGCCCGTTGAAGAACTGCAGTGCAGGCTCCACCGGCTCGGGGCCAGCCAATCGCGGCACGACCTGACGTGAGGCATACACCAGTTGCGGCGGCATCTCGCGTGCATCGCGGGCCTGGTGGCGATTGGCCTGGTCCTTGAGGCTGCCCTGCGTGTCGGTGATGATGACGCGCGCCACGGTCTGGAACAGCGTGCGGTCTTCCGGCGACATCTGTTCGGCCGCACGCACGAAGATGCCTCCGGGTCTGTCCGTCAGATTGGCCTCTATGCCTGCGGCAATCAGCCCCAGGATCTGGTCCTGCAAGGCCTGGCGGTAACCGGCATGGTCCTCGTTCCAGATCACCAGATCCACCGCCAGCCCCTTGAGACGCCAGTAGGCATGGGCCTGCACCAGCTGGCGCACCAGCTCGATGTTGTCCAGACTGCTGATCTGCAGCAGCACCATGGGTAGATCGCCCGAGACGCCATAGCCCCATAGACCCGACTGGCCGCGGCGGTTGCGCGCCAGAACCATATTGGGTGCGCGCTGCGCCGGGTTGGCATAGATCACGGAGCTGGCCAGACGTGCGAACACCTGGGCATCGCCCTCGGAGGCGTTGATCTGCTGCAGATTGACCCAGGCATGCGTCATGGCCAACTCGAAGACACGGTCAGCCAGATGCATGTCGCGGTACTTATCCACCAGCGCCAGTGCCGCAGTGCGCTCGGCACAGACGCCTGTCACCATGTCCACGGTCACGGTCTGGCGCGGCTCCAGCGTGATGCGCTGGCGGATGGACACGATGGGGTCCAGCACTGCGCCTTGCGTGTCGGACAGCAGCACGCGCTCGGTCATGGCCAGAGGCGCGTCCAGCGAGCGGGTGCGCCCCACAAACGCCATGCGGTCGGTTTCGTACGAGATGGTTTGTGCATCCGCTCCATGCACCGCCATCAGATGGAACAGCCACAGTGAAGCCTCGGAGTCCGAGCGCGGTCTGCGATGGCACAGGATGGCCTGGCGCTCACGCACAATTTCGGTCTGCACAAACAGATTGCTGAAGGCCGGATGCAGTGCGTCGGATGCCGCCGTTGCCAGCACCACTTCGGCGTAGCTGGTGATCTCTATAGTACGGCGGCTGCGCGAGCGGTTGGTGATGCGGGTGCGGCGCAATTCGATATCGTCTTCGGGCGAAACCACCATTTCGGTGTAGCTCTCGAAGTCGTTGTCCCGCCGGCGGAACTCCACCCGTCCTTCGGAAAAGATGGCCTCGTAGCTGTCGCTGTGGCGCAATACCGGCTGATGCGCCGCTGACCAGAATTCACCGCTGTCCACATCGCGCAGGTAGCAGAAGTTGCCCCAGTTGTCGCGCGTGGCGTCTTCGTGCCAGCGGGTCACGGCAATGTCTTTCCAGCGGCTGTAGCCGGCGCCCGACTGGCTCACCATCACGTGGTAACGCCCGTTGGAGAGCAGCTGCACTTCGGGTGTGGCCAGGTCGGGATTGCGCAGCACCCGCATCGGCGACCCCTGCCCCATGGAGCTGGTCTGTATCTCGGACAGATCCGCCGCCGTCTGGGCATGGAAGATGGCGGCGTTGGGAACACGCTCCTGCAGCAACAGCATGGTGGCCTGGAACAGCGGATCACTGCAAAAGCGCTTTTGCATGGGCTGCTCCAGCAGCACGTGGGCCAGCGACAGCAAGGTCATGCCCTGGTGATGGGCCATGAAGGAGCGCACGATGGCGCCACTCTGACCGCGCGGCAGGCGTGCCGGCGTGTAGTCCATGGCCTCGTACATCCCGTAGGCACCCAGCAGTCCGGTATCGGCCAGGCGTTGCAGATTCTTGCAGGCTTGCTCGGGCATGATCATCAGCGCCAAGGCCGAGGCATAGGGTGCGACCACCAGGTCCGCGGACAGCCCACGCTTCAGCCCCAAGCCCGGCACCCCGAAGGCGTGGTACTGGTAGTTCAGGGCCGCGTCCACGGCGTTGTAGCCCGACTCGGAAATGCCCCACGGCACACCCTGCTGGTCGCCATAGGCAATCTGCCTTTGCACCACGGTGCGGCTGGTCTGGGCCAGCAGCGTGTTGGCATACACCGGCATGACCAGATTGGGCATGAGGTATTCGAACATGGACCCGCTCCAGGACAGCAGCGTGGGCGCATCGCCCGCCGAGGTGAGCAGCCGCCCCAGTGCAAACCAGTTCTCCTGCGGCACCTCACCCAGCGCGATGGCGACAAAGCTGCACAGGCGTGCCTCGCTGGCCAACAGGTCGTAGTAGCCGGTATCGCGACGCTGCTCGTCCACGTTGTAACCCACCGCGATCAGATGGCGCGCGCTGTCGTACAGAAAGCTGTAGTCCGCACGCGCCATGGTGGTGGCCTGCATGGCCAGTGCTGCAATCGTCTGCATGCGCGCCTGCGCCTGGGCATTGCCGGTGGCCGCCAGCGCGCGCAAAGTGGGCACGTTGTCGCCAGCGAACATACCCGCCAGATCCAGCTCAGGCAGCAGCAGATGCAGGTCATCAAGCGCATCACGACATTGCGCCTGCAGCGCCTGCGCCCACACCTGCATGGCAGATGCTGCGTGAACCGTGCTGTCTTCGGCCAGACGCGAAAGCACCGAGGCGGCCAGGGCATCGGTACTGGCCAGGCGCAAGGCGACATCGCGCAGGGTGAGTGCAGGCGCATCGCAGGCCGCCTCCAGTCCCAGGCGCAGGTGTTCGATGGCCTGGGTCAGGGCGACGCCAGCATGGGCATCCACCACGTCCTGCAGATTGGCCAGGGCATCCACCATGCCCTCGAACGTGCGCGCATGAACCACCGGCTGGTCCAGCAAATCCAGCAGCGCCGGGCGCAGCGTGAGCAGATGACCCGACAGATTGCCGCTGTCCACCGCAGAGACGTAGCGTGGCTGCAGGGGCAGACCGGTCAGCGTGTCGTACCAGTTGAAGAAGTGGCCGTTGTGACGCTCCAGCCGCTGCATGGATTGCAGCGCGTCGCTGCTGCGTGCAACCAGTGTCGCGCCGCTGATGTAGCCGAAATCAAAGGCGGCCACGTTTGCCAGCAGCGCCAGCCCCATGTTGGTCGGTGAGGTACGGTGGGCCAGCACGGCAACCGGATGCTCCTGGTAATTGTCAGGCGGCAGCCAACGGTCCTGCGCGGTCACAAATTCCTCGAAGAAGCGCCAGGTCTTGCGCGTGAGTTTGCGCAGGAACAGGATCTGGCCCGCACCCAGATGCACCGCGCGCTCGGACAAGGGGCGGCTGAGCCACCAGGCCAGCGCTGGGGCTAGAAACCACAGAACAAGCACCGGAACCACAGCAGCCAGGCTGCTGCCGTGCGGGGCATCCTGGAACAACCACCATGCGATACCCAGAGCCAGTACAGGCGACACCCCCATACGGCAGGTGGTACGCAGCAAGTCCGCCATGCTGCCCGGCACGGTTGCCGCAAGGCGGGGTGATCCAGGAGGCGGTGGCGCGTCCGATGCCTGCCACTCCAGCAGGCGATGGTGGGTCAGCAGCACACGCACATTGGTACGCACGATGGCCAGCAGGCTGTAACCCGCCTCATGTGGGAAGAAGGCCAAAGTCAGTGCGGCCTGCATCAGCTGTCGGAACCCATTGCCCAGCACCACGCGGGCGTGCTGCGACCAAGGCAATTCACGCGGCTTGCGCAGCAGACCGTAAGCATTGCTCACGACCGGTACAACAGCCATGAGCGCCAGCAAGGCCAGTGTCCAGGCCAGCGACCTGTGCATCTGAGTCCACCCCAGCAGCAGCAGGATCACGACCCCCAAAGCCACCAGGCTGCGCCGCAGGTTGTCCAGAATTTTCCATTGCGAAAGGAAAGACAGCTGGTTGCGCTGGCGCGTCTCGGGCGCCCGCGTCTGTCCGGCCTCGGGTGCCTTGCCCATGGCGCTGCCCGGCACATAGGGAAGCAGCCAGGAAGCGATCTGCCAGTCGCCGCGCATCCAGCGGGTGCGGCGCTTCACATCCGCGTCGTAGCGCGCGGGGTAGTCGTCATAGAGTTGCACGTCGCTGATCAGCCCGGTGCGGGCATAACACCCTTCCAGCAGGTCATGGCTCAGAATGCGATTTTCGGGAAAGCGGCCCTTGAGGGCCAGTTCGAAGGCATCCACGTCATAAATGCCCTTGCCGATGAAAGAGCCTTCGTGAAACAGGTCCTGATACACGTCGGAAACCGCCCTCGTATAAGGGTCCACACCTGCCTCGCTGCCCATGAAGCGGGCGTAGCGTGAGCGATTGCTACTCTGCAGGCTCACGGCCATGCGCGGTTGCAGGATGCCGTAGCCCGAAGTCACACAGTGCCGGGTCGCGTCAATGTGCGGACGGTTGAGCGGGTGCGCCATGGTTGCGGCAAAGCTGCGGGCCGAATCGCGCTGCAGTTGGGTGTCGGTGTCCAGCGTGATGACGTACTGCACCTGCTGCAGCGGCGCTACATTGCCCACGATCAGTGCAAAGTCGGAACCGTCACTGCCGCGCAGCAGCGCATTGAGCGCGGCGAGCTTGCCGCGCTTGCGCTCATAACCCATCCACAGTTGTTCACGTTCATTCCACAGACGTGCGCGATGGAACAAAAAGAATGTGTCCTGCCGGTCGCCGGGATAGCGGGTATTCAGATCGCGAATGCCGTCGCTGGCCAACGCCAGCAGTGCCGCATCGTCATCCTGGGTTTCGGTGCTGGCGTCACCCCAGTCCGTCAGCAATCCGTAGTGCAGATGCGCGTCCTGGTTGGACAGGAAGCGGACCTCCAGTGCCTCCACCAAGGCACGCACACCGTCCGCATTGCTGAGCATGGTGGGCACCACGACCAGCGTGCGCGCCTGCGGCGCAATACCCTTGGAATAGTCCATGCGAGACAAGGCGTGCGGAGACACCACCAGAGTGGCCAGCCAGTTCACCAGCGTGACCGCAAACTGGCTGGCTACGATCAAGGCCGCCACACCGGCAGGCACCAGCGCCCACAGTGGCATGCCTTGCAAGGCGGCCCACCACAGCAGTGCCCCGGCGATGACCAAGGAGAGTAACAAGATGCTTCCCAGATACAGTGGCAACGCCGCATTGCGCACGCCCTGGCGAACGTCCTCGGCAAATGACTTGTGTACCTGGGCTGCACGCTCCAGCACGGCCAGCCCATCGCCCACCAGGTAGTAGCCCACATGGATGTGCGGTGTTGCCACTGCGCCTGCCGCCCCCGTGGCCAGCGCATGGTGGGCCAGCTGCACGGCCTTGCGTGCCACGGCTGGCTCCGTCATATGGCTTTGCCGGGCGATTCTCTCCACCACGTGGCGGTAGCGGTCACGGGTCTGGAAGTCCATGCGGCCATAGACACCGTGCGGGTCCTCGCGCAGTTCGCGTTCCACCTGGCTTTGCGACTCGACAAACTCGCGCCAGTCCATGGCGCTGAGCAGGCGCAGGCTGGCAATGCTGTTGCTGATGCAGACCTGGTTGATGGCCTGGCTCTGGGTTTCCGACTGCACCATCTGCTCGATGGTCGTGGAAGACTCACGCAGCTGCTGTTCGATCCAGGTCAGCGGCAAAGCCAGCGCAGAGCTGTGGCCCTGCAGCCGGCGCGCCAGTTCGGCCACAAAGGAATTGACCAGGGCCGGACTTGCGCGTGCCATGTCCGAGATCACCAGGATCAAACTCTTGGGATCGTGCTCGGCTACGCTGAGCATCTGGTCGGCCCAGACGCTTGCACGGTTGCGCTCCACCATGCTGGCCGCCACGCGTGCACTGATGCGTCGCAGGTTCTCGATCAGCGCAAGCCGCAGCATGATGGGAATGGCCCACAGCTCGCCGAGCTTGAGTTGCGCCCCGGTCTGGTAGGCGGCGACAAAGCGGTTCAGCGTTTCCGGGTCCACCCGGCCATCGCCATGCGCGATGACCTCCAGCGCAATGTCATAGACACGCGCCAGCCCCTTGGAGGGGCCGCTGGAGAGCACCGGCAGCTCGCGGCTGTACCACTTGGAAAAGTGGGAGCGCGCCAGCAGGATCTGCTCTTCAATCAGATAGAAGTTGTCCAGCAGCCACTCGCCTGCCGGAGTGACGCGCCGCCCCTGGCGCACGGCTGCCACCAACAGCTCGCGGGCTGACTGCAACACCACCTCGTTGTCCTGCAGACGTAGCAGCAGCTGGTCGCCACCGCGTCCGCCGCGCACTGCGTGCAGGGCCGACAGCGTCTTGCCATAGCGCTCCATCTGCTCGGCGCCAAACAGCTCGGCACGCAAGGGGACTTCGGTATCGCTATGGGTCTGGGTGTTAGGGTGTTGTCTGAAAAGTTCGATGCGCAGCAGCGCAGCGCGCAGGAATTGAAACGGGTGCATGCGAAATTCCTCGGCGGTTCATACCAGCTTAGGTTTGATGCACTTCTGCGTCCGTGCGGCGGCGCACATAGCGCCGGGTCAAGTAGGCCGCCCCAGTGTCAGCGGCGTATACAAAGCATCTACAGCATGTCTTCAGGTCGAACCCAGGCGTCGAACTCTTGCGCAGTGACATGGCCCAGGGCCAGTGCGGCTTCGCGCAGGCTGGTGCCCTGCTGCTGCGCGTGGCGGGCGATGCGTGCCGCCTTGTCGTAGCCGATGTGCGGCGCCAGGGCCGTCACCAGCATCAGCGAGGACTGCAGATTGCGCTCCAGTTGCACGGCATTCGCGCGTATGCCCATCAGGCAGTGTTGCCGGAAGCTCTGCATGGCGTCTGACAGCAGGCGGATCGAGTCCAGCATGTTCAGGGCGATCAGCGGCTTGTAGACATTCAGCTCAAACTGGCCTTGCGCTGCGGCCATGCCGATGGCCACATCGTGCCCCATGACCTGAGCGCAGACCATGGTCAGCGCCTCGATCTGGGTCGGGTTGACCTTGCCCGGCATGATGGAGCTGCCTGCCTCGTTTTGCGGCAGCAGCAATTCACCCAGACCGGCGCGCGGCCCGCTACCCATCAGGCGGATGTCGTTGGCCATCTTGTTGAGTGCAATGGCCAGCATGCGCAGGCTGCCGTGCAGTGCCACCAGCGCTTCGTGCCCGGCCATGGCGGCAAAGAGGTTGTCCGCCTGCGTCAGGGGCAGCTGCATCTTCTCTGCCAGCAAGGCGGCCACACGTGGCCCGAACTCTGCATGGGTGTTGATGCCGGTCCCCACAGCGGTGCCGCCAATGGCCAGCTTGCCGACTGCGCCCAGCGCATGCCGCACGGCCTCCTCACACAAGGCCAGTTGCGCAGCGTAACCACCAAACTCCTGTCCCAGCGTCACCGGCGTGGCGTCCTGCATATGGGTACGACCGATCTTCACCATGTCCTTGAACTCCACCGCTTTGATCAGCAGTTCCTGGTGCAGCGCGCTCAACGCCGGAAGCAGCCGGATGTGGGCCTGCTCCAACGCTGCCATGTGCATGGCCGTGGGAAACACGTCGTTGGAAGACTGTCCCCGGTTGACGTCGTCATTGGGGTGAACGGTGATGTGAGCGGAGGCAATGCGGGCTATCACCTCGTTCACATTCATGTTGGTCTGGGTGCCCGAGCCGGTCTGCCATACCGACAGGGGAAAGGCATCGTCATGCCGGCCCTCGGCGATCTGCAACGCCGCATCCGCAATGGCCTGGGCCTTGGCCGCATCCATCCGTTGCAGTTGCAGGTTGACCTGCGCCGCGGCCCATTTGATGAGTGCCAGCGCATGCACGATTTCCAGCGGCATGCGCTGACTTCCAATGGCAAAGAAATGCAGGCTGCGCGCGGTCTGCACACCCCACAGCGCATCCACGGGAATCTCCAGAGAGCCAAAGCTGTCGGTTTCGGTGCGCGTGGTGGTCATCGGAGTCTGTGCGCTCAGGCGTCCTGTTGCCGTTCCAGCTCTTCGGCCTGGAGCGGGTCGTCAAGACCTTCCGCAAACTCGCGCTCAGGCGGCGGCGATGCAGGCGCAGGTTCACCGGTTTCCGTGGGCGACGGGTCCGTGTCGGGTGGATGGTGCATGGTCGTATTACGTGATGGAATGTGACAAGCGTCTGTTACTCAGCGCACATGAGCCGCAGACACATATGTACCGTACGCTGCCGCACAGAAGAATGCAAGCCTTTGCTGCAAGGTGACTCTCCTTGACCACCTTCTTCGGGGAATTCCATGACTACATACGAGATTGCCACCATCGTGGGGAGCTTGCGCACCGCCTCCATCAACGGCCAACTGGCCCGCGCCCTGGCCTATCTGGACGTGCCCACGCTGGGTCAGCCGGAGGTCTTTGTTCAGGCCAAGGAAGGTCTGTTCGACACAGAAGGAAACATAGCCGCGTCCAGCCGGGCGTTTCTGCAAGGCTGGATGGACCGCTATGTGGCCTGGGTGAAGAAGCAATGCGGTGGTTGAACCTGTCCTGACCCGCTCCACGCCCAGACTCTGGCTTGGCATCGGCACGGCCCTGGTACTGGCATTGGGTGTAGCGTTTGCGGTTTGCGAATCGCGCGGCTGGCCCTTTCTGATCGCACCCCTGGAGTCGCTGCTGCAGCAAAAGCTGGGACGCACCGTGCTGCTGCAACCAGCCGCCGGTTCCGCCCAGGGACCAGGGCAGCAGGTGGAGCTGCATCTGTGGGGCGGCGTGGCGTTGCAAAGCCCGCTGCTGCACATCGGTGCGCCGGCCTGGAGCCACACACCCTACCTGCTGCTGGCGCAGGATGTGCAGGTACGACTGCGCTATATCGACTTATGGCATGCCTATCTGGGGCAGCAACCCGTGGTGCAGTATCTGCAGGCACGCCACCTGGATGCCTATCTGGAGCGCACCGGCGATGGCCGCGCCTCCTGGCAACTGGCGGCCAGTGGTCAACCCCCTGCCATTCCACGCCTGGAGCATGTGCAAGCCGATACCGGGCAGCTGCACTACGACGACGCCACGCTGGACCTGAGCCTGCTTGCCGAGTTGCGTCTGACAAACGCCGAGCCCACGCTGTCGGTTGCGCAAGTGCAGCCGTCCCAGGTGCTGCATGTGACAGCGTCGGGCCTCTACCGCAAGAAGTCTTTTGCGCTGAGCCTCACTTCCACCGGCGCGCTGCCGTGGGATGCCGACGCTGCAGAAGGCACGCCGGTGGCGGTGAAGCTCGTGGCCAAGTCCGGCACCGCCAGCCTGGACTTTGGCGGTACGGCGCAGGACTTTCTGCATCTGGGCGGGCTCAATGGTCGCTTCGTCGTGGAAGGGCCATCGCTGGCTGCGGTAGGCGCGCCCTTTGGCGTCACGCTGCCCACCACCCGCGCCTTCAAGGCAGCCGGCGCGCTGACGCGCTCCGGCAAGGTGTGGGAAGTGGCATTGCGTTATGCCAATGTGGGTGACAGCAAATTGGCGGGCACTTTTTCCTTTGATACCAGCGCTGCGGTACCGCGTCTGACAGGCACGCTAGAGGGCACCTTGCTCAAGCTGCGGGACCTGGCACCAGCCCTGGGTGCCACCACTTCTGCGGTGGGTGCCGCTCCCGTATCCAAGGTGCTGCCGACGCGGCCCTTTGATTTCGCATCACTGCGCGCCATGAATGCCGATGTGCTGATCCGCCTCCAGCAGGTCGATGCACAGGTGACATGGCTGGAACCCTTGCGCCCTTTCAATGCCAACCTGCAGCTCACCGACGGCATGCTGACGCTCAAGGAAATCGATGCCCGCACCGGCCAGGGCCATTTGGTCGGCACGCTGGCACTGGATGGTCAACAAGACAGCGCGCACTGGGTGGCCGCGCTGAACTGGGACGGCGTCAAGCTGGAACGCTGGATCCATCAGACCCGCAGCGCCGCACTGCCGCCATATCTGTCGGGCGATTTGCAGGGCCATGCCACCTTGCAGGGGGATGGCCGCTCCACCGCAGAGATACTGGGCTCCATGCGCGGTGACGTGGGTGCCACCATCACCAAGGGCACGATCTCGCACCTGCTGATTGAAGAAGGTGGCCTGGATCTGGCCGAGTCGCTGGGGGTCTACGTCAAGGGCGACAACGCGCTGGTACTGGACTGTGCGCTGGCCGACCTGGTGGTCAACACCGGCGTGGTCCGGCCGCGCCTGCTGGTGCTGGACACCAGCGACTCCACGGTATGGATGGACGGCACGCTGTCGCTGGCCAAGGAGACCCTCGACTTGCGTACCGTGGTGGCTCCCAAGGACTTCAGCCCGCTGACGCTACGCTCGCCGCTGCGTATCACCGGCACATTTGCGCACCCGGAAGTGGGTGTGGAAAAGCGCCCGCTGGGCATCAAGGTGGGCACTGCCCTGTTGCTGGGATTGCTCAACCCGCTGGCGGCAATCATCCCGCTGATAGACCCGGGCAGCAATGGTGAAGCCAACAGCAACGCAGCCGCATGTCGCGCACGCGTGCAGCACAAGTTGCTGCGCGTCGCACCGACCGCACTGAGCCACCCATGAGCACACTGCTCGCCGACACCGGTGCAGCCATCCAGGCGGCTCTGCAGCAGACACTGGCGCTGGTGCGCTTTGTCGGCGAGACGGCATGGGTTGCTGCACACGGTGTGCGCCATCCGGCGCGCATCCGCTGGCGCCCGGTGGCATTCAATCTGCGGAGCTCCGGCGTGGACGCACTGCCCATCGTGGGCTTGCTGGCGTTTTTGCTGGGCGTGGTGGTGGCCTATCAGGGGGCTGCCCAGCTACAGACCTATGGCGCCAACATCTTTGTGGCGGATCTGGTGGGCCTGTCCATGTTGCGCGAGTTCGCGCCGCTGATCACCGCCATCATCGTGGCAGGGCGTTCCGGCTCGGCCTATGCGGCGCAGATCGGCACCATGGTGGTCACCGAAGAGATGGATGCGCTGCGCACCATCGGCATTGAGCCACAGGAGTTGCTGGTGCTGCCCAAGATCGTGGCGCTGGTGATTGCGCTGCCGTTGCTCACCGTGTTTGCCGATGTACTGGGTGTTGCCGGTGGCATGGTGATGGCACAAGTACGCCTGGGCGTGGGCTATGGCGAGTTCATGGAGCGCTTCGTCAAGGCCGTGCAGGTCAGCGACTACCTCATCGGCGTGTGCAAGGCGCCGGTGTTTGCCGCCACGATTGTGGTGATCGGCTGCTTCCAGGGTTTTCGCACCCAGGGTGGCGCAGACAGCGTGGGCCAGCAAACCACACGCAGCGTGGTGCAGTCCATCTTTCTGGTGATCGTGGTAGACGCACTCTTTTCCGTAGCCTTCAGCGCACTGGACCTGTGACATGAGCGTCCCCACTCCCGCCGCAGAACCGGTGATTCAACTCAAGCAGGTCAGCACCCGGTTTGGCGAACATATGGTGCACACCAACCTGGATCTGGAGGTGAAGAAGGGCGAGATCTTTGCGCTGGTTGGCGGCAGCGGCTCCGGCAAGTCCACGCTGCTGCGCGAAATGATTTTGCTGCAGCGCCCAGATACTGGTTCCATCCGGGTGCTGGGTACCGATCTGAAGGACATCAACGCTGCCCAGGCACTGGGCTTGCGCAAACGCTGGGGCGTGATGTTCCAGCATGGCGGTCTGTTTGCGTCACTCACCGTGCTGGAGAACGTGGGCCTGCCCATGCGCGAGCACACCCGCATGGACAGCCAGCAGATCGACAAACTGGCTGCAGAAAAAATTGCGCTGAGCGGGCTGCGGGCCGACGTCGGTACGCAGTACCCAGGGCAACTCAGCGGCGGCATGCTCAAGCGTGCGTCGCTGGCACGTGCTCTGGCGCTGGACCCCGAGCTGCTGTTTCTGGACGAACCCACCGCCGGACTGGACCCTGAAAGCGCAGACGGCGTGGATGAACTGATCCACAGCCTGCGCGAGAGCCATGGCCTGACGGTGGTGATGATCACCCACGACCTGGACTTGCTGTGGCACGTGACCGACCGCGTGGCCGTGCTGGCCGAAGGGCGGGTGCAGGGCTTGGGCTCCATGCAAGAGCTGTCAGAGCTGAAAGTGCCTGCGGTCGAGAAATTCTTCAGCGGACCGCGTGCGCGCGCGGCAACCGCACAACACCAACAGAACCAGGCCGACGCATGGAAACCAAAGTGAATCTCACCCTGGTGGGAGCCTTCACGCTGAGCTTGGGGCTGCTGCTGGTGGCCATCGTGCTGTGGCTGGCATCAGGCGGCATGTGGCAAAAGAAATTTGATGTCTACCTGGCCGTGGAAGAGGAGTCGGTCGCCGGGCTCAACCTGAACGCACCGGTGAAATACAACGGGGTGGAAGTGGGCAAGGTGCGTCGCATTGCACTGGACCCGCAGGACCCGCAACGCGTCAATCTGTTCCTAGCCATCGAGCGGGGTTCACCCATACGCCAGGACACGGTCGCCGTGCTCAAGGCACAGGGGCTGACCGGCATTGCCTATGTGGAACTCTCGGGCGGTGCACGTGACGCGCCACCACTGACGGCGCTACCCGGCGCCAGCTATCCGGTCATTGCCACCAAGTCCTCGTTGTCCACCCGGTTGGAAAATGTGCTGACGCGCGTGCTGGCCAAGCTGGACAGCACCTCGGGCAACATCGATGCGTTTCTCAGTCAGAAGAACCAGATCGCCTTCAGCAGCGCCATGGCCGATATGGCCCAGATCACCCACACCGTGGTTGCACGCAAACAGGTGATCGATGGCGCCATCGTGCATGCCGGCCAGACCCTGTCCAACACGGCGCAGGCGTCGGCCCAGTTGCCCGCCACGCTCAACCGCGTCAACCGCAGCGCCGACGCCGTAGGGCGCATGGGCGATGCGGTCACGCAGACCAGCACGGATGCCAGCGCAACCTTCAAGACCCTGGGCACGGAGGTCCAGCGCGTGGGCACTCAGACCGTGCCGGAACTGGACCGCTTGCTGGGTGAACTCAGCGTGCTGAGCGCCTCCTTGCGGCGTCTGACGGAGCAAACCGAGCGCGCGCCCGCAGGCCTGATCTTCGGTCACCCGACCGTGCGCCCCGGGCCGGGCGAAGGCACACCAGAAAAGGCAACACCATGAGCACGCCACACACCCCCAACCCATCCCGACTGGGCATCCTTTGTCTGACGATCCTGCTGCCAGCATGCTCGGTATTGAATCCGCGCCCCGTTGCGCCCACACAAACCTATGCGCTGGACAGCGTAGACATGCCCGGACCAGCCCTGCAGACAGCCAGTGCGTCTGCCCCCAGGCAGGTGCCGCCGCACGTCATCCTGCTGAGCATCCCCACGGCAGCGCCCGGTTATGACAGCTCGCACATGGTGTACACGCGTGAGGCCGGCTCACTGGAAGCATTTACTCACAGTGTGTGGGTCGATACACCGGCGCGCATGCTGGCTCCGGTGATGGCGCGCGTGCTGCAGGATTCGGGCATTTTTCGTGCGGTGCTGATGGCACCCAGTGCCGCGCGTGCCGACCTGCGGCTGGACAGCACCATCGTGCGGTTGCAGCAGGACTATTTACAACGGCCCAGCCAAGCGCACCTCACACTGCGTGTCACCCTGCTGGACAACAACAGCCGTGAGGTACTGGCCTGGCATGCATTCGACATCACCCAACCCGCCAGCACGGAAGACGCCGCCGGTGCAGCGGCCGCAACCCGCACGGCCACGCTCGCTGCCATGCAGGCCCTGCTGGCATGGCTTGCAGATTACTGAGGGAACACAGCATGAAATTACTTGCCCCGACCATGCCGCGGGAACGGCCTAGCGGGTGCGGGTGGACTCAAACAGGAACCAGCAGCGCTGCTCGGTCTCGTCGATCCAGACTTCAATCAGGCTGGCGCTGGCGATGTCCTTCTGGGCGTTGCACAGGTCATGGGCTTCACGCAGATGGGCTACCAGCGAGCGGTTGTCGTCGGCCAGTTCCGACAGCATGTCCTGCGGTGTCACATAGTCGGCATCGTTGTCCAGCACACGCTGGGTGCGCGCGATGTGGCCAATGGAGCGCAGTGTCTGCCCACCCACCTTGCGGATGCGCTCGGCCAGCGGGTCGGTCATGGCAAAGAGTTGCAGCGCCTGATCATCCATCATCAGGTGATAGTCGCGGAAATGGGTGCCGCTCATATGCCAGTGGAAGTTCTTGGTCTTCAGGTACAACGCGTACACGTCGGCCAGCAATGCGTTCAACGAGCCGCTGATTTCCAGCGTGGCGGCGCTGTCCAGATCGGTCGGTGTGGCCAGGGGGGCCTCGCGACGCTTTTTGAGTTTGGTGACTTTTTCGGTTTCTGATGATTTCATGGGTACTCCAGTTAAGTACGCCATGGTGGTTGCTAGCGGTGCCTGGGTCTGTTCGCTTGCATACACTGCTCACGCGCAATGCGGCCTCTCCTGTGCTCGCGGCAGCCTGGGCAGCGCGAAATGGCGAGTCATTGACCTGCATCATCCAATGCCACCGGCAAGGCGGCTTCGGCTCTTGCAGACATAGTTTGATGCGCGCATTATGTAGATGAAGGCCTGTGCGCGGTCGCCCCTGCGCGACCATGACCCAGCAGGCACAACTTGCAACGCAACGGGTTTTCCCCAGGAGGATGTATGTCTCTCGCCAACCAAACATTTGGCTTTTTCACGCCCACCGTCTCCCTCATGGGCGTAGGCTGTGCCGCACAGGCCGGGCCGCAGGCCAGAGCACTGGGCGCGCATCGTGCACTGCTGTGCACCGATGCAGGCATGGTGCAGCTCGGCATTGCCGAGAAAGTGAAGGCGCAGCTTGAATCTGCAGGTATCCAGGTGACGGTATTCGCTGGGGCCGAGCCCAACCCCACCGACCGCAATGTGCACGAAGGTGTCTCCGTCTATAAGGCAGCGGAGTGCGACGCCATCGTCACCCTGGGCGGCGGCAGCGCGCACGACTGCGGCAAGGGCATTGGCATGGTCATTGGCAACGGCGGCAACATCCGCGACTACGAAGGTCTGGACAAGACCACCAAGCCCATGCCACCGTTCCTGGCCATCAACACGACGGCTGGCACGGCGGCCGAAATGACGCGCTTTTGCATCATCACCAATACCGAAACCCATGTGAAGATGGCCTTGGTGGATTGGCGCTGCACACCCAACATCGCCATCAACGATCCCTTGCTGATGGTGGACATGCCCGCCGGCCTGACAGCCGCCACCGGCATGGATGCGCTGACACACGCGGTAGAAGCCTACGTGTCCACCATTGCCACGCCGGTGACCGATGCCTGCGCCCTCAAGGCCATTTCGCTGATTGCCGAATGGCTGCGCCCGGCCGTGGCCAACGGTGCCAACATCGAGGCCCGCGACAAGATGGCCTATGCCGAGTACCTGGCTGGCATGGCATTCAACAACGCCAGCCTGGGCTATGTGCACGCCATGGCGCACCAGCTGGGCGGCTTCTACAACCTGCCGCACGGTGTCTGCAATGCGGTGCTGCTGCCGGAGGTGTGCAGCTTCAACCTGATTGCGTCGGTGTCGCGCTTTGGCGATATCGCACGTGCGCTGGGTGAGAACACCGACGGCTTGTCGCCCATTGCAGCAGGCGAAAAGGCCATTGCCGCTATCCGGCGCTTGGCCAGGGACGTGGGTATTCCAAAGAACCTCACGGCCCTGGGTGTGCAGGAAAAGGATCTGGAAACCATGGCCGTCAACGCCAAGAAGGACGCCTGCCAGTTGACCAATCCGCGCACCGCCACGCTCGAACAGGTGATAGGCATCTACCAAGTGGCTCTGGTCGCCTAGGCGGCCTCCACACACTCCACGGGGCGGCTTATGCATGCGATGGTTTTGAAGCACACGGGCCACCCTCTGGTGTGGACCGAGTTGCCCGACCGGCTACCCGGCCCCGGAGAGATCCGCGTGCGTGTCACAGCCTGCGGCGTGTGCCGCACCGATCTGCATGTGGTGGACGGTGAGCTGCCCAACCCGCATCTGCCCATCATCCCGGGCCATGAGATTGTGGGCCGCATCGATGCATTGGGCGATGGCGTGCAGGGCCTGCAGCTGGGCCAGCGCGTGGGCATTCCCTGGCTGGGCCACACCTGCGGTGTCTGCCCTTACTGCAGGATGCAGCGCGAGAATCTGTGCGATCGACCGCTGTTTACCGGCTTTACCCGCGACGGCGGTTTTGCCACGGCCGCCTTGGCCGATGCGCGTTTTGCTTTTCCGCTGGGGGAACACGGCAGTGACGAGTCGATTGCGCCCTTGCTGTGCGCCGGGCTGATCGGCTGGCGTGCACTGACGCTGGCTGGTGACGGTAAGTGTCTGGGCCTGTACGGGTTTGGCGCCGCGGCGCACATCCTGGCGCAGGTGGCGCAACGCCAGGGCCGCAAGGTCTTTGCCTTCACGCGCGCCGGGGATGTGGCTGCGCAGGGCTTTGCGCGCGAACTGGGAGCCGTCTGGGCTGGAGACTCGGACCAGATGCCACCCGAGGCGCTGGACGCAGCCATCATCTTCGCCGCCGTGGGAGACCTGGTGCCGCAGTCTCTGCGAGCCGTGCGCAAGGGCGGGCGCGTGGTGTGCGCCGGCATCCACATGAGCGACATTCCGGGCTTTGCCTACAGCCTGCTGTGGGAAGAGCGGCAATTGCTGTCGGTGGCCAATCTGACGCGCCAGGATGGGCTGGACTTCCTCAGCCAGGCCCCGCAGATGGGCATTTTCACCAAGACAACAGCCTACCCGTTGCAACAGGCCAATCAGGCACTGGAGGATTTGCGCGCCGGGCGATTTGTGGGTGCCGCCGTACTGATTCCCTGATGCAGTCGCAGGCGGTATTTACATATTGCTGCAAAGATTTACCTTCCCCACTACAGGGTTTACCATTATTTGTCCGCTGGCGAATGCCGCTTAACAGCACACAAGCACCATGGAGGTCCCTTAACTTGGAACCTCCAAATGAAAAAACTGTTTGTCACAACTTTCGTACTGGGTACCCTCGCTGCAGCGTCCAGCTTCGCAGCAGATACGTCGAACCTCTCGGGCTTCAGCGTCGGTGCCAATGCGGAATTTTCCAAAGGCTCGTCCAGCGCTACGGACGGTACTTCTGACAACGGCAACACCTCTGCGTTGGGTCTGCAAGGGCGTTACGACTTTCCCGTGGCACCCAACTTCGGCATTGGACTGGGCGCTTCCTATAGCTCCAGCAACCACAAGGCCGGCACCTACGCCAGCGGCGCTGAGGCCACGATCGGAAACCGCTATTCCCTGGATGTGATGCCCACAGTGGCACTCGCCAACAACTACCAGCTGTTCGGCAAGCTGTCTTCCCTCTACGGCCGGGCCTCATCGGACGATGGCTCGAGCAACTCGGACGTACACGGCGTTGGCTACGGTATCGGTTTGCGCCAGATGCTGGACAAGAACATGTACTGGCAGGTGGCGTATGACCTGAACAAGTTCAACGACGTGACCTTCAATACCGGCACCACGTCCAGCATGCAGGAAAACGTGTTTTCGATCGGCGTGGGCTACAAGTTCTAAAGCCTGACAGGGGCGTGAAGCGCCGCTGCGGCCCGGCCGGCCTCAGCCCAGCTTGACGCCCTTGACCGCATGGGCGTGCGCCGCGACGGTTATCTGCTCACCGGCGCCGCCCATCTGGGCGCGCACGGCCTCTTTCAATGCCTGGCGCTCGTTCTGGCTCAGCTTGTCGGTACGGCTGCGTATGGATGGCCCCTGCAGACCGATGCGCCAATATTCCTCAAAGCTGCCAAAGGTGCGCTCCACCGTCAGCTTGTGGGTCTGCACTTCAACAAACCCCGCTGCATGCCATGACTGGCGCAGCGCGTCCAGGTTGGCCGCGTGCGGGCTGGGCGGCAAGGCAGGCGTGTGCCCTATGGCACGCAGTCCATTCTGGATGCCAGCCCACGGAAAGCCGCCCCCTTCCAGATCCCACGCATAGGCGGACGCCACTCCGCCGGTTTTCAGCACCCGGGACATCTCGGCCACACCGCGCTCCGGCTCCGTCAAAAAGAAGATGACCAGCGCCATGACCGCGTAATCCACGCAAGCGTCGGGTAACGGCAATTCCATGGAGTCGCCCAACATGAAGCGGGCATTGGTACGCGCAAAGCGGTTCTGCGCAAAATGGATTTGCTCCGGAGATGGGTCTATGCCCTGAACGGACTTGGCATTGCACCGCTCCAGTAGCAGCTGGGTGAATGCGCCATTGCCACACCCTACGTCAAGCCAGCTCTGCTGCATTGCGGGATTGAGCCAGTCCAGGAATTGCGATCCGGCCTCCTGGCTCCAGACACCCATGTATTGCTCATAGGCCGCGCCGTCGTCAAATCGTATAGGTTGTTCTGCCATTGCAGTTGTTCTGGAGTTGTGTGACCATCTGATCGTAACGGCTTATTTTGATTCTGATCAAGTGACCCTCTCAATCCTGCGGCCATCCGGATGTGGGAGTGACAGAATAGGTTTTAGGACGGCGTCACATCGCTCAACTCCCTTCATCATGGACGCCAACGCAATGCAGACGAATCGACATCAGATGATCCGTCAGTTGTTTGACGAATACATTGCAATGTATGCGTCACGTGATGAACGGTTGCATGCGCGATTCAGCGAGAACTTCAGTGGCTTTGCAGGCAGCAGCGATGTGCTGGTCAAGAACAAGCCAGCATGGCTCGAAGTGACGCACCAGGATTTTGCGCAGGTGCCCGGACGCATCCGCATCGAGATGCTGGACCTGTCGATCCAGGACCTTTGTGAAGAGGTCGCCGTGGTGACGGCCTTCTTCCATATCCACCTGCCCGGTGACCATGCGCTGTTTGCCAAGGAAGTAGCTCGACTGGTATTGGTGCTGCGCCAGGAGTCGGGTGAATGGAAGATAGCGCACAGCAGCATATCCATCCCGTATCGCCAGGCCTCCGAAGGCGAGGTCTATCCGCTCAAGAGTCTGCAAGATCGCAACAGCGAGCTGGAGGCTCTGGTACGGCAACGCACCCTTGCGTTGCTGGAGAGCCAGTCGCTCTACCAGCTGCTAACCGAAGATGCGCGTGACGTGGTCTGGCGGACTGACAAGGATTTGCGCATCACCTACATCAGCCCGGCCGACGAGCGATTGCGCGGTTTCAAGGCTGACGAAGTGATAGGACACCACGTCTTTGACATGTTCACCGAGGAAGGTGTGGCACTGGTCAAGGAGTTTATGGAACGCAGACGCCTGGCCGAGCAGTCGGGAAACCCCGTCGGATTTCTGACCTTCGAAGTCGAGCATCGTTGCAAGGATGGCCATCTGATATGGGGCGAAGTGCTGTCTAAGCCGGAACACGACGCGCAGGGCAACATCACGGGCTACCACGGCATCACACGCGACGTTACCGAGCGAAGGCTGATGGGCGAGCAGGTCCGGCAGATGGCATTCCATGACCCGCTCACCCGTCTTGCCAACCGGCGCCTGATGGAGGACCGACTGACCCAGGCATTGGCTACGGCCGAACGCGTGGGCAGCCATGGTGCCGTGTTGTTTTTGGACCTGGACAACTTCAAACCACTCAACGACGCGCACGGCCATGGCGTGGGAGACCTGCTGTTGATGGAGGTTGCCAACCGCCTCAGGAGTTGCGTACGCAAGGGAGACACGGTAGCCCGGTTTGGGGGCGATGAGTTTGTGGTTCTGCTCAATAACATGAGTCGTGACCGCAATCTGGCTGCAGCGGAAGCAGCGGCCATCGCGGAGAAGATACGCATCTGCCTGGCAGCTCCCTACTTGCTGCAACCCGAATCCGCTGACGCACCGCCTGCGCGCATAGAACACCATTGCACCGCCAGCATGGGCGTGGCGATATTCAACGGAACAGAGGCCGGCACCCTGGACATCATTGCCCGCGCCGACACTGCGATGTACCGCGCCAAGGACGAAGGGCGCAATCGAGTTTGCTTCGCCACGCCATAGACCACACCAGGAAACCACCATGAACACACCATCCCACAGCTCAGGGCTTCAACTTCGCTCCACCATCACCTCAGGTGGGCAACTGGTACTCGATCTGGTGCCGGTTGAAACACCTGCACCTGCCGCGGACGAAGTGGTGGTCCGTGTGGAGGCAGCACCGCTGAACCCTTCCGACATCGGCCTGCTCTTTGGTGCTGCGGACCTTGCCAGCGTGCAGTGCTCCGGTACGCCGCAATCTCCCATCGTGACCGCCACTGTGCCGCAGGGCGCAATGCGATCCATGGCAGCGCGGCTGGACCAGTCCATGCCGGTTGGCAATGAAGGTGCCGGTGTGGTGATTGCGGCAGGATCGTCGGATGCGGCGCAGGCGCTCCTGGGCAAGAAGGTGGCGGTTCTGGCAGGCGCCATGTATTCCCAATACCGCTGCGTCAAGGTGGAACAATGCCTGCTGCTGCCGCCGGATGCATCCGTGGCTGAAGGAGCCTCGAGCTTTGTCAATCCGCTGACTGCACTGGGCATGGTGCAGACCATGCGGCGCGAAGGCCACAAGGCACTGGTGCACACGGCGGCGGCTTCCAATCTGGGGCAGATGCTCAATCGGATTTGCCTCAAGGACGGCATTGCGCTGGTGAACATTGTGCGCAAACCCGAACAGGTAGAAGTGTTGCGCAAACAGGGCGCAGTACACATCTGCAGCACCGCATCGCCAACCTTCATGGAGGACCTCACCCAGGCACTCGTGGCCACCGGTGCCACCATTGCATTCGATGCCATCGGCGGCGGCAAGCTGGCCGGGCAGATCCTGACCTGCATGGAGCGTGCGATCAGCAGCAGCGCCAAGGAATACAGCCGATACGGATCCACCACGCACAAGCAGGTCTATATCTATGGCGGGCTGGATATGGGCCCCACCGAGATCCAGCGCAACTTCGGCATGGCATGGGGCATGGGTGGCTGGCTGCTGTTTCCGTTTCTGCAAAGCATAGGGCCCGAGGCCGTGCAGACATTGAAGCAGCGCGTTGCACGCGAACTGAAGACCACCTTTGCCAGCAGTTACACCCGGGTCGTGTCGCTGGCCGAAGCCCTGCAACCCGAGGCCATTGCCATCTACGGCCAGCGCTCCACCGGAGCCAAATACCTCATCAATCCCAATCTGTAGCAGACGGCGCCGGATGTATCCGCGTCAGGCTCCTGGTCTCACGTGTCTCATTTTAGTAAACTAGTTTACAATAATCGGATGGCTAAAAGCGATATCAACAACCGCTTCGGTTTTCTGGTCAATGAAGTGGGGCGTCTGTATGGCAGGCGCTTTGATCAGCTGTCGCGCCAACAGCTGGGGCTTTCCCGGGCACAGTGCCGATTGATCAACATCCTGGCACGCCATGCAGGCGATACGCCGCTGACACAGACCGAGCTGGCTGATCGTCTGGACCTCACGACCATGGGTGTGGCGTCCCTGTGCAAGCGCCTGGAGTCGGGCGGCTGGGTGACACGCCGCGTCAGCCCGACCGACAGCCGCGCCAATGAAATCGTGTTGCAACCCAAGGCGCTGGAAGAGCTCAAGGCCGCACATGCCATCAGCGACAAGGTGCAGGTGCAGGCGCTGCAAGGCCTGTCGGCACAGCAGCGCAGCGCGCTGATGGACATGCTGCATCACATACACAACAACCTCACCGCGCCATGAACGCTGTGCCGCACAAGGGCATGATCACACTGTCGATCATGCTGGCCACCATCATGCAGGCGCTGGACACCACCATCGCCAACGTGGCCTTGCCGCATATGCAGGGTGCCCTGCAAAGTTCGCAGGACCAGATCAGCTGGGTGCTGACGTCCTACATCGTTGCCGCGGCCATCGCCACGCCGCTGACCGGCTGGCTGTGCGGCCAATGGGGCCGCAGACAGGTGTTCCTGATTGCCGTGGTTGGCTTCACGATCGCGTCGGCACTGTGCGGCATGGCGCAGAACTTGAGCGAGATCGTGCTGGCGCGTCTGCTGCAAGGCGTGTTTGGTGCGGCTCTGGTTCCGCTGTCCCAAGCAGTGCTGCTGGACATCAACCCCAAGGAGAAGGTCGGTCAAGCCATGGCCATCTGGGGCGCGGGCATCATGATCGGCCCCATCCTCGGCCCCGTGATGGGCGGCTGGCTGACGGAGAACGCCAATTGGCGCTGGGTGTTCTTCATCAACCTTCCAGTGGGTGTGTTTGCCTTCTATGGCATTGCCCGCTATCTGCCGGAGAGCAAGCCCGCAGGAGAACAACTGGACATCTTTGGCCTCACCACCCTGAGTCTGGCCGTCGGTCTGCTGCAACTGTTTTTGGATCGGGGCGAGCAGCTGGACTGGTTCAATTCGCCGGAGATCTGCGCCGAGGCAATTGGCTGCGTCGTGGCGCTTGCCTACTTCATAGCCCATACGCTCACCACCACGAAAGTGTCCTTCCTGAACCGCGCGCTGCTCAAGGACCGCAACTTCATCACCGGCATTGCGTTTGCCTTTGTGGTGGGCATGATTCTGTATGCCACGATGGCCCTGCTACCGGCGTTTCTGCAGGGCTTGTTGGGTTACCCGGTCGTCTTTACCGGCGAGATCATGGCGCCGCGAGGCCTGGGAACCATGCTGGCCATGATGGTGGTGGGCAAGCTGGTGCATCGTTTCGACCTGCGGGCCATCATGGCATTCGGCTTTTGTCTCACGGCCTACTCGCTCTACCAGATGACACACATCACGCTGGACATGGATAGCACCCTGGTGACCGTCTCCGGCTTCATCCAGGGCATGGGTATTGGCTTTACCTTCGTCCCCTTGAGCGCCGTGACTTTTGCCACACTGGCACCCGAGCTGCGCAACGAAGGCACTCCGGTCTACAGCCTGATGCGCAACATTGGTAGCAGCGTGGGCATCTCCATCGTGCAGGCACTGCTCACTGAATCGATGGCACGAGCCCATGCTGAACTGGCAGTGGACATCAACTACACCAACCAAGTGCTGCAGGCTTTGCCACCCGCCATGAGCTCGCTAACTCCCTCGGGGCTGGCGGTCATTGACATGGAAGTCAATCGCCAGGCGGCCATGCTTGCCTACGTAGGCGACTTTCGGGTGATGATGTGGCTGACCCTGTTGACCATGCCGCTGCTGCTGTTGATACGTCCGGCAGAGAAGCAGCCGACCTCAGGCACACCGGCCGAAGCGGAAGCCCTTCACTAGCTGAGCGAAAACCTCTAGCGGGCGCTGTGACGAACTGCAAAAGGCCTCATGCATTCACAATGCTCCGTCAATATACGGGTAGCGCTCCTGGTGGCCGGTCCTTGAACCGTTTGTGGACCCAATAGTACTGGTCGGGCATGCTGCGAATCACCTGTTCCAGCCAGTGATTCATGTAAGTGGTATCGGCCTCAACGTCGGAACTCGGGTAGTCGGCCCAGGCGCGATGCACCTCGATTTCATATCCGGTACGTGTCATCCTGGCAGTCACCGGAACTACCTGAGCCAGACCAAGACGTGCGAAACGAGACAGCGATGGAACGGTCGCCGCCGGTACGCCAAAAAACGGAACAAAGATGGATTCCTTCAGACCGAAATTCATGTCCGGCAACAAATACAGAAGCGATCCAGCGCGCAATGCACTCACCACAGCCTTCACGCCGTGGTCTCGGTAAAACAGTTGCAGTTGTCCAAATCGCCGACGCCCGACGTGCAACCAGTGATCCACGGCCTTGTTTCGCTGTGGCGTGTAGATGCTCACCATGGGGCGATCGAGAATGAGGTTCAATGCGGTGCCTGCTGCATCCAGCCCATAGAAATGCGGTGCAAAGACGACGGTTGGCTCGGTGCCATGCAGTGCTTCCACGGCACCCACCAGACGCAAGCGTCTACGCACAGTCTCCGGCTTGGCATGCCAAAGCCAGGCACGGTCAAGCCACGACTGGGCGAAATAGATGAAACTTTGGCGAGCCCAACGCTCCCGCTGTTGCACCGACACCTCGGGAA
Organism: Rhodoferax sp. GW822-FHT04A08; assembly: GCF_058801025.1. Classification (NCBI taxonomy): domain Bacteria; kingdom Pseudomonadati; phylum Pseudomonadota; class Betaproteobacteria; order Burkholderiales; family Comamonadaceae; genus Rhodoferax; species Rhodoferax sp. GW822-FHT04A08. The sequence continues at coordinate 221,556 of NZ_JBXAMW010000009.1, forward strand.
AACACAACGCCAGATTGGCCAGCACGACTTTGCGACGCTTGACGACAAGCCCGTAAAGCAAGCCGCCTAACAATGCGCCCAACGCCCGAATCCAGGACAGAGGCAATGGCGCCATCACCCGCATAAGCAGCAAGCCAATATGGCGTGGCGGGCGCGCGCCCGCCATCGGGCTCTTGTGATCGCAGGTCATTGAAAATGCTTAGAGAGGAGAGTGTTCGACAAAAGGACACAGCACGGGCTTGTGACGGATATGGACTGACCATCGGGCATAGCCCTGTAGTTTCGGTGCATTCAAGGCATTCCCGAGCCGACTTTACGCAACTTGTCAATTTGTTACCAAATTGCCAAACAGTTGGTACAAATGCTTCGGGAGCATTTCACGAGTGGTGAGCATGTGTTTTTAGCTACTCCATTCGCCGTATCAATACATATATATATTTCAAACTGACACAGTATTTACGTATTCGTTACCATTTCTAACTATTGGAAACGGCTGATTTCGAATACCCATTTTCCGATTCCGATACTTGACCAGAATCCGAATCTGTGTCGGCTTGCATGGTCCCGTTCTGCAAAATGGGAAGTGCGCCGCAATGTGGCTCGCGTCGCTTGTATCGGCAGCTCAATTCACAGTTTCTGTGGGAGAGTTTTCTATCTACCTGCGCTGCAGGTCTTCAAGACGATTTGTAGCGCAGCTGATTGGGCTGCTTTTCCGGCGTCAGTTCAAACTGGCCGGGAAACTTCTTGAAAAGTTTGGTGGAAGCGGCATTTCTTCCGATGAGCTTGGCGTGGTGCAGTTGCATGACGATATTGATGGGCACGAACTACTGTCAAAGATTGAGCACCACAGATGGAATCACATCTTAAGTGTTGTAAAAAACATAGACGGAATCTTTGACGTGACGATTCCACAATTCGTTGGTATCGTAGGGGAATCAAGGCAGATACTTCTTTGTGATCCAACAGATTTTGATGTGGCTCTCAAATTTCTAGACCGATGCAATTGGCCATTGGATTTTGTTCAGTTTTTCCGTCCAGCCAAATTGGACAAGAAGTTTGAAGAGCATGTCGCTGCAAGGTCAGTGATATTTCAGCCCTCGATTTCAAGCGAAGGTAAGAAGGTCTTTCAAGTAGACAGAGCGACCATAGAAATTGGTGACGGAAAAATTGCGAATCTTCCCAGTCGGATTGCTATGGTTCGCTCCCCCCTCAATACAAAAATCGACACTAATTTTGAATTGATTTTGGTGTGGCTTGCAGTGACACTTGCGTAGTAGCTAGTAGCGCAAATTATGGGGAATTACTCCCGGTAATTACTTCCATTGCGTCCAAATGCAGCCTTGTCTTTTTGCCAATCTTCCTCCTAATGCACTTCAATTTGAGCAGCGCATTTTTGTTTTCCCGTAGCGCCCGCAGTTCTTCATCAAACTCATTGTCATCATAGTGAACATTATGAGTGGAGGCCTTCTTTGATTCTTCCACAACAGTGAAGAAGCGTTGCCGCAAACGACGTCCGTCGTAAAACCCTCGGACTTCGACTTCTTCGCTCGTGGAGTTCTCATCCATCTGAGGGTTTTTCCAAGTTCCGCCGAACTTGGCCAACACCTCGCCTTCCATACTTACATGTATGTCCGATTGCATGGGCTTTCCACCGTGCGCCTGAAGAAAACCTGCAACACTTTCATCAACGACTTGAATATCCTTCTCGGAGATGCCCTCTTGGTTCTCATAGGAGGGCGATGGTGTTTCCGGCTCCACTATCGTTTTTGCAATGAAGCGATTGATAGCAAATCTTGTCTTTGCGGCGCCTATGGAGACGGCTTCTTTGACAAGAACCACCATTTCTGCCACCACTCGCATTGGACCAATTTCCCGGTAGCGGTAGGTATATTTGATGCAGTCACTGGGCAGGTCATTTAACTTTATCGTCAATCCGCCAATTTCTGCGGCAAGATTTCGAGGACTTTTCCATCGCAATGCATTTAGATCGCCTTCGAGGCATTGTTGACCTTCTTTTGTGCCCTTTATTTCTCCCGT